>MHBE01000066.1 GCA_001803205.1 Lentisphaerae bacterium GWF2_38_69 | reverse complement strand
CTCATCCGCCAAGCTTACGGCTTCAGGGATAAGGAATATTTCATCCTCAAAATCTATAATCTCCCAAATACTAAAACTGAGGCTGATTTATAAACTTTACTTATCATTTGGGCGAAGAGGCACTTTTCTGACACTGTATTTTCCAACACAATTATGCCTGATGGAAAAATTTATTCAGGGCAAATAGGAGGAGCTTCCCTTAGAAAGAACAATATTGATTTAACTTTGACAAAAGGCAATATTCTAGGAACCGAAGCTGCAGAGTAAATGAAAGATATATCAATTTTTGTTGTATTGAGATAGATTTTAACTATTTTAGAAGGGTTTTATTAAGCTTAAGGATGAGAAGTAAGAGAAAAGTATAAGTTAAATGACTATTGTTTTTTTTATGGATTTTGCTATTTTTAAACTCAATATCATTTTGTTAATTATCAAACTTTAAGGGGAACTTATGTCTGGTCATAGCAAGTGGGCAAATATAAAGCATAAGAAAGGCGCAGCCGATAAGAAAAAAGGTAAAATATTTTCAAGACTGTCAAAAGAAATAATAGTATCAGCAAAGACAGGAGGATCTGATCCTAACACAAATGCCAGACTTAGAGCTGCTATCCTTGCTGCTAAATCTGCTAACATGCCAGTAGCCAATGTAGAGAGAGCTATAAAAAAAGGTTCAGGAGAAGACGCGGATGCAAGCAGTTTTGAAGAGATAGTTTATGAAGGCTATGGAACTGATGGAGTAGCAATTCTTGTGGAATGCCTTTCAGACAATAGAAACCGCACCAGCAGTGAAGTGAGAGCTGTTTTTGATAAGAATGGTGGAAATATGGGAAGCAGCGGAGCTGTTTCATGGATGTTTCCGCGCAAATCCCGTTTTGTTGTGACAGGAGAGAACGCTTCAGAAGAAAAATTAATGGACATCGTTATCGATGCTGGAGCAGAAGATATAGAAGTCATTGACGGTAGTGCTGAAATATGGGCGCCTGTTGAAGCTTTCGATAGCATATCAAAAGCCCTCCAGTCTGCAAAAATTACTCCTGATGAATCCGAACTTACCAGAAAACCCGAGAATTATGTTCAGATTAAAGATAAAGACAAAGCTACAAGAATTATTAAACTTGTTGAAAAGTTCGAAGAACTCGACGATGTCCAGAGCGTTCATGCTAATTTTGATATTCCGGAAGAAATTCTTGAAACAATTCAGATCGATTGATAAAGGTTTTCAATGGTAATACTTGGAGTAGATACTGCCTTGAGATGCACAGGATACGGGATAATAAATGCCAATGGAGATTTATTTAAAACAATTGATTGCGGTCTGATAAAGAACAGAAAAGAATTACCTCAAAGTAAATGTTTGACCAGGCTATATTATGGAATTCAAGAACTGGTAAAAACTTTCAAAGTGGATGTGGCAGCAATTGAAGGAGCCTTTTTCGGTAAAAATGTAAGAACCACCATGATATTAGGCTATGCAAGAGGAGCTGTAATGACTGCCTTGTCCTCTTTGGATATTCCAATCTATGCATATTCTCCAAAAGAAGTTAAAATGGCAGCTGGTGGGATAGGAACTGCCTCAAAAGAACAGGTTGCGACAATTATGTCTTCATTTTTGGGAATTGATATTTCTCAATTAGAATTTGATGCTACAGATGCTCTGGGGCTTGCTTTATGTCATGCAAATAGGGCTATGCGGCAGGATTCTTTATATACTTTAAATTCCCCAATTTAAATAATGAATAATTAAAAGAGGAAAATATGTTTAAAAGCATATTCGCGTCTAAAATATCACCTTGGTTAGCAGGAGTTCTAATAGCAATACTTTTTGCTATCAGTCTTTTTGTTCTTAATGGCTATGTAGGGACATTAGAGGCATATTCGAAAATTATGACAAAAACACTTGATGCGGTTAATGGAGAAAGTTTTGAAATTAGCTGGGAAGAGATTTTTATTTTAGGAGTTTTGATTGGTTCTATAATAGCAGCTTTAGCAGGAAAACAATTTAAATTTCAATTATTTCCTGAGGATCATCTTTCTAAGGGACCGGCTTATTACCTATCTATTGGGGTTTTGATAAATTTTATAGGTGGATTCCTTTCAATGGCAGGGATGATAATAGCTGGAGATACATTTTTAAAAATGTGGAGCGATGCATTAGGTCTTTTTATTGTTGTTGCCGTTTATATAATAATAGTCTTCATTGAATCAGTTATTCTTGGAACTCTAATGTCTCTTAAAATTAGCATTGATGAAAAATAAATAATCAGGATTTAATATGAATCATCTTGAGCTCTCTGGAAATTCAAAAATTATTGCTGCTTTAATTATCGGCATTTTATTTGGTTTTATTATAGTAAAAGCATCTCTGTCCGAGAGAAAAACTTTTATAAATCAAATTCATTTCAAAGATAACAGTTTAGCTATAACTTATCTTGTATCAATTACAGTTGGAGTTCCGCTATTTTATTTCCTTCATAAATTTGGGCTAATCAATTTAAATCCTTCAAACTATAAATTTTGGCCCATTGTAATTGGCGCAATAATATCAGGGTTAGGAGTTGCTTTATGCGGACATATTCCATTAACAGCGATTGTTTCTTTTGGAACAGGAAGGATTTACTCTTTTCTTGCTTTGGTTGGGATGCTTCTTGCGTTTCCTGCAATAAAATCAATAGATTCGTTTATAGGAAACTATATCACAGGGCGACCTGATCCAGCTAATATAAATTTGCTGGCTGAAAATTCATTGTTCTTTAATGGTCATACTATTATGTTATATTTTATTCCTTTTGTTTGTTTGATCTTAGCTCTTTTCTTAAGACTTATTCAAAGAGCTTCAGGCAATTCGTCATCATATGGAGATACTAAGACTCAGAAAAAGAAATAAATAATAAAATAGTTGACATGGTTTCTCATTTAAAATTAGGCCAAAAAGGGGAAAACCTGGCTACAAAACTTCTTAGGGCTAAGAGCTTTGATATATTGAAAAGGAATTTTATTTCTGATAATAGAACAGGAGAAATAGATATTATTGCCAGAGATGGAGAAATCCTATGTTTTGTAGAAGTTAAAACTCGTCATACCTTAGATAAAGGTGACAATTCAGCAGATGAAACTTGGCTCAGAAAACATCAAGCAGAAAGGATTGAAAGTGCAGCAGTCGATTATTTGTGTAAAATAGGCAATCCTGCAATAAAATACAGGTTTGATTTGATTGAAATTGAATATGGTAAGTGGGGACTGAAAAAGGTTCATCACTGGGAAAAAAGATTTGGAATGAGAGGACCTTAAAATGGAAAAGAAACTATTCGGAACAGATGGAATAAGAGGTAAAGCCAATACATACCCGATTACTCCAGAAATAGC
This sequence comes from Lentisphaerae bacterium GWF2_38_69, assembly GCA_001803205.1. Lineage (GTDB taxonomy): Bacteria > Verrucomicrobiota > Lentisphaeria > Victivallales > GWF2-38-69 > GWF2-38-69. The sequence goes on along the minus strand of MHBE01000066.1, from coordinate 44,830 downwards.
GCTGATGCTAGGCAAATCACTGGGAAAGTATTTCAAAGCAGATAGAGAGGGCGTTTTCAGAGCCGTCATCGGAAAAGATACAAGACTCTCAGGATATATGCTTGAAAGTGCTCTTGAGAGCGGACTTGTCAGTATGGGAATGGATGTTTACAGCGTTGGCCCTCTGCCTACTCCAGCGATTGCCAGACTTATTAAATCCTTTAATGCTAATTGCGGAATAATGATAACAGCTTCTCATAATCCTTATGAAGATAACGGATTGAAAATTTTTGGAGCTGATGGATTTAAAATGCCTGATTCCGAAGAGTTAAAAATAGAAGACATAATGTTCAGCGGAGATATAAATAGCGAACATGTTGGAACAAATTTGCTTGGGAAAGCGCATAGAATAGAAGACGCAAAGGGAAGATATGTCGAGTTTGCTAAAAGTACTATTAAAGATTCAAGTTTAAAAGGCTTAAAAGTTATTCTTGATTGCGCTAATGGCGCAGCGTATAGCATTGCCCCGTGGATATTTAGAGAATTGGGAGCCGAAGTTATAAAAGTCGGAGTTGATCCTGACGGTTTTAATATAAATAAAAATTGCGGAGCTATGTATCCTGGAAACATATCCAATCTTATCAGGGAACATCAGGCAGATGTTGGAATTTGTTTTGACGGAGATGCAGACAGAGTAATTTTGCTTGATAGCAACGGAGCTGTCGTTAACGGTGATAAAATCCTAGCAATGTGCGCAATCTATTACAAAGAATTAGGACGGCTTTCAAATGATACTTTAGTTTCTACTGTGATGAGCAATATAGGTCTCAGGCATGCTATGGTCAGACATGGAATAGAGTTAATAACTACCCAAGTTGGCGACAGATATGTAATTGAAAAAATGCGGGAGGGTAATTTTAATCTTGGAGGCGAACAATCCGGGCACATCATCTTTATGGATTATGTAACAACTGGAGATGGAATAATTACAGCTCTTCATGTGCTGAAAATGATGATAGAACAGCAGAAACCTTTAGCCGAATTGGCAAACTGCATGGAAGAATTTCCCCAGAAACTTGTCAATATCAAGGTTAAGGAGAAGATCCCTATCGATAAAGTGCCTGAACTTGCTGAAGAAATCAAAAAATGTGAAACGGAGCTAAAGGAAAACGGCAGAGTTCTTGTAAGATATTCCGGTACTGAAAATCTCATAAGGATAATGATTGAAGCAAAAACTTACAAAATAGCTGATTCATGGACAAAAAAAATAGCAGCAATAGCTGAAAATAAACTTAATTAGTTAGCAAAAAATTATGCAGATAGTTTACTTAAAAAATACTCTAAAAAAGACTCTTGCGCCGTTTGAAAACTATTCAGAAAGACTTGGAGATTTTCCTTTAGCCGGCACAACGCTTTCTCTTTTACAGGAAAAGAGACTGAAAGAAATTTTATCAAAGTTTGGAAATGCAGAAATCAAAATCCGATCTGATTTCTGGCCGTCAAGAAATATTCTAAATGAAATAGCGAAAAACTTAGGAGGAATAATTGTTGAAGAAAATTCATCTGTTCTTTTCGAAGTTAAGGGAAGTGAAGCAAAACTCAAAATAGACAAAGATTCCTTAATTATCACATATCCATGGGATTTTATAAAAATAAATGAAGAAAGCATAGCTGAATTATCAGAAACCTATATCTATGGCACTGTTAGAACTGGAGCAACTATTGACGGTAAAATAATATTGGGAGAAGGAAGTGTGATTTTACCAGGAGTTTATATAGAAGGAAATGCCGTAATAGGAAAGAATTCAAAAATAGGACCGAACTGTTATATAAGAGGAAATACCTATATTGGAGACGAATGTCATATAGGGCAAGCAGTTGAACTTAAAAATTCATTAATAATGAATAAAGTGAGCATAGGCCATTTAAGTTATATTGGTGATTCTATTATTGGTACAAAAACCAATTTTGGAGCCGGCACAATTACTGCCAATCTAAGGCATGATGGGAAAAATCACAAATGTTTAGTTGAATCTGATTTTATAGATACTGGCAGAAGAAAACTCGGAGTAATTGTGGGAGAGGAAGTTCACACAGGCATTAATACTACAATTTATCCAGGTCGCAAAATTTATTCTTATGCCTCAACTCTTCCCGGGGAAATTGTAAAAAATGATAAAAGATAAAAGTGAGAGCCAGCCTTTGGCTCTCCTGTAAAAAAAGGCAATCGTTTAAACTAATTTAAGCGTTCAACTTCAAGAATTTCCTGTCCAATATCCGTTCCTGAATTTTGCATGATGAATACTTTGCATATTTTGCAATCATAAGGCGCAACTATTGTAAAACATGTCTTATCGCTTTCTAATTTTGCCAATTCAGCTTCCTTCATTTTGAGTGTAACTTTTGCTGTTTCATAATCATAACAAGCGTCCTGATAATCATTTTTACTCACAGCAGATTTATCAATAAGTTTTGTAACTCTATCGCAATCGTCTTTTTTATTTGCAATGAGAAGTTTAGTTGCTTCTATATCGGCTTTTAATGCTTCGATCTGAGCATTTATCGGGGTGTCGTCAAATTTAACTAAAATGGAACCTTTTTTTATGACTGTGCCTGGATTGGGAAGTTCCGTAATAGTTCCTGTGTATACGCTGGATGTTACAAGTTCAGCGTAAGAGCTGATGGTCAGCATTGTCAATATTCCTGTTATTAAGAGTCTTTTTTTCATACTTCTTCCTTATAAATTTGGTTTTAGTGCTTAGGAAACAAGATATAAGTAAGCAACAAACATGCCAAAATATTAAGAAGAAAATATAATATTATAAAATGTTGTAATACAGATTGATATGAAAATACAAAAAAAGTTAAGCGTAAAGGGTATAAAAGTTTTTGATATCAATATTGTAAGTGTAAATATTAAGGTCTTACAAAAATGAAATTAGTAATTTTAAAGATCTTTCAGTTGTTTAAAAAACTTTCTATTATTGAGAAATGGTTTTCGATGTAATCAGTTAAGGCTGAGATTTTACTTATATGATTTAGATTGTCAGGGTTATTCATATAGAATGATAGAATAGAAGATAAAGAGTTAATCTGATCTCTTATTTCTCGATAAGCCAGAGATGCTTCTTCTTTAGAACGGTTTACAGTTAATTTTTCAAATGAATAAAAAATGAAAATTTTTCTAAGTCTGATAACACTACTATGAATAAATTTTAAATCACTACTGTTATCTGGAAATAATATTATCTGCCTGGGATTTTCATATAACTCTTCTATTTTGTTTAATAAAGCTACTTCCTGAGCTTTGTCCTTAAATGGAATATGAACGGGAAGGCAATTGCTGATAAAGCTCGAGAGAGTAAGATCTTTTTCTCCGAAAGTATTTATAAATAAATTAAGTTCTTTAGAAGTAAGAGGGATTCCTAGTTCATCAAAAATTGAATCAATTGAAGATATTTTACCTGAGGATATGGAAAAAGGGTTGTTATTGGTTGTTTCACAATTTTTCTCCCATAGTGTAACATCATCATTTTTAAACCACAAAATACTATTATCTTCAAAATATTTGTAATCAATATTCTCTGAAATATGTAAAGCCTCTTCTAGTGTGATAATAGGGATATTTAAAATTTTCTTTTCTGAAAGGAAGAAAGCCCATGCAAGTTGTTCAGGTACATCAATATAAGGGCCAAAATATTCAAATACTTTGTAAAGAGAGCTTTCAAGTTCTTCAGCGAACATGTAGGCCTGTTCCTGATCCAAAGTTAACTCATTTTTGCAGATATCTATTATGAATTCGCCTTTTGTCCAGTCTGATACTTCTAGAATAAGAAAATTGAAATTGTTACAATTTAAAGATTTAAAAAATTGCTTAAGATCAAAAACTCTGATGGTTACAATCCCATCAGGATTTTTTCCTATAACTTTTGAATTAGTTTTGTCATCAGCAATAATAGATTCTTTAATCGTTTCAGAGGGGAAAGCAAAATAATATTCATATAAATCCCGAAGTTTGAAAGATATTCTTTTTGAAGGGATAGGCTTTTTTGTTTTATTATCGATTAATGAGAGCGAAGATGAAAATAGATCAGAAAAATAAAAAGGGATAAATTTATGTCCGGGAATAAGGAGCGAATTTTCAATTTCAAAATCACTTAATTCAATTTTGAATTTAAATCCCTTAAAGAAATGATGTCTTGAGAAAAATCTATCATTCTGCTTTTTTGACAAATCTCTGAAAGTCAAAGAACAATATTCTAATAAGTCTGCGATACTTTGGTTATGTGGTTTTATTTTTCCTAAAACAGTTTCAGCTTCTTTAAGGATAAAATGAGGTTTTTGTGAACAGAATTTAATTAGAGAGTCTTCAAAATTATTCATAGTTTTTTTTAGAAATATTCAATTACTGTTTCCTTAATATAGGATCGGGAATTGGTATTGATTTTAAAAGTGTTTTTGTATATGGATGCCGAGGGTTATCAAAGATATCTTTGGTTGTTGCCATTTCAACTATTTTGCCTGAATACATCACTGCAACTTTTGAGCAAATATGCCTTACTACTGACATGTTATGAGATATAAAAATAAGTGACAACTCCATTTGTTTCTGTAGGGTTGATATCAAATTTAATATTTGCGCCTGAACTGAAATGTCAAGGGCTGAAACAGGTTCGTCAGCTACAAGAATTTTTGGTTTAAGAGATAAAGCTCTGGCTAAAGCTATTCTCTGTCTTTGCCCACCTGAGAATTCATGAGGGAATTTATTGAACATCTTAGCAGAAAGTCCGACTATCGACATCAGTCTTTCAAGTTCGTGCTGGAGGTTGCTTTTCTGCACTATATTATGTTCAAGCAGAGGTTCGGCGAGAATTGCTCTTACCGTCATTCTGGGATTTAGAGATGCATAAGGATCCTGAAAAACTATTTGAAATTCTTTTCTAAGAGCTCTAAGTTTTCTATGTCTCATCTTGGAAATATCAATTCCATTGTAGAAAATTGATCCAGAAGTTAGCGGCACAAGATGAAGAAGCGCCCTTGCAAGAGTTGATTTTCCGCAGCCTGATTCTCCTACAAGCCCTAGAGTTTCACCTGCGTTGATTTCAAGGTTTACTCCGTCTACAGCTTTTGTATAGGATATTTTCTTTTGAGCTAGAGAGCATGAATAGGCAGGGAAGTGTATTTTTACATCTTCAGCTCTAAGGATTGGGAGAGCATTTTGATCAGCCATAAAGTTAAATTATTTTATCTAAAAAAGGCTGAACAGTAGATTTATACGATTGGACTTCAAAAAGTATTTTTTCTGTCATTTGAGTAATAGGATCAAAGGCATGGGCTTTAGTTAATTTGAATAATTCTGAAGCAATACGAAATGTAAATTTTTCATAAAGTTCCTGATTGTTTTTCTCGACAATTGAGCAAACGGGTTCAGTGGTTTTTTTAAGTTCAATTATTGCTACAGCATTATCGACTTCTTTCTGAGTTATGTTTTCATCGCACTTGTCGTCAATATTTTTATATGAGCTTTGTATTACAGTTGCAATCATACTTCTTGTAAATTCAATTAAGTTAATTATGGCCTTGCTTAGCAGGGATGCTCCGACATATAAGCTGGTGCTTTTAAGATTGTGTGTTTTTCTGAATATTGATGCAATGTCATTATCTCTTACCGAATTACAAAATATTTGCATGCTTTGTTCATCGATATTATGAGTTATGAAAGTATTAATAAGTTCATGAAGCATTTCTTCTGAACCCATTACATTATGTAAAGCCATTTCTTTATCGAAAACTTGCATATCCATTATAGGTATTAGTGATTTAAACCCACGAAGTATTATAGCTTAATTATTAATTTCTTTTAGTAATGAAATATTTTCTTCAAAAATAAATTTTGGATTATGCTAAAATATTTTGTTGTATATCAGGAAGTTCATTAAGTATCCAAACATGATTTGCTGATTCCTAAGACATCCTGCATGTCATATAAGCCTGGGGCTGATTTTGAAATGAATCTCGCACCTCTGAGAGCTCCAAGGGCAAATGTTTCTCTGGTTGAGGCTTTATGCGTGAGTTCTACTCTTTCTCCACAAGTTGAAAAATATATTGTGTGTTCTCCGACTACATCTCCGCATCTTACTGCATGTACTCCGATTTCATTTTGAGCTCTAGTGCCTGTAATTCCTTTTCTTCCGTAGCATATATCGCTATCCATGCTCATATTACGGGCTTCTGCCATAATTTCTACAAGTCTGACAGCTGTTCCGCTTGGAGCGTCTTTCTTTTGGTTATGGTGAAGCTCTACAAGCTCAATGTCATAGCTATCACCTAATATTTTAGCAACATAGCCCGCAAGATAAAAAAGCAGATTTACTCCTACGCTCATATTCGGAGCGCATACAATTCTTGCGCCTTCCTCTGCTAGTTTTTTAAGTTCATTTTTTTCTTCCTGACCAAGGCCTGTCGTGCCAATGACAATTCCTACATTATTAAAAAAAGCCTGTTTTGCGTTTTCAACAATTCTTCCAGTGCTAAAATCAATTATCACATCTGCATTTGCTAAACTTCCTTTAAGGTTATCAGTTAGCTGGAGTCCGCAATTAGGAAGACCTGCTAATGCTCCTGCATCCGAGCCAATAGTCGGATTTCCTTGTGCTTCAATAGCTCCTACGAGTCTTAAATCAGATGAAATCAATATATTTTTTACAAGAAGCCTTCCCATTCTTCCGGCAGCCCCAATTACTACAACTCTTGTCATAAATTCCCCTCAAAAATGTTAATGATATGCTTTGTTTTGCTATTACAACTCAGACTTTATAGAGTTTTGGCATTAAAATAGCATTGTTTTCCTTGATAAATTCAATAAAGCTTATTGTAATACTTTTCCTATTTGGATAGAATCGTCTTTGGTTAATAAAATTCTAATTAATATTTTACACTTCTTTTCTGAATAGGTACATGTTTTTTTATAAGAAAGTTTACACTTCTTTTTGCCTGCTTGTCTGGCTAACTTTTTTTCTATTTTCATTCTATTCCAACGCTTTTTTGATTGATTCGCTTAATGCTATTCAGGGCGTCACGGCCAAGGCTGATTCTTTTGATGTTATTGGAGACAATATGGTAGCTTACGGCAATGTGTTCATCAGAAAAGGAGATATGATCATTTACGCGGATAAAGCAGTATATAACAACACAAATAAAATTGCCGATTTATCCGGAAATGTCAGATTTACAAGAATTGTTAAAAGTCGACAAGAAATTGAATATTGGGATCTTAGAAGATTGGAAAAAGATCCAAATGTAAAGTTAAAAGTAGTTGGCACTGTAATGGATCCTACGGGAAGGCAAAAGCTGGTAGTAGATGTTATAGCTGAAGTTGTTTCGTGGAGAGGAGATAAGGCAATCGGGGATATGGGAACTGGTGTTTTTCAAACAGGTAGTTTTGAGGGAAATTTTGGAGGATGGACAGTAGTAGCTGACGGAGCGACACGAAAAGCTGACGGATCATTGGTAATCCCTGATGCTGAGATAAGCCCTTGTCCTGATTTTGTAGAAGGCCATTCAGTTTATAGTTTTAAATCGAGTTTGGTAGATGCATATCCATCTGGAGACACTCCTTCCAATTTAACTCATACCCAATATGCTCCAAATGTAGATACTTATCATTTTTGGGCTTATAACAATATAATATATGTTGGTGATGTTCCTGTTTTTTGGCTTCCTGTGATGTATAAGCCGCCAAAAAGAGATTTGGGATTCTGGAATTTTAATGCAGGTGTAAGCTCAAACTACGGATTTTTTATCCAAAATACCAATTCCTGGGCACTATACGACAGTCCTGACCTAAAAGTTAATACTACCAATATGCTTGGGTACTACACCAAAAGAGGGTTTGGATTTGGAAATTATACAGATATTTCGACTGCTGCATCAAAAACGGAATCATTTATTTACATGATAAACGATATGGATCCGAATTATTCTCCTCCAATCGACAGTAGATATTATCCTTTAAATTCATTCAGATATGACTTTGATATAAAAAATATGACACATATTACAGATCGCCTTGATTTCAGAGGCAGGTTCAACGCTTTAAGCGATCTGTATTTCTTGAATGACTACTACCAGAATTGGTTTTTTACTGATCCTGAACCCCCAACATATGCTAATTTGAGTTATCAATTTGACAGATTATCAGCAGATTTGACATTCCGTCCAAAAATTAATTCGTTTGCTCCAACTGTTCAAGAATTTCCTACTTTAAAGTTAACTACCCCAAGACAGGAAATATGGAAAAATATTTACTACCAGGGTCAAACAAGTATCGGCTATTATGACATGCAATGGGCAAGTTTTAATAGATCAAGAGCTAGTTATGTTCCACCTCTTGGAAATGGAGTCGATGTAACAGGTTATAGTTCCGGAAGACTAGATACAGTTCACTTTGCTTACTATCCATTGAATCTTGAAGGTTTTAACTTAATACCTAGAGCTGGTTTGAGGTTAACGGGCTATACAAACAGCTCTTCAATTCCTATAAGCGATGATCAGCTTATGGATAATTTATCTACACAAGCGCCTGAAGCTAATTCTGGAGCCACAGTTGTAAATTACAATAATAGCGGAGGAGCCGCCGGCAGAATAATTCCAGAATTCGGTTTAACCCTCAATACAAAATTTTCCCGGTCATGGGACAATGCCAAGAATGCTTTTTGGAATATGAATGGAATAAGACATGTGTTCCAGCCGTATGTCGATTATACTTATTTGCAGCCTTTTGGAACAGATCGTAAATATCTTTATTATTTTGACGACATTGACCGTATCGATACTCAAAATTTCATGAGATTTGGTCTAGATAACAGACTTCAAACTAGAAGAGGAGGTTGGAAATCAAGTCAATCTTATAATTGGGCTAGCATGACAAACTATCTTGATGTCCTTTTTAACACTGATAGCCGTATCGGTGAACCGCCTGGTACATTTAATAACATTGGCGATTTTGGAAATATTATCAATATCACGCCAAATGAAAAATTAAATTTCAATTTAACAACAATTATAGACGGGAGCAGACTCTTTAGCGGAACCGATATTGCTAATTGCTTAAGCACAGTAAATGTTGGAGGAACCTGGGAATTTGCAGATGGGTGGAGCATTAATCCAAATTGGGTATATACCAGAAACAACTCTACCAATCCGACTTTTTCAATGGGGAGTATGATGGAACAGGTGGAAAGCGGAACATATTTTCAAAGGTCATTTGCGGATTCTTCATATTTGAATACAAATTTGAATTTTAAAATTAATGATCGAACAAGCGGAGTGATTACTGTTTCTCGAGATTTTTATAACGGCTACTGGCCTAATGTAGGCTTGACTCTCATAAGGCAGTTACCATGCAATATTCAATTAACTGTTAATACTTCTTTGAGCCAGAATGTCAATACAAACGGAGTAGGTACATATACAAATGCAAGCGTAAGCGTGGCTGTTCAGTTTACACCAGCGCCAGTTTATGAAATTTCCCCACGCGAAAGTCTATTGCCTGAAGATGCTCTTGATGAACCATTCATCTACTAGGTACTCTTGCTTTTTAGAAGGTTTTGGATAAATAAAAATATTTACTTCCACAAAAACCGTCTTTAATCAGAATTTTTCAAAAATTCAAAAAGCGATCCTGAATTTCCGCACAAACAATACCTTTATTTGACACATATGATGATCTAATTCAACAAATAGGTAAACATTGTAAGTTTATTATCAAATTAATTTTATGTTCATCTCTCCTTATATGTAGAATCTTTTTCAAGAGAGCTAATTCTCTAACTCAACTGAAAAAACAAAATAAGGAGGTTCCACATGAACAGTAACAATCTAACCCAAAAAACTGCAATTCTTCTTCTGGCTTTTATCTTTTTGATTTTGGATTCATTTACCTTGATGGCATCAGAAGTTATTTTTGAATCTTATACGGTAAGCAAGAATAATATTTATTCTTATATAAAAAATCCTCTTGGCTGTAATTATCCGGAATCATGGAAAAGAGATATTGTGGGAAACGGCAAGAAATGGCAGATGAATACTGAAGTTACTAAATACTATAAGAATAATGGAACTCTTGAAATTGAAGGCACTACCACATTAACTAATAATAATCTAATTTATGGTTTCACTGCTGGTACTTTTCTTATTGCGAAAGATGTTACAGGTACTCCTATCTGTATAGTAGGAGCAAAGACAAACTTTATAGTTGACGCCGCTACCGCAAGCAATGAAAGCGCTGAAATTCACGGATGGGGTACAAACCCTGCCAAACTTAAGTTCAAAAACTGGAAATTCTACACAAATCCTACTATAAGAAAATGTGGATGGCATGCTACAATTCCTTCTTCGGTTATGAATTTCAATCCTACTATTGAAATCGTTCAATGTCATACACCTTCTAATAGAGCACTCAGGGGATTAGGCGAATTTCTCAAATACGCTCTAAGTTTTGCAATAGCCAATGGAGCAAATATTGTTGATCTGGTCAACAAGGCTAATAATAAAACTCTTACATTCTCCGATTTTACCAATTTCACTAACAATGTTATAGATTGGGCGGGAACACAAAAAATCATAACTTCTGCTCAGGCTGAAGCTGCCAGAAATATTGTTGACGCTATTGATGCAATGGAAGCTGAAGGTATAATCGGGTTGCAGCCAAAGAATCATATGGCTCTTGTTAACCTTGCATATGCTATCCAGACTGTTGTGAATGACAAGGCTCAGAGTGTTGAAGCAACAAAACAGATTATGGAATCACTTGAAGCTCTGCTCCAGGATCAAAGTGCATTTGTTCCTACTTCGATGATACATATTGAAACAATAGTAACTAATATAAAAGTTCTTGTTAATGATAATCTCACAACACAGCAGAGAGCCACATTTGACAAGATTATTGCTGTATTAAGTGCTATCAATGCTCTTCCACAGGAACCTGTTTACAGGCACATGGATATAGTTTTTGATGCAATTACATCAACAATAGATCTCTCTCAAGGAAATCAGACTCCAGCGACAGTCAAAGCTAAACTTGATCCTCTCTTTGACAAAATTGGAGCTGCAATTAAAGCTGAATATGGCGAAAACTCAATCGCTATGACTCATTTTGACGCTTTTAGAAAAATTGAAGAAAGTGTATTTGTGATTATAGCTAACGGTCAGAATGGTTGGAATTCTGAAAATCTCACTACTCTTATTAACGGGTTTACGGTGCTTGCAGCATCAATCAGCAATGAGGAAGTGTCGATCGACACTATTATAAACTTTAGAAATGGAATACTAGCTATAGTCAATAATAATGGAGGCTGGTCTTTCAAAAATGCAGAGGCCATTGTCGGAATAATAGATGGACTTCAGATATTCGTTCAGCATCCAATCCTAGCTCAACTCGAAGAACAATTGATTGCGCTCCAAAACTAATAATTAACCTGTAAAAAAGCGCATCTCATGGAGGTGCGCTTTTTTCTTTATGTCTTTCTCCTTTGATATTATCTGATAAAAGGTTAATTTAGAGAAAATTATCAAAGGAATTTTTTATGAAAAGCATGACGGGATATGGCTTTGGAGAGGTTTCATCCAATAACGGAATAACATTCAGAGTTGAAATTAAATCAGTTAATAGGAAACAGTTTGATCTTAAACTTTCCATACCGCAGGAATTGAATGAATTTGAATCTCAGATAAGAAAAATCATTTATGAATCAATTTCTAGAGGAAGCGTTTTTGCTTCGGTCAACTTAATTTTTACCTCAGATAGCCTTAAAAAAAGTATTAAAATTAATCACGAAATACTGAAAGCATACATAGAAAGCGCCCAAAAGTTTTCATCTGAAAATGGAGTGATTCAAAACCTTTCAATAGCTGAGCTCTACAAACTCCCCAAGTCTGTGGAAATCATTAATCCTGAAATTTCATCTGATGAGAAATGTGTGGTCGATCTCTTTAAAAGCCTGGATACAGCTTTAGAACAGTTCAATAAAGCAAGAGATTTTGAAGGAGAATATCTTAAAAAACATTTTCTTGAAAAGCTTTCCATCCTTTCAAATCTCCTTGAACAGATAGAGAAACTTGCTTTTGAACTTCCCAAAATATATCATGCAAAATTGCTCGACCGCATAAGAAAAAATCAGGAAATTCCTATCCAGAATGAAGAGTTGTTCATTAAAGAAATTGTCATGATTTCTGACAGATGTGATGCTACGGAAGAGATAACCCGTCTCAAAAGCCATTTTATACAGTTCGAAAAGCTCACTTGCCAGGAAACTCCGGGTCGAAACCTTGAATTCCTTCTTCAGGAAATCCAGAGGGAAATAAATACTCTTGGCGTAAAAGCCGCTTGCTCTGAAATTTCTCCTTTAATAGTAACGTTCAAAACGGAAGTCGAAAAAATCCGTGAACAAATTCAGAATATAGAGTAAGATGTCAGCTAGAACAGTCCTTTGCGATCGCTTTACTTTAAACTGGATGGAGTTTGAAAATCCATCAGAAGTATTGCAGACATATAAAATTGACGAAGTTGTCAATTACTTGAATTATATTGAGAGTACAGTTTTAGAGAAAAAACAGTTTGCAGTAGGATTTGTATCTTATGATGCCGCACCTGCATTTGATGCGGCAATGGAACTGCGAAGTGGAACATCTAAATTGCCTCTTCTATGGTTTGCTTTGTTTGACTCGTACAAAATTATAGAACTTCCAGAATATTTGAAGAAGAACGACTATTTTTCAAAATGGGAACCGACAGTTGCCAGGAAAGAATATAATTCGGCAATTGATAAGGTTAAAAATTATATACAAAGCGGCGATACTTATCAGGTTAACTATACCATGCGGCAGCATTCCGAATTTAAAGGCGACTCCTGGGAACTTTTCTGCGAGCTTGCCAGCTCACAAAGGTCGCCGAATTGCGCGTATATCGAAACGGATGATTTTACGATATGTTCTGCTTCACCTGAACTTTTCTTTACTTTAAAAGATGGAATTATTACCTCTATGCCTATGAAAGGGACTGCCCCTAGAGGTTTGACTCTTGAAGAAGATAAGAAGCAATCCGAATGGCTTCATCATTCACATAAGAACAGGTCGGAAAACATTATGATAGTTGATATGATAAGAAACGACATCGGCAGGATTGCTGAAACAGGAACTGTTAAAATTCCAAAAGTTTTTGAAGTGGAAAAATATCCGACTGTTTGGCAGATGACCTCAACTGTACAAGCGAAAACCAAATCTAGCTTTGTTGAAATAATGAAAGCACTCTTTCCATGCGCATCAATTACAGGCGCCCCGAAAGTAAGAACAATGGAAATTATTTCAGAGCTCGAATCGACTCCAAGAGGTATATACACTGGCTGCATAGGGTTAATTGCTCCCGATAAATCAGCTCAGTTTAATGTAGCTATCCGAACAGTTGTAATAGATAAGAAGACATCAAAAGCCGAATATGGAGTCGGAGGTGGAATTGTATGGGAGTCGACCGCAATAGACGAATATGAAGAGTGTCTTATTAAAACAAAATTTCTATCAAATCCAATTCCTTGTTTTTCGATACTTGAATCTCTCTTATGGACTTATGAAGAAGGATATTTTTTGCAGGACTACCACATTGAAAGAATGAAAAAATCAGCTGAGTATTTTGATTATCCGTTTGATGAAGATAAGATAAGATCGGTTTTGACAGAGCAAAACTCTCCATCAATAAAAATAAGGATTTTATTGAATGCAGACGGAAATGTATCGTTTGAATCAGTTCTGCTTGGGAAGATAAAAAATGAAATCAGAGTCGCAATAGCTTCAAAACCTATAAACAAGAATAATCCTTTCTTATATCACAAAACTACAAACCGCATGATTTATGACTCGATAAAGTCTAAATACCCTGACTATGATGAAGTAATCCTCTGGAATCAGAATGGAGAAATCACTGAAGGGCTTTCATCCAATATTATTATAAGAACAGGCAATCGTCTGTTTACTCCGCCAATTTCGTCAGGATTGCTGGCTGGAACTTTTCGTCAGTCTCTTATTGACAAAGGTGAACTCAAAGAAAAAATCATTACGGTAGAAGAGCTCAAAAGCGCAGATGAGGTTTTTTTGATAAATTCTGTATGCAAATTCAGAAAGGCTATCATAACAAAATAAAAAGCTTATGTGAAAAAGAAAACATAAGGAACAGCAAGAGAAAAGGGCATAGTTTTCTATAGAAATTTGAAAGATAAGTGCCTGCAACTTAAATTTTATGTTTATTTATTAAAGTTGAACTAAAGAGAGTATTTTTCATTATGTTTAAAGCAGTTAGCACAAAAAGCAGTTTCCCTGAAATAGAAGAGAACATACAGAAATTCTGGGAAGAAAATAAGATATTCCAGAAATCGCTTGAGAACAGAAAAGGTTCGGACGAGTTTGTCTTTTACGACGGACCACCGTTTGCCACAGGCCTTCCACATTATGGACATCTTCTTGCCGGGACGATAAAAGATGTTGTTCCTCGCTATCAGACTATGCGTGGTAAATTCGTAGACAGGGTTTTTGGATGGGACTGCCATGGCTTGCCTGTAGAATACGAAATGGAAAAAACACTCAATTTATCAGGCAAAAAAGACATAGAGAATTTTGGAATAGATAAATTCAATGAAGCTTGTCGCTCTATTGTTCTGCGCTACACAGGTGAATGGGAAACTATAGTCCGCAGGATGGGAAGATGGGTTGACTTTCAGCGCGGTTATAGGACTATGGATAAGGATTATATGGAGTCTATATGGTGGGTTTTCAAACAACTATGGGATAAAGGGTATATTTACGAAGGGCACAGAATTCTTCCATACTGCCCTAGATGTGCTACTCCGCTTTCAAACTTTGAAGCTAATCAAGGGTATGTTGAAGTGGAAGATCCTGCAATAACAATTCGCTTTCAGGATGAAAAAGAGCATAATCTTTTCTATCTAGCTTGGACTACAACGCCGTGGACACTGCCTTCAAATATGGCACTTGCTGTAGGCCCAGAAGTAGATTATGTGAAAATCGCTGACGGAAATATTTTTTATATTTTAGCTGAAGCCAGACTGCCTTTCTACTATAAGGAAAAATCTGAATATACCATCATTTCGAAATTCAAAGGAGCCGCTCTGCTTAACCGCGCTTATGTGCCGCTCTTCCCTTACTTTTCCGAACTCAGAGAAGAAGGCGCATTCAGAATCATTACAGCAGATTATGTAAGTACTGAAGACGGAACTGGTATAGTCCATACTGCTACCGGTTTCGGAGAAGACGATGCAGCGGCAGGTAAAAAACACGGTATCCCTGAAGTCTGTCCCATAGATCCGGAATGCAAATTTACTGCTTCAATAAGCGACTACGAAGGAATGTATGTCAAAGATACAGACAAACTTATCATTAAAAGGCTCAAAGAGGAAGGGAAGTTAGTCCATAGAGGGACAATTAAACATAATTACCCTCACTGCTGGAGAGATGATTCGCCACTGATTTACAGAGCAATACCTTCATGGTTTGTCGAAATCGATAAAATCAAGGAAAAGATGTTGAATGCAAACAGTAAAATTACATGGGTTCCTTCTCACATAAAAGACGGCCGCTTTGGGAAATGGCTCGAAAATGCCAGGGACTGGACTATCAGCAGAAACAGATATTGGGGATGTCCTTTGCCTATCTGGCGTAATGAAGATACTGATGAAATAATCTGCGTAGGTTCTGTAGCTGAACTTGAGAAACTTTGCGGAAAGAAAGTTGATGATATTCATAAACATTTCGTAGATCCAATAGAGATTCCTTCTCCCACAGGCAAAGGTATTTTAAAAAGAGTTCCTGAAGTACTTGATTGCTGGTTCGAAAGCGGTTCTATGCCTTATGCTCAAAATCATTATCCGTTTGAAAATAAAGAGCTATTCGAGAAAAATTATCCGGCTGATTTTATTGCTGAAGGTTTGGATCAAACCAGAGGCTGGTTTTATACACTTGTTGTTCTCGGAGCTGCTCTTTTTGATAAACCTGCCTTTAAAAATGTAATTGTAAACGGATTGATTCTTGCTGAAGACGGGCAGAAAATGTCGAAACGCAAGAAAAATTACCCTGATCCAATGTATGTAATAAATCAGTATGGAGCTGATGCTCTCAGGTTATTCATGCTTGGTTCTCCCGTCGTCAAAGCAGATGATTTAAGATTCTCCGAAGAAGGAGTCAGAGAAACTCTTAGAACCGTCATGCTCCCTATATGGAATTCATACAGTTTCTTCACAACATATGCCAGAGTTGACAATTATGAACCAAAAGCTGGAGAAGTGCTTCCTCCAGAGAATCCATCTAATCCTCTTGATAGATGGATACTTTCATCTCTATGTCAGATGGTTAGCGAGATAAAAGAAAGCATGGATGTTTATCAGCTTCAGAAGGCAGCAAACAGGTTCTCTTTATTTGTTGAAGATTTGACAAATTGGTATATCAGGAGAAGCAGAAGGCGTTTTTGGAAGAGTCAGAATGATTCAGACAAAGAAGAGGCATATCAGACTCTGCATTTTGTTCTTTTAACCTTTGTAAAAACAGCATGTCCGTTTATCCCTTTTATGACAGAAGAAATATATCAGAATCTTAAAACAGATAAGATGCCGGAATCTGTTCATCTTTGTAATTATCCAGAACTCGATTCTTCAATGAGAGATGAAAGCCTGGAAATTCAGATGGGGCACGCAATAACAGCTGTTTCACTTGGAAGATATCTGAGAACCAAGAGGGAAATCAAGGTAAGGCAGCCGCTTTCCAAGGCAATATTCATTTGTCATGAAGAAAGTATTCTCAAGCTAATGGAAGGAACTGTCGATATTATCAAAGATGAGCTCAATGTAAAGAGCGTAGAGTTTATGAGAAACGAGGAAGAACTTGTAGATCGTTCAGCAAAGGCTAACTTCAAACTTCTTGGACCAAAAGTTGGAAAGAATATGAAAGAAGTTGCCGAGAGGATAACAAAACTTACAAATCATCAGATAGTTAATATTATTAACGATAAAGTAGTTGCTCTTGTTCTCTCTTCAGGCAGTAAAATAGAGATTGGCAGAGACGATGTAATTATCGTGAGAAAAGAGAAAGAAGGCCTTACTGCTGCTACCGAAAAAAATATAACTGTCGCTCTTGATATTAATTTGACAAAAGAACTGAAAGAAGAAGGTTTTGCCCGCGAAATAGTAAGTAAAATTCAGAATAAACGCAAAGAAATGAATCTTGATGTTTCAGACAGGATAGTGATCTCATATGGGGTTCCTGCAGAATGGGAAAATGCTATATTGAAATTTGCTGATTATATTAAAAATGAGACGCTTGCGTCGACTCTGGAAAAAGTTACATCTCTTGACTGTGCAGAATTGACTGAAGTAAACGATGTAAACTGCATTTTAAAAGCAAGGAAGTCATAATTTAACAATTCGCAAAAAGTGAAAAATCTAAAATTTTTCACTTTTTGCTTATTTCAACAAACTAGCTTCTCCATAGTTTGTAAGTATTTATCAAACCGTTTGTAGAACTGTCATGAGATGAAATTAGCTTATTATCTTTTAGTTCAGGCAGAATTTTCCCAGCAAGCTGCTTTCCAAGCTCAACTCCCCATTGGTCGAAACTGTAAATATTCCAAATAACACCCTGAGTAAATATTTTGTGTTCATACATGGCAATGAGTGAGCCGAGTGTTTTGGGCGTTATAATTTTTACCAGGATAGAATTTGTCGGTCTGTTCCCTTCAAAAACTTTAAAAGGTACTATGTCCGCTACATCCTCTAGCTTCTTGCCTCCTGCGATAAATTCATCTTCTACCTGTTTTTTTGTTTTTCCAAAAGCAAGAGCTTCGGTTTGGGCAAAAAAGTTAGAGAGAAGTTTTTGATGATGATCGCCAGTGGGGTTATGCGAAATTGCGGGAGCTATGAAATCACACGGAATAAGTTTTGTTCCCTGATGAATCAGCTGATAGAAAGCGTGCTGTCCGTTTGTACCTGGTTCACCCCAAATAATAGGGCCGGTTTGATAATCTACTTTTTTACCATTACGGGCAATGTATTTTCCGTTTGACTCCATGTTGCCCTGCTGGAAATATGCTGCAAAACGATGCATATATTGATCATAAGGAAGTATCGCTTCGGATTGAGCTCCAAAGAAATTGTTATACCATATGCCTATAAGTGCTAAAATTACGGGAAGATTGTCTTTATAAGCAGTAGAGGCAAAGTGCTTATCCATTTCATGTGCGCCTTCAAGAAGTTCTTCGAAATTATCAAAACCGATACTTAAAGCAATGGATAGACCAATCGCGCTCCAGAGAGAATATCTGCCTCCGACCCAATCCCAGAATTCAAACATGTTTTTTACATCAATACCGAAATCTGCGACAGCTTTGATATTTGTCGAAAGCGCGGCAAAATGTTTAGCCACAGCACCTTTATCCTTTGCCGCTGCCAAAAACCAATCTCTTGCAGTATGAGCATTTGTCATTGTTTCCTGAGTTGTAAAAGTCTTGGATGCAACGAGGAAAAGAGTTGTCTCAGGGGAAAGACTAGCTAGAGTTTCAACAATGTGAGTCCCATCTACATTAGAAACAAAATGAGAAGAGATTCCTTTAATTTTATATTTTTTGAGAGCTTCTGTCACCATTACAGGGCCAAGGTCAGAACCTCCTATTCCTATATTAACCACATCAGTAATATTTTTTCCTGTATAGCCTTTCCATTCTCCGCTGTGGATTTTGGAACAAAAATCTTTCATTTGGAGTAGAACGGCAGTCACTTCAGGCATTACATCTTTGCCATCAACAATAATAGGCTTATTCGAACGATTTCGTAAAGCGACATGAAGTACAGCTCGTTTTTCTGTCCTATTAATCAATTCTCCGTTGAACATAGCATTTATTGCCGATTTTAAATCAATTTCATCAACTAAGGATAAAAGCGAATTAAAAACTTTCTCACACATTAGATTTTTTGAAAAATCCAGTAGAATATTTTTCCCAAATGCACGGGAGAATTTCGTGAAACGATCCTTGTCTTCGTCAAAAAGCTGTTTGATCGTAATATTCATATTTTTGCCAGCTTCGTAATTATTAACCAGGTTCGCCCATGCTTTAGTTTTAGTCGGATCTAGATCTCTAAGCATATTTCCTCCAAAATTTATTAAAAATGGTAGAACAAATTCTAATTGATTTATAAAAAGATTGCAATTACTCTGACAGAGATTAAGATTTTTAATAATTAAAGTTAAATATTTGAGGATTTAATTATGCCTACTTATGAGTACAAATGTATCGAATGTGGTTATCGCTTCGAAATGTTTCAGAATATGACAGCTGCTCCAATCTCCGACTGCCCTCACTGCAATAGAGCTTCCACTCTTAAGAGACTTATTGGCAGAGGAAGCGGAATTATCTTTAAAGGAACTGGATTCTATCAAACTGATTATAAGTCATCTTCTGTATCAAATACGGTTAAAGGCGATATAAAATCTTATCCATCAAATCCTTCTGCTGCTGAAAATAAGCCTAAGAAGGAACATACATGAATGTAAAATGTAAAAACTGTTCAGGTGAAAATCCAATAGGAAGTATTTTCTGTCGTCTTTGTGGAGCTAAACTTACTTTTAAAGAAATAGATGCCGAAATAAAGAAGAATTTAAAGAACAATGGAGCTAAAAAAAATTATCGAATCATATTTCGCCTTATATTACTGATTTTTTTAGTATGCGTTTTATATTTGGCTTACCTGATTTTTGATCCATTCCGCTCGGCTATGGCACCATTGCCAATTTCAAAAGAGGAAGGAGCTCAAACCATATCAATAATGAGTAAAATTGATTCTGGGGCAAAAGGGACATATTCTTTGACCTCAGCCCAGCTTGATTTTCTCGCCAAGAGATATCTTACTCAGAAAAACAAAGAGATTTCTGCAGGGATAGTCAAAGATAAATATATAAAATTTTCTTATTCAGAAATAGTTTTTAATTATTATGTTAAAATAGAAATCAGTAAAACAGTCCTTATCGAGCCAATAATAAATGATAAAGGCGAGAATATCCTTTCTTTTAAACTCCACAGCATTGAATTAGGAAACCTTCCTTTGCCTAAATTCCTGGGAGATTTTTTTGTAGATGATTTCAAGCCATTTAAAAATAGTTCAAGGATTAATCGTATTCTTAAAAAAATTGATAATCTTAGTATCCATAATAATACGGTAGAACTTATTGCCGAATAACCAAAGTTTATTGTAAGTGTCTATCCTGATTCTAGATGAATAAGGTCTTTTAATTTAGTATATTTCAGCGCCAATAAGCACTCGCATGATTTAATTTTGTCAGGATGAACACTTTTTTGTTTAAAAACAATTGCCGGGATCGCAAAGATGACTGAAGCATTGAACTTCTTACCACTACAATCATTATCTCAGCCGGAATTTATTCCAATGACAAGAAAGGATATAGATTCTTTAGGTTGGAAAGAAATTGATATTTTACTTGTCACAGGAGACGCATATGTAGATCATCCGTCTTTTGGAGCAGCTATTATAGGAAGAGTTCTCATTGTTGCAGGTTATAGAGTTGGCCTGATATCACAGCCTAATTGGAGAGACAAAGAGGCACTAACTATTATGGGAAGGCCTCGTCTGGCCTGCGCCATTACATCAGGAAATCTTGATTCAATGCTTAATATTTATACTCCTGCAAGACGATTGAGAAAAGATGATGATTATTCTCCAGGCGGAAAACCTGGATTGAGACCTCCAATGGCGCTCCAGGTTTATTCCAATTTGGCAAAGGCTGCATTTCCCGGGCTACCTGTAATATTGGGCGGGATAGAAGCAAGCATGAGGCGTATAGCTCATTACGATTACTGGAAAGATAAAATTTTACCAAGTATTCTCTTAACCTCTAAAGCTGATATTTTAATATACGGCATGGGAGAGCGAGCTGTTCTGAAAACTGTTGAAGCTGTAAAAGCGAAAAAGGAATTAAAAAACATTCAAGGGAGCGCGATTCTTCTTGGAGAAAAACAATCAAAGGAATTTCTTGCTTCAAAATTAACTGATTATACAGAGCTTCCTTCATTTGAAAATATAGCTTTGAATAAGCAAGATTTCATGGATTCACATCTCATTGCAGAAAAAGAATCCAATCCTTATTGCGGAAAAGGATTATTTCAAAAATATGATAAGCGAATCGTCGTTATTGAAAAACCAGAACTTCCTCTCTCTACCGAAGAAATGGATGCAGTTTATGAATTGCCTTTTGCTAATAAACCTCATCCTTTCTACAAAGAGAAAATTCCTGCTTTTGAGATGATAAAAAATTCCATAACAGCAGTTAGAGGATGTCCAGGAGGATGTTCTTTTTGCGGACTTGGACTTCATCAGGGAAAATTTGTTGCTCAGAGAAGTAAAAATTCAATTCTAAAATCTATAAGAAAACTTACAGAGCTTAGCACTTTTCGAGGAACTGTCAGCGACATTGGCGGACCTACAGCCAATGTTTACGGTAATTCTGTTAGAAGTATGGATAAATGTAAAAAATGCAGACGCCCTTCATGTTTATGGCCGGATATCTGCCTTAACTATATTGTTGATGATCATGCTCTGAGTGATATTCTTAAGCAAGCTGCAAATATTGAAAAAGTCAAACACCTTTTTATAAGCTCAGGAATAAGATTGGATTTGGCAGAGAAACAACCAGAAACTATGAGGAAAATTATACACAATCACACTTCTGGCCACTTCAAAATAGCGCCGGAGCACCTTGATGATGAAGTTCTTAAACTTATGAGAAAAAGTAAATCAGATTATTTTTATGAGTTTATTGACAAATTTAGAAAAGAAACACAATCTGCAGGAAAAGAACAATACTTAGTTCCCTATTTCATTTCTAACTTTCCAGGCTGCAATCAGGAGCATATGAAAAAGCTAGATGCTTTTCTTATCAAAAGTCATTGGGCGCCGCAACAAGTTCAGGATTTTACCCCTTTGCCAATGACAATTGCCTCAGCTATGTACTATTGTGAGACCGATACTGATAGAAAACCAATTACTGTTAATAAAGGATTAAAGTATAGAAGAGAACAATTATTGGTTTTGAAGAGAAAGATGCCGTATAGTAGTAAATCAAAAATATGCCGCCGCTCCCATTGAGAGAGCTTAATATTCCAATAACGGCATATTCCACGGGTTCACTCCCGTGGCTAAAAAGTTAAAGACATTGCCATGTGCGTAAGCGCATGGTATTGTGATTAATAAATAATAAAGCTCACCCGTAAGGGATGTGCGACAAAAAAGTTATCTTAAAAATAGAGGCTGAATATGACTAAGCTTACAAATGTCAAACTTACTAAACCTATTATATTTTTTGATCTGGAAGCTACAGGAACAAACCCACAGGTGGACAGAATCGTGGAAATATGCGTGGCAAAACTTCATCCCGGCGGAGAAAGCGAAGTTAAAACCAGAAGAATCAATCCTGGCGTCCCTATTCCGCTTGAAGCAACTGAAATCCACGGCATCAGAAACGAAGATGTGGCAAATGAACCGGCTTTCAGCGCCATCGCAGCCTCACTTTATATGTATTTCGAAGGATGCGACATTGCTGGTTACAACATAATCAGGTATGATGTACCTCTTCTTGTAGCCGAATTCAAGAGAGCCGGCTTTAATTTTACCTCTGACGGAAGAAGAGTAATTGACGCGCAAAATATCTTCCACAAAATGGAACCAAGAACACTTAGTGCGGCTTACTCATTTTTCTGCGGCAAAGATTTGGATAACGCTCACAGCGCCGAAGCCGATGTCCTTGCAACCGTAGCCGTCCTCGATGGAGAATTTACAAAATATCCTAAACTTACAAGAGACCTAGACGAACTTCATGAATTTTGTAACCCATCTGACCCCAATTCAATAGATAAAACAGGCAAATTCAAGTGGAATGAGCACAATGAAGCTGTTGTTGCCTTTGGTAAAAACAAGGGAATTCTATTAAAAGACATTGCCACAAAGAATCCAAACTTTCTAAGTTGGATGCTAAAAATGGATTTTACCGACGATGCCAAAAAAATTGCCAAAGATGCTCTCTCTGGCAAATTTCCTTCTAGATAAATTCATAATTGGAAATATTTATAAGTAGGGTTCTTCAGGTGCTTCTTCAAGTTCTTCAAGCAGCTCTTCAACTTTTGAATTGCCGTTTTCGTAGTATTTGTCTATAGGCAGTAGAAGTTTGTCTAATTTTTCCTGAGTCTCTGAACTGATTTTGCCATCTTCAAAAATTTCTGTATAGGCTTTTTTAAGGCTGGCAAGATATGGCCATGTCAACATTTTGACATAAATTTGAGAAGCTTCAAAAAGCGGGCCCTGCGTTCTATATATTTCTCCTACAAGATCTGCCTGCATATTTCTTGCCATACGCCTATAAATAACTCTAAGTGGTTCAAAATGGCTTAACTCTGGAAATCCTGAGTTTGATATAGCTACGATCTTAAGTTTTTTATCATTTTCGAACCTCTTATAGTGAACAGCTTCTCCATTTTCATCTCTTTTGAATTTAGGGTGAGCCAGAGGTATTCCACGATCCAAATAATTCTTCATTAGTCCAGTGAGATTATCTACATAAAGAGGGCAGGCATAAAATATGTAATCACTGTCTTTAATACTTTCGAGCAATCCTCCCATATCATCCTTTATTACACATTTGCCTGGAGTTTTAAACCAACAACTGAAGCACCCTATACAGTGGTGAATATTTTTTGATGAAAGTTCTATATAGTTAAGCTCATACTTTTTCTTTTTGATAACTTCGAAAAGCGGCTCAAGCAATTTATAGGTATTACCTTTTGAACCCTTGGGACTTCCGTTAACGACTGTTATTTTCATAAGTTATGTTCTCCGTTATATTATAGCTTTCTTATTGTAATACTTAGGATATATCTTTGTAAATACAATTGCCAGCACAATAAGCGCTATTGAGATCGTATCTGAATGATAATGCCAAATTGTCGCTGAAAATGCAATGGATTCTTCTGTATGAGATTTGAGAACCCAGAAGATTATCCAGGGTAGAAATGATATCAAGATTTCCATACAAGTTTAGTATTACCTATAAGACTACTAATAACACTTTTTTATTTTAAATGTAATTATTTTGAAGCTTCACCCGTGGAAGTATTTACCTGAGGGATAGAAAGGTTATTTACATCACTGATTCCCATATCGGTAGAAATTTTCGCAGCTTCAGTCATATTTTTATCATTTTGTGAATATATGACATTGTTTGCGGAAGAAATATCTTTGTCAACCTGGTTGCTCATATTGTCAAAATTTGCACCGTCAGCGTAAACAATATTCGATTCGACCTGACCGCTGAGAGTATTTACATTTGGGCTCCTGGCTACAGGAGATGTTTTAATCATAGGATCATCATTGAGCGCTTCCATAAGAGCCTGATTATGTGTATTGACTTCATCTGGAACAATATTTTGAAGATTTTCAACCGGTTGAAGCTGCTGAGTAGTCTGTGTCGGATCAGAAGGCATGCTTTGAGTAGCATTATCAACATTTTGTACATCTGCGATAAGGGCTGAAGAGGAAATCAATACTGATAGAATAACTATAATTATTTTCATTTTTTGCCTCATTTGTTTAAAGTTTGTGTTACTTAATAAGGATAATTATAAAATATTACATTATTTTTGCAAAATCTCTTTTCGCATTACTATGCTTTTTTGGGAAACTTCAGATGAATTGCTTCCTAAAGAGAAAACAATCAAATGAAGCAATTTCACGAAAACCGTTGTCAAAATATATCTTTCGTACCGGAATCCAGCTTTCAGATACTATAAGAATTATTGATTCAAGATTTTTATGTTTTAAAAATTAATTGCGGAATTACATTTTAGTACATAATTCAGATTTATACAACTTTTTATAGCATTGGTGTAAAAAAGGAAATGTTTAAACTAGTTTCCAAATTTGACCCTGCCGGAGATCAGCAGGAGGCAATAAATAAACTTGTATCCGGTTTAAAAAAGAATCAAAAAGAACAGACTCTGCTTGGAGTGACAGGCTCTGGCAAGACCTTTACTATGGCAAATGTCATCGATAAGATACAGAAGCCCGCCTTGGTCATATCTCATAATAAAACGCTTGCGGCTCAGTTATTCAGTGAATTCAAAGCATTTTTTCCTGGAAATGCCGTTGAATATTTTATAAGCTATTATGACTATTACTTGCCGGAATCATATATTCCTCAGACTGATACTTATATAGCCAAAGACTCCAGCGTAAATGAAGAAATTGAGAGATTAAGGCTTTCCGCGACAGCTTCTCTTATGACAAGAAAGGATGTAATAATCATTGCCAGCGTTTCGTGCATTTATGGTCTGGGTTCCCCTGAAGATTTCAAGGTTATGAGCATAGAGCTCAACAGAAAGAATTTTATGCCTCGAAAAGAACTGCTTGACAGGCTTGTCAATATTCAATACGAGAGAAACGACATAGCCCCTACCAAAGGGCAGTTCAGAGTAAAAGGTGAAACCGTCGATATTTACAGCCCTGTGAAAGACGAGATAATCAGAGTAGAATATTTTGGCGATGAGACAGATAAGCTTTCTATTTTAAATACCTTAACAGCAAAGAAGATCAGATCGCTAGATTCGTTTATAATTCCACCAGTCAAACACTTTGTTTTGCCAAGAGAGCGGATTCTTTCAGCCGAAGAATCTATCCTTTCGGAAATAAATGAACAAGTGAAGTTTTTTGAGAAGCAGAATAAGTTTATCGAGGCTCAAAGAATATTTGAGCGTACAAGGTATGATCTGGAAATGATGAAGGAAATAGGGTACTGCAGCGGAATTGAAAATTATTCTCGACACCTGGCCGGACGACCGCCTGGATCAAGGCCTTACTGCCTTCTTGACTATCTTGAAGGAGATTTTCTTCTTATAATTGACGAATCACACGCTACTATTCCACAATTAAGAGCGATGTACAATGCTGACAGAAGCAGGAAGCAGACCTTAGTTGATTTCGGGTTCAGATTGCCTTCTGCTCTAGACAACAGGCCTCTTAATTTCGAGGAGTTTAATGGCCTTATAAACAATGTCATATATGTATCAGCAACACCTGGAGATTACGAAGTAGAGCGCTCTCTGACAGTTGCTGAACAGGTCGTCAGGCCAACCGGTCTGCTTGATCCGGAAGTAATAGTCCGCCCACTCGAAGGACAAATAGACGATATAATTGCTGAAGTCAGGGCAAGAGCCGAAAAGAATGAAAGAACACTCGTTACGACACTTACTAAAGCAAGTTCCGAAAAGCTTGCCGATTATCTGGTTGAACTTGGAGTCAGGGCAAAATATCTGCATTCTGAACTTGACGCTATAAAACGCGTAGAGATATTGAATTCTCTGAGAAAATCTGAATTTGATTGTCTTATTGGAGTTAATCTCCTTAGAGAAGGCCTTGATCTGCCTGAAGTTTCACTCGTAGCCATACTTGACGCAGATAAGGAAGGATTTTTAAGATCTGAGAAGTCATTGATACAGGTTGCAGGCAGAGCGGCAAGAAATGTCGGGGGGCAGGTTATTGTTTATGCAGATAAAATTACTCCGGCAATCGATTCCCTGATAAAGACTACTGAAAAGAGAAGAAAAAAACAGCTTGAATACAACAAAGCTTATGGAATAACTCCGAAAACCATTGTTAAGGAACTTCGCGAAGATATTAAATATTCAGAAAGCAGCAAAAGTAAAAATTTACATAGCATTAATAATAAATTACAAGAATTCTCTCCTGAAGATATGATTGAACTACTTAGGGACGAAATGATTCAGGCTGCCGAAGCTCTTGAATTTGAAAGAGCCGCTCAGCTTAGAGATAAAATAAAATCTTTTGGTATAAAACTTCCAAAAACTTAAAAACTTCAAATGCTGATCTCAATAAGCTGAAATGCAAAGTCGTTTTGCAATTTCTTTCAGGAAGTATGTAGTAGAGCTGTAAAAAGAAATATAGGAACGGAAACTTCTTCGCTACAAATTATAAACTTCGTCATCCTTATAAGAGCAAATAAGCTTAAGATTACAGCCTCTTTCTTTTATTGTCTCTATCGACTGAATGATAGGATTATCAAAGACGCTTCCGTCGAGGTCGACAAAAAAAGCATACTCGTTAGGGCTTCCGTGAATCGGTCTTGAAATAATCCTGCTTAAATTTACTGCGTTTTTTTTGAATGGTTCAAGAAAATCATAAAGGCTTCCGGGATTGCTTGGAAAAAATGAAGATATGCTCGTTTTAATTTTATTTCCTCTTGGAGGAACTTTCTCTGTTTTTGATATAACAAAAAATTGAGTTGTATTCGGGATGTTCTGTTCAATTGGGTATTCAAGGATATCCAGTTTATATATATCAGCAGAAGCAATTGATGCTATGGCGGCGGCTCCTTCTTCCTTTGAAGCTATTTCTGCCGCTTTTGAGGTGCTTGAGACAGCAGTTTTTGAAGCATGTTTAAAATTCTTTCTTATCCATGAATCGCAGTGATACATCGGAATGGAGTGGGAATAGATATTCTTTATTTGACTCCCTCTCTTTCCCAGAAGAGCAAGCTTTACATTTAATCTTATCGATTCTTCTATGTTAACATCGAAATTGTTGTTAATGAGTATATCCAAAGATTCGGCAATGGGTCCACCTGAAGAGTTTTCTATTGGGATAACACCTTTGTGAAGAGGAGATTCAGCTATAAAATAAAAGATATCTAAAATCGCAGTATAATTAATTAACTCATATACTGCAAATCTTCTTTTTGCTACAAGATATGAATAGGTTCCTTCAGGTCCGAGATATGCTATTTTAAATTTATTTTTCATCAAGTTTACAATACTTCCCTGATAGGACTTTCATATTTAGATAACCTCCTGCAAGCATCGCTTTAACTGCTGTGCCAGGCGGAGTATCAGGCGAATCTATAATCTTTCCTGAATTTTCGTCCTGAAGTATGGCATACCCTCTGTTTAATACATTTAAAGGATTAAGAGTTTGCAGCTTAGCTTTCAATCTTTCAAGACCGGAAGATTCTTTTTCTATTCTAAGCTCGACTGCATGAGAAATTCTTGTCTTGAATTCATCAACTGTCTGCACTCTCTCAAATATCATTCTCAGAGGATCCTTAAAAACATAACTGCCAGAAAGTCGTTCAAAATGCCTTTTCGTCTTTTCAATAAAAATATTTATTGAAGAGTTAAGTTTTGCCATCAAGTTGTTAATCTTTTCAGTAAGTTCATCCTGTTTTGCTACAACAAGTTCTGCTGCTGATGATGGGGTAGGAACTCTGAGATCAGCTACGAAATCACAAATTGTGAAGTCTATTTCATGACCAACTGCGCTGATTGTAGGAATAAGGCTTGCGAAAATCTCTCTTGCAAGAGCCTCATTATTAAATGGCCACAAGTCTTCCATAGAACCGCCGCCTCTTGTAAGAACAAGTACATCCGGAGGCGGACTCAAACGGTTAAAAAACTGAATTCCTTTTATCAGATCTTTCTCAGCTCCCGCGCCCTGGACAGAAGCTGGATATATCTGAATATGAATATTGGGGAATCGCCTGTTAATGATATTCAGGAAATCCTGAATTGCAGCGCCTGTCGGGGAAGTAATAACTCCAATTCGTTTTGGCAAAAGCGGAATTTTCTTTTTTCTTGAAGAATCAAATAATCCTTCTTCCAGAAGTCTCTTTTTTATTTCTTCGAATTTTCTCTGAAGATCACCAAGCCCCAGAGGCCTTATATCACGAATTGTGAACTGATATTCACCGCGCGGCTCATAAACAGTTATTGCTCCGAAAGCTTCAATTTTAGAACCTGTTGCAAGCTTAAGATTCTGTATTAAGCGAGCTCCTTTCCAAACAACCGCCTTCATCTGTGAAGATTCATCCTTCAGGACAAGATACACATGCCCTGAAGAGTGAACTGTCATTGTTCCAATTTCAGCTTCAATCCAAAAAGAGGACAACGCCCCTTCAAGAACTTCTTTTATTACTGAATTTACTTCTGATATTTTCCAGATTCTGTCCTGCATTCTCCAGATTTATCAGATTTGTTTAAGAATAATACATGTTCTTGAGGGGAGATAAACTTTTATCCCGGTTCTTGTACCCTCTTCATTCTTTTCTATAACAGTAAAAAATTCCTGACCTTCTTTGATTCTATTATGTCCGCCATAGAGCGGCAAATCTGAATTTAGTACCATTTTGTATTTTCCTGCAGGAACATCAATGAGATAATCTGTTACGGATTTATTTGGATGGAAATTGAAAATAAAAAATATGTCTCCTCTCTTTATGCAAACAACCTTATCATCATTGTGAGCGAAGGTCTTCTCAGGATATGTATTGATAGTGTTGTAATCTGTAATAATTTTTAGCGCATCTCTGTCAAAATCACCGAGCTGCTGGTATTTAAGAAAACCATTGTCAACCAGGCTCCACTGTCTTCTTGCATACTTATAATCCCATCCATTTCCTTCTCTCGGAAAATCTATCCATTCAGGATGTCCGAATTCATTTCCCATAAAATTGAGATAACCACCTGTAGCTGTACTCATAGTCATAAGTCTGATCATCTTATGGAGAGCCATTCCTCTGTCTACTCCCATATTATCATCAGATTTATTCATATGTTCGTACATATTCGCGTCCATAAGCCAGAAAGCCATAGTTTTGCTGCCTACAATTGCCTGGTCATGGCATTCAACATAACTTATAGTTCTTTCATCTGCTCTATGATTTGTCAGTTCATAGAACATTGATTCTACATTCCAGTAGTCATCAGATACTTTCTTGAAATAATTAAACCAGAAATCAGGATTGCCGAGAGCCAGTCTGTAGTCAAAACCTATTCCTCCATCAGATATCGGTGCGCAAAGACCAGGCATTCCACTCACATCTTCAGCAATAGTCATAACAGTTGGTTTCACGATATGGATAACTTTGTTGGCAAGAGTTAGATAAACAACAGCATCCTCATCAACTGAAGCATCAAAATAATGGTCATAATAACCAAAAGCAGTTCCCAGCCCGTGGTCATAGTACATCATGCTGGTAATACCATCAAATCTGTACCCATCGATTTTATATTCATCAAGCCAAAAGCGGCAGTTAGACAGCAGAAAATGAAGAACTTCTGTTTTTCCGTAATTGAAACATTTTGAATCCCAGGCGTTATGATCTCCTCTTGCTCCGTCATGAAAATATTGGTATCCCGATCCATCGAGCTTGGAAAGGCCTTCGAGCTCATTTTTAACAGCATGAGAATGAACAAGATCCATAATTACTGCCATTCCCATTGAATGAGCTGTGTCTACAAGTTTCTTAAGTTCTTCAGGTGTGCCAAATCTTGAAGAAGCAGCAAAGAAGTTTGAAACATGGTAACCAAAACTTCCATAATAAGGATGTTCCATAAGCGCCATAATCTGAACAGTATTGTATCCGGCTTTCTTAATTCTGGGCAGCGTGTTCAGTCTGAACTCTTCATAAGTGCCTACTCCTTCGTTTTCTTGCCCCATTCCTATATGTGACTCATAAACAAGCGGAGCTTTGAATTCTGGAATAAAATTGTCTATTTTCCAGACATATTTTTGAGGAGGATCCCAAACCTGGGCATTAAATATTTTTGTATGCGTATCCTGTACTACTCTTCTGACATAGGATGGAAGTCTTTCTCCGCAGCCTCCTTCCCATTTAACAAACATTTTATACAGATGCCCGTGTTGAAGCTTGTCATAGGGCAATTTTATCTCCCAGTTGCCGGCCTGAACATCTATTTTTGTCATTGCGTATGCCGGAAGAATTTTCCAGCCGCTGAATTCTCCAATAAGGATAATTTCTGAAGCGTGAGGAGCCCACTCTCTGAACACCCATCCATCCTGCGTTCTATGCATTCCAAAATATTCATGCGCACAGGCAAACTGATCCAGAGGCATACTCCCGCCGGTTAACCTGTGTTCCGTATCTTTTGCTCTCTGCTGACGAGCCTTGATGCAATCTGCAAAATTCTCTTTGATGATATGATCATCCATGAGTTTAGCCAAGCGAACTCTCTGCTGGGTTGACATATGGTCTCCTTTATGTTTATGAATTTTTGAATTGCAGAAGATTAATAATCCTTAATGATAAAGGAAAAATCAATTTTATGCCATATTCTTTTCGTGAGTATATCTTAGAAACTCTATTGAAAATCGAAGGAAACTTTTTTTAAAAGCCTTTCTATAATATCAATAAGGCCAAATCTGAGCAGCTGTATTGTTTGTAACCCAGCCGATAGTTTTATTATTTTTTGAAGAAATAAGCGACCAACCATCCATTTTATCCTGAACTTTTACCTCATCCCCTATCGAAAGGAGCATTTTTACTTCCGCAGAATCATCTGTAGGAAGTGAATGAATAATTGGATTTCTTATAGTGATTATCGCGTTCTTTGATGAATACAAAGCGCTTGTCTGGTTTATAGAAACTCCAATCCCAATTATAATTAGACTCAAAAGAATCAATGAGGCGGAAATAAATGAATAATATGAAATTTTTCTTCTAAAAGCAATTACTATAAAGAGAGCAAAAAACATTATAGAAGCCATGAGCAGCCATTCGTCAGGTCTTAACATATCTCTCAGATAAGTAAGTAATTCCAACGGAGTTTTTGTCTGGTATAATTCAGGTAAATAAAGGAGTCTTCTTACATAGTTTAAATTTTGTAATATATCCTGATCTCTGGGATCCAACAGTAAAGCTCTCTTATAGTAGACAAGCGCGTCAGCCAATTTCCCTTCCTGCACACAGGTATTGCCTAGATTATAAAGCCAGTCAGGACTCGGGGTTTCACTATTGAGATTTGCATGACATATCTCTTCAGCCTGTTTAAAATTGCCTCTGTTATATTCCAAGGTAAAATCGTCTATAGGCAAAGCCTGTGCAGAATATGAAAATATAAAAAAACCAAACATTATAAAACATATTTTCCTGAGACATCTGGAAAGTCTGATTTTTAAATCTTTCTCTGAAGAAGAATCCATCCCTGACATATATTTTGTTTTATTTGCTTCATGCAGACACTCAGAGAAAGTTTTGTCTGAAAGTTTTGATGTAAGTTCATAACTGGTCGTTCCGGGAGGAAACCCTGAAACATCATTGATAAAAGGGACTACATCCGAATCTATAAAATTAGAAAAATCTAAACCGTTTTTTGTTTTGAGTTCTCTTAGGATTCTGCCTTTTCTTTTTAAAGCTTTTTGTTTCCTTAGTGAGTTTTCAGTAATTGAGTTCTTCTTTTTTCTGAGCAGCTCTGATATTACCAGCAACAATGGACCCAGAACAATAAAAGCTATATAGAACGGCATATAGTTTTTCCAGAGAGGAACTTTTAATTCACATGAAACATTTTTCTTGATATACAATATTGAGTCATTTTCTTTCTTTTTTACACTTTGTGAGCTATTTGCAATTTGATTCATTCGCGCTGAGTTAATTGACTGGGATTGTATATGATTATTTTTTGTTACTTCAATATCTTTTTCTGATTTATAAATTTCGTATTTGTCTTCCTGAGTATTAAAAGTAGCAAACAAAAGAGATATTTTGGTTTTTCCTGCTTCTTTAGGAACCAATATATATGTAATTACAGCTTTGGACTTACTGCCAGAAAGGTCAATTGCCTGGTCTTTAGAAATTTCAGGCTTATAAGATGTAAAATCAGGGATTGTCAGATCCGGTGCTTTAAGTGTTTCTAGTGAGCCATATCCTGATATCTCTATTTTAATTGTAAGAGTCTCTCCTTCAGATAATTTCTCAGGTGTTACAGTTATACCAACATCCCATTTCCCAAAAAGCCCCAGAAAATTGACATTATCTGGCTGCTTTGGAAGCGGAAGAACATCAAGATTAGGAATAGAGGCTGATATATTTTTAGCAACATGTTTATCTCTGCTGAAGAAAGGATCATCGAAAATCGAACTATTAAAAAGTCTGCTGTCAATCATATTGCGCCTTGCTGAAGAATTATTTGGAACAACAATGTCCAAGGGCAGAGAAACAGAACCTTTTAGTTTTCCTGGAACCATTGGGCGGAAAGATGTCATAAAGCAAGTTTTTAAAAAAACTGCGCCTTCCCTTTCAATTCTTTCAGGAGGATAATAAGGATATGCGGCAAATCTTTCATTTTCACTGTTCTTGGAACTGTAATTGTCATACATGACATTGTCGAGCATAATTTGCGGGTAGGATGTCGGCTTAGCTTCAATGTCCTGGGCGCTTAAAAGATAAATATCCAACTGAACACTCTGTCCAACATAAACCTTGCCTTTCACATTAAACTTAGGTTCAATAAAAATTAATGTATCTATATCTGACAAAGCGCCAGAACGGGCTGTGAATTCTCTTGGCTGAGTTTCTATTTCTTCGCCGCCGTACTTTATTTTAAATGTCGGGAAAGAGAATTTTCCGGGCTTATCTACAACAAAACCATATTGGGTAATATCGAATCTTTCACCATTAATGATCATCACATTAGAACCATTTCTAGCCTTGTTAAGCCACTGAACACCTTTAACATCAGGAATATCAACTATTTCAGCCGGTCCTTCGGAAGATTTTATAGACAGATAAGAAGGTTCTCCTGCTATAATCGGCGAAGGAGTTAGAGAAATATCAATCTCAGCATTCAGAAAGAATGAGGTGAAAATAAATGCTGAAAAAAGCAGGAACTTGATTGTCATTCTAAACATAATATTACCAGTCCTTTTCTACAGTTCCGGTATAAGCATCTTTTTGTTTTTCCTTAAGAGCTTCTCCTAAAGTTTCTTGATCTTCAGCTATAGCTTGCAGAACAGCTTCAGCCCCTTGTTTGTTAAGTTCCTTATCGCTGTATTGTGGAGATTGAGAAGGCTGATCTTCTTTCATTTCAGGCATCTTGTCGGGGATCTGTTGTTTATTTTCTTCTTTGCTTTCCTGAAGTTTTTTCAAAGCTTCCTGAAGTTTTTCTTCAGCTCCTTTTCCCTCATCTTTTTTCTGTTCTTCCTGCGCTTGCTCTAACTGCTGCTGAGCTTCCTGAGCATTCTCTTTCTGCGGACTTTCCTTTGGAAGGGAATCATTGAATTTTTTGGCTGAAGCCTGCGCTTTTTGAGTTTGCTCTTGCGCTTCCTGCTGTTTCTTCTCCTTTTCCTGCTCATTACGGGAGTTGTTGGCTTCTTGCTGCTTATTCAGAGCTGATTGAGTGTCTTGTTGTGCCTGCTGCCGTTTCTGTTCCTGTTGCTGTTTTTGCTGTTCAGACTGTTGTTCCTTACTATCCTTTGATTGCTGCTGCTGATTCTGCTGACTATTATCCTGATTTTGATCCTGATTTTGCTGCTGTTGCTGATTCTGGTTTTGTTCATCAAGGCCAAGATCTTTCAAAGCTTCTTTAATATTTTGTTCAGCTTCAGATTGTTTTGAGCCATTCTGATTTTCCATTGCTTTCTGAAGATCTTCCTGTGCATTCTGAGCCGACTGCATATCCTGCTGACTTTGGTTTTTTTCAGCTGAATCCTTATAATCCTGAACAGCTTTTTGCGCTTCTTTTGTCTTGTTATTGGCCTCTTTTTGTTTTTGTTCTTTTTCATTATTGTCTTGAGTCTGAGTTGTTTGCCGCTGTTTATCTAAAGCATCTTTTGTTTTTTCCTGAGCTTGCTTCAATTTATCCTGCATATCTTTTCTATTTTTGATAATTTCCTGGGCTTTCTTTTTGTCATTAAGTAAGATCTGCTGATTATTAGCAGTGTCCTTACGGAAAAAGAGTTTAAGAGATTCTTTATAGGCTTTTTCCGCCTTATCAAAAAACTTAAGGGATTTTTCGGGATTCTGCATCATAATTTCTCTGCCTGCAGTATGATCTATCACTCCAAGGTTTTGAAAAGCTTTACTGCGAAGTTCCGGATTATTGACAGAAGAATTGATCACGCTGGCATAATATTTAGCAGCTATCTCGCTTTTTCCGGAATTCTGAGCTTCCAGTGCAAAATTGTATTCTTCTTCAACTTTAGCAAACGATGTATCCTGAGATTTCGGTGAGTCAGGAGAAACTACTGGATTTTCGGCATAAGAAAATGAAATTCCGCCTAAAAAAGATAATACAAGAAACACAAACCTCATCATTCTTTTCTTCTCCTTTCACCTAAAGACAATGAAAAAAACAACAGTATTACAGCCAAAAGCAATGGAATCTGAAACCTTTCCATTGGCCTCATAGTATTATTTGATGAATATTTTTCAGGAATTAATGCCTGTATTCTTGTTTCGACATCTTTCAGACCATTATTGACAGCTGTCGATCTTACATAAAGCCCTTCGGTAGCTGCTGCAAGATCTTTCAATGAGTTTTCATTGAGCTTAGTCTTAACAATTTCTCCTTTAGAGTCCTTAAGGAAAGTATCATTCCCCTGAGTATCTTTATATTGAATCAGGGCAGGAATATTTGGGTCTCCGATGCCTACAACCAGTAAAGGTATTTTCAGCTCTTTGAGCTGATCTATTATTGATACGCTGTTTCCCTGAAGTTCATCCCCATCAGTTATAAGCACTACGGCCTTATAACCTCCTTTTGCTGCTTTAAATGCTTTTATAGCAGTTTTTAAGGCTTTTTCTATATTCGTCCCGCCAATAGGAATGGAAGAAGTGTTCAACTCTCCAAGCACACTGAAAAGGCTGCTTTTGTCTTCTGTCAAAGGGCATTCGAGGAAGGCAGAACCTGAAAAGGCTATTATGCCGAACCTGTCTCCTTTGGATTCAGAAACGAGTTCTTTTATAAGCATTTTTGCATGCTCAAGCCTGGAAGGAGAAATATCTTTTGAAAGCATGCTTTTTGATGTATCAAGAACAATAAGAACATCTCTTCCGGAACTGAAAAAAGGAAGTATTTCATATCCCCAAAAAGGTCTGGCTGCTGCGATTAAAGCAAAAATAATTGAAATTGATAACAAAAGGTACTTTAAATTGCGCTTATTTTTAGACAAATTGATAAATTCTTCAGGATCTCTTTGTCCTATAATTGACCGAATAGATTTTTTCCTTTTATTCTGTGCAATAATAGCGCAAAGAGCAAGCAACGGAATAATCCAGATCAGATTCCAAAGTATGTTTGGGCTGATAAAATCCATAATTATTGTACAATTGAACTTTAAATGTTTTATGAATCTATAGGCAGACTATAAATTAATTAATGCAAAAAGAGCTAAAAGCAAATACAATTTTTAAAAAATTTTATAGGATACTATAGTTATTCTTTCATTAGCTTTTTTAAAAAAAAGACACATAATCGTATTCTATTATAATAAATTCTTAATACAACCAACGGCTTAACATGATTATCAAAAGTTTATTGGATAATGATTTGTATAAATTTACCATGCTGCAGGCTTTTCTTCACTATGAGGAAAAAAGTGTAGCAAGATACGAATATAGATGCAGAACAAGAAATATTGATCTTTCGAATATTTTTAATGATTTAAATATCGAAATTGGAAAGCTGTGTCAATTAAAATTTACTGAAGAAGAACTAAAGTATCTTTCTTCTCTATCATTTATAAAACAGCCGTTCATCAATTTCCTGAGGGAATTCAAGCTTGACTCTTCGCTTGTTTCAACATCAATTGGCGCCAACAGAGAATTAATCATATCTCTTACAGGCCCGATTGTTAAAGTTTCACTGTTCGAAGTTCCAATATTATCCATAATAAGCCAACTTTACTCAACACGGAAAATTGACTCTGATATAGCCGTGAAAGAAGGTAATAAAAGACTGGAATCTAAAATAGATTTTATTAAAAATTCACTCAATAATATAGCATTTATAGATTTCGGAACAAGAAGAAGATACTCTCTGGAATGGCAGGATCATGTAATTGGAAGAATAAAAAATTCACCTATCAGCAAATGCTTTGTCGGCTCAAGCAATGTTTATCTTGCTAAAAAGTATAATATTATGCCGGTTGGAACGATGGCGCACGAGTGGATAATGGCTCATGCAGGAGTAACTGATTTTAGAGAAAGCAATAAACTTGCCCTGAGACGCTGGCTGGACTTTTATCATGGAAGTTTGGGCATAGCCTTGACCGATACATATACTACAGATTCGTTCCTTTCTGACTTCGATAAAGACCTGTCCGCAAAATATGAAGGTTTAAGACATGACTCCGGAGATTGGAAAGAGTGGGGAGAAAAAGTATTGCAGCATTATGAAAAGTTCGGTATAGATACTCATAAGAAGAAACTAATTTACAGCGACAGCCTTAATTTCGATCTGATCTCAAAAATCAATTACGAATTTAAAGATAAGACCAGCCTGCTTTACGGAATAGGAACTAACCTTACTAATGATGTGGGGCTATTTCCCTTACAAATTGTTATAAAAATGGTCGAATGCAACGGCAAGCCTCTCATTAAAATTTCTGATGACGAAGGCAAAGTCTTATGCAATGACGAGGAATTCAAAAGAAAAGCTATTGAGTATTTTAAGGGAAAACATTTTACAGATTAAAACTTGGATAAACAATGAAACTCTTTCCCGAGAATATAAAAAAAATCGCAATTGTTGCTTTGGCAGGAAAGCCTGATAAAGAAAGGATTGTAAGTGGTTCTGATTTTCTAAAAACCTCAGGATATGAAGTCGTATCAGCAAAAAGCCTGAATGGAAAAAATGAATTATCATATCTTTCCTCAGATATTGAAACAAGAGTTTCTGACATAGAGAATTACTGGAACGATCCTCGCATTGATTTGATAATTGCCGCAAGAGGTGGATATGGTTCAGTTCAAATTCTTAGCTATATTGATTGGAAAGCGTTGTCAAAAAGGCAAATTCCTTTTATAGGATATAGTGATATGACAGCTTTTCATCTTGCAATGTGTGCAAATAAAGTTGGGATACCCATTTCAGGGCCAATGATTCATAATTTTCACTCTATTAGAGATGATTCTTTCAGTTTATTGTCTTTAAAAAACGCATTTATGGACAAGCAAGTTATTGAACCCGAATCAGGAAGAAAAAGATTTGAAGCACTAAATTCAGGACGAGCAATAGGAAAAATATATCCTGTTACACTTTCTGTTCTAGTTACACTTATAGGAACTCCTTATCTGCCTGACTTGAGAGGAAGCATTCTTATGCTTGAAGACATAAATGAACCCGTTTATAAATTGGACAGGTATTTTACTCAGTTGGAGCAATCTGATATTCTTTCAAATATCTCAGGTCTCATATTGGGGAGTTTTACCAGGTGTGGAAATGCCAGAGAGCGAAATAAACTGTTTATAAATATTTCTAAGAGACATAAATTTCCAATTGTAATGAATATTCCTTTTGGCCATGCTTATCCAAGAATAAGTGTAAAATATGAATCTATCTGCAGCATGGATGTAACAGGCAATAAAATAGTATTGGAACTTGATAATGGAAGGGAACGACTATGAAAGACTTTAAGATGGCTGTTTGTCAGAATAAGCCTCTCAATGATAAGAAAAAATCAGTTGCAAGAGCAATAGAAATGATAAATGAAGCAGCAGGTGAGGGTGCAAATATTGTTATGCTTCCTGAAATGTTTTATTATCCGTATATTATAAAGGAACTAATTCAACAGGAAGAATCAAAGAGAGAAACAGTTTCTATCCTTCAGGAAACAGCTAAAGCCAATAGGATTTATCTTTGCACCGGATCAACAGTAGAGAAAGTTGAGCATAAGAGGTTTAATAAATCTTATTTGATTTCACCTCAGGGAGATATAATTCTTGAATACTCAAAATGTCATTTGTATGATGTCGAATTTAAAGAACTGAAGATTAAAGAATCAGAATATTTTTCACCAGGAAATGACATTAAAGTAGCTGATACTGAATTTGGAAAAGTTGGTATTATTATCTGTTATGATATAAGATTCCCGGAAATGTCCAGGGTTCTTGTTAATAATGGTGCTGAAATAATTCTTGTGCCCGCAGCGTTCAATACAATTTCAGGCAATGCTCATTGGCATCTTTTCTTCAGAACAAGAGCAGTTGAAAGCCAGGTATATATGGCGGCTGCCTCCCCTGCCAGGGATGATGAATGCAAGTTCAAAGCTTACGGGCATTCCTTAATTATTGATCCGTGGGGAGACATTTTAAATGAAGCAAATGAAAAAGAAGATATTATTTATGCTCAATGTAGTTCTGAAAGGCTCTTGGATGTAAGAAACAGGCTCCCTCTTCTTGTTCACAAGAGAAGTGAGCTCTATGCTAAAACCAAATAGCATAAATCAAAAAATGTACTCTTTTTTATTAAAAATATTTCAGCTCAATAATAGAGTGTGGCATGTTTATTCTCTATAATAACTTCTTAGTGATAATTAATTAGGTTTATAATGAAATCATCGCATTTAATAGTTTTTGCAATTTTTCTTATATTGAATATTTGCGCTGAGGCTCAAGAGCTATCTTCACTTATGACTCCTTCAGTGGATCCAAGTGGCGTTGCTACTTCAGTGCAGGCATCTGTTCAAAAAGTAACGGCTAGATCTTCAAAACCTTATGTTCCCAAAAGAGATTATATAACAATTGTAGGGATAGGAAAAACAGAAAAACTAGATTATTCTACTCAGGACTTTGTTCATTTTGAAATCCATCCAATTGATAATGACCTGAATTTCAAAGAAAATTTATCAGTTGATCAATATGACTTACTTCTGACAGGTTGGCTAAATAGCATTTATTTAAATAAATTCAGGAATCATGTCTGGGCACTTAAATATTTTGCCAGATCTCTGGCTGAATATGCTTATTCCTATAATGGATGTGTTGACAGTGATTTTTATTCAGAAATGATAGAAAGATATAATAACTATTTAGCCATAGACAATGAAATAAGAAAATTGAACATATCCTCTGAAATCAAATATTCCCTCGCTAAGTTATATGCCGCAGAATGTATTTACAGCAATGAAATAAGTTCAAGCCAGCATGCATTGGATAAAATTTCTAAGATCCCTTCATCCGCTGTCTTGTACCACATAGAAGCACAGTCTGGAGAATTATATCAGGAAGGAAAATTCAGCGAAACTAAAGCTCAGTCTAAACTCAACAATCATAATGATGAGAATGAATTAGGCAGTTTTGTTGGATACGATCATGGCGAAAATCTCTACTATATTTGCCTTGCTTATTATCCAAAATTCAAGGATATCGATAGAAAAGAGCAAATTAGGATTATTAATGAAATATATTTATATAATCCTACTTTGATGGAATCACCATCTATAAAAATGAAAAGCGGATATGCCTGGAGTCTTCTTGTTGACTGGATTTCTCCTACTCCTAATCCAGAAGTTATGAAATATAGTCTGAAACCGTACTGCAACTGGGTGCTTTTGCCCAATATTCTCCATAAAGGATAACTATTATGATTCGTCTGGGCATCACAGGCATAAAAGGCATGTTGGGCAGCGACCTGAAAAGTTTAGCTATAAAGAATGGCTTTGATGTTATTGGATATGATCTTCCCGATTATGATCTGGCCAACGATGAAACTATTAAATACATTATTAATTCATGTGATATTATTGTTAATTGCGCTGCATATACTGCTGTAGATAAAGCTGAATCTGAAATAGAAAGGACTTATAGAATAAATGCTGAGTGCGTAGAAAAAATTGGCTTAGCAGCAAATACTTCAAAAAAATATATGGTTCATATAAGTACGGATTTTGTGTTTGGAGACAATTCTACTGCTGCTTTGAAAGAAGAAGATATCCCAGCTCCGTTAGGCGTATACGGAGCAAGTAAACTCGAAGGAGAAAAGAAACTTCAAAGAGCTTGTAATAACTGTTCAATAATTAGAGTTCAATGGACTTACGGCATTAATGGAGATAATTTTATAAAGAAAATTCTTAAAGCTGCGGAAAATAATAAAACTTTAAAAATAGTAACAGATCAGATTGGATCGCCAACTCCAACTACCTCTGTTTCAAAAGCTATTCTGTCCATGATACGAAAACGAGCAACCGGAATATTTCACTACTCATCAGAAGGATATGCCTCCAGATTTGAAGTGGCTGAATTTGTTTTAAGGGAAAAAGGCATTATCAGAGATTTGATTCCTTGTGAATCAAGCGAATTTATAACTCCAGCTAAAAGGCCTTTAAATTCAAGATTCAACTGTTCTAAAATAGACACATTATTAGATTATAAGAGAGGCTTTTGGCAGGATGAAGTAAAAGAGTTTCTAAAACTTTTTTAAATAGCTTTATTGTCTTTCTTCAAACTCCCAATTACCATTTTAGATATTTTGCCAGATTTGGCAAATAAGGAGCAATAAGCTCTTTTATGGCTTTACCGTATTCTCTGATTTCCCATTGCGCATGAGAGTGATCTCTGAGTTCAAGGAAATGAAGAAGATTGCTTAAATCTACAGTCGCCCAGAAAGTTACCATCATGTTCTGAGGAAGTACCCCTCGAGCCTGTTCTCTGCAGACTCCTTTGGATATAAGATAGTTATAAAAGTCTAACGAACCTTTATTATGTTTATCTATCTGGGCTTTTAACTCTGAATCTTTAATAGACGAACCTTCCACCGATGCCTGTCTATTACTTTTGGATTGTTCTCTTAATTGAGAAGGAACATAGAATGTAAGGTCAAAGTCAGTATATCTTCTGGATATTTCATTATAGGACCATGTTCTGTGTCTATGCCATTGTCCTCGCACGAAAAGCGGGCAGTGAACGCTAAATGTAAATACTATGTGTTCTAGCGGGCTTGTGTGTTTGTTCTCTATAAGATATTTCAATAATTCTATATCTTTATCATCCATAGTTTGTTTTATTTTCCCAAATGAAACTCTTGCGGCGTTG
The DNA here is from genome assembly GCA_001803205.1 of Lentisphaerae bacterium GWF2_38_69. Lineage (GTDB taxonomy): Bacteria > Verrucomicrobiota > Lentisphaeria > Victivallales > GWF2-38-69 > GWF2-38-69. The sequence goes on along the minus strand of MHBE01000066.1, from coordinate 2,905 downwards.
ACTATGGTTGCTTCAGTTCCCATCATATCTATTAAGCCAATCCAACCCTGATCGCCTAAAACTTTTACATGTTTTTCGGGCGGTAGATTCACATTAAGCATTTTCTTTTCTCCATTTCTCTATTTCTTACTGTTTTTCTAAGTTCCAAAGTCTTTGAAAACTTATAATGTCTGATGATAGTATAATTGAGATTATTCTTAAAATCTCTCAAAATAGCAAAAATTAGGCTTCTTCTACCGAATGATAAGTAAAGTGCATAAATCAGCCTAGGTTTTACTACTTGGAAGGCGATAAATGCTGAACTTTATTTGATATATTCTGGTTAGATTCAACAAGTTCTTGCTGCTTACCAGAGAATATAGGGAAGGCTTCAGAAACTTGTCCTGAAGTGTCACTATTATTATATATTTGTTGAGAAGCTTGATCCGGCTCGGTTAAAGACTCTGGAATATTAGTTATACCAATAACGAAATGGTTTTCGAATTTTAGCATACTGCCTTCATCTTAGAATTTATCCCATCCAGAACATTGAAGTTCAATGTAATCAGAGAAGCTAATTTTTCTGAGTATTCATCAAGTCTTTCAAAAAACATAAGGCATTCCAACCTGAGAACGCTGCAAAGGTCGCATGATACTTGTTGTAATGGATTTGTTTATGAAAGAACTTCCATAATCGTTCAATTGGATTCAAATTCGGAGAATACGGCGGATTTTCGGTTCTTTCTTAAAATGAGTGGGTACTAGTGAATATTCCCACATAATGATTTACAGTTTATTTCATCATTTAAGAAAATCAATAATTATAAATGAGGGGTGGAATGAAATGATGAAAGAGTTGTTTGAAAAGGCGCTTGGGTTAAGCAAACCGTGGTTTATTGACAGTTTAAAATTCGATGCTGAGAATCGTCGTCTTGACATCCACATAGATTTTGAAGTTGGATCTAAATTTGAATACATTTCAGAAGAAGAAAATATTTCAGGAAAATTCGGTGTTTACGATACTGTAGAAAAGACTTGGCGGCATTTGAATTTCTTTCAGCATGAATGTTATTTGAATTGCCGTGTTCCGAGGGTAAAGCCGGAAGACGACAAGGTTCGGCAGATCGATCTTCCTTGGGCAGGAAAGAGCAATGGTTTTACGCTCTTATTTGAAGCTTTATTAATGCAATTATGTTGTGAAATGCCTGTTAATGCAGTTTCCAGATTGACCAATGCTGATGATAATAAAATCTGGCGAATGCTGCAATGTTATGTCGAAGAAGCAAGGGAACATGAGGATTTCTCCAAGGTTACAAAAATCGGACTGGATGAAACGAGCAAAAAGAAACACCATGATTATGTTACACTATTTGTCGATCTTGAACAGCGTAAAACAGTTTATGTAACAGAAGGTAAAGATCATACGACGATAGAACGTTTTACTGAGGTCTTGGAAGAACATAGAGGTAAAAAGGAGAATATAACTGATGCCAGTTGCGATATGCCTCCGGCTTTTATCAAAGGCATAGGAAAGAATCTCAAAAATGCAAAAGTCACATTTGATAAGTTTCATCTGGTTAAGATTATCAATAGCGCCGTTGCAGATGTAAGAAAAGCTGAATCTAAGGAAAATGAACTTTTGAAGGGAACAAGAAATATCTTCAATAAAAACCGTAAAAACATGACTATAGCACAGCTGAAATATCTCAATGAAAAACTTGAAATTAAAGGATTAAGATTAAAAACTGTAAGAGCTTTTCATCTCAGGGAATCCTTCCAGGAAATTTATCAGTTAGAAACAAAAAATGAATTCATCAGTAGGTTGGAGAAGTGGTATTCCTGGGCCTCTCATTGCCGTCTGAAACCAATAAAAGAAGCAGCTAAAACAATAAAGGAACATTGGAATGGAGTCATTAGATGGTATGATTCAAGGATAAATAATGGCATTCTTGAAGGACTTAATTCATTGGTTCAAAGCGCAAAGAGTAAGGCAAGAGGCTTCAAGACATTCAAGAACTTTATGGTAGTAATTTACGTTGACTCAGGAAACTTAGACTTTACTAAAGTCAACTCCCATTATCAACCACTAACTTAAACAGCTACCCACTTAAAAGAAAAAGGAAGCAAAAAAGTCATCCATCTGCTTTTTGGTGACTCCCAATAAATAACTCCTTGTGCCTTCAAAAATGCTATACTTCGCCGCCTCGTCACTCCATAAAACCTCTAGCCCAACATAAATGCGTCTTGCGTACCACCTTCCTTTGAATTCAACGGCTGATTTAATACTGTAATGGTCTTGCCCGTAAATAACATTATGGCTATGATCAAAATCTCCAAAATCGTTGAACCTCTGCTCGCGCATTGAAGGGTCTGGGATTAACTTGGTATCTTCTTGATACTTTAAAAATTTCATCTTTTCGTAGATTAGCTCCGCATCGGAGTTTTTAGTTTTCATTTCAAGGAGTATTTGTTTCTTTGTTATTTCCACTTGTCCGATAGCTTTATATTGATCATAGCCTTTCACTCTATACTTAATTTCAGGACCATAAGGTTCCCAGAAAGATCTGGGCCTGACATACTCTTCAATCACGTGGCGACCGTCCGCGGCACTTGCATCTGCCCACCTTCTCCTGGTTCTCTCGTTCATTTCCTCACCGAAGCATCCGGCGGAGATCACACCCATAACAACAGCGGCCACAGCAAATCCTATCCCTGCCTTAGTCTTGTGGTGTCGCAGGAAGTATGACGAACCGTAGGCCAGAGCTGACGCCATCAAACCGAAAACTACCCCCGCCACGATGCGCTTAGCCGAATGCCCCTGCGGATCCGTATTGGCAATCGGATCGCCGTCACCGTATGCGTATTTATTTGCCAGGTCATAGGTGTCCATGGAAATAAATTTCATTAATTCCGGGGAATAATATCT
>MHBE01000065.1 GCA_001803205.1 Lentisphaerae bacterium GWF2_38_69 | reverse complement strand
CTTTTTCCTCCTGCTTGTTAAAATCGAACATGAGAAAAATTATCTCTCAAACTCTAGGAAAAAAAGATGGGTCATATTTGACGCTTACATTGATCTTATTTTGATCAAAGCCATTTCAAAGATAATCTGCTTATAAACAAACGGATACTCTTTGTTGCATTTGTAATTCTCTCTTAGTTGTTTTAATGCACCAGCAAGAAGCAGAGTGTCATAAATAACACATTTAAGACCTTTTGACAATTCTTTAGCTGATTTGACTTTTTGCACGGGAAACCTCCTTAAATTTTTGATTTTGGGCAATAACAGTCTATTTCGCTTATATTTAGTTTCTTCAGAAAAGTTTGTCTATCACGAACCCGGATTAAATTAAAAATTTATGGAGATGTATGAGTCTTGTTTGACTGTATTTTGGACTTACTGGAGAGGGTCTCATTCAATGCTACACAAAGTCGGAATAATAACCCAGTTGCAATCAATAAACTTACTATGATTTGGAGGGCTATTCGCCGTAATAGCCATTAATAAATCGGTTACGACAGAGGGTAAACTTCCACCAAGTTGCTAATTGAACGCAAATTGGTATCAGGCAACGAAAAACACGAAAAATAAGATTTTTTATATTTTCGAGTAATTCGAATAATTCGTGGTTAAGAATGTTTTTTAGAACAATGCGTAATTCAGGTTGAAAGATGTGGTTTGGGTTTCGCCAGGGTCTGCGTTGATGAAGTCATAGAATGAGCTGTATTCTTCGAAGCCTTCTGAAAGAAAAACTTTTTCTCCGTAGATAATTGCAAGCGCTTTTTTCGAATCTTTCTTAACGATGAAGCCTATTCCTTTTTTATCTCTCATAACTCCTTTTGCTGTCAGATGCGCGCGCGTTACGAAGAGAAAGGGTCTTCCGTATCTGTAAATTTCTACTGGAATTGAACTTTTAGCGCAGAAACTTTGAATTGCCTCTTTCTCAAGTTCAATCCATGCCTGAACTGTGCTGAGGTTAAATCCGGCCCTTCTTGCTGAATTCATTATTTCTCTGACAGCCAGAGAGTTTACAGTTGGCAGGGGATAGGAAGTAGAAATATTGAGTTTTTTGTATTTTAAAAGCAGTTCAAACTGATAGAGCGCGGTAACTCTGAAGTTTTTTATTCCTTTATCGACAGCTATTTTTATCTTGCGTTCTATTCTGTCCAAATCATATTCAAAACATAATTCAGGGAGAGTTATCTCCTGAGTGTTTGAATCGAAATCGTCGAGGGTATTGGATAAGAGAGCGCCTTCTATTGGAGAGGTTTCTCCTTCTCTGAGCAGAACAGTTGTTTTTTGGTCGTTTTTAATATTGCTGAGTTTAGGAAGGGACGGCTCCCTGGCCGACTCAGTCGTCAACGGGCTGGCTCCGCAATCGTCCGCTAATAGAAGGTGACCACAGTCACCCGGCGCTCTCGGAGATAGCACCCTACCATTGTTTAATTCTGAATAATCGGATTTGAATCTGGAAAAACCTTCGATTGAATCCATGAAGAAGAAGGAGTCGTCAAGTTTAGGAATAAGCCAATCCCAGAAATCCCTGCGTTTCTGTTTGAGCACGCTCGAAGGGATAAAGAGATTACCTGCAATGGATACATCTATTTTGCCTGTTTCATAGAGCTCCGATTTAGCTGATGTGAATTCTTCGGCGACAGTTTCTTTGGAAACGGGCTGTTTTTTTGCTTCCGAGATAGGTTCAGAATCTGTCCATTGGAGATGTTTGAATTTCGGTAATTCAGCTTTTATACCGTTTTTTGAAACAGTGATACTCAGATCTATCTTATGTTTGAGTTTCGGCAGATGGGAGATGGCAGAAACCATGTCGCCGCCGCTTTCGCCTATTTTGTAAATGATGCCATTAGGAGGAATCTGCTTGAGAGCCTTGATAAAACATGTCGTCCCTTTAAAGCATTTCTTTTCAATTTTATTGTTTACAAAGATTTCAGTAACAGTGAAGGCTTCGCCTTCCTCTCCGCTCGGGGGCTGGACTCTGACTCTGTCGCCGATGTGGATAAAACTTGTTATCAGAGCTTTAAATCCACCTTCTTTAATATCAAGGACTTTTCCGCACTCTTTGCCTGTGATCCCAAGGGCATCAGGTTCGACCATATCTTTGAAAGATTCTCTGGCGGTGAAGCCTTCGATCAGCTTTCTGCCCAGAGCTCCCTGAAGAGTTTGTTTAGATTTTGAAAGAGTTGCAGGTGAATCTGAATCAAGTAGGGAACGATATGCTGAAACAACTGTTTTTATGTAGTCAGGTTTTCTCAGGCGGCCTTCGATTTTCAATGAATTTATGCCGATGTCCTTATATGCTGAAATTGTTTCGCTTGAACATAAATCTCTTGTGGAAAGAGTGTAGTTGGTAATTCCATTGCATGTATAAGGTTTTCTGCATGGCTGTTTGCACTTGCCTCTGTTTCCGCTGAAGCCGCCGCTCCATGAAGAGAGGATGCAGTTTCCGGAGATGGAACAGCACAAGGCGCCGTGGATAAATATTTCCAGTTCCAGCTGTGAATTCTTTTTAATGGTTCTGATTTCGTCCAGGGTCAGCTGTCTTTCGAGGATGACTCGTTTCATTCCGAGTTTTTTAGCGAAATTAATTCCCGCGCTGTTGTGAATGCTCATTTGAGTCGAAGCATGTATTGGCATGAAAGGAAAATATGTCTTAAGCAGATGCACTATTCCGAGATCCTGAACAATTACAGCGTCAGGTTTTAGTTTTGATATTTCAAATAGATTTTCTGCGGCTTCTTCGATTTCGTTTTCCTTAACAAGGGTATTGAAAGTCAGATATACTTTTCTGTCGAATTTATGAGCATAGGCGATCATCTTTGACATTTCTTCCAGAGTGAAGTTTTCTGTCCTTTCACGAGCGTTAAACTTGGTTAATCCACCGTAAACAGCATCAGCTCCATAGTCTATAGCTGTGATTCCGGCGGCTAAGCTTCCTGCAGGAGCCAGGAGTTCGGGTTTTTTCTTTTGATAATCTTTAGACATGATTAAGAAGTTCCTTTGAATCACAGCGCGATTTTTCTATCTGCAATGTAGAATGAGTAATACCGAATTTATCTTTAAGTATTTGCTCTGCCTTATGTAGAATTTTGTCTGTGTCTGTATTGTTAATATTATTTATATCTATATGGGCTTCAAAATGAAAGAGTTTATCCGTAAGCATCCAGAGATGACAGTGATGGATGTTGTCTATTTCAGAGATAGCTTCAAGTGCTGTCTTTACATCTGTAAGCGATATGTGATCGGGTTTGCCCATCATAAGTATGATAAGAGTATGTTTGAGAATTTTGAAGGACTCAATCAGGATGTAAATAGAAATGGCTATGGTGAGAAGAGGGTCAAGCCAGTATATCCTCCAGTAATGAATACAGATGGCTCCGAGAATTACTGCTACGCTTGTTACGGCATCGCTGAAAAGGTGCAGATACGCGGATTTCAGGTTTAGGCTATTCTTTGAATCGGCTCGAAGGAGCAAAGCCCCTAAAATATTGGCTATCAAACCGATTAAGGCAACAATGAACATTACAGTTGCGCCAATGGTGTTTGGTTCATAGAATCGTTCTATAGCTTCCCATATAAGGAAAATGCTTATGACAAGCAGCGCTGAAGCATTGATCAATGCAGCCAGGATTTCGGCGCGTTTGAAACCGAATGTGAAACCTTCTGTCTGTGTGATTTTACTTATTTTAATAGCAATATAGGAGATGATGATAGCTAGAGCATCAGAAAAATTGTGCAGGGCATCGGATATGAGCGACAGGCTTCCTGAGAATATGCCGCCAATGACTTCAGCAGCGCCTATAATCAGATTGAGAATGATTGTAAATAGTATTTTGAGTGATGAAGCATTTTCATCAAAGTGCGAATGAGAATGCCCTGCATGTGTATGCGGTTCAGAATGTTCATGATGTTCTTCAGGGAGTTCGTCGTGATTGTGTGTGTGATTGCAGGACATAACCTTTATTCTTTATTTAGATATTTGTTGATAAGAGCTTGCAGCTCGTCAGGTTTAGGTTCGACTATCACTGATGTATTGTGAGGTTCAGAAGCTTTGCCTATGAAGAGATTTGGCACATTTGTTATTCCGATTTTATGGCCGAGTTCGAGATTTTTTAATAGATACTGCTTTATGGTATCGTCTGTTTTTACTTTTGAAACATCCACTCCAAGATTTTGCGCAAGAGCGTTAACTTCATCTTCTGAAGCGAAACGGCCCTGACGGGACATAAAAGCCCTGTGTAATTCATCGTATTTACCCTGGCTGAGAGCCGCTATTGCTACTTTTGCGGCATACATGGCAGGAGGCCTGAGGATTGGGTATTCTATAGAAACAATCTTTAAATCGGGGTTGTTTTTTATGAGTTCCTGAAGTTTTGGAAAGATGTCTTTGCAGTCTCCGCAGTTGTAGTCAAAGAAGTCAAAAATGACAACCTTTGCATCCTTATTTCCAGTAAAAGTTTCGTAATCCGAACTGTAGAGAGAATCAAGAGTCTGTTTATTTTTTTCCAGATCGGGCGTTTTTGAGTTAGCTGCCTGAAGAGAGACGAGAATTAAAAAGGCAGGGATTACAGAAAAAAGTTTTTTAAACATATTACAACACTCCTATTATACCCAAGGGGTATTTTAATATTGGTTTTATTTCGCACATATGAACTCATTTTGTGTAAATATTTTCCGAAAATCATTTCGCTTTAAGTATAAATTGGTAAATTTTAATTAGAACCATAAACAGAGCTTATAATGTTAAGCTGAGCAAGAAGGTCATTAGCGTTGATTTCTCCTGCTAATGTGGAATCCTTCAGCTGATTGCCTTTGTTGTCAAGAAATATAAAATATGGAGGAGCGAAAACTTTGTATTTAGCTTTAAGTTCCCTGGAGGCGGAGTCATTTTTTGTTATATCGGCTCTTATTGCCATAAACTGTTTAAGGGCATATCTGACATCAGGATTTTTGAAGGTAGTGCCATCCATTTCCCTGCATGAAGTGCACCAATCGGCATAATAGTCTATCATTATCGGCTTATTTTCCTTGATAGCTTTTCTGATGAGATCTTCCATCTCAGAGAGGTTAGTCACGGCACTGAAGAGAGAATCGTCTGATGGGGCGGAGACGGCCTGATATTCCATAGACTTTATAGGATTTATGAGACCTATATGACCTATAAAAGTCATCAGGCCAAAAGCGACTCCTGACAGCAAGACGAGAAATGCAATTAATTTCCTAAACTTTATCCCTGCCGAATCATCTCTTCCGGGCTCAAAAGCACCAGCATAATAGCCTGTGCCGATCATGAGGATTGCCCACATCAGATATGTGATGAAATCCGGTATAACTCTTGAAACAAGCCAGATGGCCATTGCCAGCATCATTACACCAATGAAATAACGGATGGTAACCATCCACTTGCCTGTCTTAAGGAAAAGTTTTCCTCCGGTCACTCCGGCTATTACAAGCAGCACGCCCATTCCCAGAGCCAGAAAGAATAAAGCCGCTCCGCCAAGGAAGATGTCCCCTGTAGTAGCAATATATATCAACGCTCCGGCAAGAGGGGCGCTTACACATGGAGAAACTATCAAACTGCTGATTGCTCCCATAAGGAATGTTCCGATATATGAGCCTTGTTTTTGTTGCAGAGAAGCTTTGTTTAGTTTTGTCATCAGCGATGAGGGAAGCTGAAGCTCATAAAGGCCGAATAAACTTAAAGCAAGCAGAACAAATATGAGGCCGCAGAACATTATGACCCAGAAGTTCTGCAAAATTGACTGTATGCTGCTGCCAAGCATGGCTGTGACTACTCCTGCCGCGGCATAAGTAATAGCGATACCTAAGACATAGGAAAGTGAAAGCAGGAGCGCTTTGGAGGTTTTCAGGTTTTTCTGTCCCATTATGATTCCGACAAGAATCGGTATCATAGGCAGAACGCACGGTGTGAGAGAAAGGAAAATCCCGAAAATAAAAAAACTAAATAGTATCAGCAGAATGTTACCGCTTGCAAGCAGCTGCTCCGTAGAAGATAATGTAGGAGAAGAAACGGCAGAAACTGCAGATTGAGAAGGCGGGTCAATTGAAATAACTTTTGTTATCGGAGGATAGCAGGCTGAATCGTCTTTGCATCCCTGATAGTTAAAGACCAGCTGAGTCTGGCCTTTTCCCCATTTCTCAACAGGGATGTTTACTGAAAGAGTATTTTCATAAACATCATAACTGCCGAGAACATCACTGTGTTGAGGTATCCCCGGAGGATAATCGATTTTTCCAAGTACAGTTCCGTTGTTTTCAGCTAATGCTATAGATATTTCACTCTTGTAGAGGTGATAATGTTGGGCAATATCCCATTTAGCCTGAATAATTGAGCTTCCCGTGCGGCTGACAGTGAGCTTGAAAGCCTCATCCGCAGGAAGAGGGTTCGCGCATAGATTTATTGCAAGGAAAAGAAAAATTACTGAAAAGAACAAAAAATGTTTACGAAATTTGTTCATTATGTTTTACCTTAATAGAAATTTAATGTTTTTTAAAATATCGCATTTAAAAAAGAAATTGCAAAAATGGCTATTTACGAAAATGACGCATTGATTCTTGCTCCGCTGGCAGGATATACGGATATCCCATACCGGCTCTCTGCCAGGAGGCATGGCTGTGTTTACGCTTTTACGGAAATGGTGGATGTTTCCTCAATAGTTTATGTCAGAAAGAAAAGTTTCAAACTCCTTGAGCGCGATGAAAGCGAAAAATGGCTGGGGGTACAGCTTGTGGGGCGGGATTTGGAGCAGATGAGCAAGGCTGTGGACATTGTTAATGAATATAATTTTGATGTCCTGGATTTTAATATGGGGTGTCCTACTCCCAAGGTTGCAAAGAAAGGAAAAGGCGCAGGGCTGGCAAAAGAGCCTGAACTTGCCTGCAGAATAATTGAAGCGATGATTAAAAAATCAAGAATACCTGTTACTGCTAAAATCAGAATTCAGGACGAGAATAACCCTGACTCTACTATTGTGCTGGCAAAGAAACTCGAAGCAGCAGGAATCCAGGCTTTGACTATTCATGGCAGGACTTACGAGAAAATGTATCTGGGGTCAAGTCACCCAAAAATTATTTCTGCTGTCAGGGAAAATCTGAAGATTCAGGTCATAGCAAACGGCGGAGCTTTTGATAAGGAAACTTATGATGCATTAAGAAGTCAATCGGGCTGTTCGGCTGTAATGCTTGCAAGAGGCGCTATGGGAAATCCCTGGCTCTTTGAAGAGCTCCTGGGAAAACACGAAGGCATTGTCCCGACAGATGAACTTGTCGCTGAAATGCGCCTGCATATCGGAGAAATGATAGGTCTCTATGGCGAAAAGTGGGGAATGAAAATGGCAAGAAAGATTGCAGTAAGCTATGTCAAGGGCAGGGGGTATGGAGGAGAAATGAAAAATAAGGCAACGAAGATTTCAACTTGGGCTAACTTTGAAGCGTATTTGACAGAAGTCGAAAGAGGACCTTCTGAAGATTTTCTTAAACAGCATAGAGTTGTTTTCAGGAACACGCCTGCAGGAGCAGTCTAGAAAAAGTTTACCAGACGGGCGCTATTGCCTGACCATGAGCAGCCTGAACAGGATATTTCTTCGGTATTGACTGAGCTTAAATCGGCATTGGACTGGGCTGTAGGTATCAGGCTGCCGTTAAAGGCAACATGAAAATAGATATTCTTATCTCCGCTCTTTACAAAAAATCTGTGAACTGCGCATTTCGGACATAGTAGATATTTCATTGTAATTTCTCTTGAAAAAAGTATAAAATAAGAAATAATTGTTTAATGTTTTTTTAATTATAAAACCTATATGACCTAGAAAGGCATATCAATATTTTAGAATAAGCTTTCTTAGGAAATTTTACTTCTTATAACAGAGGAGCATTTTGACACCAGAACCCCATATCAAAGACGAATCTCTGATAAAAGGAGCCTTTAAATCTTTAGGCGTAGTTTTTGGAGATATTGGGACAAGCCCGATTTACACACTGACCGTTATTTTTCTCTTGTTAAAACCTACAGAGAGCAATGTACTTTCTATCCTTTCACTGATCATCTGGACATTGCTGACAGTTGTGACCATGAAATACATTTGGCTGGCAATGAGTCTAAGTAGAAGAGGAGAGGGGGGAATCGTAGTTCTTTTGGATATTCTTACTTCGTATATGAAAAAGGGAAAAGGTGTGGTATTTGTCTCTTTCCTTGCTTATATAGGCATATCTCTGATGATTGGCGATGGAATTATAACTCCAGCCATATCTATACTCAGCGCTGTTGAAGGCATAAAACTCATTCCCGGAGCCGAAGGAGTTCAACAAGGCTTTTTGATCCTTTTAGCTTCTGTTATAGCTATTTTGCTTTTGAGTTATCAGAAAAAAGGGACAGACAATGTTGCCAGAGCCTTTTCTCCTATAATGATGATATGGTTTTTGGCTCTGGCAATATATGGGACGATATATCTTGTTGATTCTCCATGGATTCTTAAGTGTATGAATCCCTTGTATGGTGTTGATTTTCTTATAAACCATGGATGGCTAGGTTTTTTTACTCTTTCTGAAGTGATACTTTGTGCCACTGGCGGTGAAGCTCTCTATGCCGATATGGGGCATTTGGGAAGAAAACCTATTACTTATGCATGGTTTTTTGTCATTATAGCTCTTGTCCTTAATTATATGGGGCAGGGAGCATATATGCTGACCCATAAATCTTCCCATAATCTGCTCTTCGGTATGGTGTTTCAGCAGACAGCTGTACTTTACATCCCATTCCTCGTCCTGAGTATTATGGCTACGGTAATTGCATCTCAGGCTATGATAAGCGGAATATTCTCTATAGTCTATCAGGCTATCAATCTGAGAATACTACCTCTTATGAGAATAGATTTTACCTCCTCCAGGATGAAAGGGCAGATATATATATCATCTGTCAACTGGTTTCTTCTATTTTTTATCGTCTTGATTATCCTAGAGTTCAAAGATTCTTCAAGCCTTGCGGCAGCATACGGCCTGGCAGTGACCGGAGCAATGTTCCTTGCAGGGACTATGATGGCTATAATCTTCACTATAAGAAGAATGTATTTTAAGTTGATTTGCACAATTTTTGTTACCTTTATTGTGGGACTGTTCTTTGCATCCACCATGCTCAAAATCCCCTTTGGCGGCTACTGGTCTCTGCTTTTGGCCTGCATTCCCTTTATTGTCATGATTGTGTATATGAAAGGACAGAAGAGATTGTTCCGGCTTATGAACCCTGTTCCGCTCGATAGATTTCTTCTTTGTTATAATGAAGTTTACAAGGAACTGCCCAAAATAAAAGGCACCGCAATATATCTTGTCAGAGATGAAAAACTAATTCCACCTTATGTTCTGCATACAATGATAAAAAATCAGATAATTTACGAAGATAATATTTTTGTCTCCATATCCAGAATGGATGGACCATGGGGAGTAAGTTATGGATTCAAACAGCCAATAGCTGAAGGGCTCAGGCTTTTTGAGATAAAAATGGGGTATATGGAAATGGAAGATATAGAGAAAATATTCAGAGTTTCATGGATTAGGGAAAAGGTTATATTCTATGGAATTGAAGACATTTATTCATCCAATCCAATCTGGAAGTTCTTTGCGGTAATGAAGCTTCTTCTTCCCTCCTATGTGAAATTCTATAATCTGCCTGCGTCCGAACTTCACGGCGTTACTACTAAAGTAAATATGTAAGGATCATGCTGCGCTTTTACTAAAAAACTGCAAGCCACAGAACTCCTTACCTGGATAAACAATTTAGCCTTAAGCCAGGATAAATAACAGGAAATTAGACATGGCACTTTTTCTATTTGGACGCCTTTTTTTAACCATCCGCCTCGCCCATCGGGAGCAATAGAGAGACGGGAATCGTAAATATAGAGATGGATTGTTGTTAACTGCTGCAAAATGTTAAATGTCATTTTGTTTTGTCATCTGACAGCCGAAGTGCTATTTTCCTGAATTTATCCTGAACAGAAAGGAATGCATCCACAATTTCGGGGTCAAAATGAGTGCCTCTGCCTTCTGTAATTATCCCGACAGCTTTCTCGTGAGAGAATGGCTCCTTGTATGGGCGCTTTGTTACGAGAGCATCATAAACATCAGCAATTGCCATAAGTCTGCCTGGTATAGGAATATTATCTCCTTTCAAACCATATGGATAGCCTGAACCGTCCCATTTCTCATGATGTGCCACAGCTACTTCTCTGGCGAATCTGAGAAATGAATTACCTTTGAGCCTTTTTTCGGATTTAGCTATGGCTTCACATCCGATAACAGGATGATTTTTCATTATCGCAAATTCTTCGTCAGTGAGCTTGTCAGGCTTAAGAAGAATAGCATCCGGTATGGCAACTTTTCCTATGTCATGAAGCGGAGCAGAGATATAGAGCATCTCAATTGTAGTGTCGTCAAGATAGTCTTTAAATTTAGGGTGTTCCTTCAGTTGAATTGCCAGTTCTTTGACATAAGTCTGTGTCCTTTTGATATGGTAGCCTGTTTCAATATCTCTGTATCCCGCTAGAGAAGCCATGCATTCAATCGTTACTTCCTGTGTGACTTCCAACTCTCTGGTTCTTTCTTTAACCATTACTTTTAATTTTGAATTGAAGTTTTTGAGTTCGTCTTGTGCTTTCTTAAGTGAAAGTTGAGTTTTTACTCTTGCTTCAAGCACTTCTAGCTTGAAAGGTTTTGTTATAAAATCAGCAGCACCAAGGGATAATCCTTTGACCTGGCTTTCATCATCATTAAGAGAAGTAAGCATAATAACCGGAATGTCTATTGTACTTTTGTTCTTCTTGATAACGGAGCAAACTTCATAACCGCTCATGCCAGGCATCATTATATCCAGAAGAACCAAATCTACTTTATTTGTGTTAAGAATATCGAGCGCAGAAGTCCCATCGATTGCTTTAAATACATTATAATTGGGATATAACAATACTTCCAAAAGTTTCAGATTCTTTCTTTCGTCATCTACAATAAGGATGTTCATTTTTCTATATTATTATTTGGTTTATCATATATTATTTATCATACAATAGTCTATAGGCACAAGGCAATAGGTAAAATAAAATCTTATTGACTTTTACATATTTCAATCAGAATGTTTTTATCGCTTTCTGAAACATCTATCGTAATATCTTTTAGCCTCTTTTATTGTTTTATCGGATTTCGCTCTATTGCATGATGCCTAATTTTTAGTATATGCCTTTATCATTAAGGAATTTGCATAACATGCTGTCAACTTTAAGGATATGGTTTATCAGCCAGTCAATTACAAACTGTAATATATCCTTATCCAGATTCTTATCGGCGCTAAGCCTTGATATAAATTCATTAACTTTGTTAACAAAGGCCTTATGAGCACTTATATGAGATTCTATTTCGGGATAGGAATACTTTTTCATAAGATTTTCTTCTGTTCCGAAATGATAGTGAGTGTATTCTATCAAAGTTTTGCAGACATTTTTTATTACTTGGTCTTTTACTCTAAAATCTAAGTCTTCGTTAAGAACGCTTACGAAATCAATGAGCTTTTTATGTTGGTCATCAATGTCTTTCACATTTAAGCAATATCCATTGCTCCATCCTACCATAAGTTTATCTTTATCTGAATCAAGCTTTACTTCAGGTGCCCTCTGCAGGGGCAGTGATATAAAAAATGTAGTTCCTTTTCCTGCTCCGGGGCTTTCAAACCATATTTTCCCTCCATGCAGCGACATAAGTTTTTTAGATAACGGCATACCAATCCCGCTGCCCGGGTATTTCCGGGATTGAGCCGAATCAATCTGTCCGAATTCTGTGAAGACGATATCTTTGTCTTTTTCTTCTATGCCTATTCCAGTATCATGGACTGAAATTATGACATTATCTCCTTTCAGATATGAATTAATTTGTATCTCTCCGCCATTTGAAGTGAACTTTAGCGCATTCGAAAGCATGTTATATATTACCTGTTTTATCTTTCGCTCATCTGCTGTTATTATCGGGATACCGGAGTCTAAAGATTTACCAAGTTTAATATTGCGATCAAGGCATTGCTCTTTAATAAGAGACTTGCTTATATTTATCAGCGAATTGAGATTAATATCTGAAATATTGAGATCCATTTTTCCTGCATCTATTTTTGCCATATCCAGAACATCATTGATAAGTGAAAGGAGATGATGCCCGCTTTCCAGAATATCGGCTCCAAATTCTTTCTGTTTCTCATTCATCGGTCCGTACATTTCTTTTACTAGAATCTCTGTAAAACCCAGGATTGAATTTAGCGGCGACCTTAGTTCATGCGTTATGGTAGAAAGGAATTTGGATTTTGCTTCATTTGCTGAATCTGCTGCTTCTTTTGCAATAATAAGTTTTTCCTCCAGTAACTTTAGTTCGGTAATATCGGTATGAGCCGTAACAATGAACTTTTCGTCTGTGATCAAAGTTCTACTTATGCGTTTTGCTCTAAGTAAAAACCACCTCTTTTTGTAAGGCGAATGGCATGTGTATTCATACGAAAATAAGGATATTTTATTGCTCAGAAGATTCCTTAAGCCTTCTAAAATTTTCAATGAAGTTTCTCTATCCTCACCTACGACAGCATTTTCACATACAGAAAAATAATTAGCTCCTATTCCTATATTTTGCGAAACAGATCCATTTGCGGCTGCAAACTCTTTCCATGCTTTGTTTACAGCGACTATTTTTCCTCTGCTATCCATTACGCATATATTGGACGAAATAGCATCTATTATTCCTTGTCTGAATATAGTAGATTGACTTAGTAATTCATCTATCCTCTTGCGTTCAGTAATGTCGTGGAATATGCCAAGTTGGCAGGGGCGCTCATCAATTATAATGTTTGACATTGAAATATCTACATAAAAGATAGTGCCGTCTTTTCGTTTTACAGGTATATTCATGGCTTTTGACGAGTTGCCTTCTGCTGCTTTCTCGAACTCATCAAGTGCCAGACGCAGATGTTTCTCAGGGTGTATGTCATCGACTTTCATTTTAAGAAGTGACTCCTTAGGATAGCCAATCATTCTGGAAATCCCCGGGTTCGCCATCACAAACTGTTTTGTTGCTATGTCGGCAATTAATATTCCGTCATTTGCCATATCGAATATTGATTTTAGTTTAAGTTCCGACTCTCTAAGATTTGATGCAAGTTTATATTCATGTTCTCTGGATGTCTTCAGGTTGTTGAGCGCTAAATTAAGTTCGTCGCGGGATGCTGTAATGTTTTTAAGTTTTGAAGTCATCTCATCAAAAGAATTTGACAGCATTCCGATTTCATCATTAGATACAATTCCTGCTTTCTGATCAAAGGATCCTTCAGAGAGTTTTTTTATGCAGCCGAGCAGTGTGTGGATCGGTTTCGTAATAGAACCTGATATTATAAGTGCAGCAAATATTGATGCCAGAAGAAGTATGATGACAATCAGTATGGCCGTATTCCGAATGTTGTAAACAGGAAGAAAAGCCTCGCTTGCATCAATTTTCACTACAAGTCCCCATTTCATTGAAGGAATATACCTCCATGCAGCAAGGACTTTTTCTCTTCGGTAATCAAGTGCTATTCCGCTTCCGTTAATTCCCCTAACGGCTTCTAACATTGGAATGGCATACGGTTCAGACAAAGGTATTTCTTTCTTATATTGCGCTTCTTCAGGGTATAATAATAGGGAAAAGAACTGTGCTTTGTTTTCTGTTTTTGTCCCTATTATTGTTTCTTCTGAGCGGCCTAATCCTACTTTTTTTTCTAATAGTTTATAAATTTCGTTCATATCTACTTCAATAGAAACAAATCCTTCAATTGTATTACTATCGTAGTATATAGGAATAACCATTAATATTTCATATCTATTATCGAACTTTATGATTTCGGAAATCCATAGACCTTTGTGCCATTGGGACAGGTTGTTCTTAGAGGCTAGAGGTGCTTTTTTTCCCAGTTCTATTTCTCTATGGCTATCGGAAGAGGTATAAATAATAATCCCTTTCGTATCTATAAGCATAAGATCAATGACATCCTTTTTTTGAGCATAAGATTTTGGTTCCCCTGAATTTAAAATAGATGTAGCTTTAGCAAAAGCAGGATTCTTAATGTCATTTATGAATTCTGTTAATATTGAAATGTTTTTTCTAATGATGTAAGAGTGCTGAAAAATAGTTAAATCCCTACTCAGACTATTTATGAAATCTTCAATTATCTTTACCTTGAAGTTTGCGATGATATTCATGTCCTCGAGTTTTTCAGACTCAATTGATTTTTTGGCTTTAAAGAATAGGATTGTGCTTACAATAATAATGGGAAATATAGCAAGAATCAGCAGTGCCGTGAATAGTTTATTTCTTATCTTCACTCGATATTCTCCTCTATGTTATGCTGAACGACAATAAGTATTTCATATTGTAGTAGAAATGAATAAGTTATCAAGCAGAGGATTTTTTGATAGAGTCTTTATTGCATCATGTCCGGCAAAACTTTATCTGCCGTACTGGCAGGCATCGAATCTCTCTTGCCATGCGATGGGATTGCTGTTGAGGTTATCGTCTATATGCACAGGGTCTTCATTGGAAAAATCGCCTCCCCATCGCAAACCTTTATCATTCCTGATGTCATTAATAAAATTCCTGACATTCGGAGGGAGTCTGTTGAGGTTTGATTTTTTTAAAACTTTTGAATCATAAAGGATTGCGTTAAATTCAACATTCATATCTATAGCATGGCCTGCAAGATGGTTGGAGCGTTTGGATGGAGGAACTATAGTTTCTTCGAGTGTCTGGTCAGGCGTCCTGAAGGAACTTGTAACTATTATTTTCACACCATTGATTTTGGCATAATGGTCAATTCTGTACATTGCAGAAAGGAATTCGGAATCAATTATTACGGGTTTATTTTCGTACCCTTCAATGTTACTGCTCTTGTATGAGACGAGTATATCTTTTGTTTTTTCTGATACGCATGAAAATAAAAGACAGCAGGCAACAGGCAACAGGCAACAGGCAACGGTCAACGGAAAACGGTCAACGATCCTCTTCATTTTCTTACATTGCTTCAGGAATATCGATTGTAAGGGTTTTTAATCCGTCAGCTATTATGTCTCTTACTGCAGAACTCAGGGCAATCCTGGCCATTTTAAGATCTTCAGTCTCTGCATTAAGCACCGAACACTCCCTATAGAATGAATTATAGGCTTTAGCCAGGTCGAGCAGATAGTTCACAAGAACAGAGCAGTCAAGTTTTTCAGCAGCAGACAGCAAAGCTTCAGGATATAAGGAAGCTACAATGGCAAGCTGTTTTTCATATTTAGTTTCCATCAAACCCCAGTTAACTTCAGGAGAGAGGGTTTTACCTTCAGTAGAATATTTTCTCAGGATTGAATTGATCCTCGCGCAGACATACTGGACATAAGGGCCTGTGTCTCCTTCAAATTTAATGGACGCCTGAGGGTCGAACATTATAGTTGTTTTCGGATTGAATTTCAGCAGCATGAATTTCAATGCTCCCATGGCAATCATTTCAGAGCGTCTGTCAATGTCTTCGGGAATGTTTTCTCCTAGTCTCTCTATCGCGGCGTTTTTTGCAAGCTCATGCATGTCGTCAAACAAATTATCAGCATCTACGACTGTGCCTTCCCTGCTTTTCATCTTCCCGGAGGGAAGGTTTATCATGCCGTAAGCAAGGTGATAGAGTTTGTCTGCCCACTTATAACCCAGGACTTTGAGTATGGCAAAAAGTGTTTTAAAGTGATGGATCTGCTCGTCTCCGACTACCCAGATTTGCTGGTCGGGATGGAAGTCTTCATCTTTCATAAGCGTTGTTCCGATATCCTGAGTAATGTAAACGCTGGTATTATCAGAACGAAGCAATACTTTCTCTGTTAATCCGAAAGGTTTTAAGTCTGCAATAATCGCTCCGTCATCTCTTCTCTTGAATAATCCGGCTTTTTCTCCACTAACTGCTACATCTTTTCCCATTTTATATGTATCGCTTTCGAAATAGACTTTATCAAAGGTCACTCCCATGCGTTTGTAGGTAAGGGAGAAACCGTTTATTACCCACTCATTCATCATTTTCCAGAGAGCAATAGTTTCGGGATCCCCGTTTTCCCATTTTCTAAGGATTTCCTGTGCTTCCTGTCCTATGGCAGTAAGTGCGAAAAGATCCTCATCGCTTTTATCTTTTAGGTCAGGTCTGGCTTCTCTGAGTTCAGCAAGCTCTTTTCGAAGAGCCTGATCGAATTTCACATAGAAATCTCCAACGAAATGGTCTCCCTTTTTGCCGGTGGATTCAGGTGTATCTCCATTGCCGAACCTCATATACGCCAGCATGGATTTGCAGATATGTATTCCTCTGTCGTTTATAAGGTTGACAGCAAATACATCGTGACCGGCTCTCTTCAGGAGAGAGGCAAGAGACATTCCCAGCGTATTGTTTCTCAGATGCCCGAGATGAAGAGGTTTATTGGTATTGGGCGCTGAGTATTCTATGAGAACTCTTCTTTTATCCTTTTCCGGGAACTTTGCTGATTCAAGAATGAGTCGCGGTTTTGAAATTGTGTCTCTGTAAAGGGAAGCAACCTTCAGAACGAAATTTACAAAGGCCTTGATTTTTCCGGCACTGATGACATCATCGTGGGAGCTTATAAATTCGAGGACAGCATCTGTAACAGTGTCCGGCCGGCTTTTCAATATTGGAACAAGCTTGAAACAGTTTACTGTAAGTTCCCCTTCCATGTTGGCAGGGCATATCTCAAGCTGGATATTGATTTTTTCCTTAGGGACATTGAATTTAGCTGATAGAAAAGACGCAAGGTCTCCAACAATTCTTAGATTCATAGAGCTTTAATAAATATTTAGAAGTGATTATGCCTGTGTTTTCAGGACTGTTGTTTCTGTAGTTTCATCCGCCAAAATCGAGTATTGGCCGAATGAGGACGGGAGCAGGGCGCTGCGCCCCCTTGGGATTTCCCATGTGTCGTTCTCTTTCTGGATTTTGACACTTCTGTTTACAGCTGTGATAATCTGGAAAGAGCCTACACCTTTATGGATCGTTGTATCGTCCCATTTGCCGGCAAGCCTGAGGTCATCAACTTTGAAGAAAGAACAGTATTGGATTATCGGGAATTTCCTGTTATGCGGAACTGTACCTGTAACTCCGGTAATTTTTGACGAAGATCTCTGAATGAAATGAATACATTCCATAGCTTTCTCCAGATGCAGCTCCCTGGATTTGCCATCAGAGCCGACTCGACCCCAGTCGCTTATCCTGTAAGTTGTATCAGAGTTTTGCTGGACTTCAAAAAGCAGGTTTCCTTCCCCGATTGCATGAACCGTTCCAGCGCTAATGAAGAAAGCATCCCCCGGATTTGACCTGTGAGTCTGAAGATACTTTTCTACATCTAGTGACTGACAGGTATTGATAAAACTTCCTTTTGTAGCTTTGTGGCTTAGGCCGCAGTAAATCTTTGCATCTTTATGAGCTGCTATTATATACCACATCTCTGTTTTGGGCTGTGCATCCTTGAGCTTTCTGCATGCGGCTTCATCAGGATGAACCTGAAGCGAGAGCCTTTGTCCGGCATCAATTATCTTTACAAGAAGAGGGAATGGTTTTCCAGTGTAGTTTTGGCCGACAATACTGCTTTCATAAGTCTCAATAAGTTCTCTTAAAGTTTTTCCCTGAAGAGACCCGCTCTCGACAATGCTCTGAGCATCAGGTCTGTCAACGATTTCCCATGCTTCACCAATGGGCATATCGCGCTTGGGAACTTCTCTTCCCAGATGAGATTCGATCATATTGCCGCCCCAGATGACTTCTTTGTAAATTGGTTTAAAGAGGAGCGGATACATATTTTCTTTACCAAGTTTCATATAAAGATTCCCTTTCTTTTTAAACAGCCAGAAAAGCTGAGAGAATTTTGAATAAACATCTAATTTAAATAAAGGATACTCTACAGCTGTAAACTTTGCTAGATAATTATATACAAAGTTCAGTTAATTTCTTTCGGCGTTAGCAGCAACTCTCCTGAATTGCTGTTCAGTTCCACATTGAATCTATTGAGGAAACTCATCCCAAGGAGTCCTAAATTTCTGTCGTCAGGAAGATCTATTATAACAGCAGGAATATTGTAAACATTTTGATTGTTTATAGTTATGGATTCAATGATAATTTCTTTTGCCATGAATATCCCGCTGGCAGTGGAAATAGCTCTTAGGCGAGTAGCAGACGGGACTATTCTGAGTTTTTTTGCTGTTTCAGACGGAATACTTACAAGAGTAGCTCCGGTATCTACTATGAATTTTTGTCTGACTGAACCATTCAGGACGCAGTCAAGAAGTATTGTATTGGACGGGTTGGGTCTGAATTTGATTACTATTTTATTCTTTTTCCCAATCATGTCAGATATTAATTTTCTGAGTTTCTCAAGCGTGGGGCGATAGATACTGTCAAAAGATGTGGAATTCATGATGCTCAGAGCTTTTTCCGGATTGTCCAGTCCGATATATATTTCGATGCCGAGAAGTTTTATTTTCTGTTCGTCCGGCAATGCTTTAGAAGCTGCTAAATAAACGCCAAGCGCGTCTGATGGTCTGTTATTAGCAAGAAGCGATTCCATCCAATCCTCATAAAGCCCGGCCATAAATGCATATGCTTTATCATTGAAAGAGTCTGATGAACTTTTCATGGATATTATCAAATTAAGTTGTTTTATGGCTTTTTCGTAGCCATAGGCATTTAGTGTTGCCCTTTCATAAATTTTTAGTATCTCTTCATTTTGAAGAGCAGTTATCAGTTTTGGATTAAGTTCATCTGCCAATACTTTGTCTAACCCTATTTCTTTAATTCTTGAGGACAAAATGAGGATCAGTCCGGATGCTTTGGATAACAGTGCTTGATCTTTTATGTTGTTAGAAGATAGGAGTTTGACACAGCTTATTAAATCTTCTTTTAGCTCGTCAGAATTTAGAGACATGGTGCTGCTTGCAAGGCTTCTTTTTTCAGAAAAGAACATGGAAATAAGACGCGTTGATATTTTTAGTTCTTCAGACGGATTACTATGCTCCTCTCCCAACCATAGATAAGCTGTTCTTTTATTATCGCGAGTGAATTCCCAGCCGACCAGATGATTGTTTTGTATCAGGATACAATTATTGTCTACAAATGGGGACTCTAAAGATATAACCAGCAGATCTCCTTTTTTCTCAATTATCTTAAAAGAAGAGATTTCTTCAGGGATATCTGTTTCGGCAGTAAGAGAATAAAGAGGGGCAGAGGAAGACCATTTAGAAATATTATAAGCATTTATAGATGGATTTATCTGTCTGCTTTTTATAGGAAAACCGAGAAATACAAGAGGGTTGTCTATATCCCAGTAGGCATCTGATATTTCAATTTGACCTATATTATCATAACAGATGATTGATTTTATATTTTTGAGCATATCAGCAGGGACTGCTATAAGATTTCTGCCGGAGATATAGATATCCAGAGAGTTAGAAGTATTATCACTAAAAGAGATCTTCAATTTTTCAAAACCTGATACATCTTTAGCAGATGTTACAACTTTTCGTTCAGTTATCGACTGTTGTTCTTGCAAAGATGAGGTATGGGCGGTTACTGATTTCTGTTTGCTGCTTTGATGGGAAAAAAGATAGAACAGAGCAGTTGCTAAAAGTAAAAGGATTATAACTGCGGATATTATTGTTTTTGTTGAGAATCCTGAAGAATATGCGGATAGTTCATAACCGCAATTGATGCAGTGCTGCGAACCTGATTTATTTAGAGTTTTACAATTTTTGCAGATCATTGTCTGGTTTTTAAGTATTCTCTGCAGCAGTTGAGCAGTTCTTGCATATCTTCTTCTCTGCCTATTGTAATCCTGATGAAAGCTTTGGTTTTTGGCGCAGGGAAGTAACGGACTATAATATTTTTAGTTCTCAGAAAAAGAAACAGATCGTTTCCGTTTCCTTCCGGGGGGGAAACAAATAAGAAGTTTGCCTGAGACGGGATTATCTTAAAATCCAGTTTGACAAGTTCATGAACAAGGATGCTTCTTGCTTTTTTAATTCTGGAAACGGTTTCAGCAAAGTATTGCCGGTCTTTCAACGCTTCTATGGCAAGGAACTGTGAAATCATATTTACATTGTATGAATCCTTTACCTTTATCATTTCTCTGATGATTGACTTATTAGATACAGCCCATCCGAGCCTGACGCCTGCCATAGAATAACTTTTTGAAAGAGTGCGGGATATAATAAGATTATCAAATTTTTCTAGAAGCCTCATGGCATTGTCTTCGGCGAAATCAGCATATGCCTCATCTACAAGAACTATTCCTTTGAATTTTGAACAAATTACTTCAATATCTTTAATTAAAAAAGCGTTGCCCGTAGGAGCATTCGGATTGGCTATCAGAAAAAGCTTGAGCTTTCTTTGCTCTGATAACTTATCAAGACCTGATGTCAGGAAGTTTTCCGGCAAAGAAAAATCTTCAGAGAGATCAATTGAATGTGTATTGGCGTTCTGAAGTCTCGCTAGAATCGGATAGAGAGAGTAGGACGGATCAAAACAGACTATCTTTTCGTCTTCGTTCAAGAAAGTTCTAATGGCGATATTGAGAATATCGTCAGAACCGTTACCGGCAATTATATTATCAATATGAAATCCATGTAGTTCTGCAATGGTTTTCCTGAGATTATCAGCCATTGGATCAGGATAGAGCCTGAGTTTTTCAGAGTTAAATCCTTTTAAGAATTCCATTGCTTTAGGCGAGGGAGGATATGGATTTTCGTTAGTGTTGAGTTTGATCAGATTTTTCTCTCTGGGCTGTTCTCCCGGAGTGTAACCATCTATGTCTCTGATATTCTTTCTAATGTAAATACTCATAATATTAGCTATTAATTTTTAACTTCTTAGAATCCGATATAATCTCCAAATCTTATAAGAGCGCTGTTTCCGTGGGCGTCTAATCCTTCCATGTCGGCAAATCGTTCAATAAATGGGATTTCCCGTTCCAGGGCTTGTTTGGAATATTTGATCAGGCTTGATCTCCTTAGGAATGTTTCTATCGTAATTCCGCTGAAATATCTGGCGCTTCCGCCGGTTGGCAGGACATGGCTTGGGCCGGCTACAAAATCTCCGACGCTTTCTGGTGTATATTCTCCCAGGAAAATGGCTCCTGCCGCGGTTATATTATCAGATACCTTTTCATTGTCCTTGCACATGATCTCAAGATGTTCCGGAGCATAGGAATTTGCAATCTCTATGGACTGTTCTACACTTTCAGTTTCAATCAAAACAAGGCTTTCTGATGTCACTTTTTTTAGGGCTGCTGCTCGATTGAGTTTCTTCATCTGCTTTTCAAGAGAGTCTTTTACTCTTTCTATCAGAGCATGAGAAGTTGAAATAAGAACAGCTTGTTCATGTCCGCTTCCGTGTTCTGCCTGTGAAAGCAAATCTGCGGCGACGAAATCAGGATTATTCGAAATGTCTGCTATTATCATGACTTCAGACGGGCCTGCAATCATATCTATTGCTACCTCACCATAAACAAATTTTTTAGCGGCTGTCACATAGGCATTTCCAGGCCCGACGATTTTTTCAACTTTCCTGATGCTTTGTGTCCCGTAAGCGAGGGCGGCTATGGCGTAAACCCCACCCATCTTATAAATTTCTACTGCTCCGGACTGTTTCATCGCGTATATGAGTTCGGGATTTATCTTTCCCTCTTTATCCGGCGGAGTGGTTCCTATGATGTTTTTTACACCTGCAGCTTTAGCGATAGCCATTGTATGAATAGATGTAGAAACCAGAGGAGCAGTCCCTCCCGGGATGTAAGCGCCTATTCGGGAAAATGGAGAAAATTTTTCTCCGAGTTCAACTCCTGTTCTGGGTGAGTATTTCCAGTTTTTTGGTTTTTGCCTGAGGGCAAAATCCGTTACATTCTCTATGGCAGTGAGAATTGCATTTTTTTTCGATTCTGAAACTTTTTTTTCGGCTTCATTAATTTCTTCTTCGGTTAAGAGGAAGTTGCCCGGTTCGATAGAAGCTTTATCAAACTTGAAAATATATTCCGATATTGCGATATCTCCCCTGTTTTTTACATCTTCTATTATCGGAAGAGTTTCTTTTGCAATGTCATCTGAAAAGGCTTTTCTGTAAAAAAGTTTATTCAGTTTATCTTTGAAGTCTTTTTCTCTATAACTGATAATTTTCATGTCACTCTCGATTTCTTAAGTCACTTTATATACAAATGGAGAGTTCCAGAAAACTGAAACTCTCCGGCAATTTAAATTCGTTTGGCAATTATTTCCAGAGCGTTTAATTATTAGTGTCCACTATCGTTCTTTGATGAAATAGCAGCATCGATTTGAATTTGTATTTTTTGGGCAGGTAAGGTGAATTTAGCGGCCATGGCAAATACTATTGCAGAGCATACAGCCAAAAATATTACGCTCCATAACCCTGTCATGATTTCTGCCCCATTGCCGTAGTCGCCTAGCTTGGAGGCTATGACTATAACAACAAGGTAAGCCCATAGCCAAATTGAAGCTTTCCAATCTGTTTTAATTTCAGAAGCAGAGGTTCTGGATGTTTTCTGAAAAATGATAGTTGCTATAAGGCAAAACAGGAAGAACCAAACCACGCTCGAAATAGTATCCCACCCAACCCAGTAGATAAAGAGAGTTGTCAGGAAAAAAGCGACATATCCCCAAATATAGCCGAAGGGGAGTTTCAGAGGTCTTGGCCTTGATGGAAGCTGCACTCTGAGCGCAACCATGCATACCGGCGCAAGGCCATAGGATATGGCAAAGAGACATGTCAGAAGATTTGATATCTGATCCCAATTTTTGAAAAACTGGAAAATAATGACAGCCAGAATAAAGTTAATCCAGACTGTAAGTGCAGATTCTCCATTCTTGTTGAGTTTAAGAAGAAGTTGCGGTGCATAACCGTTTGCTGCAATTCCATATAAGGATCTCGCTGCACTTGTGCAATATATAAGAGCTGCGGCCAAAGGAGAAATAATTGCGGCGAAATAGAGGATTGGAATAGCCCAATTTATTTTGTGCTCCACAAGCAGACTTACGAAGGGGCTTTGATTATTCAGAAGAGTCAGCGTGCTCCAACCATTTTTAAGATCATTGCTGGTAAGTGATGAGAGGAATCCTATCTGAAGGAATAAAAAAATAATCATACAGAGTACTACTGAGCCTACTATAGCAAAAGGTACTGAGAAGCTTGGATTTTTAGCTTCTCCTGCCATTTCAGCTGCCTGCTTGAAGGCATTATATGAAAAGACTATGCCGCCGACGGATATTGCCGCAAATATGCCATGCCAGCCGAATGGAGCGAATGAAATAGCAGCAAATACTTGAGGATTTGATGCTGAGTGTATACTAAAATATGCATTAACAAACAGAATGCTCACAAATATGGGGATTACTATTTTTAAGAGAGTCAGGAATGTATTAAATCTGACTATATATTTTACTGAATAAGTATTGACTACACTCATGCAGAACAAAAGAATAGTTGCTACTGTGTATCCTGTTAGGGTTAGTCCTCCTTTTTCTATATGCATTACAGCTGGAAAATAGAACGAAAGATATTGCATTACAGCCATTGTTTCAATCACAGTTAATGTAACATAGCAGAACCATGTATTTAGTGAGCAGAAAATGCCAACAACTGTCCCATGAGTCATTTGCGGTATTCTTACGCTCGAACCTGAAACCGGTACTGAAGAACAAAGTTCAGCAAAGGTAAAAGCAATTATTATTACAAAAACCCCGCCTATTATCCATGACATTATAGACGCAGGTCCCGCTGCCTGAGCGGCATAGAATGAGCCGAACAACCAGCCTGACCCCAGGATTGCGCTTACTGATATAAATAGAAGTCCAATAGATGGTATTGATCTTTGTTGCATAATTCTCCCCCCGTTTTTGATAAAGTTTTTCAATAAAAGATATGATATATTTTATCTGGAAATCAGAGGAGAAATAGGATTTTTTTAAAAAAAAAGGAAAATCCTTTAATACTTAACTATATATCTGTTCTGATTCATCTACTTAAAGTTGACGGTTCCTGGAAGTTCAAATATGTTACGACAGTCCTTGACCGTGAACTTGATTAAAACTAACGGAAGACGGAAAAGGGAAGAGGGAATCAGATTGTTATGCCCCGTTCTTTATGGATTTGCTTAATGTGGAATTAATTCTCCTTCTTCAACCTCCCCCTTTTTCGTAATTTCTACTTCCTGTCTCCGAATATGCGAAGGAGCATAAGGAAGAGGTTTATGAAGTCAAGATAAAGAGTCAGAGCTCCCATAAGAGCGGATTTTTTGCCTTCCTCGGAATTAATTGCAAAATGAGAAGCCATGGCTTTTATTTTCTGAGTGTCATAAGCCGTAAGTCCTACAAAAATCAGAACGCCTGCATAAGTGATAATCCAGTAAAGTGTGCTGCTGGCAAAAAAGAAATTAACAATTGAAGCTATTATTATTCCCCAGATCCCCATATAGCATATGCTCCCGATAGATGTAAGATCTTTTTTGGTGTACCAACCATAGCAGCTCATTACTGCGAATGTGCCTGCTGTGGCAAAGAAAGCAGATGCAATTGAATTCATTGTGTAAATAAGAAATATTGTCGAAAATAGAACTCCATTCAAAACAGAGTACGCAATGAACATAATAAACATTGTTGAATACGCTATTTTATTTATTGCAAGCGACATGCCAAAAACCAAGCCTACTGTGGCAATAATTATGACGATCATTAGAATCTGGTTTGTGGCTATTGCTTTTATGAGGGCAGGGGTTGAGGCCACATAGAATGAAGTTAAGCCTGTTACTGCCAGGGCAAATGACATCCACCCGTAAACTCTTGTTATAAAATTACTCTCTCTGACACGGGCTTCGCCCATATCCATTGCTGAATTCTGATAAAGCATAATGCCTCCTGTTTAATTTTAATTTCAGAGCAAATAATATAGTAGTTTTTATTTATTCTGCAAAAAATCAACAAAAATAGTAAAAATTCCCAATGTGCAGGTTTCCGGAATTGCCGATGGTATAATCTTTGTTTGGATTGCTGAAGAGTTAAATTAGAATATCAGAATCTGAGACTGAATCATCATTTCATGCATATGGTTATTTTATAAAAACGGCAAAAAACGACCACTCCTCCTGGCAAGTGTGGACAAAATTCACACCCCTTTGACTCGCCAATGAAATTCTCAAAAAATATTTACAAAACAATTTCCCCCTTCCCCCTATCCACCAACCACGCGCCACCAACCACTACCAGAGTCCGGAGATAATAACTGCAAGAATCAAACCAGTTATTCCACTGGAAGTTTGAACCTTTGCCATTTCAGGAGGGAGACAGGCAATGTTTGTAAAAACAAGCATTGCCACAGAGCAAAGTACACTGAAAAGCAGGGCAATTTTGTTAAAACTCACAGCTTTTTTGTGTTTTATAATTATCATGATGCAGGCAATTATAGTATACTTAAAGCGAAATGATTTTCGAAAAATATCTACACAAAATGAGTTCATATGTGCGAAATAAAACCAATATTCAAATACCCTTTGGGTATAATTATAGCTAAGAGTATGAGGACAAAAGCATCAAAATAATATTCCAAAGTTATCTCAAAATCTACAAAAAATAGAGAAAAATCCCTTTTAAGGCATGTCTTTTAAATCATGTATTCTAAATTAACTACTTATTGTCAAAACAAAAACAAACTCAAATTATAAGGAATTAATTTATGAATATTGTAAGATTTGCTCCATCACCGACAGGCAATGTCCATATCGGAAATATTAGAACCGCGATTTTTAACTGGCTTTTTGCAAGGCACACCAAAGGGCAGTTCCTGCTCAGGATAGAAGATACGGACAAGGAAAGGTCCACAAAGGAAGCAATTGACCGATTGCTTGAATGTATGGATTGGTTAGGTTTAGATCATGACAGCGATATATTCTATCAGTCATCTCAGGAAGAGCTTCACATTAAAGCGGCTATGAAGATGCTTTCCCATGGGAATGCCTATTCCTCAAAAAACAGCGACAATTCAGATAAAAAAACAATAGTTTTCAAATTACCGTACGATTGCTCTACCGTAAAAAATGTGCGTGAAGTAGGGGTCGCAGAGTTTAATATTGATCCTGGTAAACCTGTTAGGATAGCTTTGGACGGTTTGAAGTTCTTCTATATCAATGAAAAAAAGAAATCTGTTGAAACGGCTGCTTCACTTGCCGGATTCAAGGGCTTAAAAGTCTATGATGAGAATGGTTCAGTTGTCTTTGAACTTGAAAAACATATCAGTGAAATACACAAGAGCGATTGCGCCTTTAGTTTTGAAAACTGCTCTAAGATATCATTTATCCGGCGTGAGGTTTTTTACAAGGATCTAATAAAGGGAGAACTGGCAAAACCTCTTGATACAATGAAAGACTTTGTTATTCTTAGAAGCGATTCATCACCTATTTTTCATCTGTCAAATGTTTATGATGACATTACACAAAAAGTTACGCACATTATAAGAGGGGATGACCATGTGGAGAATACATATAAACATCTTTTCCTCTTCTGGGCATTGGGAGCAGATATCCCGAATTATGGTCATATGCCGATGATAGTAAATCATCAGGGAAAACCCTACAGCAAGCGCGACGGAGATGCTTTTGTAGGCGACTTTAGAGAGAAGGGCTACCTTTCTGATGCATTGTTTAATTATCTGTCTCTTTTAGGGTGGTCTCCTGGCGACAACCGTGAAAAGATGACAAGATCTGAAATGGTAGAGGCTTTCAGCCTGGATAGAGTAAAAAGCGCTCCCGCGCAGTTTGATATAGTTAAACTTCTTAATATTAATGGACTTTACATGGCTGAGCTTCAGGATGACATTTTTCTTTCATTGGCTCGGACGGAAGCAGAAAAACAGCTCTGGCTTGACTCTTCTTTAGATTCAAAACTTTTTTCAGATGTCGCAGAACTAATGAAGAGCAGGGTAAAGTTGATTTCGCAGGTAGCAGACTGGAAGTATTTCTTTTTCGATGAGTCACCTTTGTTTAGCGGAACAGGAGGATATACTGCTGAATTAAACTCAAAGGCCTTTTCATATGATGAGAAAGGATTGAAGAAAGCCTTTAAAGAAAAGGATTCAACTATTGGAGCTTTATCGGAATTTATGAGAATTTTTAGACAACGCTCGTTTGCTTGCGCTGCTTGTTATGAATCATCTATCAGAGATACAGAAAAAGAGCTTTCTCTCCAGGAAGGAAAACTTAATCAGCCTCTTAGAATAGTTTTGACAGGAACACCTTCCGGAGCTGATCTTGCAAACACTATGGCAATTTTAGGGAAAGATAGAATTATTAACAGATTAGAAAAACTGCTTACAATAATTAATGGAGTATTTTAAATATATGGAAAATGTAACAGAAAAGCCGTCACTTGATTTTCTACGAGCAAAGATTGTTGAAGATTTAAAGGTCAATAAAAATGAAGGAAAAGTCGTAACAAGATTTCCTCCCGAACCGAATGGATATTTGCATATCGGGCATGCCAAATCGATTTGCCTTAATTTCGGAATAGCCAGAGATTTTAACGGCAGATGCCATCTGAGATTTGATGACACTAATCCTGCAAAGGAAGATGTCGAATATGTTGACTCGATCATGGAAGATGTAAAGTGGCTGGGGTTCGATTGGGGAAACCACCTCTACTATGCTTCGGACTATTATGATGCATTATGCAATTACGCGATCGAGCTTATTAAGAAGGGCAAGGCTTATGTATGCGAACTTACCAGTGATGAAATGAGGGACTACAGAGGCACCCTGACGGAAATCGGCAAAGAAAGTCCGCACAGAAACCGTCCGGCAGAAGAAAATCTGGATCTTTTCATCAGAATGAAGAACGGTGAATTCGAAGAAGGGACTAAAGTATTAAGAGCGAAAATTGACATGTCCTCTCCGAATGTTCACATGCGAGATCCCGTTATCTACAGGATTAAAAAGGCGCACCATCACAGAACAGGAGATAAGTGGTGCATTTATCCGATGTATGATTTTGCTCATTGTTTTTCTGACTCAATCGAAGGTATTACCCACTCGATTTGTACTCTTGAGTTTGAAATTCACAGACCTCTTTATGACTGGTTTCTGGATGAACTCAATGTCGCATGTCACCCTCAGCAGATTGAATTTGCAAGGCTTAACATAAATTACACTGTTATGAGCAAGAGAAAACTCCTGCAGCTTGTAAAGGAGAACCATGTAAAAAACTGGGATGATCCGAGAATGCCGACAATTTCAGGCATGAGAAGAAGGGGGTACACTCCCGAAGCAATCCGTGCTTTTTGTGATAAGGTTGGCGTGGCAAAGAGAGAAAATGTGATTGACCTGTCACTGCTCGAATTTTGCGTAAGAGAAGATTTGAATAAAACAGCTCCAAGGGTAATGGCCGTTTTAAATCCTCTTAAACTGATAATTGATAATTATCCGGATGATTTAGTCGAAGAACTGGACGCGGTAAATAACCCTGAGGATTTATCTGCAGGAACCAGAAAAGTGCCGTTTTCAAAGGTTTTATATATTGAAAAAGATGATTTTAAGGAAGTCGCGCCCAAGAAGTATTTCAGGCTTACACCTGGTCAGGAAGTCAGGCTCAGATATGCATATATAATCAAATGCGAAAGTTTTGTTAAGGACACAAGTGGAGAAATAACAGAAGTTCACTGCACATATGATTCATCAACAAGAGGCGGCAATCCTCCTGAAGGTAAAAAGATAAAAGGCACAATTCACTGGGTTGCAGAAAAATCAGCTCTGGATGTGGAAGTCAGGCTCTATGACAGGCTTTTTAGCAAGGAAAATCCCGATGATGTCGAAGAAGGAAAGACATTTCTTGATTACATGAATCCTAATTCACTGGAAATCCTTTCCGATTGCAAAGCCGAGCCAGGTTTGAAGAATGTAAAGGCTCTTGAACATTTTCAGTTTGAAAGGTTGGGATATTTTACTGTGGACAAAGACTCCAACTATGATAGAATTATTTTTAATAGGACTGTTGCTCTCAAAGACACATGGGCAAAGATAGAGAGCAGCGGGAATAATTAAAAAATAAAAAGGAGCAGCATAATGAATTTTGTTTTCATCTCTCCCCACTTTCCGCCTTCTTTCTACCATTTCTGTGTAGAATTAAAGAATGCCGGAGCAAATGTTCTTGCAATCGGCGATGCGCCAGGGACCGAATTCAGGCCTGAATTGCTCGGATGTATTACTGAGTACTGCCAGTTGGACATGCACGATTACGAAATCGTTTATAGAACTATTGCCTATTTTGCTAATAAATACGGAAGGATTGATAGAATTGATTCTCACAACGAATACTGGCTTGCTCTCGAAGCTCAGATAAGGCAGGATTTCAATATTTATGGACAGAAACCGGAAGATCTCCTTCTAAATCAGAGTAAGACAGGGATGAAGAAAGTTTTCAAACAGTTCGGAATTCCCGCTGCCGAAGCTCTTCTTATTGAGCATCCTGATGAACTGCACGATTTTGTATCAAGATATGGTTTTCCCTTTATTGTAAAACCAGACAGGGGAGTAGGAGCAAGTTATACTTATAAAGTCAAGAATGAACAGCAGCTTAATGACCTGCTAAGGGATCTTCCCCACGGGTTTATCATTGAGCCTTTTGTAGATGGAACAACCGTTACTTTTGACGGACTGGTCGATAAGGACGGAAAAATAATGTATTACTCTTCCTTTGAACTCAGCGATAATGTTCTGGATATTCTCAATGAAAAGAGAGATATGTTCTATTACTACAAAAGAGATATTGATCCTAACCTTGAAGCTGCCGGAAGGGCGATGGTCAAGGGATTCAATGTCAGAGAAAGATTTTTCCATTGCGAATTTTTTAAGAGGCCTGATGGAAGTTATTGGGCAATTGAAATCAATGTCAGAGTTCCTGGCGGTTTCTCGATAGATATGCTTAACTATGTCTCTGATGTCAATCTCTTCAAAATCTGGGCGGAACTAGTTGTTCAGAATAGAAATTTCCTCTCATACAGCAGAAAATATAATGTATCCAATGTCTCAAGAAGAGACCAGAACACATACAAACACACTCATAAGGATATTATGAGCCAATTCGGTGATATGGTAGTTCAGTACACCAGAATCCCTGAAGCTTTTGCGGCTGCAATGGGTAATGATACCTATATTATCAGACATCCTGACAAAGATACTCTTCTTAAAGCCTGCCAGTATATTAACGAGAAAGTATAAGTATCTTAGAGCAGCGAAGCCGCAACCAAATTTGTATGGTTTACCGTTGACAGTTCACAGTTGACCGCTGAAATAACCTAATCGATTTCATCAATAGTAAACTGGTAACGACTACTAGAAGTAAAAAGCTTGTTTTTAATGCATGCTTTTTACGGATAGTGGTATGGATATGGACAGATCTCCGCCTTGCTATTGGGTATGGTAGTAAAGCTGTTCGCAATGTAGAGCCGCAACATTTTGCGGCTGGTTTTGATGAGACGCAAGCCTGCCCGTTGACAACGGCCTGCCCGAGACGACTCGGGTCGGCCAGGGATTTTGCGTCTCTATTTGTTTTTCTTTTCAAGGATTCTCATGAGATAACTGCCATAGCCGCTTTTGAAAGTTTCGTTGGCTAAAAGCTCAAGCTGATAATCATTTATAAATCCTTCTCTCCATGCTACTTCTTCAGGGCAGGCAACTTTCAGCCCCTGTCTGTCTTCAAGGACAGAGAAGTACATTGATGCTTCCATTAGGGATTTATGAGTTCCTGTATCAAGCCAGGCAAAACCAAGGCCTAGTTTAACAAGTTGAAGTTGTCCGAGAGTCAAATAAATTTTATTTACATCGGTAATTTCCAGTTCGCCTCTTGGTGAAGGCTTAAGATTTTTTGCGATTTCAACAACACTGTTGTCATAAAAATACAAACCCGTTACTGCGTAATTTGATTTGGGTTCTCTGGGTTTTTCTTCCAGGCTCATAACATTTCCATTTTTGTCAAATTCTGCTACCCCATATCTCTCGGGATCACTTACATAGTAACCGAATACAGTTGCGCCGTTCAACTTTTGAACGGCGGCTTTAAGGGTTTTATCAAAATCAGAGCCATGAAAAATATTATCTCCGAGTATCAGGCAAACACTGCTTTTTCCTATGAAGGTTTCACCTATAATAAATGCCTGTGCGAGTCCGTCAGGGCTGGGCTGTTCTCTGTACTCAAGGGAGATTCCCCACTTGGAACCATCTCCCAGAAGGTTTCTGAATGCCGGTAGATCTCTTGGCGTTGAAATTATCAGAATTTCTTTGATGCCGGCTTCCATGAGTGTACAGAGTGGATAGTATATCATCGGTTTGTCATATATGGGCAGAAGCTGTTTGCTCGTGCAGAGAGTAACAGGGTGGAGCCTGGTGCCTGAACCACCTGCAAGTATAATCCCTTTCATTGAAAATCTCCTTTTTGTTTATCTCAGACAAGTCAGACAGGTCTGAGCAGTCAGATCCTTTAGTTTTTTAAACTGTGTATAGGGGCAGGTATTTTTCCTGCGAAATTGATTAGTCGTGAAGATTTTCCGGCATTTTTTACAGGCATAACCACACTTTCACCGAACAATCCTCCGAAAGAAACCATTTCACCTGCTTTTTTTCCTGGGACAGGTATTATTCTTGCGGCAGTTGTTTTGCTGTTAATCATACCTATAGCAAGTTCATCAGCAATAAGAGCTGAAATTGTTTCAGCATCTATATCTCCCGGAACAGGAATCATATCGAACCCTACAGAGCACACGCTCGTCATAGCTTCAAGTTTCTCAATTGACAGGGTTCCGTCTTTTGCGGCAGAAGCAAGTTCAGCATCTTCCATGACAGGGATAAAGGCTCCGCTAAGCCCTCCTACGCACTGACTGGCGAAAGCTCCGCCTTTTTTTACAGCATCATTAAGAATGGCTATAATTGCAGTTGAGCCAGGAGCTCCAATTACATCAACTCCAAGCAGTTTGATTATTTCTCCTATACTGTCTCCGACTTTTGGAGTAGGAGCCAGTGAGAGGTCCACAACGCCAAAGGGAATCCCTAGAGATTTTGCTATTTCTCTTCCGATGAGTTCACCGCACCTCGTTACGCGGAAAGATGCCTGCTTGATTTCTTCAGCCAGGCCATGAATGCCAAATGATTCATTTCTGTCAAACTCTTTGATTTTTCTTTCAATTGCTCTTGCTATTACTCCGGGCCCGCTTACACCGCAATTAATAACTGCTTCGGCTTCGCCCAAACCATGCATTGCTCCTGCCATAAAAGGATTATCTCCGGGCTGATTGCAGAATACTACGAACTTGGCAGCTCCGAAGCCACCTTCTTTTGAAGTGGCATTTGCTATTTCTTTAATTTTATGCCCCAGGATTTTAACGGCATCCATATTTATACCGTATCTGGTAGATCCTGCATTAATGGAAGAGTTTACCTTTTTTGTTTTGCTCAAGGCCGCAGGCAGAGATTCGAAAAGAGCCATATCCGCATTACTGATGCCCTTTTCCACATTTGCTGAAAATCCTCCTATAAGGTCGATGCCTACTATCTCGGCCGCAGTGTCCATAGCTATTGCAAGTTCAACAAAACCTTTGGAGTCGAATCCTGCTCCAATATGAGAAATAGGAGTGACAGAGATTCTTTTATTGACTACCGGAATAGAATATTTTTCTGCAACTTCATCGCATGCGTGCACTAGGTTTTTTGCGTAATTTTTTATTTTTGCAATTATGTTTGAGCATGTTTTATTGACGGTATCTGATTTGCAGTCCATTAAATCTATTCCCATCGTAATAGCCCTGACATCAAGATTTTCCTGAGATATCATTTGAATTGTATCGAGAATCAGATCTGGTCTTAGCATAGAATTATCCCTCTGAAAGAAACGCTAAATTTTAATTTCATTTGTGGCTTTAAATATCCTGTAATGTTGAAACATCAGTTTTGTGCCCAATTTTTCTTCCAGGAGTTTTAATTCTTCCCTGATAAGCTTTATAGGCGACGAGTTTGATGCTTTAAGAATAAAGATCATATTATAAACAGAATTTCTTGTTTGAGTATTCAGGTTAAGGATATTTAATTTATGTTTGGAACAGAAGGCCGAAATGTCTGCAACAAGGCCTTTTCTGTCTTTCGGGCATGCTGTTAAAATATAATTATCACCGTATGTAAAATCCATATTATCAGAGATATGATTGTATTTTGAAGGCCAGACAAGCAGAGAAAACTTTTCATCGGAGAATTTTCGGAAATTTTCACCGAGCTGATTTTCTATTTCCTCTTTTTCAAGTTTCACGGGAAATTCAGCAAGGAGAATCATGGATAAGTATCCGCCAAGTACATGCTCTCTTAGCTGACCGAGATTTCCTTTGAGTTTTTCTATTGTTCCGGATATGTTGGCTATTATTCCGACATTGTCCTTGGTAATAACTGATATTAAGTATTCTTTAGTCATTCTTTTGATTCTATTGTTAAATTCCCAGTTCCTTTTTGGCTTCCGCGAATTTAGCTATCGCGAAATCCAGATCTTCTATGCTGTGAGCAGCAGAAATCTGAGTTCTGATCCTGGCCTGACCCTTGGGAACAACAGGAAAGAAGAAACCTATTACATATACGCCTTTCTCCAACATCTTTTCAGCCATTTTCTGAGATAGAGGTGCTTCATAAAGCATTATTGGAACAATGGGGTGAACGCCTTGTTTTACATCAAGTCCGATCTTTGAAATATTTGCTCTGAAGTATTTAGTATTTTCTTCAAGCTTGTCTCTTAAGGCTGTAGATTTTTTCAGCATTTCAAAGACTTTGAGTGATCCTAAAGCTACTGCCGGAGCGAGGGTATTTGAGAAAAGATATGGGCGTGAACGCTGTCTTAAAAGGTCTATAATTTCTTTTCTTCCGCTCGTATAACCTCCGCTTGCGCCGCCAAGAGCCTTACCAAGCGTCCCTGTAATAATGTCAACTCTGCCCATGACATTGCAGTATTCATGAGTTCCTCTGCCTGTTTTGCCAATAAAGCCGACTGCATGGGAATCATCAACCATGACAAGGGCGTTATGCTTTTCAGCTAGATCACATATAGCAGAAAGATTGGCTATGACTCCGTCCATAGAAAAAACACCGTCAGTGGCAATCATTTTAAAACGGCAATCTTTAGCTTCGATCAGGCATTTTTCCAGCTCTGCCATGTCATTGTTAGCATATCTGAATCTCTTTGCCTTGCAGAGTCTTACTCCGTCAATGATGCTTGCGTGGTTAAGGGCGTCGCTTATTATTGCGTCTTCTTCAGAAAGAAGAACTTCGAAGAGCCCTCCATTAGCATCGAAACATGAACTGTACAGTATCGTGTCTTCAGTATTAAGGAAAGAGCTTATTTCTTTTTCCAGTTCTTTGTGGATATCCTGTGTTCCGCAGATAAAACGAACTGAAGAGAGCCCGTAACCTTTGCTGTCCAGGTTTGCTTTGACATAATCAATAACTTCCTTATTGTCAGAGAGTCCAAGGTAGTTATTAGCGCACATATTGATTACTTCTTTACCCGTACTGACTTTAATTTTTGCTTTCTGAGGAGTTACAATTACTCTTTCAGATTTAAAAAGCCCTGCCTGTTTGATGCTGTTAAGCTCTTCAATAAGGTGTGACTGAAATTTTCCGTACATAATAAATTCTTCTCCTCCTGTAAAATTCTTATCGATTCTAGTTTTCCCAGTTGATTATTACTTTGCCGGATTTTCCGGAGCGCATAATTTCAAAGCCTTCCCTGAAATCTTCATAATTGAAGTGATGTGTAATTACTGGGGAGAAATCTACGCCTGATTGTATCAGACTGGTCATCTTGTACCATGTCTCATACATTTCTCTTCCATATATGCCTTTGATATGCAAGCCGTTAAATACCACTTTATCCCAATCAATCCCCGTGCCCTGAGGTATTATCCCAAGCAGGGCGATTCTTCCTCCGTGAAACATGTTTTCCAACATCAGATTGAATGCAGCTGAATTTCCGGACATTTCCAAGCCTACATCAAAACCTTCCTTCATTCCCAGTTCTGCCATTACTTCAGAAAGCTTTTCCTTTGCGACATTGACTGTTCTGGTCGCACCCATTTTCTTAGCAAGGTCTAGACGATAGTCATTGACATCGGTAATAACGACATATCTGGCGCCTGCGTGTTTGGCTATTGCTACAGCCATTATGCCTATAGGACCTGCTCCTGTAATAAGCACATCTTCTCCGACCATGTCAAAGCTAAGAGCAGTATGCGTGGCATTTCCCAGCGGATCGAATATTGAAAGTATGTCGGTAGGTATTTTTGGATCGCAGTGCCAGACATTGGATTTTGGGATTACGAGATATTCAGCAAATGCCCCAGGTCTATTTACGCCTACTCCTTTTGTGTCGCAGCAGAGGTGTCTTCTGCCTGCCAGGCAGTTTCTGCAATGGCCGCAAACAATATGCCCTTCGCCTGAGACGAGTTCGCCTTTATTAAACCCCTTTACATTGTTTCCATAAGCCTCAACATGTCCAACGAATTCATGACCTACATGCATTGGCACAGGAATAGTCTTCTGAGCCCATGCGTCCCAGTTGTAAATATGGATATCTGTCCCGCATATGGCAGTTTTGGAAATCTTAATCATCACATCGTTGTTTCCTATTTCAGGAACAGGTACTTCTTCCAGCCATAGACCAGGTTCTGGTTTGGATTTTACTAAAGCTTTCATTTTTTTCATAAAGGTGTCTCCAGTAAATTTATTTTAATAATTTAAGCTCAAAATAGCGCTACCAAGTTAATAAGCTATACCTTTACAGAAGTTAAGACAACTATTAATTCAAAGGATACTTACAAAAACCACAAATTACCTGATCTTCTTCAGATTATAGATAAAAATCAAATATTCATGAGTATAAGTTTGCAGAGCACGCAAAGAGCTTATATTTTTTAATTCTCCATTAAGCTTTCTTTGAGTATTTAAAACAAACATTAGGTATGAAAAAATGAAATTGCGGGTATTTCTATTATTTCTGGCTCTCCTTCTTCCCTCGAGAATTTTTGCAATTGAAGTAGGGCAAAAAGCCCCCGGCTTGTTTGTTTCGCAATGGATAAAAAACGGACCGGTTGAGCTATACGCTAAAAAAGGCGTAAAAAATGTCCTTAAGGCCGATTATTATGTAGTATTCTTCTTTGCCACATGGGCGAATATCAGCCAGGATACGATTAGTTTTGTTGATGGAATGACAGGTGTGTTCAGAGACACCGATGTTAGATTTATAGGTATTTCTTCAGAAAACGCGCAAAGAGTAAAGACTTTTTTCAATAGATATCCCAACACGAAAATCTATGTGGGTGTCGATGATCATAATAAGACATCAAATGAATATCTCGGAGGAGAAGATACAATCCCCAGATTTTTCATTTTTGATAAAAACAAAAAGCTTATCTGGAAAGGTGAACCTTTGGAAGTAAACAGAGTGTTAGTGAATATTCTCGGTGGTACTTATGAAGCAGAGAAACAGTTTGAAATAGAAAAACTCCATGCAGATATAAGAACCAGGGCTCAGACACTCGATAAGGAAGGTCAGCTGAAAGTGGTTGAAGAAATATACAAAATTGACCCGACGGACAGGGTAGCTCTTGATTACAAGATAGACGAACTGATAAAAGACAATAAGATTGACGAGTGCATATCCCTTATACGAGAATCTCGCCGCTTTGCCGCAAGCAATAATTATATTCAGTTTTACCTCTATAATCTTGAGCTTGATATAACAATGGGGATTATGAATGAAAAAGGCAAAAAATATATAGAGGAGATGAGCAAGAACTACTATCAGACTTTTCAGAACTCAGCGACAGCTCTCAGCACTATGGCATACCGGCTTATTCAGGTTGTACCTTTTCAGATAACCGACCTCAGAGAAGCATTGAGGATGTGTGACAGATCTGTGGAACTGCAAAAAGAAATTGACCAGAAGAGCAGTGATATGGGCAACTATCTCCAAACCAATGCCAGATGTGAATATCTAGTAGGAAGGATGGACTGTGCGATAAAGCTACAGAAAGAAGCTATCGATATAATGGATAACAATAATGATAAAGAAGTAGCCACATTAGCGCTTCAGTACTATGAACAGGCCAAAGCTATTTCTTCAGATAAATCCAACTAACTAGCCATTTTTAATTCTACTGCTGATGAACAAAATACCGGTTGCATGTACAAAATGCGCAAGTTATGATCCTGAACTCTTAAGTTTAAAGGTTCGTGAAGCCATAGTATTAGCCGGAGGTTTTCCCAAAAGTATCAGAAAAGGGGCGAGGGTACTATTGAAACCTAATATCCTTTCGGCCAGAGAACCTGAGAATGCGGTGACAACCCATCCCGAAGTAGTCAGAGCTGTAATTAGAGAATTAAAACACATAGGCGCTCATATCACAGTAGGAGATAGCCCTGCCGGACTTCATCCTTGGGATAAACTCTGGAATACGACTGGAATCGGAAAAGTCTGTGAGGAAGAAGGTGTTCAATTGATTCCTTTTGAAAATCAGAAAACCATTGATTTCAGCGACGGCAAAATAAATATCAAAATCCCTGTGCTGAAAGAACTTGACAGCTTTGATGCGATAGTGTCGATTCCTAAACTGAAAACACATTCTCTTACAAAAATTACCGGTTCAGTAAAGAATTCTTACGGTTTAGTCATTGGATACGCTAAGAGTCACTTTCATTCAATTTACCCGTCACCGAAAAAGATGTCTTCCTTTATAGGCAGGCTCTATGGTTTGCTGAAACCTGATTTTGTTATCATGGATGCTGTTCTTTCAATGGAAGGAGACGGTCCCAATTCAGGTATGCCTTTCAGGACAGGGCTTCTCTTCGCGTCTTGTGATGGTGTGGCGCTGGATTCATGCGCGTGCGCTGTTTACGGCTATAAGGCAGATGAAATCCTTCATATAAAGAAAGCATCAGAACTTGGCTTTGGCTTATCAGATATGTCAATGATTGACAAAAAAGGAGAAGGGTT
Organism: Lentisphaerae bacterium GWF2_38_69; assembly: GCA_001803205.1. Lineage (GTDB taxonomy): Bacteria > Verrucomicrobiota > Lentisphaeria > Victivallales > GWF2-38-69 > GWF2-38-69. The sequence continues at coordinate 9,360 of MHBE01000065.1, read as the reverse complement.
TGAAGAAATAGGAAAAGTCCAGTACAAAAGATCGAAAGCTGATTTTCTATTTAAGATTCCCGAAAAACTTTTCTTTATCGTTACAATGGCGATAAAAACAAGGCCTAAATTTGACTATGATAAATGTGTAAAATGCGGTATATGTGCTAGGATATGCAGTCAGAGGGCGATTTACAAAAGAAGAGAAATATACAAATTAACATCCTCAAAATGTATTTTATGCATGTGTTGCATAGAATCTTGTCCTCATAAAGCCCTAGCGCTTCGCACCAGATTATTTTTTTGAAAAGGATAGATAATTATGTTTTCAGCGAAAATAAGAACTCTCGATAGGAAAGGTACAGATTCTGTCAAATGGGATTTTGTCAGGGATCCTTCCAATTGTTTCTCCTTAAAACTTTCCTCAGCGATAGATTCAAAGAAAGAGATTCTTCCAATGTGGGTTGCAGATATGGATTTCGAATGCCCTGAAAAGGTCATTGAGGCTTTATCAAAGAGAATACAACACGGTATATATGGTTACACTTATGCAGCGTCTTCCTATTATGAATCGGTATCAAACTGGATGTGGAAGAGACATGGATGGAAAATTAATCCGAATGATATCACTATAACCCCCGGCGTTGTTCCTGCTTTGAAAATAGCAGTAAAAACATTTGCAGGGCATGGAGAAAAAGTAATTATCCAACCGCCCGTCTATCATCCCTTCTTCTCTGCGGCTGAGTGCAACAGGGCAAGCCTTGAACTTAACTGTTTAATAAATCATGGTGAGACATACGCAATGGATTTTGAGGGGTTTGAGCATATTGTCAGAAATCGCGATGTGAAGCTCTTTATTTTATGTAATCCGCATAATCCGGTGGGCAGAGTCTGGAGCAGGGAAGAACTCCTAAAAATAGGAGAGATATGTCTCAAGTACGGAGTAATAGTCGTTTCTGACGAAATACATTCGGACCTTATTTATTCCTGGAGCAGGCATACTCCTTTTGCTTCAATAAGCAAAGAGTTCGCGGATATTTCCATAACATGTACCGCGGCAAGCAAAACTTTTAATCTTGCCGGTTTATATACTTCGAACATCATAATCCCTAATCCCAAACTCAAAGAACTTTTTGATAATGTACTGAGTTCATCAGGAGCAAATGAAGTAAATATTTTCGGGCTTATCGCTACTGAAGCTGCGTACCGGCATGGAGAGAGCTGGCTCAAGGAGCTTATGAGCTATATCGAGAGCAATTACCTTTATATTGAAGCTTTCGTGAAGAACAATATGCCGAAGATAAAGCTCTTTAAACCTGAAGGCACATATCTGCTGTGGATTGATATGTCTGCACTTGAGCTAAGCAGGAGCGAAATCAACAATTTGCTGCTGGACAAGGCAGGTTTAGGACTCGACGAAGGTTTAGCTTTCGGAAATGAAGGAGTGGGTTTTCTTCGTTTAAACATGGCAACCAGCATGAAAAATATCAAAGAGGCTATGGATAGATTGCTAAAAGCATTCGGATCTTGATATTGATTAATTTCAGTCGTATCCTGGGGTATAATAATAGGCCTCGGGGCAAGTCTGCGCTATCTGCGTTCTAATCTTTTTCTTACCCTTAAAGCACTTGTAGATTTTGGGTCGTTTTTTTTGGTTCCTGCGGTGCGTCTCACGCATGTCACAAGAGTAAACCGTTTCTCAGTGATTAATAAATCCGGGTCAAACTCGTCTACTGCAACACGAAAATCGTCATAACAATAAAAAAACGCCCCGTTTTAAGAAGATTTCGATGTACCCACAGAGAAAAGCCTGACTGGCACAGTGTATGATGAAGTGAACCTACTGCAGATCCTTTTCTATCCCAATCCCAGGTATGTGCATCACACCAGAGCCTCCTGAAATTTTGCTAAACTCAACTTCTGTTACAATCCTATCTTGTTGCGTATCTGACTTGTTGCCATTTTTAGACTTCTTGACATCGTTCTTTGACTCATGTTTCTTTTGTTCCTTTTTCATGATTAACTCCTCCCTATTAATTAGTTTGCTCTCTCTATGAGAATAAATTATAGACCAAAAGCCAAAAATAAAAAATATACGAAGAGTGAATATCAGATAAATTCTGATATTTTTTCGAAAAAATGAGTTTGCAGCGGGAGAATCAATTATAATTGAAGGAATTAATAAACAGTAAGATTTGTATAATGCTTTAAGGAAAGTTAAAGGAAGTATTTATGGCAGAAGAGGATGTCTCAAAATATTATGACGAGAAAGAGGAAGCCTTAACAAGAGGGATGAAAACCCGCCACCTGACGATGATAGCAATAGGCGGAGCTATCGGATCGGGGCTTTTTATCGGAGCAGGGGATGTATTGACGACAGCTGGGCCTCTCGGCGCTGTCATAGGCTACATAGTCGGCGGCATGATAATGTATGCCGCGATGCTTAGTCTTGGTGAAATGGCCGTGGCTATGCCGATATCAGGATCTTTTCAGGCTTACGCTTCAAAATTTATTTCTCCTATGGCAGGTTATGCCACAGGCTGGCTCTACTGGCTGAATTGGGGAACTTCAGGAGCCGCTGCTCTGGTGGCTTCTGCTATGATAATGCATGCATGGTTTCCTATGGTGCAGGACTGGGTTTGGTGTCTAGTTTTTTCAGGTGGACTTACTTTGTTAAACCTTTTGCCTGTCGGCAATTTCGGTGAGGCTGAATTCTGGTTTGCCGGAATTAAGGTTGCTGCGATATTGTGTTTCATTGTCGTCGGAGTGATGATCATATTTGGATTCGTACCCCACCAGGCAGGAACTCTTGCAGGATTTAAAACATTTTACGCTGACGGCTGGTTTCCAAATGGTTTGACTTCGGTATTTCTTGCGATGGTGACAGTATCTGTGGCTTTTCAGGGGACTGAACTTGTCGGAATAGCAGCAGGTGAGTCGAAAAATCCAGAGAGAAATGTTCCAAGAGCTATAAAACAGGTAGGTTTTCGGATTTTCCTTTTCTATATTCTTTCGACTATTGTGCTGGCAATGATAATTCCATATAAGGAAGCAGGGCTGAGTCAGAGCCCGTTTGCCCAGATCTTTTCATTTGCTAATATACCTTATGCTTATAACATTATGAACTTTGTCATAATAACAGCCTGTCTATCTCTTATAAACTCATCGCTTTACGCCTGTTCTAGACTTCTATGGTCAATGTCCCACGAAGGCCTGGCTCCGAAGTTCCTTGGAAAAACAAACAGGCATATGGTTCCTATATATGGAGTTTTTATTACTCTTGCTCTTATGCTGATGGCGCTTCTGATAAAGTTTTTCGGAGCGGAGAAAATTATACTTATGATAATGAACGCTTCAGGACTCATAGGCTGCCTCATCTGGGCGATGATAGGAGCCGCGCATCTGGGTTTCAGACGGTATTATGTTAAACACGGCGGCGATCCGGATAAACTTAAGTTCAGAGTAATCCTGCATCCGGTTATTCCGATATTCTGCCTAGCTGCGAATCTGATTATTGTCTTCTCAATGTATTTTGATCCTACTCAGAGGACTGTCTTTTATTCCGGAGTTGCCTGTGTAGTAGTTATAATTCTAACATATCTTTTCTTCGTGAAAGGCAGAAAAACCGATTTTCATCTGAACAGATGATTGATTAGTCTATAGTCTTAGAGCAGCGAAGCCGCGAGCAAATTTGTCAAGGTTCATTGTCATTTACGATGTGCGATAGTTCATTAATATTATTTCCTTCTGAAATATCTAATGATCAACAAGGAACATCCAATTTCCAAGTCAATTTTTTAAGACATCTTAGCATTTTTCTTAGCAGTTTCTATACTCTTAAATAAAATCGAAATCAACCAATCTATTCTGCAAATCAAATCTTCTTTCATTGGTCATTGATGATTCCTTGTTCAAAAACTCCGGGCAAGGATTTAAAGGAAAATCTTCTGATAAAGCCTGTTGTTTACAAAATCCCCGTTAGCGAACTCAAAGCTAATTATAAAGATAGAACAGGAAGCGCAAACCTTTCGTTTATCCCTGACTATATGTGGAATAACTCCATGGACTATTGGCTCATGGCCTATGAAATAATAGGCAAAGTCCATGCAGAATAATTTCTAACCATTTGATTTTGACCGGCGGTTTTTGAACTGCCGGTTTTTTGTTATAATGATATAAAACCATAAATTTAAATGCGATAAAGGAGGACAGAAAGAAAATCTGTAAAGACTGTTTTCAAAAGACTATATGCGCTGTTACTTCAATATTTGCTCCTTTTTTATTATCAGTTAATGCAGAAGATAGCAAGGCAGGAAATAATAATTTTGACGAAGGCAATAAGAACCCGGGAGTTTTTGCTGCCTCTGAAAAGCCAATATGGGATACAGAGAAATCAATTGCGCAATTCAATGATTTGAACATAGGTGCCAATGCATATCTAAAAGCAGTGCAGAAGAAGTGTCCATCGATATAGCTTTGAAATCACCTTCAGATGTCAGAGTGAAGAGGTGGATGATTCCGAGCAGTATATCCCTCTTGGACTGGAAGTGCCTGTAAAGCGCCGCTTCGGTCAAGCCTATTTCAGAAGAAATATTCTTTATCGTCATAGCCTGAACGCCATTCTTCGCAGCGAGCCTTACGCTTGCTTCAAGTATTTCTATTTGTCTGTCTGTCATCTTTTCTTTCTCTTATGTAAGTGAGTATTTACTGACACTATGTCAATAAAAAGAAAATAAGGAGAAATCTTGTAAATATGAAGTTTTGAGTGTCAGGAATCGAAATTTTGACTCAGGATTTCCTGGATTATTGATTCATCAACATGTTTTTCTCGTAGGAGGGAGGTGATTTTTTCAACAGTATTGCGGAGTTTGTCGATCTCAATAAAGCCGAAATATAGATCAGCTTCAGGGGCGTGGTAAAGAGTAGCTCGAACATTGAGAGTTTCGTTCTCATTGTCAGGTGCCTTTATTTTGTAATGGATTCTTGAGTAGCCTTGGTTTTTCAGGGAGTCAAAATCATGTTGCGGACTTTCCAGTTTAAGGGAATTGACTAACTTGGCTATATCGTCTAAAGAAGCATCCGGCTTTTGTGAATAAAATCTTTTGACTAACTCATTTTGTGAAATATAAATCATTTTTTCAGGCAAAAAGGATTCGTGTTCGGATGTAATATGCCTGCCTGTGCCCATGAAAATCACTTGATCATTTAAAAGGTCCAGCCCTTTTCTGAGCATGTCGGCAAGATATTCGGCGTTTTTCCGCCTGGAAATATCTATAAATGACCCGACTAGTCCTGTGATTTTTCCTTCTGCGTTATAAGTAGGAATTTTTGAAATGATACCCCATTTTTGTTTTCTGCTTCCGGGGATATATCCTTCACGATTTTTAACCCGTTCGCCAGTTAATATAACCTTTTCGTCTTCTTCAAGGTTCTCTTTGGCATCCCTGGCAGGAAAAAGTTTGAGGTCAGTTTGACCATGTACGCTTATTTCAGAGGGCATTGAAACCAAATTGAGGAATTCCTTGCTTGCAGCGATGTATTTTTGAGAAGAATCTTTTACATAAAGCATAACTTCGCCGTAATTAAGGAGGATCCTCATGATTTTGACGGAAAGGGAAGATTCTTCAAATTGTTTGGAAATACCTTCGAGGAGTTGTGACTGGCAGCTCTTTCTTTCAGTTATCTCCTGATCATCGAAAGATATCCACTTGGAGAAGGTTTTTCCCTCTTCGCCCATTCCTTTTTCTGAAATAGGGGCTTCCCGTTTGAGGTCTGAAAATGAGTCAACCGATACTCCCATACTTCTGGCAAGCTCTCTTGTTTGCTTCTCTGATGGAATCCTGGTGCCTTTTTCCCAGTGCCACAGTGTTATTCTGGACATGCTTATCTTTCTTGCCAATGCGGCAAGTTTTATCTTTTTCTGCTTTCTGAGTTCTATGAATTTTCCCCTGTAGAATTCCATAATCTTCCCTCCTGGATGTTTTAATATAATTAAATGTTAATATAAAATAGATAATAGTAAACATATTAGTGATTATAGATAACAATAAAATGTTAATAATACTGATATATCAACATTTGAGATAATATTTCATAAATTGGCGTAATATAATTATTGGCAGGAAGCAGAAATAATATAAAGAGAGAAAAGAGATGAAGAAACTGACAGGCAAAATCAGAATCTTTCAGATGGCGATGCTGCTGTTGACGGGGCTGTTTATCTGCTCTTTTCTCTCAGTAGAGATTTGCTATACAGAAGAGATATTAAGTTCTCAATTCACAATGATTGAATTTACCGGCAATCCCGATGCTGAGAGAGATGAAATCTGCTCATATATTTATGATGACGATTGCTGTATTCAAACGAGAAGAATCTTTAATAGTGAAAAATTTACTTCTTATGCGCTATTAAAGGATTCTTATGTTTTCGATTCTTATGCTGCAAACAATAAGATCAATATTGTTTTTAATAAACCTCACAAACTATCATCAATACCATTAAGCTACTTCAACTGCCAGCTCCTTTGCTAATAAATACTTGGATCATATTAAGCACATCTAAGTAATTATTTTAAAACAAGTTCAACTAAAGGAGCTAAATATGAAAACAGCAATCAAAAAATTAATCATTCTTATAACAGGATTATTTATCGCTATCGCAGGCGTTGGAAACGCATTTGCAGATTCAACATATCTTGATAATCAGGGAAATAGTTTTGTTTTGGGGAAAGGCGGTTCAAGGATGTTCCTGCAGAGCCATGGCAATGCAAAAGTAGTTATTGTCGGCAACCTCGGCGGGAAATATGTAGCGATGCTGAATTACACTGAAGTTAAACCTTTAGAACTTGTAGGAAAACTTTTCCTTGTAGACAATGTTAATGCCTCTGGAAGTTGCACATGGGATGGAAACAAAACTTCTATTATTAATATTGAAGGTAAAATGCTAGATCAAATGACATATATTCATGGATCTTGGGGTCACAGTTATATGCAGATATTCTGGTTCGACATGCGTGAACGCTTTGGAGATAAGCAGGATATCTGGGCTGTAAGCAGCTCATGTGAATCAAATAAATGCTTTTTATTTCAATATGAAGAAATTTATGATGATACAGCCAAATGTATAAAGGAACGCAAACTCAAATATGTTAATTACTGGAACTTTGACTTTTGTATCAAGGGAATAGATGTGATAGATCTAAACTCCGTTACTATAGGCGCAGAGGATAACGATAAGCGTTGCCCGCCAATCTTTGTTGAAGTCAGCAGGCAATATGGTACTCCAAATGGCACAAACGGTGATTTCTGGGGTATAGCAAACTATATTTTCTTTCATAACATTAAAATGAATGCCGGTTGCCCGAATAAGGATGATTTATTCGGATGCACTACCAATCGGTATAATGTTTTAGAAGGTTATGATAAAAAATATGTTGAACCGGCAAAAAACACTCATACTACTTGGGGAGGGATATGTGGGGGCGGAGCAAGCGGACTCGGAGGCTATATAGATGATAATAAACCTACATATGCTTATTATACAATGGAATCATGGGCAGATATTTACTCATATCATGTGAGAGGACCTATAGGAAGCAGAGCTCGTGAATATTCCTGGAATATATTTATTAATAAACATACATTTACTTATGATAATGCAAATAGGAGATTCAATAGTTTAATATCTGCATGTTATACTCAAAATAGCTTCTATGAATATTGGGAAGACTGTACTGCCTTTAATGATTTTTCTAAAAAAATAGCAGGATTATTCGGTAGTTGCAGTACGATACTATTTGATTGCAGAGGCCCAAAAATTTCCATGGATGAAGGGAAGAATCTATGGATAAAAGGTGACAGCATTACTGGCACTAAAATTGAAGGATATGTTGGAGATAAATTTAAGGCTAAAAAGGATTGTTTTATTGGCCAGATCCAAACGAAAAAATCCACGGAGAAAGAAGGACAGCTTATAGGCGAATACAGTAAAGATGCTAAAGGAGAAGCTTTAAGAAGGTGCGATGAACAGGGAAGACAGGTATTGGCTATATTCCTGGGATATTCTCCGACTGCTTTGATAAAAGGCGAGAGTGCCGACTTAAAGCTCTCCGTTAATTTCAAGAATGTAAAAACATCTGGAGTTGAGACCGGTTCAGGCATTAGCTCAGAATGGTCAATGGGGTATGGCCGAAAAGGAGCAGTGCTTCCTGTAGAAGCTCACGCCGGATATAAAGGTTATCTGAATAATATGATTACAAAAGGATCGGGGGATGTATTCACAGCAAGCGTTTTTAATACTGTGACTTTTGATAATAAGAATATTAAAGAGAACAGGGACAAAGGAATCATTTTCTTTGAAGGGAAACACCCCATACTTACTATAGGAGAACTTGTATGGGATGAAAAAATAGCAACAACGGTGCGGGGATGGGGTATCCACAGAGGAATTAATTATAATATCATTCCTATTGCCGGAGGCGTTTTCTCTGATCAGTCCCAGGGATATTTCAATTATTTCGATCTCTATAATCCAGGCAACACATGGGATCAGGATCAGAAGATATACAGCGCAATGACTGATGGACTTGAAAATAAAGACAATTGGTGGAAAGGAGTTGGAAATTTGTTCGAATTTGAAAAAGAAGCCGAACTGATAAAACTCGTTGATGACGGATATTATCACAATTATAGAATCCTTGGAGAATTAAAGGAACTTGCAGATATGAAAGTCCAACCTGGCAAGGATACCTTCAAAGACAGGGCAGTTAAATGGCTTGCGCCTTCCTCTCCGGATAAACATTTCGGATATGACTGGAAGGAAACTCATACATTTGATATGGATTTTACTCAGTTTACAAACAGGAATGATGTAATAAACGAAGGACACGGCGGATATTGGAAGTTCAGTGTCTTCGGCCCTGAGTCTGAAGGGAAAGTAACCACTCAAAGTAGCAGCCGCACTTATACAAACAGTTCCACTACAAACGGGTATGGATATGTTACGCATCAGGTTAATGGACTAAGTCGCAATTATTCAATAAAATACTACGGGTTCATGATTAATCCGCGCGAATACAAACAGATGCAGATAAACAAAAATGTGCCAGCCACCCGTCCAGCTTTCATTCCTGAGTACGCCTGGGACAGGGATCAGTCTTTTGCTTTATTTGTACCTGCAATTTATGGTTCATCTAAGCAAATGACAGCTCAATAAAATTAACAAAGCAATTTTGCCGGCAATCTCCTGATTGTCGGCTTTTTGTATTCAGGAACATGCGCATTATTTGCCAGCGTAACAAATTGTGGACTTGATATAAAAATGGTTTAAAAATATTCATAAGAGTTCATTTTAAGATTCGACAAAAAATTTTAAAGAAGAAC
>MHBE01000064.1 GCA_001803205.1 Lentisphaerae bacterium GWF2_38_69 | reverse complement strand
ATTAAAGCTCGGGTTCAAACTGTCTGCCAAGATTACTCTTTGCTGACTGTGATAACCGTCTAAGCCCCAATATGGGTTATGCTTGACGCTTACGATGACTTAACAGTCAGGGATGATGTGAAAATAACTCACTTCAGCACAAAACCGTTTGCCATTTCCTATGTGATTACTGGACTCTTAGAATTCAGCGCAATTTCAAATAGCATACAGATGGAATTTGAATTGACGACAAAATATCCTGTCCTCTTTCATATGGTAGGCGCAAGTCTTAGAACCTCAGAAATTAAGTTTGAAAAAAAGTTGACAGGACTTATCAGATTTTCTGTTTCAGGCAATGAAATTAAATCTGAAAACTCTTCGATAAAAGAGCTTGTCAGGAAAACTCCGCAGCATCCCTGGGCATCCAGCGTACTTCTTAACCTGACTTACAGCCCTGCTCTGGAAAATAAATATTATATTCCGATGAACAAGATTTGGATTGATTTCTTCGGCAGGCTTTTTGAAATACCTGATCATGAGAATATCCTTGAGATACCATGGGACGGAAGTTTTGCAAGCATAATTATGTCCAGATGTTATCCTGAATTTGCATGGAGCAATATGATGGTCATCTTCGAATCCATCCACCCTGACGGAAGAATTCCTCAAATCAGGATAGGCAGAGATTTTATGACAAACAGGACCAACCCGCCCGTCTGGTTCGTAGCAATTGACGAATTGTTTAAAACTGCCCCAGATGTTGAAATGATGAAGAAACTTATTCCTCTTTTGACAAAGAACTATATCTGGTTCAACGATAACCGTAGGAATTCCGCCGAATCAGGAATGCCTCATACCTTTAGCTGGGGCACAGATATGACTTCTCTTGATAATCTCTCTCAAACTAAAGGCAAGCTTGGCGCAATGATGGAATCAGGACTGGATGATTCACCAATTTTCGATGACATGGAGCTAAAGGGGAACCTTCTGAACTATGCCTGTATTGACCTGAGCTGCCTCATCTACAGAGCAAATGAGATTTTAATCTCATGGTCAAGAAACACAAAATTAAGATCTCTTTTCTCTGCAGAAGAAATCAGAATGATTGAAATTGACAATCATTATTTCAGAAAAACTATCCATGAGTTCTTCTGTTTCGAAAAAAGCCTTGCTAATTCTTTTAAAATCATAGATGGAAAGAAGTCCTTTTCAGACACACTGACACCACTTAGTTTTTATCAGCTTTTAACTTCATATTTATTTAATGACGAAATACTTTTACTTTCTAATCTCTATCATTCTGAACATTTCACAAACAGAGATAATCCTTCTATTGTATTGCCTTCATTAAGTTTCAAAGATAAACAATTAAACCTTGATGGCGATTACTGGCGGGGAAGAATATGGCCTCCTTCCGTTTATCTGGCTGCTATGGGCTTTAAAAATTATAACATTACAATTTATAAGGATATTAAAACCAAAGCTGAATCCATATTAGCCGTGGAATGGCAAAGACATGGACATGTTCATGAGAACTATTCTGGCCTAACTGGAAAAGGAGAACCATGCAAGGATATTTATGCCAGGAGCTGCCCTCTTTATTCTTGGGGAGGACTTCTCGGAATTATTTGAAATGAATTTCTACTCAATAACCACATAAACTATCTTGGAATTATTTTTTGCATTCAATTTGATAATTTTCCAAAAGTCAACATCTTATATGCCTTAATTTCCAAAACGCACTACTTAATATAATAAGGAGGAAGGGATGGATAAAGAACAAATAAGTACAAACAATGCTCCTTCAGCTATTGGCCCATATTCACAGGGAATCAAAGCAGGAAATATGGTTTTTACTTCAGGACAACTTCCTATAGATCCTAAAACTTCACAAATGTCAGAAGGCATTGAAGCCCAAACAAAGACCTCTCTTGAAAATGTAAAAGCAATTTTAGAAGAAGCAGGAACAACAATGGAAAGAGTAGTCAAAGTAATGATATTTCTTAAAGATATGGCTGACTTTTCTAAAATGAATGAAGTTTATTCTAAATTCTTTACCGGCGTATATCCGGCCAGAAGCTGCTATCAGGTAGCAAGACTTCCCAAAGATGCTCTTGTAGAGATAGAAGCTTTAGCTATTATTTAATAAAAACACCATTAATTTTTAATTTTAACAAAGGGGTTTAATATGGATAGAATTGGTATGATGGAAGCTATCAAAGCTCTTTCAACAAAAAGAACTAACGCAATGTATCTCAATGACTTCTTCCACACATGGCAGAAAACTGATGATGAATTAGCTGCTACTTTTTTAGTTGCTGACATCCTCAGGAGCATGAGAGAAAATAATATCTCTTCAAAAGTATTTGACAGCGGTCTTGCTATCTCTCTTTTCAGAGACAACTCAACAAGAACCCGTTTCAGCTTCGCAAGCGCATGCAACCTCCTCGGCCTTGAAGTCCAGGACCTCGATGAAGGCAAATCACAGGTTGCTCATGGCGAAACAGTCAGAGAAACAGCTAATATGGTTTCTTTCATGGCAGATGTAATAGGCATCCGTGATGATATGTATATCGGCAAAGGCTATACATATATGAAAGAATATTCACAGTCCGTTTATCAGGGTCACCTTGATGGCGTTCTTGAGCAGAGACCTACTCTTGTTAATCTCCAGTGCGATATTGACCATCCGACACAGTCAATGTCAGACGCTCTGCATGTAATCAACCATTTTGGCGGGATTGAGAATCTCAGAGGCAAAAAAATTGCTATGACATGGGCTTATTCTCCATCATATGGCAAACCGCTTTCAGTTCCTCAGGGAATCATAGGACTCTTCTCAAGATTTGGCATGGAAGTATCTCTAGCTCATCCAAAGGGATATGAAGTAATGCCTGAAGTTGAAGAAGTAGCAAGACTAAATGCAGAAAGATCCGGCGGCGTCTTCACAAAGACAAACAACATGGAAGAAGCTTTCGAAAATGCTGACATAGTTTATCCAAAGAGCTGGGCTCCGTTCGCTGCTATGGAAAAAAGAACCGATCTTTATGGAAAGAATGATTTCGAAGGCATCAAGACTCTTGAAAAAGAACTTTTAGCTCAGAATGCTAATCACAAGGACTGGGAATGCACAGAGAAACTTATGTCAAAAACAAAAGAAGGAAAGGCTCTCTATATGCACTGCCTGCCTGCTGATATCACTGGCGTAAGCTGCAAGGCCGGCGAAGTTTCTGCCGGAGTATTCGATACTTACAGAACTCCTCTCTATAAAGAAGCCAGCTATAAACCTTATATTATCGCTGCTATGATATTCCTCAGCAAATTCAAAAATCCTGCTGACAAACTCAAATTGCTCCTCGAGAGGAGTACAAACAGAATTTTCTAATTCTTTAATCAATTTGTTTTGATTCAGGCTCTTGGATTTTATAATTCAAGGGCTTCTTTTTTTATATCTTTCTGATAAACTTATTCATATTGTACTGTGTTTACTTTTATGAAGGAGATTAGATATGGCGGACAAGAGAAGAACTATCGGTTTGATGCCATTGGTGTTTTCCGCGGTTTTAATGCAGGTAGGTTCAGCATGGTTATTTGGAGTCGGATTAACAGCTAAAATTGCAGGACCAGCTGCTATTCTCACATGGTTAATAGGAGCTATAGTTATGAGCTTTATAGCACTAACAATTGCAGAAATAGCTCCGTGTTTTCCAAATATGGGAGGAGTAGGAAAATATCTTCAGTATTCTCATGGCGACTTATCTGCCTTTCTAGGTGACTGGGCGGGATTCCTGGCACTTGTAATATCAGTCATAGTAGAAGCAGTTTCCATAGTTCAATACGCTAGCAGTTGGCCTTTTGAATGGACAAAACAACTTTATAATATTGAAAGCAATACTTTGTCGTGTGAAGGCTTGTTATGCGCATCAGCTCTAATATTTTTCTTATTTATACTCAATGCCATATCAGTTAAGTTTCTCATGCATTCAATCAAAAGTCTTGGTTTTTTTAAGATTTTTGTAATAGTTTGCGCTATAGCTCTTCCAATCATTTATATAGGACACCTTTCATTTTCTAATTTTTTATCTTACAAACATAGTTTTGCACCTTACGGCTGGTCAAATATTTGGACGGCAATAGCTGTTGGCGGGGTAATACCTGCATTTGTAGGATTTCAAGCGCCTGTGAGTTTTGCTGGAGAAGCTAAAAATCCGGGACGCAATATTCCTCTTTCAATTCTGCTTGCCATGTTGATTTCAATGATAGTCTATACTCTCCTTCAGTTCACTTTTATATATTCTTTCCCTCTAGATTCAATTGGCGGCAACTGGCAGAACCTGAGCATGCAGGCTCCGTTTATCAACCTTACTACTATTCTTGGTCTCCACTTTCTGACTCTGATACTTTTTACAGATGCATTGGTCGCACCTACCACTACAGGAATTATTTTAATGGGAGCAGCGCCAAGAACGCTTTACGGGCTCCATTCTACAAAACACATACCTAGATTTTTAGGTAAGCGTTCAAAAAAGACATATATTCCTATAAATGCCCTCATTGTCTCAATGATCCTTGCTATTGCAATAATGTGGCTAGTGCCAAGTTGGGAAAAGGTAATTTCTATTGTTACACTCTGCTATATGGTAAATTTTATAGCAGGTCCGGCAACTGCGGCATCTCTCAAAAAGAACGCGAGAGATTTAAAACGCAGTGTCAAGATACCGTTTATTACATTTATTTCTTATATAGCTTTTCTAGTAATAGCCTTTCTTCTTTTAGCCTGTGGATGGCCAAGGACTTTCTATATGAGTCTGGCTCTTTTCGGAGGTTTAATAATCTATCTTTATTATGAATTTAAGGTTAAAAAATTTAAAGGTTTTGCTGTAGAGCTCAAATCATCGTTGTGGATTATCATTTTTATGCCCTTTGTGTCTCTTTTTGATTATCTGGCAACTGACAAACTAGGTGGGATAGGCATTTTCAATGCTTACTCTTTTGCTCACATACTATGTTTCATTGCAGTAATTTCAGCAATATTCTACCTTATGCTCAAATTCTCCAGAAGAACTAATGCCTTGGAAAAGGTGATCCTCAATCAAAAAGAACAGCAAGAATAGGCTCCTTTTTATCCAAATTAACCGACAAGGATTAATATGATAAGGATTCTGAAAGATATTTTTCCGCCAAAGCAACAGTAATTCCTTTCCTTTTCGAGTAATCTTCAACCTGGTCTTTATTTACTTTTTTTACTGAAAAATAATCAGCCAGAGGATTCATCAAATAAAAACCGCACACAGACGCTACAGGTATCATCGCGAAATGGTCTGTTAAATCCACTCCAATGTTTTTTCTTGCGTCTAAAGCATTAAACAATGTAACCTTTTCAGAGTGATCAGGAGAAGTAGGATAACCTATTGCCGGCCTTATTCCCCTGAAAAACCAGGAAATATCTTTAAGAGAAGTCCAATATTCATCAATCAGCAGTTCATTCAAATGTTCAGAAAAGGCCTCAGCAAGTCTATCAGCAAGGGCTTTTGCCATAATAGCTTTATAATCATCGTTCTCTTTTAAAAATTCTTTCTCCAGTTCATCTATTCCGATTCCTGCTGTAGCAGCAAAAAGTCCTGCGTAATCTTCAACTCTGCTTTCTTTTGGTGCAATGAAGTCCCCTAAAGACATGTAAACTTCGGTTCCATCTGAAGATTTGATCTGCTGTCTTAGGTTATAAAAAGAATACACTTTATCCTCATTATACAATTCTATATCGTCACCAATCGAATTTGCCCTGAATATTCCAAAAACCGCCGATGCCTTGAGTTTCTTTGGTTTAACAATATAGTCCAGCATCTCATTAGCATCAGCAAAAAGCTTTCTGGCTTCATCTCCTTTAGTTTTATCATCAAGAATTTGAGGGTATTTCCCCTTTAGCTGCCATACATTAAAGAAGAATGTCCAGTCTATGTACTTCCTAAGCTTTTCAATTGGATAATCCTTCAAGACTTTAACGCCGGTAAAATTCGGTTTGCGCACTTTAAATGTATTCCAATCAATCTTGAAAGATTTCTCCCTTGATGTCTTGAGGGGTACCAGATTTCTGCTCTGAGTGGTTTCGGCATAGCTTTTTGCTACATCCCTGGTTGTTTTCCTAACCTTGTTAGCATACTCATCAGCGGAACTCCCAAGCAATGACCCTACTACATTGACAGCCAGAGAAGCATCTTTTACATGCACAGTAACGCCCTTATTATATGCCGAACAGATTTTAACAGCCGTATGCACAGAAGATGTAGTAGCCCCTCCTATAAGAAGAGGAATATCAAGATTGGCCTTATTCATCTCTTTTGCCACATTGACCATTTCTTCAAGAGAAGGAGTAATTAAACCGCTTAAACCTATAATGTCTGCCTTCTCGTTAATCGCTGCTTTTATAATGTTTTCGCATGGCACCATCACACCGAGGTCAACGATTTCGTAGTTATTGCATTTTAGGACGACATTTACAATATTTTTCCCAATATCGTGAACATCTCCCTTAACTGTCGCCATGACGATTTTCCCGGCAGATTTTGAACTCATTTCAGCAAGTTTCTTTTCTTCGATAAAGGGAGTAAGGTATCCGACAGCCTTTTTCATGACTCTTGCGCTTTTTATTACCTGAGGCAGAAACATTTTTCCTGCGCCAAAAAGCTCGCCTACCTTGTTCATTCCTGCCATCAGAGGACCTTCAATTATATTCATCGGTTCATCATATTTCTTTCTGGCTTCCTCAATATCAGATTCAATGAATTCAGTTATTCCTTTGCTTATTGAATGGGCAATCCTGTCTTCAAGCGTTTCCTCTCTCCAGGAAAGGTCAATTTTTGATTCTTTCGAGCCGCTCTTGAATGTTAGCGCAGCTTCAAGCAGCTTTTCAGGAGCATCTTTGGTCTTATTCAAAACAACATCTTCAATCAATTTTAATTTGTCATTGGGAATATCCTCATAATTTATTAATTGTCCGGCATTTACTATCCCCATAGTCATCCCTGCATTTACAGCATGATATAAAAAAACCGAGTGTATCATCTCCCTGAGGGCATTATTCCCTCTAAAAGAAAACGAAAGATTGCTTACTCCTCCGCTTATACTGGACAGGGGAAATTCTTTTTTTAGAGTTTTAACGGCGTTAATAAAATCCAGAGCATAATTATTGTGTTCGTCCATTCCTGTCGATACAGCAAGAATTGCAGGGTCAAAAATTATATCCATGGGCGGAACTCCCACTTCCTGTGTCAATATCCTATAAGCTCTTGAACATATGCTTACTTTCTTCTCATACGAATCAGCCTGCCCTTTTTCATCAAATGCCATAACAACCACAGCAGCACCATATTTCCGGATCAGTCTTGCATGGCGTTTAAACTCTTCTTCTCCTTCCTTAAGGCTTATTGAATTCACAATACCTTTACCCTGCAAACATTTCAGCCCGGCTTCTATTACACTCCATTTCGAAGAATCCACCATCACCGGAACACGGCTGATATCAGGTTCGAGAGCCATAATATTAAGGAATGTCTTCATTTCATATTCTGAATCAAGCATAGCATCATCTACATTGACATCAATTATCTGAGCTCCGCTCTCTATTTGCTGTCTTGCTACAGATATAGCACCATCATAATCTTTGGCTTTTATCAAGTCTGCAAATTTCTTCGATCCTGAGATGTTAGTCCTTTCTCCAATGTTTACGAAGTTGGTCTGAGGAGTAATTTCAAAAGGTTCAAGCCCGCTTAGTAAAAGATGCTGATTTGGCTTAGGAAGGATCCTGGGACTGACTCCTTCAACAGCCTGGGCTATAGCTTTAATATGATTCGGATTAGTACCGCAGCATCCGCCGACAATATTTAAAATGCCCTCTTCTGCAAAACTTCTAATTATTTTCCCCATTTTTTCGGGAGTTTGTCTATATAGACCGAACTCATCCGGAAGCCCTGCATTAGGGTGGCAGCTTATATAGACATGAGCGATATTTGAAAGAGTCCTTATATGCGGATACATCTCTTCGGCTCCGAGAGCGCAGTTGAATCCGACACTCAGTACCGGAGCATGAGAAACCGAAGCCCAAAAGGCCTCAACAGTCTGTCCCGACAATGTCCTTCCGCTTTTATCGGTGATCGTAGCTGAAATCATTATCGGGAGTTCAAATTTTTCTTCTTCAAAAAGTTCAAGTATCGCAAAAATAGCAGCCTTGCAGTTCAAAGTATCAAAAATAGTTTCTATAAGAAGTATGTCGGCGCCGCCTTCAACCAACCCTTTTGCGCACTCTTTATAAGCTTTTGCGAAATCATCGAAATATGCAGATCTAAGCGCAGGGTTGCTAAAATCATGCGCCATTGACGCTGTTTTGCTTGTCGGCCCCAGCACTCCGGCAACAAAACGGGGTTTATCGGGAGTCAGAGAAGTAACCTCATCAGCAGCTTTTCTGGCTGTCTGCGCCGCTGCCTTTGCAATGTCATAAACCTTATTCTCAATTCCATATTCAGACATTGAAAGAAATGTAGAATTGAAGGAATTTGTTTCAATTATATCCGCTCCGGCCTCCAGGTATTTTTTATGTATTTCGCATATAACATCAGGCCTCGTGAGATTTAAAAGGTCATTGTTCCCTTTCAGAAGGATTTTTGAATCCTTAAACAGCTCCCCTCTGAAATCTTCTTCAGTCAGATTATATCCCTGTATCATTGTGCCCATTGCACCGTCAAGGATTAATATCTTTTCGCTTAAAAGTTTCTTTAGCAGATTACTCTTATTTAAAACCATATTTATTCCATAATTTGAGTTTCAGTATTATTAATTAGCATCATTATAAACTTCCCTCTCTTCTCTTTCGAACTTATGAAGATTAAAACAATTGAAAAATCCCGTTTTCATCCTATTCTAAAGGGTTTTATGCGAATAATAATTTATTGGAGAGCTTAACTATGGATGTATCAGAACTTAAAAAAGGGTTGAAAATTGTCATTGACGGCCAGCCCTGGAACATTACTGAATTCGAATTCTGCAAACCTGGAAAAGGCCAGGCAATGTACCGTTGCAAAATGAAGAACCTTCTAACAGGTTCAACGACTGAGAAAACTTATCGTTCATCCGAAAAGGATATTGAAAAGGCCGACCTTGAAGAAAGAGAAATGTACTACTCTTACAAGGAAGGAGACTTCTATATATTCAGCGATGCAGAAACCTACGAAGAAATGAGAATAACAAAAGAGGTTCTCAAGAATCAGGCATATTTCCTTCTGGAAGAGGCACTGTGCACAGTTCTTCTTTTTAATGGCAAACCTGTTGAAGTTACACTGCCTTTCTTCATTGAAAAACAGATTGTTGCCACAGAACCTGGCGCCAGAGGCGACACAGCTACAAATGTCCTGAAACCTGCAAAAATTGATAATGGTTTCGAAATTCAGGTTCCCCTTTTCATAAACCAGGGTGATACAGTTAAAATAGACACAAGAACTGGCGAATATGTCGAAAGAGTTAAAAAAGCCTGATGACCTTAAAAGGCTTTCTGCCATTAAGGATAATCTAATTCTGAGAAGCCATATAATAAGAGAAATACGCTCCTGTTTTTATCATGACGGCTTCCTGGAAATTGAAACACCAGTAGCAATAAAGGCTCCTGCTCCGGAGGATTATATAAATGCTCCACAAGCAGGAGCTCATTTTTTACGCTCATCTCCTGAACTTCAGATGAAGCGCATGGTTGCGGCCGGTTATCATAAGATATTTCAAATCGGACAGTGCTTCAGAGAAGGCGAAATCGGGAACAGGCATAATGTGGAATTCACAATGCTCGAATGGTATGAAACTAAACAAAACTATTTGGGTTTAATGGAATTTCTCAAAAAAATCATCTTCAAAACAGTAGTCAGAGTCAAAGGAACGCCTCTCGTTAATTTCAGAGGACAGGAAATTGATTTCAGCTTGGATTGGGATGTTTTTACGATCAGGGAAGCTTTTAAAAAATTTGCAGATACTGATCCTGAAACCGCTATTGCTAACGATGAGTTCGAAATAATCCTCGTTGAAAAAATCGAACCGAATCTACCGAAAGACCGTGGAGTCCTTTTAAAAGACTACCCCTCATCAATGGCCGCACTTTCAAAAATTAATGACAAGTGCCCTGAAACAGCTGAAAGATGCGAACTTTATTTAGGTGGGATTGAAATATCTAATGCTTATTCAGAACTCGTAGACTATAATGAACAGATAATCCGCTTTGCGAAAGCTCACGCAACCCGCAAGAGACAAGGCCTTCCTGAATATCAGGAAGATAATGATTTTTTTGATGCTCTCAAGTATGGAATAGATGATTTTGCAGGTTGCGCTCTAGGAATTGACAGGCTAGTAATGGTAATTTCAGACGCGCCTGATATTAAAAGTGTCAATAGTTTTACTGAATTTTAAATATTAACAATAAAACAAGGGGGAAAGGTGAGTTTATGTTTGACAGTATAAACGCAATGGTAAACTACGCTAAATCTGGCGGTCCGCTGAGAATGACAATAGCAACTGCCGAAGATACTGATGTATTGCTGGCAGTAAAAAAGGCAGTTCAGCAGGGACTTGTTGAACCGATTCTTATCGGAAACGAGTATAAGATTAAATCTATGATGGAAAGTTATGCCTACAACTTTCAAGCAGAAATCATTGATGCGAAAAATGATGCAGAAGCCTGCGAGAAATCCGTCAAGATGATCTCTCAAGGAGAAGCTCAAATGGTAATGAAGGGACTAGTCCAGACATCGACTTTTCTTAAGGCCGTTTTGAACAAAGAATGGGGTCTAAGACAGGGAGAACTTCTCAGTTTTATTTCGATGTTCATTTTTGCCGACTCTCTCAGGAAACGCCCTATTCTGATGACCGACCCGGCCATAAATATCATGCCGACAGTTCTTGAGAAAAAAGCTATAATTGAAAATGCTGTTTCTGTAGCTCAAAAACTCGGAGTAAAAACGCCTAATGTAGCTCTTGTCTGCGCTGTTGAAACTGTTTCGCCAAATATGCAGGCGACAATTGATGCTGCTGTACTTTCAAAAATGAATGACAGAGGGCAGATTAAAGGGTGCGTTGTAGACGGTCCATTAGCCTTCGATAATATCATTTCAATGAACGCTGCAGAGCATAAAGGCATAAAGAGTCCGGTTGCCGGAAATACTGACATAATAGTCGTTCCATATATTGAAGTAGGTAATGTCCTGTATAAGACATTCAATTTCTTCCATGTGGAATTCTGTGCCGGGGTTATTGCTGGTGCGAGAGCTCCTATAGTAGTAACTTCACGCTCAGATTCACACGAAGTTAAATACAACTCTATAGTCATGGCTAGTCTTCTTTCTAAGGCTGAACAAAAATTACACTGACACAATAATGGGAGATATTATGAAAAATCTTGTTCTTGTTATCAATCCAGGTTCAACTTCTACTAAAATTTCAGTTTTTAATCTGAATGGCGAGGAGATCAAAAATGAAGTTATAAGACACGCCCCTCAGGAAATTGCTAAATTCGCCAGAGTAGCTGACCAGCATGATTTTAGATCAAAATCAATTCACAACTTCCTTTCTTCTAACAGCATATCCGAAGAAAATTTAGCTTTTATAGTAGGCAGGGGAGGTTTCCTCAAGCCTATACAAAGCGGCACATGGGTCGTAAATGACAAGATGCTTGAAGATCTGAAGATAGCGGCAAGAGGAGAGCATGCCAGCAACCTTGGAGCAATTATTGCGTATGACATTGCTAAGAGAAACAATATAAAAGCTTATATTGTCGACCCCATAGTTGTTGATGAGCTTGATGATGTAGCAAGATTAACCGGTTTTCCCGAAATAGAAAGAACTTCGGTATTTCATGCCCTGAATCAAAAAGCTGTAGCAAGAAAAGCCGCCCAGAAAATCGGCATAGAATATACTGAAGGGAATTTTATTATAGCCCACCTGGGAGGCGGCACTACCGTAGGCGCACATAGAAAAGGCAAAGTAGTTGATGTCAATAATGGCATTTATGGTGAAGGGCCGATATCTCCTGAGAGAAGCGGAACTACTCCTGTTGAAGACATTGTCAACCTATGTTACTCCGGCAAATATGACAAACCTACAATACTTAAGAAAATACACGGAAAAGGCGGCATCTATGCGCATCTTGGAACTTCTGATATGAGAGAAGTAGTCAAGGAATCTAAGGCTGGAAACACTAAATTCAAACTTGTTCTGGATTCAATGTTATATCAGGTGAGCAAAGAAATAGGCGCCATGTCGGCCGCGCTTGATGGTAAAGTCGATGCAATAGCTATTACAGGCGGATTAGCCTTTGAGCCTTATATAACAGATTCGATAAAAAACAGAGTCGAATTTATAGCCAAATTCCTGGTTTTTCCTGGTGAAGACGAAATGGATGCTCTTTTCAAAGGAGCTGTTCTTTCTGTTCACGGCAAAGCCCCGCTAAATGAATATGTTTAAATTAAAATAGGAGTCAGCACTCATGGATATTGTTAAAAAAGAAATTCCAAAACAATTCCTGGATTCAATTCCAAACGGAATTAAGCTCATAAAAAAAGGAATGGATACTTTTCTTGTTGTAGAAAACCTCTTCTGTCCAAACGGACACAGACTTATGAGCGAAACCATTCAGATTCATGGAATGCCAGCTATAAAGTTTAAAATAAGCGATGGATTTTCAAATGGATTTCTGTTTCTGGACGCATTTTGGGGAAGCCATGCAAAACTATATAGCTTCATACCAAAGCATTCTGAATCCCTGGAATCATTTGATGTATGCTGCCCTGTCTGCTCTACATCCCTTATAGTTAAGGACAGATGCCATGAAGACGGCTGCGACTGTACAAAAGCAGTCCAGATGAATCTTCCGGGTAAAAATAGAATTATAGCTTGCGCCAGACTTGGTTGCCCGGGGCATAGAATTGAAATTAAGGAAATGCCGCAGGGAATTTCAGAAACACTGAGCGAAATAAATTTTTATGTCGAAAGTTTTGACGACACAAGCGATTTCAGAGGAGTGTAAGCACCATGGCTAAGAATTATATAAAACTTGACGGCACAGTCTGCAAAGGCTGTAGAGTTTGCGTAGAAGCATGTCCAAAACAATGCATAGTAATAGGTTCAGATATTAATAAAATGGGATACCAATACGCTAAGTTTGAAAATCCAGGTTGTATTGGCTGCGGAATATGTTTTTATGTCTGCCCCGAACCTGGAACCATAACGGTAATTAAGGAAGAGGAGGATAAAAAATAATGAAAAAGCTGATGAAAGGAAACGATGCCGTTATTCATGGCGCTCTGCTTGGAGGATGTACTCATTTTTTCGGTTATCCTATTACTCCTGCAAGCGAAATTGCTCACTCAGCAGCGTATTATTTTACAAAATCAGGAAGAACATTTCTGCAGGCTGAAAGTGAAATTGCAGCCATAAATATGATACTAGGTTCAGCTTCCGCAGGAGCACGGGTGATGACCTCGTCTTCAAGCCCTGGTGTAGCTCTTATGAGCGAATGTGTATCCTATATAGCAGGCTCAAATGTTCCTGCAGTAATAATAGATGTACAGAGAGTCGGGCCCGGTCTCGGATATATATGGCCGGAACAAAGCGATTATAATATGGTACTCAAAGGCGGCGGACACGGAGTTTACAGAAATATAGTCTTTGCTCCAAATTCCGTACAGGAAATGGCAGACTTCACATATAAGGCTTTTGAAATTGCTGACAAGTATCGCATGTGCGTCTTTATTCTTGCTGATGCATATATCGGACAAATGATGGAACCTGTTTCCTTCCCGACAAA
Organism: Lentisphaerae bacterium GWF2_38_69; assembly: GCA_001803205.1. GTDB lineage: Bacteria > Verrucomicrobiota > Lentisphaeria > Victivallales > GWF2-38-69 > GWF2-38-69. The sequence goes on along the minus strand of MHBE01000064.1, from coordinate 34,853 downwards.
AATCCTCCACGCGAAACGCAAAGATTGGGCACTTTATGCTGACGAACAAAGCAGGCATAACCTTGTTACTTCTCTCTTTATGGAGCGGGAAATCCTTTCTGCGAATATCGATTCTCTATTAAACAAATATGCAAAAGTGGAAAAAGAAATAACTGAGTTTGAAGAGACTTCCGTTTCAGATGCGGAACATATTTTCATAGCGTTTGGAATTAGTTCAAGAGTTGCTTTGACAGCAGTCAGAGAGTTGAGAAAACAGGGGATCAAAGTAGGTCTATTCAGACCGAAAACTCTCTTTCCTTTTCCAAATAAACGCCTGGCTGAACTTGCCTCAAAAGTTAAATCAATGATGGTTGTGGAACTCAATGACGGGATGATGGCTAACGATGTGGAACTTGCTGTCAAATCAAAACTGCCGGTCAGGAAATTCAACTGGTATGGCGGTTATGTTCCATCAGTAACTGAACTCGTTGAGAAAACCAAAAAATCTATTTGAGGGAGAAAAATAATATGATTAAACATACAAAACCATCTGCTTTTTACGATACTTTTGAAAGAAAAGGCCCAGGACAGAAAACCACACATTATTGCCCGGGCTGCGGACACGGCACAGTTCACAAACTCATCGCAGAAGCAATTGATGAGATGGGAATAAAAGACCAAGTTATCTTCTGCGCCCCTGTAGGCTGTACAACTCTTATGTATTTCTACTTCGATACCGGCAACATGCAATGCCCTCACGGCAGAGCTCCTGCTGTAGCTACCGGAATATCTAGAACTCTCGATGACTCTATAGTAATTTCCTACCAGGGCGATGGAGACCTTGCCGGCATAGGAATGTCTGAAATAGTCCATGCCGCGAACAGAGGAGAGAAATTGACAGTATTCTTCGTGAATAATGCCATTTACGGAATGACAGGCGGACAGATGGCTCCCACTACACTTATAGGTCAGGAAAGTAAAACTACTCCTTTCGGCAGAGACCCCATTAGAGATGGAATGCCCATAAGGATGAGTGAGCTTATAAATACTCTTGAAGCTCCTGTTTTCGTAGAAAGATGTTCATTGGGAACAGCCGCAGGCGTGCTTAAGACAAGAAAAGCTGTCAAGAAGGCACTGATGAACCAGAAAAACAAGAAGGGTTTTTCTTTTGTAGAAATTCTTTCTCCGTGTCCTATCAACTGGAAAATGGATGCCATTCAATCAAGAAAATGGCTTATAGAAAACCTTGAAAAATTTTATGAAGTCAAAAACTTCAGGGACAAAGATACTTCTATAAAAGGTCAGGGACGACTCCCCTTCCTTTCAGATGATGAACTTCTCAAAGTGCTTGATGTGACAGCCGATACTTCTTCCGATGACGACAATAATAGAGTTGATATAGGCGAACACAAAGTCAAAATAGCAGGTTTTGGCGGACAGGGGATAATGTCCGTAGGAGTATTGCTTGCAAACTGCGCCAAGAACGCTGGATTTAATTCCACCTGGCTTCCTTCATATGGCGCGGAAATGAGGGGAGGCACAGCGTACGCAAGCGTAGTTATGTCCAACGACATAATCGGCACCCCAGTAGTTGACACGCCCGATGTCCTCATCGCAATGAATTCTCCTTCTCTTGATGCTTTTGAAAACAGTGTCACCAAAGGAGGAACAATTATTGTAAACTCGTCGATTGTCTCAAGAAAAGTAACAAGGACAGATGTTAATACTTATTATGTTCCTGCTACAGCCATGGCAAATGAACTTGGACTTACTGCCACGGCTGCAGTAATTATTCTAGCTTTCTATGCCAAAGCTCTTGGAATTTTCGGGGTAGATATACTAAAGGCCGTTGTTCCGATTTCCATAAAAAATAAAAAATATATCGAAGCTAATCTTCGGGCAATTACAGCAGGCGAAATGTTCTTCGACGATTACAAGAAATAAATTGCACTGATTTAATTCAATAATTTTAGAAACAATATTATTTGCGATTAGCTGATCAGCTAATCGCTCTTTGTTTAGTCAAATAGGATTAGTTTATGTTTAATGACAAAAGAGGAAAGAGAATTATTATCCTAGCTCACTGTATTCTGAATCAGAACACTAAACTGGATAGGCTGGTTACATGTTATCCAGGAGCAATAACAGAAATTGCAGAACTTTGCATAAAATCGGGCGCAGGGATAGTGCAAATGCCCTGCCCTGAGCTTCTTCTTATGGGAATTGACCGCCAATGCAAATCCGGCACGCATCCTTCAATAGAATCAGAAAAAGATAGAGTATCCCTTAAAATGAATGATGCCGAGGGTAAGAAGTTTTGTGAAAGCCTAGCTGAAAATATGATACTCCAAATAGAAGAATACCAGAAAAACGATTTTAAAGTTCTTGGAATAGTCGGAGTCAATAAATCCCCAACCTGCGGAGTCGAAACCACATGGTCAGATGGCCAGAAAAGGAAAGGCCGCGGAGTTTTCCTCGATATTCTTTCAACACATCTGAACAATAAGAAGATAAAAATTCCCATCATCGGAATAAAGACGGAAGAGCCGGAAAAGGCACTCGAAGCTGTAAGCAAGTTATTTGCCTAATTTTCTTTGCTGCTTCCAGATTTTGTTTTACCGATCCATGTAATAAAAGGTTTTACCTTGATATGTCTTGGATGCGAGGCTGGCGGAATTACTATATCGCTTAAAAGAAAACCTCCGGCAATAGCGGCACCAAGTGCAAATGTGGTTAAGAAGTGGTCTAGTCCCGTTATGTTGCCGCTGTTAAAGATTTCAATAAGAGACTTAAATCCAAAAATTCCGGGAACTGTTATTATTGCTGTAGGAATCTTTATAACAAGATCAGAACACCTGGAAAGCCTGGCGTATGTATTTGCAATTACCGCTCCTAACATGGCAGCAAGTCCGGTCCCATAAACAGCACCGTAAACCTCCTTTCCCCATATCCAGACTACCGTCACAATCATGCTGGCTATAACAACAGGTACGATATGCTTTTTAATGATATCATAAGTAAATATTAAACTAAAACTCACCGCAATGCCAGAGAAGCATAATTCCCAAGCGGGAGGCACAGACAGATTGTTTTGAATTGGTATAGAGCTAAAAAGACTTCCAAACGCAATTCCGAGAAAAGACCCCATTGATAATAAAGCCAGAATACAGACAGCGTCGCACAGATGAGCCATCCCTGAAAACAGTCGTCGATACGCTATTTCTGTCATGGCCTGAGTTAGAGAGAGACCTGGCATAAACTTCATCAGCGAACTTATTACAACAACATATATTGTGACAGGATAGATAAATTTGTATATAAAAACAGAGAGCACAGCTGCGACAAAAGCCGAAATGGGAATTGCAATTCGAAAACCTGTCCCTACATCGTTTTTGGAAAACTTATTGTTTATAAAATAAATTACAATACTTATTAAACAGGAACATATAACCTCTTTCCAGGAACCAAAAAGAATAAATACAAACGACGCTGAAATCAAAGGCCATGAGAGAAACTCAAAAAACTGGTTGTATAATTTTCTGGAAGCTTTTATCGTTGTTAATTGTTCAAGGCCTTGTTCTACAGTTAACTCGCCTGAAGCCACACTTAAATATACTTTTTCAACCAATTCAAGTTTTTTTATATTGACGCCAGATGCAAAAAATCTTTTAAAAGTAACTTGCTGGTTATGTGGTTCACCAAAAGCTGAAAAAAAATATTTATTAAAAAGAACAAAATTACTTGTTACGCCCAAAGCATCATGAAGGGATGCTATGGTATCTTCGACTTCATGGACAGTAGCGCCGTAACATGTCATAAGCTCTGCCAGGGTAATTGTAAATTTTATAATATCACTCTCATCTTTTCTGTCACTTTGATAAATCATATTGAGCTCCTTCCCTGAGTAATTTTATTATAGATATCAAGAAACTGTCTGATTTGCATTTCCCCGCTCATATGAATTCCTATAATCGAGAAGCAGTTTGAGCCGCCTTCTTTTCTCGTTCAGACATCTGACAGAGAATGCCGAAAAAAGAATCATTAGGGAACTGTTTGACCCATAATTCAGGAGCACATGATTCTGATTAAGAGCTAGTGTTTCAGCTATTCTTCTTTCAACTTCGTGTTTAAGAGCTATCTCGTCTCTATAATTTTCACCGTAATTCAGATCAATCATATTTATACTATCTCAATTAGATTTCAATTTGCCTTATTTTCAAGAGTGCTTGTTTCATATAAAATAAACCATATACGAAAAAGTTATTCTTAAAACAAGGAAAGTTTATATGCGCGTAAAAATAAAAGTATCAGACATTGTGTTCATGAATATTGTTACACTTCTTGGGATAAGATGGTTTGCTACTGCCGCGCAATATGGGCCTGCTTCAGTAATTCTATGGGGTCTGGCTTCATTACTCTATTTTGTTCCCATGTCATTTATCTTTGCTGAATTCGGTTCAGTATTTTCCGAATATAAAGGCGGACTTGTAGACTGGATCAGATGCGTTTACGGAGAAAAAACTGCATTTATATCAGGCTGGTTCTATCTGATATGCAACATATTCTATTTCCCGACAATTTTAACATTCGGAGCCGTCACTGTTGCTTATGTAATCGATCCTGCTCTTACTGATAATAAACTCTTTATCACATCTTTTGTAATTATATTCTTCTGGGTAGGAACAATTATTAACATCAAAGGAGTTAAATGGATAGCGTTTGTTGGCAAATATGGCGGACTCTTAGGCAATATAATTCCGATTATAGTTGCACTCATCCTCGCCGTTATTCTTGTAGCAGTTTTTAGAAATCCAGTTCCTACAGATTTCTCAGCTGTAAAATGGATACCTGATTTTGACAGCGCTAATTTGTTGTTTCTTGCTACTCTTACATTCGCAATGTCCGGCGGTGAAATTACATCCCCATTTGTAGCAGACTTAAAAAATCCAAGGAAAGATTTTGCCAAAGCCACTTTAATTTCAGCCGCAGTAATCACACTATGCTATATAATTGGAACAATCGCTTTTACATTGATTCTCAATCCGTCAGAAATTGGCGCAGCAAGCGGCCCCATCGATGTTATAGCACAGGCAAGCAAAAAAGTTCATATAGCCTGGTTTGCCGATATAATAGCAGTAATGATAGTTATCTCGAGCATTGCAGGAGCTATCATATGGATGGTCGGAAATGTCCGCATGTTTATTGACGGCAATGACGATAAGTACATCGGAAAGTTTCTAAAGAAACAGAATATTAATGAGATACCTTCAAACGCATTAATTCTGCAGTCTCTTGTTGTTACTCTTATAGTCCTTGCCACTTCACTGATGAAAAGCGTAGAAAATATCTATATTGCATTAATCGTCATGGCAACGATTCCTATGTTCATTGTGTATCTGATTCTGATATTTGCCTTTTTAAAACTGAAGTTCAAAATGCAGAAGGACGGTAAATTCATGGGCTCTTATTCAGCCCCATGGGGAAAAGCAGGAGCTCTGGTTTTTTTCTTGATTGCGGGAATTTCTACACTTGCTACAATAATTATCCCGATATTTTCTCCCGGAGATAACAATGTATTTATTTATGAGGCAGAAGTTATAGGCGGCCCAATAATTTTCCTGGTCATTGCATTACTGATAATGAAGAGAGCTAATAAAAAGACTTCCTAAGCTCTTGGGATATCGTTCTATATAAGCGGCTTTGCGGAATCAGTACATGCGCTTGATCCTTCGTTAAAGCCATTATTCATTGCGATAATAACTTTAATTATAATTTGATAACTTTTCAATTTAAATGCTATTGGGCTGAGACAGAGACTATTTCATCACACATAAGGTAGGCATACTTATATGTGACATAGTTATTGCCTCTATCCCCTGAGTTAGCACCCCAGGAGTTTCTAAGGATAAAAAATCCATCGTCATCTCTTCCTGGAATATCGATATAGCCGATTATAATCATTTGGTGCGAGCCAACACAATTCTCGTTATTCATGTTATTTTTGAGGTAGGCTCCGAGTTTTGGATCAGTGCACCATGTATTGTAATCTGCAGGATTTTTCTGTGGAGATTTAGTAAAAACAGGTTCTCCGTTGATGATTTTTGTCCTGCCTATCATTCCCGAGTTTCCTGTTTGATATCCGTCAGCTATTTTTATGCCAATGGATATAATATTTCCTTTATTTACTTCACTTTTAATGGCTTTGATAAATGCAGATTCTGTTTTAAAAACCTGCTTGATATTATCATTTATAAATGCCTGAAAGATCAGAGAATAATTAAATCCCGGAATTTGTTTAAAGTCCTTAAGCTCATTTTTGTTTAGCGGATGCTGGACTTCTTCTTTGCCAAATTTTCCATTCTGACTATTTTTATCTTTTTTTTCTACCACTCCAAAACTTTTAAACTGGCTAAAAATAATAATTCCTTCAGAAGCCTCCCAGGGGTTAGGCAAATCATTGGTTTTTGCTATTTTTAATATCTTATTCAATTCATATCCAGCAGGAATCATTTTTAGCGCAATTGCATGCCCAAGGCATAAACTTTTGTATATGCTGTATTTGTCAGAGCCATTACCGGCAAGTATATCAATTGCAGCTGTTGAGGAAAAAGTTGCGCATGTCTCTGACTCACCCTGATCCAGGACAGGCATTTTTTTAATGGCATTTTCTCTATCCTTTACATATGCAGGAGCATGAGCAAAGAAATTTTTGGTCGATATTGATCCAATAGCATTATCAGCATTGACAATGAACGGATCCGACATTATGAGGTAAGACATGTCTTCATCGGTTCCCTGCTCTGAGCAAAATTCATCAAGATTCTGTGCTAGATTGAAAATCTCCTTTTGGGTCAGCTCATGAATTTTTATAACTTTTTCTTTCTGCTGAACAGGTGCGTTTAAATCACTCTGTTCTGGATATACATAGACTTTAGTTGTTATTGTGGAATCATCGTCTCTGCCGTATGACGCATCTAGGGAAAAGGTTTGAAAAACCAATAAAGTAAAAGTTAAAAAAAATAATTTTAATCTCATGCAATCCTCAACTTATTCGGCAAATTTATCTGTAAAACAGGATAATTTTTCTCAATGCCAAGACCTACCATGCTTTTATGATAAAAATTGATAAGAGACCAAAATTAAAAGTTATAATAAAATTATTACTTTACACTTTTCGTATAAGGTCTAATTAGTCAGAATATGATACTGTTCTTTATGATTATTGATCTCAAAAAACAGAGTAGATAATTTTAGTGTTTAAAACTATCTACTCAAAGTATTTTTAAGCAGTCCACTTTTTGGCTGTAACATCAAGTGCAAGAAGAGTTCTTGTGTGAGTAATTCCGTCAATAACACTCATTCTATCTGTGAGTATTTTTGACATCTGGGTTACATCATTTATTTTTAGCATAGCTACCAGATCGTATTCACCTGCAACAGTGTAAACTTCTGATATTCCTTGGATTTCGGCAACTTTTTCACATACGCTCTTAAGTTTTGGTCTCTGCACATTAATTAGAACAATTGCTGTTGTCATTATACTCTCCTTTTTCTTTTTAAGGATATTACTATAAAAATATAGTAAAGGATAACAGGAAACAAAGAATTTGCAAACACTCTCTTTTAGTTGATATTCTTAAATTGAATTTTTAAAATAGTTTTAATGCTTGATATGAAGCGTATATTTGCTCATCTTTTTTATTAAATAAAGGGTTGAATACATGAGAATAGACAGCAGACAAATTGATGAATTACGCAAAATAAATATTATACCCGCCTTTCTTAAACAGGCCTACTCTTCAGTCCTTATAGAATGGGGTAAAACGCGCGTTTTATGTTCAGCTACGGTTGCAGAAGAAATTCCGCAATGGATGAAAAACGAAAAGAAAAAAGGCGGTTGGATAACAGGAGAATACCAACTTCTTCCTACTTCTACCCAGCAAAGAGTTAAGAGAGAAAGAAACGGCCTTAGCGGTAGAACTCAGGAAGTGCAAAGACTAATAGGCAGAAGTTTGAGAGGAGCATGCAATCTGGAAAAGCTTGAGGGATTAACTATTTATATTGACTGCGATGTAATCGATGCCGATGGCGGAACAAGGTGCGCAAGCATCACAGGCTCTATGATAGCCCTGAAAAAAGCTCTTTCAAAACTCATAGATTCAGGAAGAATTGAACCTGCGGTTTTCGTTCAGCATGTTGCAGCTGTTAGTGTAGGAGTTGTAAATGGAACCCCTGTTCTTGACCTTTGTTACATAGAAGACAAAAATGCTGAGGTAGATATGAATGTAGTTATGTCTGATGACAGCAGAATTATAGAGGTTCAGGGGACTGCTGAAGGAAAATCTTTCACTAGAAATGACCTTGATATAATGCTGGGACTTGCAGAAAAAGGTTTAAAGGAGATATTTCAGATACAAAAGAAATTTTAAGTCTTAGCTTAAACTAACAACTATCAACTAATTTAAGAGAACTTATTATGCCATTTGAAAGAGGAAGTTTTTCAGTAAAATTTTTAAAACTGCCAGCAGATCTGCCTGAGGATGCGCTTGAATCATTCAATCGCCATTGCGCAGGAAAACTCGATGAAGTAAAAAATGAACCTCAAACAGGCTGGGTAAGCGGCAGACACCTTCTGGAAAGACAGATTGAAGAAGAAACTGCAATACTTGGAGGTCATATATACCTTTATCTTCGGACTGCTCAAAGAAAGATTCCTGCTCAATTGCTTAAAGCAGGAATAAAGATGGAAGAACTTGTTTATATGAAAGCTACAGGCACGGCAGATATACCCAAAAAAGTTAAGAAGGAAATTAAGGAATCTGTAGAGGAAAAATGGTTAAATCAAATGGTTCCTACAATCTCAGGAATACCTTTTGTAATTGATAAACGAGATAATAGCATCTACCTTGGAGCTACATCCAGAGCTCAGATAGATAATTTTCTGGCTTTATTTGAAAAAACAGTAAAGATAATACCTATTGAGCTTACTGCTGAAGAATTTATGATTGAAGAAAAACTTAATCCTTCGCATTATTCAGGCATGAAACTTTTTCCAAATATCGATGATGAAATGATTCCCGGCAGAGACTTTCTTACCTGGCTATGGTTTTTCAGTGAAAAAGAAGGCGGCGAAATAGATGTAAAGAATCTTGGAAGCTTTTCTTTCATGATTGACGGACCTCTCACATTTATAGCAGATGGGGACGGCGCGATTGAATCAGTAGTCAAGAAAGGAAATCCTTTAAGGAGCGCTGAAGCGAGAGCTTCGCTTTGCGTCGGCAAAAAACTTAAGAAGGCAAAAATTGTATTTGCTAAAGATGAAGAAACATGGAGTGCTTCATTCGATGCTGACAGTTTTACTTTCGGTTCTCTAACTTTACCTCAGGGCGAAGAGATGGAGCATAACAGCCGTTTTGCAGAAAGGATTGATTATCTTCAGACTTTTAAAATAGTATTTAAAGCCTTGTTTTCAAAATTCATAGAAGAAGCAAAATCGAAAACCTGGCAGGATAGAATTGAAGATATAAAAATGTGGATTGAAAAAAGAGAGTCATTGTAAGAAATTCTAAATTTTGAATGATGGATTTTGAACTATGGGCAGCGTAGGAATAGTAAAATATTTCGATTATACTTTCGGAACAGATGAAAGCGAAGCTTTAAGGTTGGATTGTGGTAAAAAATTATCACCTGTTACAATTCGCTACGAAACCTATGGCACCCTCAATAATTCAAAGACTAACGCTATCCTGATTATCCATGCTCTCAGCGGCAATGCCCATGCGGCCGGCTATCATTCTGATACTGATACAAAGCCCGGTTGGTGGGATGAAATGATTGGACCTGATAAACCTTTTGACACCAATAAATATTTTATTGTATGCAGCAATTGTATTGGCGGATGTTCAGGTTCGACCGGCCCCCGTTCAATAAATCCTAAAACGGGCAAAAAATATAATCTGGATTTTCCGGCAATAACAATTCCTGATATGGTCAGAGCACAGCATAGATTAATGGAATATCTTTCCATACCAAAATGGCTGAATGTTGTTGGAGGTTCAATGGGAGGGATGCAAGCACTGCAATGGGCAATAGATTATCCAGACAAGGTTGAGAGCATAAGCGCTATAGCCACTTGCGCGAGACTCTCATCTCAATCTATTGCTTTTGACTGGGTAGGTCGTGATGCTATAATGAAAGATCCAGTCTGGGTAAAGACACAGGGTAATTATGAAAACGAACTTCCCGAACATGGACTGGCGATAGCAAGGATGCTTGCTCATATAACATATCTTTCCGATGAATCAATGAATACAAAATTCGGCCGCAAACTCAGAGAGAAAGACAATTACAGTTATGATTTTTCCAAAAACTTTGAGGTCGAAAGCTATCTCGAATATCAGGGACAGAGATTTGTAGAACGCTTTGATGCCAACTGCTACCTTTATATTACCAGGGCTATGGACTATTTTGACCTGGCGGCAAAAACGAAAGGGAACCTTACCGAATGCCTTGCAAAAGTCAAATCCAGATTTCTGGTAGTGTCATTTTCAAGTGATTGGCTCTTTTCCCCGCAGAATTCAAAAGATATAGTCAAAGCCCTCCGTACGAACAATAAGGATGTTGTTTACTGCAATATTGATTCACAATATGGGCATGACGCATTTCTTTTAGAGGTAGAAACTCTTGGAACCTTAATTTCAGACTTTTTAAGCAGCGTTCACGAAAGGGTTCAAAAAAATGCATAACAATTACCAAATATTCACAGAACGCCCTGACCTAAGTATAATAGCTGAACTTATTGAGAAAAATTCTAAAGTAATAGACTTGGGATGCGGAGATGGATCTCTCTTGGACTATCTGACAAAAGCAAAAGGAGTGACAGGCTCAGGAATAGAGCTTTATCAGGATATGATAATAGAATGCGTAAAAAAAGGCGTTTCAGTAGTTCATGACAATCTGAATAACGGCCTTTCAGAAATTAAAGATAAAACTTTCGATTACGCGATTCTGAGCCAAACGCTTCAATCCGTTGACAAGGCAGACGATCTGCTCAAAGAAATGGCAAGAGTAGGCAAAAAAGTTCTAGTCAGCTTCATTAACTTTGGTTTTTATAAGGCAAGACTCCAGCTTATGTTTTGCGGAAAAATGCCTGTTACAAAATCTCTTCCATACCAATGGTATAATACTCCAAATATCCACCTTGGCACAATCAATGACTTCAGAACTCTCTGCGATAGCATTGGCCTCAAAATCATTAAACAGATTTCCGCAAATAAAAAGCTTAAAACAGTTTCTGAATATTGGCCTAATCTATTCGCGATAACTTGTGTGTTTATGATTGAAGAGAAGTAGGAATATTATTTCGATTTAAAATACCGGTTTTATGAAACTGCGTCTTCTTTTGTGCTGTTTTCTAGTTTTGAAGTGTCTCCAGAGTTCTAATACAGCCTCATTGTCCTCCAGCATATGGCTGGTTTCCACATGTGTTATTCCATTTTTCAGGAGTTTGGAATTAACATTATCTATAATAAGAAGAGGAATTCCTTTTGACTGAAGTTCTGGATAAACAGCTACCAGAATCATTACTATAGAATCATTTTTTTTGAAAGCTTTTTTAATAGTAAAATATCCTGTAGGGAATAATTTTCCATTTGATGCCTTTACTGCTTTTGATAGAATAGGCATGGCTAATCCGAATCCGACAATCTTTCCATCCGGATCCTTAACCAAACTTACATAATCCAGATTAGTATAATAGAAGAGCTCTTTAAAATAATGATCAAATATCCTTTCATTGATAGGAACATAGCCATGTATGGGTTTAAAAGCACGATTTAGCAGTGTAACAATTTCTGATTTGTATTTATTTATGTCTTTATGAGTGTCTATTGGCACAGGGGAGTATCCGCGAAGCCTCTTTTTACTAATCTGGAACAATCGATTCATTTCTTGGGGAAAATCCAAATTGGTTCCTGTATATTCCACCCAATCAACATCTTTGACATAACCAAGCTGTTCCATATGTCTTATATAGTAAGGATAGTTGTAATAAGAAGACATTAAAGAAAGTTCTTCAAAGCCTTCTACAAGCATCCCTTCCTTGTCTATATCACAAAATCCCATCGGTCCTTCAATATGAGTCATGCCAGTTTCTCTTGCCCAGTTCTCTACCTGCTTAAACAATTCCCTGGTAACTTCAATATCATCAATAAAGTCAACCCATCCGAAGCGCATGCGTTTGTGGTTCCAGGCTTCGTTGGCGCCATGATTTAGGATTCCGGCTATGCGGCCTACTGTTTTGCCGTCTCTTGAGGCCATCCAATATTTAGCTTCGCAAAATTCAAAGCAGGGATTTTTATCTTTTCTAAGTGTGTTGATTTCATCCCGTAGAATAGGCGGAACGAAGTATTCATTGCCCTCGTAGAGTTCGAGTGGAAATTCAACAAATGCTTTTATATCTTTCTTATTTTTTACTTCTTTAACTTCTATCATAGTATTGCTGTCTAAGTTTATCGTATAAGAAAAAATCTATATTTTTATATCCCGCACATAATTATTGCATTGTCATTAGATTCTGGCAAATATTCATATAAATATAATCAGCATTTTTACCCAGAAGAGAAGAATTAGTCTATTTTTTTAATATAAGCGCGTCTTCTTTTGTTTTGCTGCGCATTGAAGTGTTTTGTCCATAAGTGCAGTACATTGATATTGGTTTCAAGCATATGGCTGACTTGTACGGTTTTTACTCCATTCTTCAGAAAATTGGAATTGATCTTGTCAATAATAAGCAAAGGAATTCCTTTGAATTGCAGATTGGGACGTACCGCTATCAGAAGTAAAGTTACATGATCATTTTTTTTGAATGCTCTCAGAACTCTGACAAATCCAAATGGGAACAAATGGCCTTTTGTGGCTCTAAGAGCTTTTGACAATAGAGGCATAGCTAAACCAAATCCTACTATGGTATTGTCAGCATCCTTAATAACTGTCACATAATCGAGATTGGTATGATTAAACATGTCTTTGAAGTAATGGTCAAAAATCTTCTCATTAATTGGAATATACCCGTGAATATGTTCATAGGAACTATTTAAAAGCTCAACTATCTGAGGTTTGTATTTTGTAACATCTTTTGAACTTTTTATATCTATTGCTTCATATCCATGAAATTTCTTTTCATAAATATTTATTATTCGCTTTAATGTTTTAGGGAAGCTGAGGTTCTTTTTTTCCAACTCTATCCAATCGACATCTTTTACATAGCCTAATTTCTCAACATGTTCAGGGTAGTAAGGATAGTTATAATACGAATGCATCATGGAAAGCTTATCAAACCCTTCCACAAGCATACCTTCCTTATCAAGATCACAAAATCCCATAGGCCCTTCAATATGAGTTAACCCTTTTTCTCTAGCCCATTTTTCCACTTCGCCGAAAAGAGCTCCTGAAACTTCCATGTCGTCTATAAAGTCCACCCATCCGAAGCGCAAGTTATTCTGTTTCCATGCTTCATTTGCCTTGCTATTAAGTATCCCGGCTATTCGTCCTACGATTTTGCCATCTTTATACGCCATCCAATATCTTGCTTCACAAAATTCAAAAGAAGGGTTTTTATCTTTTCTTAAAGTCTTGATCTCGTCAGAGAGAATGGGGGGTACGAAATATTCATTATCTTTGTACAATTCCAAAGGGAAGTTTACAAAAATGTCCAACTCTTTATCAGAAGTTATTTCTCTTATTTGCAGCATAATTAATGTCTTTTTTAAAAAAATTTAACACCAATAATCCTAGTTTAAACAAGGATTTATTTAAAGCCCTAAATATAATATTATTTCATATTTGATAAAGTTTTTTGCTTTAATAGCAGCATTCTAGAAACTGCAACTGCAGATTGATCGACAAGAGATTGAAAAAGGTCATAATTATCAGGCTCAAGAAATGAAGCTTTGCCATCAAGTTTAACTGCCATAATACCAGGGAAATAATCATATGTTCTCATTGGGTAGAAAAGCCATGCGGAAGTATTTAAAGTATTTGTGCACGATCCGCTGGTAGACTTGTATTTCCATGCCCAGTTCAGAGCTGCCATATCCTTTACTTCGAAATGTACGCCGTCAGGACAGCTCCCGACAAAGTCTATGGTTTCATCTCTATTAATAAAAAGCGCGGTATCAATAGTGCATGTATCTTTGATCCCCCCCGTTATCAGAGCTACCAGAGAATCAAGATTCTGGGCTCCAGCAATCATTTTTGTAAAAATAAATAATTTCGTGCTGGCTTTCTCTTTAATTGATATAGTTCTAAGCTGTTCCTTAAGAATATAAGTCAGTCTAGAGATTATGAAGTTTACAAAAAGAAATATCAGCATAGAGATTAAGCCTGTGGATTTATGAACAGAAAAACTTAAAACAGGTTCTACGAAGAAAAACTCATATACAAGCATATTAAATATAATAGCTACAGTGGAAGGATAAAAACCGTATTTATATGCTGTAAATATGCATGGCAGAAGGAAAATAAGAATAGCAGTAGAATGGTCGCCTATGTAAAATTCTCTTAAGATTACTGATATTATTATAGCTACAAGGGTCATTAAAGCTGAATTCAAAAGAGGAATAGGAGCAAATGCCGATTTGAGATTAATGTATTTCATTACAAGCCTTTTGGCTGGATGTGTCCTTTCTTCCAGGGGTCTTTCGCTCAAAACATGGACATTGATTTTACCACTGGATCTTATCACATCATTGACAACTGAGCCGAAAATGAAATCGCCCAATCTGGATCTTATCGATTTACTTAAGATTATATGTCGAATATTTTTTTCCTGAGCAATTTCAACAATTGCTTTAGCTATATTGGGAGAAGAAATAGTTGATACTTCAGCACCCATATACTCGGCATATCTTTTGTGATTCAATATTCTCAAATTGCTCTCTTTGGATCCTTTCTGAAATGGCGATTCGATATGTACTGCAAAAAGTTTTCCATTAGTCGCAGTTGATATTCGTTTGGCCGCTCTAATAAGGCTAGGGGTAAAAGAATTGTCGGTTATGCAGACAATTACATTGTCAATCACTGCCCAGGGATCAGTGATTCCTGCTGTTTGTTTATACGAAATAATCTTTCTGGAAATGCTCTTGGCCGCAACACTCATAGCTTTCGCTCTGAGTGCGGAGATGTTAGTAGAAGTGAAGAAATTATTAAGCGCATGATCAGCTCTCTCAGGAATATAAACCTTGCCTTCCTTAAGCCTCTCAATTAGCTCTTCAGGAGTAATATCTATAACTACTGTTTCATGGGCTATTTCAAAAATTGAATCTGGAACAGTTGATTTTACTCTAATACCAGTTATCTGATAAATTTCGTCGTTCAGGCTTTCAAGGTGTTGAACATTCACTGTTGTGTAAACATCTATTCCTGCGTCGAGAATATAAATAATATCCTGATAGCGCATGGAATTGGCAGATCCAGGGGCATTTCTATGGGGAAGCTCATCTACCAGAACAAGCTGAGGTTTTTTCTCAATAATCCATTCTAAGTTTAATTCTTTAAAAACTTTTGAGTTATAAAGAATTTCCTTTAGAGGAGCCAGAGGAAGGCCGTCAATGAGCCTCTCTGTTTCTATTCTACCATGGGTTTCGATGACGCCGACTATAAGGTCAACTTTATTTTCCAGAGCGGCATGTGCAGCTTCAAGCATGGCAAAGGTCTTTCCAACTCCCGGTGCCGCACCAAGAAAAATTTTTAGTTTTCCTTTCTCGGCAACAGCATGCTGCCGCTCTATGGCTTCAAGCAGTTTATCAGGATCAGGCCTCTCGTCATCTCTTAGGTTGTAATCGTTCAATGGCATTTAAATAAGAATTTATTTCCAGGTTTAAAGTCAGGACATTGACTCTTTTCTGTCCATAAAGATTAATGAAACTATTTTTTGTATAAAAATCTATCATTTTTTGTAATTTATCCTCTGAAATTCCTGTGGCCTTTGAAATTCTTGATATCTGAAAATAAGCGCCTTCCGGAGAAATATCAGGATCGACAGTACTACCGGAGTCCATTATCAGCTCCACTGGAACGCCTTTTCCTTGTTTAAAATTGTAATTCTGAAGAGTATTGATCCTTTCTGCAAATCTGTCAAACATAGCCTTGCTTAATGGCGCGTTGGAAGCATCAGAAAGAGTCGGGCGGCCATGAAAATGTATGTCCTGAACAAAATCCTGAGCAATAAGGCTTGACCCGATCACTATTCCGTTTTTTTCTACTAACGATCCATTTGCCTGTTTAGGAAACAACAATTTCCCAATTCCAGAGAGAACCAAAGGATAAAAAATCCCAAGCAGTAGAGTGAAAAATATCAGTAAAACAAATGATCTTAGCATGCTTTTTATCATAACTTTCTATATCCTTATTTAACTTACCAGCCCCGTAAAACAGATTATAAGGTCAATAAGCTTAACTCCCGCAAAAGGAACTATTATTCCACCTACTCCGTAGATCAAAAGATTCTTCCTCAGAGCTGCCGCTGCAGTGATAGGTTTGTATTTAACTCCTTTTAACGCCATTGGAATAAGAAAGACAATAATTAATGCATTGAATATTATTGCCGAAAGAATAGCACTTTGAGGTGAATGAAGATGCATGATATTAAGCGCCTGCAAACCGGGATAAGAAGCGGCAAAGAGAGCAGGAATAATAGCAAAGTACTTAGCCAGATCGTTCGTTATGCTGAAAGTTGTCAGCGATCCTCTTGTTATCAGAAGCTGTTTGCCTATTTTAACCACTTCTATAAGTTTAGTAGGATCTGAGTCCAGGTCAACCATATTTCCAGCTTCTCTTGCTGCGGTTGTGCCAGTTGCCATAGCTACTCCAACATCTGACTGCGCAAGAGCTGGTGCGTCATTGGTGCCGTCTCCGCACATGGCAACCATTTTTCCTTCAAATTGTTCTTTTCTGATATATTCTAGTTTCTGTTCAGGGGTAGCCTGAGAGACATAGTCATCCACTCCTGCTTCTGCTGCAATAGCTGCTGCGGTAAGTTCGTTGTCCCCTGTAATCATGACAGTTTTTATTCCCATTTTTCTGAGTTCGGTAAATCTATCTCTTATGCCAGGCTTAATTACATCTTTGAGATATATGGCTCCCAGAGGTTTGTTGTTCTTTAAAACAGCTAAAGGAGTACCTCCTTTCATAGAGATTTCTTTGACTATCGTGTCAAGGTCAGAAGGAATTTCGACACCTGCATTTTTCGCAAGGCTCTTGATAGATTCTACAGCGCCTTTACGGATTTCCGAATCCTTATAGTTTATCCCGCTTATCCTTGTATATGCAGAGAATGGAATAAATTCGGCATCGGTTATATTATAGGCTTCTTTCTTTAAGTTATGCTTTTCGATAGCAAGCGAGACAATGGAGCGGCCTTCTGGCGTTTCATCACTTAAAGAAGAAAGAAGTGATGCTTCAGCAAGCGTTTTGACTTCCACTCCTTTAACAGGGACAAATTCGCTGGCAAACCTATTTCCGATAGTAATTGTACCGGTCTTATCAAGTAGCAGTGTATCAATGTCACCTGCAGCTTCGACAGCCCTGCCTGATTTTGCCAGTATATTGGCCTGGAGAAGCCTGTCCATTCCCGATATTCCTATAGCTGAAAGCAAACCTGCTATAGTTGTAGGGATAAGAGTAATAAATAGCGCCATTATAAACAATACTGGAATATTAAATCCCGTAAAATAGGCAAAACCTTCTACAGCACAGCAAACGACAATAAAAATAAGTGTAAAGCCAAAAAGAAGAATGTTAAGAGCAAGCTCATTAGGTGTTTTTTTCCGCTGAGCGCCTTCAACTAACTTTATCATTTTATCAATAAAACTTTCGCCGGGACCTGAGGTTATTTTTATTTTCACCCAATCAGAAATTACCCTTGTACCGGCAGTAACGGCGCATCTATCGCCTCCGCTTTCTCTTATAGCAGGTTCAGATTCACCTGTAATAGCAGATTCATCAATTGAAGCCATTCCTTCGATCACATCGCCATCTGCAGGTATAAAATCGCCAGTTTCCGCAAGTACAATTGAACCGATTCCAAGCTTGGAAGGTTCAACCATTACATATTTAGTTTCATTTTGTGCTTTAAGGAGCTTGGCCTTTATATTACTCTTTGCCTTTTTGAGCGATTCTGCCTGAGCTTTCCCCTTTCCTTCCGCAACGGCTTCAGAGAAATTTGCAAAAAGGACAGTGAACCAAAGCCAAATGGTTATCTGTAAAACAAATCCGGTACTTTCTTTCTGAGATACAAATAATCCCGCAATGAGAACTCCAGTACTGAAAAAGCATATTGTTTCGACAGCAAACATCACAGGGTTACTCTTGAACAATGCTATCGGACTAAGCTTTTTGAAAGAATCTTTTATTGCAGTCAGCAAAAGTTCTTTATTCAGAATGGATTGTTTTAGTTTTGGATGTTTTGACATATTAATACCCTATGGAGAAAACATCATTACATGTTCTACAATCGGCCCAAGAGCCAAAGCTGGAAAGAAATTCAATCCGCCTATAATAAGGATGCAGACTAATAGCATAACAACGAATATTGCTCCCGTAGTCGGAAAAGTTCCTGAAGTAGGTGGAATAATTTTTTTTCTGACAATCGAGCCTGCTACTCCCATAACAGCAATAATACTTACGAATCTTCCAAGGAGCATGCAAATAGCAGTAGAAATATTGATAAAATCAGTATTGGCATTTAAACCGCTGAAGGAGCTGCCATTGTTATTTGCTGCCGACATAAAAGCATATAAAATACGGCTAAATCCATGTGGTCCATATGCTTTCAAATCAGCTACCACTGAAGGCAAGAAGCACCCTAATGCAGTAAAGAAAAGCACACAAAATGGGGATATCAGAAGAGCTATCATAACAAATTTCATTTCTGTAATTCCTATTTTCTTCCCTAGGAATTCGGGAGTTCTCCCAACCATAAGGCCGGCAATAAATACGGTCAATATTACAAACATCAGCATATTGTACAAACCTGATCCGACTCCTCCTATTATTACTTCGCCAAGAGACATATTGAATATAGTTATTCCTCCGGCAAGCGGGTTAAGAGTATCAAGGTTACAGTTTACCGCGCCTGTTGATGTAGAAGTTGTCAAAGCGCTGTAAAGCACTGAATCAGCAATTCCGAAACGAGTTTCTTTTCCCTGCATGTTTTTCAATAAATCCTCAGATAAGGAAGAATCTATTTTCTTTACCTGTGGATTGATATTTCCTTCAAAGTAATACATCGGAACAATAAGCATGACAAAAAGAATAATCATTGCAATAAGAATAGTCCATCCCTGCTTTTTACTGTTTATCATAAGGCCGAACGCATAGACAAGAGAAGAAGCTATAAGAAAAATGCAGATACATTGAATAATATTCGTAAAAGGTGTTGGGTTTTCATAGGGATGCATTGAATTTGCTCCGAAAAAACCTCCGCCATTTGTCCCCAATATTTTTATAGCTTCGAAAGATGCAACTGGGCCCTGAGGAATAATTTGTTTTGCCCCTTCGAGGGTTTGAGCCGTAACATAGTTATTAAAATTCTGGGGAACCCCCTGCCATATGAAGAATAAAGCTAAAATGAATGAAAGGGGTAAAAGGAGGCGCACAGTTATCCTGGTAATATCAACCCAGAAGTTTCCAAGATTGTCTGTATTCTTTCTTGCAAAACTTCTGATTAAAACCGCAGCTACTGCTATTCCCACTGCTGCAGATAAAAACTGCTGCACTGATAACCCAGCAACCTGGGAAAAATAACTCATAGTGCTTTCGCCTGAGTAAGCTTGCCAGTTAGTGTTTGTCACAAAACTTACAGCAGTATTAAATGCAAGAATCCCTGGTACCTCGCCAAAATTTTGGGGATTGCCTGGCAATAACTGCTGAAATCGCTGAATAAAAAAAAGTAGTATCAAGCTAAAAATACTGAAAACAATTATGCTGACAGTGTATTCTTTCCAATTCTGTTCTTTGTCAGGTTTGACTCTCAGCAAAAAATAAATCAATTTCTCTACCGGCGCAAAAATAAAATCCAGGAGAGTTGTTTCACCGCAAAGCACCCGCTTTATATAAAATCCTAATGGTTTTACCAGAAAAAGTATAACTATAAGGAAAATGGCTATTTTTATTATTCCTGTTTCGGTCATCTTCTTGTCAAATTAAAATTTTTCAGGGAAAAAAAGTGCGATTGATATGTATATAAAAAGGCCAAGCATTATAAATCCGCCTATCAGCAGTTCATTCATTTTTCTGTTACCTTTCACTCAATCAGATATTTATTGTTAAGTATATTTCAACTCGAAACTATTTATACTCAAAAATCTACTTTAAGAAAAAATCTTATAGATTTCCTTGATAAATTCTTTTGTTTTAATCGGCTTTTCAAAAGTTCTGCATCCAAGTTTTCTAAGTTTCCCTATGTCTTCTTCATAGGTATTGGCTGTAAAGAGGAAAACCGGTATATTCTGAGTTCTTGGATTTCCTTTGAGCATACAGTAAACTTCCATGCCGTTGAAATCCGGCAAGTGATAATCAAGAATTATCAGTCCTGGCATATTATTCTCAGCCATCGCCATGCCTTCTTTACCTTTTAGAGCCGATAAGACAGAGAAACCTTTAGATTCAAGGAGGGTTGTCAGAAGGGAGATGATAATAGGTTCGTCATCAATAATCAGAATTTTTTTCATAATCGCTTCTTATTGGTATGGTGATTTTAAACGATGTTCCCTTGTTTTTGCCTTCTGAATCCGCAATTATACTTCCATTATGCAAAACAACCATTTTTTTGACAATAACCAATCCCAGCCCTGTTCCTTTAGTCCTGGGAGTGAAATCCTCATTTTTAATTTGTGAAAACTTTTCAAAAATCTTCGGAATATCTTCTTTTTCTATACCTACACCCGTATCTGAAACAGTAATTATGTATTTATCTTCCACGCGCTTGGCTCTAATATGAATTTTGCCATTATCAGGTGTAAATTTAAGGGCATTCGAAAGCAGATTATGAAAAACCTGCTTCATCATTGTTTCATCTGCCCATATAAGCTTAATATCTGAAGGTATGTATGAACTTATCTTTATTCCATATTTTTCAGCTCTGTGTCTGTAAAAAGAAATTTTAGAGATCAACATATCGCGCAATGAAAAAGCCTTCAAATCAGGTACAAGTTTTCCGGCATCGAATTTTGATATATCCAATGCATCATTAAGCAAAGACAACAAATATTCGGAACTATCCAGTATTTTTCTTACAAACATCTTCTGGTTAACATTGAGTTTTCCAAAAGAATCATCTTCCAGAAGTTCAGCAAATCCTATTATCCCTGTCAACGGAGTCCTTATCTCGTGGGATATTGCCGCAATAAACATGGATTTTGCACTATAAGCTTTTTCTGCCTCCTCCTTGGCAGTTATAAGTTCAGCTTCAATTCGCCTGTGTTCTGAGAAATCTCTCCCGAAAGCTAATAGAGCAACTGTTTCTCCTGCTTCATTTGAAAGAATACTGTCTTGCCACTCAATATCGACAAGCGCCCCTGACTTTGCAATGATGGGGTTAATATTCTTCCCCTTCGTCTTCTGACCTTTTATAGCAATATCAAAAACCTGCTTTATATAAGACTGCTGTTCTTTAGGGATAAAAGTATCCACCCAGTCTTTGCCTTTTACTTCTTCTATTTTATAGCCTGAAATCTTCTCGAAATGTTCATTGAAAGTGATAATTTTTCCTTCTTTGTCAAGAATCACAATAAGATCCTTAATATTGTTCCAAATACAGACGGGAAGCCCTTTTTGGTCAAAAACACTTGAAAAAGAAGCTGATTTCGGGCAAAGAGCAGCAGAATTGCATATCAGCTGGCACGAATCAAAGAGATTTTCGGCAGGCATAGCCATTATTACATATTAAAGTGCTTCTTAATTCTTGCAGTAACTGACTCTTTTGTGAAGCCGAATTTTTCTTCAAGAATTTTGTATGGAGCAGAGGCTCCGAATGTGTCAATTCCAATGGAAAGACCTTCTATTCCTACAAATTCAGCCCAACCAAATGTAGTGCCGACTTCAATTGAAACTTTTTTCTTAAATGAGGATGGGATAACTGATTCTCTGTAGGATGGTTCCTGTTTAAGGAAAAGCTCTCTGGAAGGCATTGAAACAATTCTTGCCTTGATTCCCTGGGAATCCAGGAGCTCGGCGCTCTTCATTGCAAGTCCTACTTCAGAGCCGGTGGCAATAATTATAATATCATAGGCCGGATCATCTTTGAGAATATATGCACCTTTATTCGTATTTATGTTGCCTGCAAGTTCCTCTATGATAGGCTCTAGTGTTTGTCGTGTCAATACAATAGCGCAAGGTGATTTAAGCCTGAGAGCCGTATCATAGCAATGAGCAGTCTCTCTTGCCTCAGCAGGCCTAAGCACTGTCATTCCGGGAATTGAGCGCATCATTGCAAGCTGTTCAATAGGTTGGTGGGTAGGCCCGTCTTCACCTACATAAATTGAGTCATGCGTAAAAATATATATAACATGGAGATTCTGAACACATGCGAGCCTTATTGCAGGTTTAATGTAATCTGAAAAAACCAAAAAAGTTGAACCATAAGGAATAGTTGTACCATAAAGAGCCATTCCGTTAAGGGCAAGCCCCATTCCAAACTCCCTGATGCCGAAGTGCAAGTTCTTTGCTGCATAGTTAGCAGGACTAAAATCACTTTCTCCGATGATATTTGTCTTTGTCGATGGCGCAAGGTCGGCAGCTCCGCCAATAAGAGCAGGAATGAGCTTTGATGCAGCCTGCAGGGCTTTGCCTCCTGTCGCCCTTGAAGCATCTGCCTTGTCAGTGGGAACTGCCTTCAGGAGTTCTTCAAGGATATTGGCTGGAATAGCTTTGTGAATCATTGCAGCGCAAAGCTTTGCGGATTCAGGATTCTCTTCCATAAATTTGTTGAATTTTGCGTCCCATTGAGCATTTATACCTGAAAGTTCTTTGATTCTTACGCTTATTGCAGCTTTGACTTCCGGATTTACATAAAAAGACTCTTCAGGAAAACCGAAAACTTTTTTGAGAGCCGAGACTTCTGCTTCACCCAAAGGTTCACCATGAGCAGAATTTTTACCATGTTTTGTCGGTGCGCCGAAAGCTATCTCTGTTTTTCCTATAATTATTGTCGGTCTTCCGTCTGCTGCTAGTGCCTGTTGAATTCCTTTTTCTATCTGAACCGTATCGTTGGCATTGTCAACATGAATAACTCTCCATCCGTAGGAGTCAAACCTCTTTGCAGCGTCATCGCTGCATGCAAGTGAAGTTGCACCCTCGATAGTTATTTTATTGCTATCATAGAAGAGAATTATATTATCAAGTTTAAGATGACCGGCAAGAGATGCGGCCTCGTGCGAACACCCTTCCATCAGGCAGCCATCTCCACTGATAACCCATATTTTCTGATCTTTTAGGAGATCTGTCTTGTCAAGACCTGTTCTTGCAGCAAAATTCTTAGCCGCAATAGCCATTCCAACCGCGCTTGCAAGGCCGCTGCCTAATGGACCGGTTGTAACTTCAACTCCTCTCGTGTGTCCGAATTCAGGGTGACCAGGAGTTTTGCTTCCCCATTGACGAAAGCTCTTGAGATCATCCATTGTCAAACCGTATTCAAATAAATGCAGTAGAGAGTAAATAAGCATTGATCCATGTCCTGCAGACAGCACAAAACGATCTCTGCCAATCCATTCTGTATTCTGGGGATTGTGCTTCATATATTTAAACCAAAGCGTAAATGCGTAATCAGCGCACCCCATCGGCATACCAGGATGCCCTGAATTAGCTTTCTGAACTCCTTCTGCAGCAAGAATTCTAATATTGTCAGCAGCCAGTTTAAGAATATTTGCAGCCATTTTTTCTCCTGTTTTTATTTATTAAAAATCAAAATATGTAAATATCTAAAATTACTTTTTAATGATAACCTTTTCAAAAAGCTTTGGCAATAGGAACACTTAAAAGAAAAGAGTTTAAACTATCTCGGATTCTGTGGGTGAAGAAGATGTTTTTCTATCTCAAGTTCTTCAACAATTTTTGTTAGAGAAGGATTTGCTATCGGCGTAAAACTGTTTCTATACCTGTCACACATAAATGTAACTTCACGCCACAATTTTTTATTAGAAGAAAGCGGAATATCTTTCTCAGGCCGCTGCCCTATTGTTCTATCCATAATATGTTTCAGGTAAAGTGCATCAGGAGGAAGAGAAAGCACATATTTTGATGGTATTTCTGATGTCTCTATTATAAAACCGCACTTCTGAAGCATATCAAGAACATTTGACAAATACATGTCAGGTAATCCTGATATTTCTGCTATGTCTTCAAGAGAGGGAGGAGGTTTACCTTCTGTAAAACATTTCGAAATTATTGACATGCACATTACCGATATTTCCTGCTCGTCAAAAGGAGTTATGTGCCTTGCAAGAGTTTTAACCCTGAAATACTCAAGATTCTGAATAGCAAAAGATATATGCGCGCCTAAAAGAATAATCAGCCAGCCGAAAAACAGCGCAATGAGCAAGATTGGAATAAGCCCTACGCTGCCGTAAATATAGTGGGTTCGAATCGCATTAGACACAAAGATAAAACTTAGCATGTTATTTAGCTGCCAGAGAGAACCTCCGATAATTCCGCCTATCGCGGCCGGAAGTATCTTAACTCGTGTATTCGGGATGACAATATATATTATGGTGCACAGCACCCACATAGCGATAAAAGTACCGGACTGTTCTGTAATAAGTTTCCCAAACCAGAAAGATTGCCCTATTTCCAATATATCCGAAAACATGCTGAATCCCGTGAGCCAGAGAATAACAAGCATAATTATAGGAAAAAGCGCCATGACCAACCAATAATTCAATATCAGTTTCCATATTGGTCGCTTGACAGTAATTCCCCATATGTCATTGAAAGCTTTTTCTATCGTACTAAGGAGAGATAATGATATTACAATAAGAACAAGCGCACCATAGATGCCTATTTCGTTAAGATCCATGGTCGTAATAGTCGGTATAAGCTGATTTCTTATATAAAATTCAATATGGTTATGCAAATCGCTGCCTGAAGCTTCTCCTGCATTGAAGACAGGCGCTATTTTATATACAAGAAAATCTACGATCTTTGGAGTCAGTTTGGTCAGATTCTGCGCAAGTAGTCCTTTGGAAAGAGCCGCTACCACAAGTAATATGGGGATAATCCCTAGCATCGTGGCATAGCTCAGCGAGGAAGCAACCATCAAAGTCTTTTTCTGTGCAAAGTCCGAAAATATAAAATAAAAAAAACGGTAAAGAAATAGAAATGGCCTGTAAACAAAAAATACATCTTTTATTTCAGGAGCCCATGGATTGTTCTTGAAAGCCCTATAAAGCCTGACAAACTCAAGTTTTAATCTTCCTCTTAAACTAATTTTGTGCAGCATAAATAAATAGAAAGTTAAAATTGCGGAATTTCTCTCTACGGATTATAAGCTGAGATTGTCAATTTGCTACTATTACAAAACTTATCTTTTACAAGGATAAATCAATCAACTAAAAAATGACATCCTTTGGATTGACCATTAGCCAAAGCTGATCTTACTATGATTTCTGCTGCTATTACAGCATTCCTGAGTTCAATGATATTTCGTTTAATTATTGCTGAACTATAAAACTTTTCAATACGGTGCCTAAGGTAAGAAATGTCTGATATAGCTCTGCCCAGGCGATTTTTCGTTCTGACTATCCCGCAGTAATTCCACATAATTTTAGTAATCATTGACATATCCTGATATACAAGAAGAGGATCAAAAAGCTCCTGCTTCTCGGCATAGACCCAGTCGGGAATGCTCTTCAAAAGTTCATTGTCCGTCAATGATTTGGACGCAGAGGCTGCCGAAAGACCTGCGTTCAAACCCCAGACAAATCCTTCCATTAGGGAAACAGATGCAAGTCTGTTAGCTCCATGGACTCCCGTGCAGCTAATCTCTCCTGCAGCCCAAAGTCCGTTCACAGATGTTTTACCTTCAAGGTCAACTTTCACTCCTCCGCAAAAGTAGTGCGCAGCCGGAACTACAGGTATAAGATCCTTACGGATATCTATTCCTGCACTCATGCATTTTTCGAAAATTTTTGGAAATCTCTCTTCTAGTTTTACATGTTTTATTTGCCTTGCATCAAGCCAAACATAACCTGCATCATCATTTTCCATTTCTTGATAAATAGCTCTTGAAACTTCGTCTCTCGGCGCAAGATCCATAAGTTGAGGTGAATATCTTTTCATAAAATATTCTCCTTTGCGGTTCCTAAGCCTGGCACCCTCTCCACGCATTGCTTCGGATATTAAAAAATCCTTTATATCTCTGTTAAAGAGGACAGTTGGATGAAACTGTACATATTCGCAATTTATTATTTCTGCTCCGACCCGTTCCGCAAGAGCCAAACCGTCTCCAGTTGCGCCTGAAGTATTACTAGAGAAAGTAAACAACTTTCCTACTCCTCCGGTAGCAAGTATTGTTGATCCGGAAAATATTTTTTTAACTTTACCTGTAGTTTCCTGAAAATAATAAGCACCGATAACCTTTGTACTTTTGTATCTCTCCTGACAATCTTTCGAATGTTTTGAATTTGTGATAAGGTCAACAACCGTAGATTGTGTTAAGATAGTTATATTATTTAATTTCATAGCGTAATTTGCAAGATGTTCTTCAATAGCTGCCCCGCTGTAATCCTTCACATGCAGTATCCGCCTGAAAGAATGGTTTCCTTCTCTGGTCATATCGTAATGACCATCTTCCTTCCTGCAGAACGGAACCCCTATCTTACCTGCAAGAAATGGCTCTATCAATGGCGCGCCGTTTTTTACAAGATAATCGACAGCGGCATTATTATTGAGAAAATCCCCTGCCGAATTTATGTCCTTTATCAGAGCCTCCGAAGTATCTCCTTGAGCCGCAGCTACTATTCCTCCCTGAGCGTGATTAGTGTTACAGTTTGTTATTTCCTTTTCTTTTGATAAAACAGCGACTGAAGCCCCTTTTTCAGCAGCAGCAATCGCCGCGCTCAATCCCGCAATCCCGGAACCGATAATCAACACATCAAAATATTTATCCTGCATCTAATCACCTATTGTGTAAGTTATTATAATTTTTATCTTTATCCTGCATAAGAAATCATTTTTGTCAGAGTCGCTTTGGCTGGCTCATAATATTCCTCAGGCAGAAGAACTTCATATCGTGCCATGTCCTTTTTGTCTTGTCGTGCCAATGCAGATAAACATCTTTCCAGTTTTGGAACTGTTACTTTTGCCATATTCACACAAACAGCATCAGCAAGGTGATGCGCTTCAACATCATTTCTTAAACGGCGTAATCTATCCACAAATTGATGCTCTGTTCCAACGACCAAACTGGAATTTGGAGGAACTTTATAAAAATAGTCGAGGAGTTGTTTCGTAGACCCGGCGTAATCAACATCATTTACAATTTCTCTGCCGCATTCAGGATGAACAATGATTTTAGCATCAGGGTATTTTTTTCTGGCAAGCAACACATCATACATTGAAATCCTCTCATGAACTATGCAAAATCCTTTCCAAGCGTAAACCTTCGCATTCCCGGAAATTTCTTCTACTTTGGTATCGCGCCCTACAAGCGAAAATTCATCAGCTCCGATCCCGAGCACGGCAGATGAGTTTTCTGCCAGATTCTTGTCGGGAAGAAAAAAAACTATATTCCCTGCATCAATGAGCTTTTTCAAAATTGGCAATGCATTGGAACTCGTACAGCATAATCCATTATCTCCTCCTACAGCTGCTTTAGTTTCTACTGTCGAATTTACATAAAGCAATGGAATAGGCTTTTTCCCAGTGGCTTTAACTATTTTTTCATAAGCTATTCTGTAAGTTTGTGCGTCAATCATGTCTGCCATCGGACAGCCTGCAAGTTTTTCAGGAGTAAAGGCTCTCTGTTTTTCTCTGATAAGGAGTCTGCAGCTTTCTGCCATAAAAAGGACTCCGCACATTACAATATATTCAGCAGTAGATTCACTTGCCGCAACTGCAAGCTGGTAGCTGTCTCCTGTCATATCTGCCAGCTTAAAAAGTTCGTCACTCTGATAATAATGCCCAAGTATCAGGAGTTTTTTTCCCAACTGCTCTTTATAACTCTGTATTGACTTTATGCTTTCTGCGTCTGTCATTTTTGTACCCTCAAAGAAAAGTCATGTGTAATAACACTGTGCGTTAACTTGCCTACTGAAATATAATCC
This sequence comes from Lentisphaerae bacterium GWF2_38_69, assembly GCA_001803205.1. Lineage (GTDB taxonomy): Bacteria > Verrucomicrobiota > Lentisphaeria > Victivallales > GWF2-38-69 > GWF2-38-69. Next base: position 6,558 of record MHBE01000064.1, on the reverse strand, counting down.
ACGCCGATTGCGCTTACAGATTGAATTCTATCAAGAGTCATATTGCCTGAAGCTTCAACTTTGGCATTCCCGCCGATAAGTTCTACACACTCTTTCATTATTTGATTATTCATATTGTCTAGCATAATGTAGTCTGTCTTAACTTCAAGTGCCTGTTTCACTTCATCAATTGTCCTTGCCTCAACTTCTATTTTAAATCTATTCCCCCATTTTCCGCGTACTTTAGTCACAGCTTTGGCTATGGAGCCTGCGGCATCAATATGATTGTCTTTGAGCATTACCATATCATGTAATCCCATGCGGTGATTCAATCCTCCACCCATCTTAACAGCATATTTGCTTAAAAGTCTGTACCATGGGAGAGTCTTCCTGGTATCAAGAATTTTACATTTGCTTCCAGATGCAATAGCAGAAACAAATTTGTTTGTTTCTGATGCAATTCCAGAGAGAAATCCGATAATGTTTATTGCTGTTCGTTCAGCTGTCAGCACCGACAGAGTTCTACCCGATATGCTAACTACCACATCGCTCTTGGCTATTTTGTCTCCGTCCTTTTTGTGCCATTTTAATATTGTTTCTGGATCTCTCACGGTAAAAGAAAGGGTAAAACCTTCGCTTCCTGCAAGGATACCGTCATCCTTGCTAAGCAGATAAGCTTCGCACTTTTCGGCTTCTTCGAATACTGCCAATGACGAAACATCCCCATTCTGCCCGAGATCCTCTTCAAATGAAGCGTTTATAAGATCAAGATAGGCTTTTGTCAATTCATTCATTTGTTTTCACCTTAAAGAGTAATAATTTTTTAATAAAACTATAACAGAGAAATAATGTTTTTGAAACAAAGTCTTGTATTTAAAAGAGTTCATGATAGAAAATACTCTAGTAACTCTGTTCAATAAACTATTTTAACAAGGAGAAATCCCCATGGCAAAGAGTCCTCTTGAAACCATTACCAAATTTATTGACAAGGCAGTGAAGGAAATCGACAAAAAAATCCCTAAACCGATTTCAGATGATCTTAAAAATGTTAAATCTAAAGTCAAATCTGCCACCAAAGACATCTCGTCAACTGTCAAAAATAATATCAAAGAAGCTTTAGATGCCACTTATACGGCAGGCAAAGAAATAGGAAAAACTTCTGTAAAAGGAGTAAAATCAACCGTTAACTCTGTGATGGATGTTTCTGATGAAGTAAGTTCAAGCGTAGCCAAAAATTTAAAATCCGGAGTAAATAAACAAGTCGATGCAGTTGAAAATGTAGGCAAGGATGCAATAAAAAATCTTCGTTCTGTGATTAATTCGCTTTTGGATAATACTGAAAAAATAACAAGCGAAATAGCAGGAAAAATTAAAAAGGCAGTAGATAAATCCATTACCGTAAAAAAGGAATCGCCTAAACCAGCTCCTAAAAAAACCGTTCCCAAAAAGAAAATGCCTCAAAACAAAAAATTTGTTCCCAAGAAGAAGAATACCCAAAAAACAAAAAAGTAAGACGCTGGATTAGTATAATATAAAAAAATAGCGGGAACTTTCGATCCAAAGAAGTTCCCGCTTAATTTTTTCGAAAAGAGTTGAAGCTTTACTTGTCTTCCCAAGTGAAATGATAATCTAAATTATGCCTATTTCTTAATTCAACCATTTGTTCTTGAAGAACTTTTGGAATAGGACAGCCATGAACCTTTCTATATTGCCATGCGATATGTTCTTTTTCTCCTGCTGTATATATCCTTTCAGCTCCGGGAGCCTTTTTTGAATCTCTTAAATTACGGCATATTTGGCCGGCTATCTTTTTAAAGACTTCAAGTCCCAGAAAATGGTCAATGTTAATGGCAATAAAAAAATGGCCGAGAAGAATAGGAATCTTATTCCCATTTTCATCTACGCCATTTAACATTTTAAGGAAATTACCATTCTGAAGCGCCGCACATAAAATTTCGACAACCGTGGAGTATCCATATCCTTTAAAACCTGCTGTTACTTCTCCAAGTCCTCCAAGGGGAGCTAGAGCCGCTTTCCCTTTAGTAAGGTCAATAAGTATCTGTTCAGTATCTGTTCTTGTCTCGCCATTTTCACCTATTACCCATCCCGGAGGAAGCTCCTTGCCGGCTCTGCCGTAAACTTCAATCTTTCCGCGTTGAGAAACTGATGTAGCGCAGTCAAGTACAAATGGAAACTCTTCATCTGTAGGGCAACCGAAAACAAGAGGGTTTGTTCCAAGCATATTTTCCACGCCAAATGTAGGAGCTATCGATGGTCTGGCATTAGTACCGCTAATACCGATACATCCCTGTTTCACAGCTTCGAGAACATAGTATCCCGCAATCCCATAATGTGTGGAATTACGCACAACTACCATTCCTAAACCATGTTTTTTAGCTTTATCAATAGCCATTTGATTTGCCTTTTTTGCAATTACATGCCCAAGGCCATTGTTGCCATCCAGAACAGCAGTAGTTTCTGTTTCCTTAACTATATCAATTTTTGTTATTGGATTTTGTGAGCCGGCTACCATTCTGTCAATATATATGGGTTTTAACCGCCCTATCCCGTGTGAATCGATACCTCTTTTGTCTGATGTAATAAGTACATCAGCGGCTATTTTTGCGTCTGCTTCAGGAACGCCTTCGCCTTTCAACGCATCTACCATGAAACACTCAAGTGTGTCAAAATCCATCCATTCACAATCCTTGTAGTCATCTTCATAAGCCATAGTAATGTCTCCTAAGTTATTTTTGGAATTGCCGTAAAGTGCATTATATAAACTTTACAAAAAAAAACACTCTTATCTATGTAACAAATAGCAATATATCTGATGTCGTTGGATAATATTGGAAAACTAATTATCGGCGATGAGATCGCATCACCCTCCACACTCATAAATGGAGTATTGTGCGCTGTCACAACCTGTTCTTGTTTGTTTTTTGCAAGAAGCGCTAATCTTTTTTCCAAGTTTGCTCTTGCTCTGCACAAATAGTTGATTATAATCGCTCCATGGCAAATATATCTATTGCAGTTATTCTTTGAATTGAACTTTTCTAAAGGAAGAAGAACAAAAAATATGTATAATTGCTTCTCCTAAATCGATCAAGGTCTCATACTATCTTAACAAATAAAACAACATTAATCGAAATGAAAAATGATTTTCAGGTAATCGTTATTGGGTGCGGCGTTGTCGGTGCCTCAATTGCGCGAGAACTTTCCCGATTTGATGTGAAAGTCGCCATCCTTGAAAAAGAAGCGGATGTTTCTTTTGGAACCAGCAAGGCAAATTCTGGAATTATCCATGCAGGGTTCCATTCTACAAAGGGAACTCTAATGGCAAGGTTCGTAGTTCCAGGAAACAGAAAGTTCGACAGGCTTTGTGATGAACTGGAATTTCCATTCGAAAGACGCGGGGAATTAATGGTGGCTTTCGATGATAATGAACTCAGAATTCTCCAGACTTACTATAAAATGGGTCTTGATAACAAAGTACCTTATATGGATCTGATCGGGAAAGAAAGGGTTCTTGAAATGGAACCCAATGTAAACCCTGAAGTCGAAGGAGCCCTCTACGCACCTACCGCAGGTATAATTTGCCCTTATGAATACTGTTTCTCTCTTACCTCGAATGCACAGGAAAATGGCGTGGAGCTCTTTTTAAACAAAAAAGTTACATGGATTGGAAAGCAGGGTAACGGCAAATTTGAAATTGAAACTGAAGATGGAAGCAGATTTACTTCCGATTATATCGTTAATGCAGCAGGCCTTTATTCAGATGAAATCGCCAAATATGTCGGAATAACCAATTTCAGAATTGTCCCCAGAAAAGGAGAAGAATACCTCCTTGACAGACGCGTTGGCAAACTGATTCACAGAGTTATATTCCCATGCCCTACAAGCACCTCCAAAGGGATGCTTGTAATTCCGACAGTAGATGGCCCTGTTATGGTCGGCCCTACGGCAAGAGACATTGAAGATAAAGATGACTGGGCTACAACAAGGGACGGGCTTAAAGAAGTTTTCACACATGCCCAAAGAATGGTACCGTCTGTCAAAACTTCAGATATTATTACTTCATTTGTAGGCCTCAGACCAGCTGCGGTCGGAAATAACGGTGACTTTATTATCGGAACAACAACTGTTCCAGGATTCATTAATGCAGCCGGAATTCAATCTCCAGGGCTTACCGCTTCTCCGGCCATAGCTGAGCACATTAGAGAAGTTATCAATAAAGAAGGGCTGAGAATGGAACTCAAGCCTCACTTTAATCCCAAACGCAGGAGAGTAGCCTCGAAGGTTAGACATATGCTTGAAAACAGGCAGTACTCTCAGTACGGGGAAATAGTTAAAAAAGATAAAACATACTCAAAATTAGTCTGTAGATGCGAAAATGTCACAGAGGCAGAAATAGTCGAGGCCATTAGAGACGGACACACTACGCTTGACGGTATCAAATTCGCGACAAGAGCCGGCACAGGAAGATGCCAGGCAGGCTTCTGCACTACAAGAGTAATGGAAATACTGCACAAAGAAACTGGTATTCCTTTTGAACAAATAACCAAAAAAGGAAAAGGCTCTGAGATTGCGCCGTATCCGATAAAAAAAGGAGGCGTAGAATAATGACTAAGAATGTTGACGCTTTAATAATCGGAGGCGGCCCGGCCGGACTTGCGGCGGCCATTTCTCTTAAAAAAAATGGGATTGACAATATCCTTATCGTCGAAAGAGAAGATTGTCTCGGAGGCATACTGCTTCAGTGCATACACAATGGCTTCGGACTTCACAGGTTCAAGGAAGAACTCACCGGCCCGGAATACGCCGAAAAATACATCGAAATGCTTGAAGGTACCACCATAGAGACAATGACTAACACATGCGCGATTGAAATAGTAAATGAGGAAAACAGCAAAACCGTCTATCTGATGTCTGAAAAATCAGGGCTTATCGAGGCCAAAACAAAAGTTGTTATTCTTGCTATGGGTTGCAGAGAAAGAAACCGCGGAAATATAGCAATTCCCGGAACAAGGCCGGCAGGCGTAATGACTGCGGGACTGGCTCAAAAACTAGTAAACCGTTACGGATACATGCCAGGGAAAGAAGTTGTCATTCTAGGTTCAGGAGACATAGGGCTGATAATGGCACGCAGAATGACTTGGGAAGGAGCAAAAGTAAAAGCGGTTGTCGAACTCCAGCCATATCCCGGCGGACTTAATAGGAATATTGCCCAATGCCTTAATGACTACAATATTCCTCTATACCTTTCTCATACAATTACAGCCATTAGAGGCAATAGCCGTATTACTGAAGTGGACATAGCTCCTATTAATGAATACAAGGAACCCAAAAAAGAAGATACATTCACTCTTAAATGTGATTCTCTGCTGCTGTCGGTAGGGCTTCTTCCCGAAAATGAACTCTCGCAATTAGCTGGAGTTAATCTGGACAGGGTTACTGGAGGCCCTCTCATTGATACAAACTATATGACTAACATCTCTGGCGTATTCGCTTGCGGCAATGTACTCCATGTTCATGACCTTGTGGACTGGGTTTCAGAAGAATCCGAAGCAGCGGGAAAAGCTGCTGCAGATTATATCAGAAATCAAACAATCCAAAAAAATAAAATAGCAGTAAGAGTAGGAAATCTGGTCAGGTACGCGCTTCCGACTGTCCTTGAACCAGGAAAGCCAGGAATTCTCTCTCTCAGAGTTATTGCTCCTGCTGAAAATACTACACTCTATGTAAAAGCTGATGATGAGATAATCTATAAGAAGGGGCATAAAAAGATTTTCCCAAGCGAAATGCAGAGGATTGAAATCAAAGAAGTGCCGCAAAAAGCAAAAATGATACATGTGTATCTGGAATAAGAGGAGTAAAAACTGATGAAAAAATCAATAATTTGCATAAGCTGTCCTCTAGGGTGCAATCTCAGCGTGGAACACGATGACAAGGTGATTATCAGCGTGAGCGGCAATGCCTGTAAACGCGGTCCGGTCTATGCACAGAAAGAAGTATTTTCTCCGGAAAGAGTCGTAACTTCAACAATTAAAATTGAAGGAGCAAAAATTCCGCTTCTTCCTGTCAGGACAGACAAATCCGTTTCAAAGGATAAAATGTTTGAAGTAATGAAAGAAATCTTCAAACTCAAAGTTAAAGCTCCTGCCAAGAGAGGAGACATCATATGCCAGGATATTTGCAAAAGCGGTGCCAATCTTATTGCTACAAGAACCCTGGATAAAATCTGATAAGGAAAAAAGATTTATGATTTCAGTGTTGTTGTACATAGTCGGGCTAATTTTGGTCATCTGTAGCCTTTTTATTACCAAATCAATATTAAGTTTATTACTCGTTTTTATAGGATTGGTTTTGATAGCTATCGCAACAACGCTTTTATATCTTCCAAAGAAGAAGAAAAGAAAACAGTAGTAGAGGCGCAAGCCTGCCAGAGCCGTCGCTCGGAGACGGCCAGGGATTTTGCGACTCTAAATTCAGGCATCCTTACCTGACTAAAATTGTTTAATCATGGTAAGTGAATAAACTGTAAATGAATAAAAATATTTTTAGGATTTTTTTGGTTTA
>MHBE01000063.1 GCA_001803205.1 Lentisphaerae bacterium GWF2_38_69 | reverse complement strand
GATTCGCCAAGCGTTTAAAACAGCTTCTTGCCTATGCCCGTGCTGGCCAGGGAGCAAGGAAGCCACAACAAAAATGTATGGTTTACCTTTGACAGTTCACAGTTAACCGCGAAATAACCACAGAAATCTTGATCCAGTGGAAATAAGGATGACACCAAACCAATGGAAGAAGGACTCCTTTGGACGCATCGTTGTATTGTTTTTGTGGGTAGGGATGGCTCATCCGTCAAGCTTACGGCTTCAGGGATGAGGAATATTTCATCCTCAAAATCTATAATCTCCCAAATACTAAAACTGAGGCTGATTTATGAACTTTACTTATCATTTGGGCGAAGAGGCAAAAGGAGTGATGAAATTTCGTCAGGTGATGAAATTTCATTGAAAAACGGAACTGGTATATCTCATGTGCATGAGTTAAGAAATTTGACTTTCCCAGAAATTTATTTGAAGTCCAACCTGATGAAAAGAAGTTCCGCCAGTCAAGTTTCTCTTGTTTATACTTGATTCAGGAGAAAAGAGATTAAGACATTCAGTGTCGGCTTCAGGAATAACAGATTTAAGCTGTTCAAAAGAGAGTTTGTTCATAGAGATATTATTATCATTGCAAAATTTAACTAATTCGCCAACTCTATGATGAGAAGTTCTGAAAGGCAATCCAAGCTGAACTAGTCTCTCGGCAAGATCTGTCGCCATAAGAGTAGGGTCTGATGCAGCTTCCAAAGCTTTTCCAGGGTTAACTTTTATCTTCATTATCATTGGGGGATAAACTGAAAGAATCTTTAAAACTGTTTCTATCGCATCGAAAATAGGTTCTTTATCCTCCTGAAGATCGCGGTTGTAGGAAAGAGGCAAGCCCTTAAGAACAGTGAAAAGAGAAATCATATTTCCATACAGCCTTCCTGTTTTTCCCCTTGAAAGCTCGGCAATATCAGGATTTTTTTTCTGAGGCATAAGGCTTGAACCTGTGCAGAAATCATCTGAAATTTCTATAAATTTAAATTCAGAAGTGGACCAAAGAATAATATCTTCAGAAAGCCTGGAAATATGCATTCCGAAGATAGCCAGATTCGAGAGGAACTCGCAGGCAAAATCCCTGTCAGAAACAGCATCCATACTGTTTCGTGAAACTTCGGGAAAATCCAAAAGTTCAGCTGTGTACTCGCGGTTTATCGGCAAAGTCGTTCCGGCTAACGCGCCTGAGCCAAGAGGCATTACATTTAGTCTTCTGAAACAGTCCCTTAATCTGGATTTATCACGGCTAAACATCTCAATGTAAGCCAGAAGATGGTGAGCAAAAAGCACAGGCTGAGCTCTCTGCATATGAGTATAGCCTGGAATAATTATCTTTAGGTTTGCTTTTGAAGTTTCAAGTAGTGCCTTTTGCAGAAAGGTTATTTTATCAATTATTAATTTAATATTATCTCTGAGATAAAGCCTGATATCCAATGCTATCTGGTCATTTCTGCTTCTGGCAGTGTGCAACCTTGCTCCGTCATCTCCTATTTCTACGATTAGAGCAGATTCGATATGCATATGTATATCTTCCAAGTCTGTTCTGAACTCAAAATTTCCAGAATCAATTGATTTGGCTATTTTAGCGAGCCCTGATATGATATTGTCACATTGAGCCTTGGATATTATTTTCTGATGTGAAAGCATCTTTGCATGAGCTATGCTTCCTTCAATATCATATTTGTAGAGTTTATGGTCAAAGGAGATTGATTGGCTGTAATCAGCTACGGCCTTATCGGGATTTTGTTCGAATCTGCCACTCCAGAGCGCCATGTTAATTCCAAACAGGTAATATTAAGTTTCAGACAGATAGAGATGCTTATATTTGATAAAATACCATAGTCCGGAATAAACCGTTACTACTGCTACTATAAGCATCGCGATAATCCATAACATTTTAACAGTTCCGGCAAGAGGAATAATCCCAAGCCAGATAAATCCGCCAAAAACAAAAAATGCCATTTGCACTGCCGTTTTGAGCTTTCCTAGCTTATCTGCTGCTATTACTTCACCTTTGGTAGCAGCAATAGACCTAAGTCCTGTTACAAGAAACTCTCTTGCTAAAACCACTATAACCACCCAACCGGGAAGCATAGCAGTCTTGGTAATGGGATTGGGAGTATCTACAAACATTATAAATATTGTCATTACAAATATTTTATCTGCAAGCGGATCCATAAGTTTGCCAAAATCGCTTACCAGATTATATTTTCTTGCAACCCATCCATCAATAAGATCTGTAAGTCCGGCTATTACAGCAACTATAACAGTTATAATCTGAATCGCATAAGCATAGGGCTGTGGAAATTTATAATAAATGTTTGCTAGAAGCAGTCCTATAAAAACAAGGACAATTCTGCTTATTGTGATCTGGTTTGGTAGATTTTTCATAACTCCCTTGATATATCTTAAATTAATATTCCTTTGAGCTCAAAAGCAGAAAAAGACTCAATTTTTACTCTTATGATTTCGCCTGGCTTTAAATTGGGTTTCTTTGAATATTCAACAATTACTGTGTTATCAATATCAGGTGAATCCATATAAGTCCTACCAATCGCGAATTTATTATTAACAGAGTCAAGAATAACATCAAAAATATTTCCTACAAGATTGGAATTGAATTTTAAAGATTTTTCAGTGTGAACTTTCTGAATTATCTCAGCTCTTTCCTTAGCAACATCAGAGGGGACAATATTTTTCATTGCAGCGGCTTTAGTGCCTGGTTCAGGATAAAAAGGGAATACGCCAATTCGTTCAAAATTGGACTTTCTGACAAACTCCAGAAGTTCTTCGAAGTTTTCTTGCGTTTCTCCGGGAAATCCTACAAGGAAAGTAGTTCTAATTGTCATTGCTTTAATTTGTCTGATTTTTTCAAGGACTTCCAGAATATAGTTTTTCCCTATTTTGCGATTCATAGCCTTTAGGATAGGATCTGAAATGTGCTGAAGAGGTATATCAAGGTAAGCAATTATATGTCTTGAAGTTTTTAAAGTTTCAATTAATTCATCTGTAATACCTTCAGGATGAAGATAATGGAGCCTAATCCAATAATTACCCTCTATTTTATCAAGCTCTTTTAAAAGTTTCGCAAGGTTTTCATTAGAATTTTTTATGTCTCTGGAGAAAGCAGTTATATCCTGAGCAATTAAAATGATTTCTCTAACTCCGGTTTTGATGATATTTTCTGCTTCTTTTACTACAGATATAATTGTTCTGCTCCTTAAATTTCCCCTGATTGAAGGTATCGAACAGTAAGAACATCTATTATCGCAGCCATCGGCAATTTTAATAAAAGCATGACTTGAGGAAGAGAGTATTATTCGCGGAGTGGTTTCATCGTAGAGATATTTCGGAGAATAATTACAAGTTACTTTGCTGGAAGATGATTTACCATTATTCCTATCGTAAAGCCCTAAGAGTTTTTGCGGAAGAGAAGGAATTTCTTCTATGCCTAACCAAAGATCAACTTCGGGATATTTACTAGAGTATTGATTTTTTTTGTCCCACTGTGTTAAACAACCTGTAACTATTATTTTTCTAAAACCATTCCTGCTTTTTTTCCATTTGATGCATTCTAGGATATTACTTTCAGCTTCAGTTCTGGCAGGGGGAATAAAAGCGCAAGTATTAATCAGGCAGATATTTGCCTTGCTTTTTTCAGAAGTAAGCCCAAAACCGTTTTGAATAAGTTCGGCAGCCATTATTTCTGTGTCAACAAAGTTCTTTGAACAGCCTAGACTGACAATATATATGTATTTAATTTCGGGCATGATTTTCCTTTGCTCTAAATAGAATAAGGCTGTCTGCAAATTAGGCAATAGACCTTACCCTCAATAAATATTATATGAGACTGCTAGCTACTTCAATTACTGTTTAAATTGAACCTAATTAATGTACCTTGCTTCAGAGGCAATTACAATCTTAGCAGGACTGACAAGATTATTGGAAATGAATGTAACTTATTCCTTCTCAGGGTAATCTATTTCCCAAAAGACAGCTCCTCTTGTCCCATTAAAGTTGACATTTCTAGCATTATAAAAGACAGCTCCTTCCACATTAGATCCTTCCAGATTGGCTAGAAATAGATCAGCATCGCTAAAATTTACTTTTCGAAGATTTGAATCACGAAGGTCACTTCTAGAAAGATTAGCTCCTTCCAAATACGCCATGCTTAGGTTTACTGCCCTTAAACTTGCTCCTGTTAGGTTGGCTCCTTCTAAATGAGCCATTCCAAGGTTTGCTCCATCTAAATTCCTAAAAGACAGATCCACTCCGGACAAATCTCCTAATGGACATGATCCAGTATCTAATAACCTGAGAAGATCTGCTTCCTTGTAGGCATAAATTTGCATAGCAAAGAATGATAAAAGAATAATCAGGGTAAGAGTTTTCATTTTGTACACTCCTTACTATTTAAACTACAATAAATTTCTACTTCTCAATACGAGTATATTAGATAGAGGATCTTGACTGAAATAATAAGGCTGAAACTACTTCATTGATTCAAAAACTTTTCCAACCATAGCTTCAGAAGGTTTCAGTGTCTTTTCGCCGGCCTTCCATTTTGCGGGGCAAACTTCAGCAGGATTCTTTGCCACATATAGACATGCGGAGACTTTTCTTGCCAGTTCCTCAGCGCTTCTGCCTACATTGTAAAAAGATACTTCAGATGAGACAAGTTTACCTTCAGGATTGATGATAAATGTGCCTCTGAGAGCAAGACCCGTAGCTTCATCGTAAACGCCAAATAGCCTTGATACTTTTCCTGTCGGATCTGCAGCCATCGAATATTTTACATTAGCCAGCAGTCTTTCATCTTTTTTCCAAGCTAAATGAACAAATTGTGTATCTGTGGAGACAGAAACAATTTCCACTGCGTCTTTTTTGAATTCTTCATGCTTTTCTGCGATGTCCGCAAGTTCTGTTGGGCAAACAAATGTAAAGTCAGCAGGATAAAAAAACAGGATTGTCCATTTTCCTGCTTTTTTGGCTGCTTCTAGAGAAAATTTTCCAAAAGTTCCTTTACTTGCTTCAAAAGTTGACATTTCAAATTCTGGTACATTCATTCCAACTTTTACTAAAGATTCATTACACATAATCAAACCTCCTAATAGTTTGTATTTAGCCCAGCCATCGATGGAGCCTGAAATTTCACAATACATTATAATATATTTTAGAAAATATATAAATGCAAAGGGATTTTCTCTTAATGATACTATATCGGTGTTCTATCTTAGAAATTAAAAATTCTTTGCTCTTCAAATGAGCAGTAGGGTCAATCTCTTTGTTTTATGAAGCTTCAACTATATGCTTTATTGTATGCTATCTGGTAAAGAGTATATTTAATTGCGTCTCATAAAGACTGCGTGCTTTTTGGAAACTTTTCGAGTTAATAACGAGCACAAATAAAAATAAATTAAGGCAAAGTGAAATATAGTCTGAAGAGGGAGAAAAAAATGGAGCGAGCGATGGGAGTTGAACCCACGACAGTCACGTTGGCAACGTGAAGCTCTACCACTGAGCTACGCTCGCTTAAAAGTGTTATGAAAATAATGGTTATTTCTTTTTTGTCAAATAAAGTAAAAAAAATTGTATGTTTTTAAAAAACAAAGAAATTATTTTAGTTCTTGGTTTAGGCAAGAGTGGTTTTGCGGGAGCTAAATTGGCAAAATCTAAAGGCTATGAAGTTATAGCTTTAGATGAGGCTGAAAATGAGAATCTTTCAGAGTATAAATCGGAGCTTAAATCTTTTGGGATAAAAGTATTATTATCCTTTAAAGGCGGAGAACTTCCGCATAGTGATTTAATTATTGTAAGTCCTGGGATTGGCCCGAAAACAAATCTTGGAAAATTAGCAGACAAAAGCGGTAAACCTATCATAAGCGAAACTGAATTTGCTGCTAAATACTGTTCAGTTCCGATTATTGCCATTACAGGCACAAATGGAAAAACTACAACTACGGAATTCTGCGTGCATGTCCTTAAAAATCTGCAAAAAAGAGTAATTGGGGCAGGGAATATAGGTTATCCTCTCTCAGATGTTCTTCTCAGCAATGAAAAATATGATTATATTGTTCTGGAAATAAGTTCTTTTCAGCTTCATTACTGTAAAAAATTCAGGCCTCATATAGCAATTATCCTGAATATTGAATCGGATCATATAGATTGGCACGGAACATTTGAAAATTATCTAAAAGACAAGTTAAAGATTTATATGAATCAGTTTTCTTCTGATTGCCTGATTGTAAATAAGAACCTGACTAGATTTATAACCAATTATAAAGGCAGCCTTCAGACTTTTTCCCAAACACCCGAAATAAGTAATTTTTCAGTAAGTTCTGATACAATTTACAAAAATAAAAGGCTTTTTTGCTTAAATGATGAGTTGGGAGTGATGGGGAGAGCGCAGCATAATCTTGAAAATGCTATGCCTGTAATTGCAGTTTGTGATTTTCTTGGATTTGATAGAAGACAGATAATTAAAGCAGCCGGAGGCTTTAACCTTGGAGAACACAGACTGGAAATAATCCTTATAAAAGATGGAATTATCTTTGTAAATGATTCAAAATCAACAAATCCTTTATCAATGATGGCGGCATTGGAGGCTTTTGGTAACAATAAAAACATCTGTTTGATTGCAGGAGGTCTTGATAAAGATATGAATTTCACTCCGATTTTAGATTATAAAAATGTTATAAAGAAAATATTTATTATTGGAAAATCAAAAACAAAACTAGAAAATTTATGTTCACAAGTATTTAATTACTGCAGTTGCTTGACATTTCAGGAAGCTGTTTATTCTGCATGTGATTATGCAGAAAGCGGAGATGTAGTATTGCTTTCTCCGGGATTTGCAAGTATGGATATGTTCAAGAATTATATTGAAAGAGGAAATATTTTTAAAAGTTTAATTATAAGGAGATATATAGATGAGAAAACCGAGCAATAAAAACAAAACCGCAAAACTGATCGCTTTAGCAGGAGTATCGAGTTTAGTGCTCTTATTAAATGCCTGCAGCAGCACACCTGTCCTTCAAGATAATGGAGAAATTCCACCTCCCAGTCTGAATCCACCTGCAGATGCTAATCAGACAGCTTCTCCAAGTACAATTATAGAGACGACTCCTGCTCCTGTAGAAAAATTGCAAACATCTGCCCCATTAACTCATGTATCTTCTGTTTCTCAAGTAAAATACATCGTCAAAAAAGGCGATTCGCTATGGAAAATATCTAAAATGTTTGATCTCAGCGTAAATGAACTTGCAGCTTACAATAACATTGAGCCTAAGGCTTCTTTAAAAGCTGGACAAAATCTTCAAATTCCTCCAGCAGGACTGACTCAACCAAAAAATATCTCTTCAGCTTCTGGATCAGCAGCAGCAGTACACTCAGAAGGCAGTGTATATGTAGTTAAGAGTGGCGATTCTCTCTGGTCAGTAGCAAAAAAGAATCATATTAGTGTTAAGAAACTTGCTGAAGTTAATAATTTAACTTCAAATGCATTTCTGAAAGTTGGACAGAAGATAACAATTCCTGGTGGAAAAGCAACTGCAAAAAAAGCTGAACCGGCTGTAGCTGCTCAAGAGAAGAAAATAGTAAAAACCGAATCTTCTCCAGCTATAGCTCCTGAAGTCGCTACTCCTGTTCAGAAAACCGAATCTAATAATGACTCAGCAAAGTCTTCATCTTCTGTGCCTGAAGTCGTTCAAGCTGCGCCTGCTCCGGAACCTTCACAAGAGAAAGAATCGGAAACTTCATCAACTTTGTCTCAGGCGAACTATCTTCCTCATACAGTAAAAGAAGGCGATACATGGCAGACAATATCTGATATGTATGGAGTGAGCATTGAAGATCTTAAGAAAGTAAATCCCACAATAGCCGGTGATGCTCAGCCTAAAGTTGGAATTGTAGTTAATATTCCCGAAGAGTAAAATAGATAATTTATTTTCTCTCAGCTACTATAGTTATCATTGATTATAGTAGCTTTTTTTATGTACATTGTATTGGTGCTGCTTGAGATTGGGCAGGTTTGTAATTGAAGTGCCTTGCATAGCGCTCAGGCATTGAAAAAGTATCAAGAAGGATGAGAAAATCAACTGTTTTAAATACAGGATCGAACAATGGCTCCCCGCATATTTTCGTACCAAGCCTAAGGTAACCTTTCAGCAATGGAGGGACAAAATCTTTCATAGTATTACGGATATTGTCTGAATATATTTTTATTTCGTCCGGTGTTGACTTATCAAGCTCAAATCCTTTAAGAGGAGTACCTTTAATTAAATCGGTAGTCAAATTATCCTTTTTAAAATGCTCGTAGATAGCCCAGGTAGCAGCAGCGTTGTAAGCTTCCATGCTCACGCATCCAAAAAGATAGCGGAGTTTGGCGCGCATCATAAGTTCGCCTATGCCACCCCACAAGAGAGCCACTGCTGCTCCAGTTCTGAATGAAGTTCTTACGCATGATCTTCCAAGTTCCATCGATATGCTTGCAATTTTTTCAAGCCCTTTGATCTCATATTCTGTCGAAGAATAAAATCCTTTGCCTTCCAATGCTATAGAGCCCAGGTGAAGGCGATATGTTCCGACAGGAGCTTTCTCTTGTTTATCCAGGACAACCAGCTGAAGGCAATATTTATCATATTCATCAAAATCCAAGCCATAAGAAGCGCATTGGTCTAAACCGTGTCCTTGCTCTACATTGAAAACCTCGTAACGCAATTTAAGCGTAGCTTTAAGTTCTTCATCTGTCTCTGCAATTTTTATTAAAAATCTCTCTGAATCAGCAAGCACAGTGGGATACACTATAGACTTCGGAAAGAGGGATAAATCCAAATTATACATAAAAAGAACTCTCAAATGTATTAAGTTTTATATTCTGTTAGGCTCAAATACTTAAAATCTAGCCTAAGCATAAAAATTATCCATATATTAAGTTAATAATTAATCTATAAACGAAAAAAAATATTTTGGATATGATAAGCTCTGTCAAGGTTCATAAAGCTCAGAATGAACTTTGGGCATCCAGTTTGCTATTTTTATTCCCTGTGGACATTTAGCCTCACATTTTCTACATTTAATGCAGGCATCAGCACGCCGGTCTTCAGGGATGTTGTTGTTATAGATTACCCTATAAAGCCACTGGCTTTTATCCTTATGAACTACCGCATCGTTATATAGCCCGAAAAGATGAGGGATTTCTATATTTTTAGGGCATGGCAAACAATAGCGGCATTTTGTGCAAGGAATAGGGACGAGCTTAGAGTATTCGTTTTTAATCTTTTCCATCAGATCATAATCTTTTGCTGAAAAAGAATTTATTGAGGCTTTGGAAGCATATTCGATATTTTTTACAAGCTGTTCCATCGAGCTCATTCCGCTCAGAACCAGAGAGACTTCTTTTTTGTTCCAAAGCCATTGGAGAGCCATATTTATATGGTCTTTCCCTGCATTATCGAAAAGCTGTTTTATCTGCGTGGGCAATTGCACAAGGCTTCCGCCAAGAAGCGGCTCCATGATTATTACAGGGATTTCTTTCTGATAAGCATATTCAATGCCTTTAGTTCCTACCTGAATATCTTCATTCATATAGTTATATTGAATCTGGCAAAAGTCCCAGTTATAAGAATCGAGTATTTCTTTAAATAAGATTGCTGTATCATGAATAGAGAAACCAACATATCTGACTTTGCCGCTTTTGATAATATTATCGCACCAGTTAAGAACTCCAAGATCTCTTATTTTGGGCCATACATTTGCATGGAGATTATGGATCAGATAGAAGTCAATATGGTCAGTCTGCAACTTGGCGAGCTGCTCGTCTAAGTATTTATCGAAATCTGAATAACTCTCAATAGCCCAGGATGGAAGCTTAGTGGCAAGGTGAATTTTATCTCTATATCGGTGTTTAAGTGCTTTGCCTACGACTAACTCGCTTTGCCCTTCATGGTAAGGATATGCCGTGTCGATGTAATTTATGCCGTTGTCAAAGGCATAGTGCATCATTCTTATAGCTTCAGATTCATTAATGTTAGCTTGATTATTATCAATTACCGGGAGTCTCATTGAGCCGAAACCTAGGACTGAGAGCTCGATATTTGTTTTCCCAAATTTCCTATATTTCATAAACTGGTCAACTAAAAAATTCTTTTGCAAGTGAGTCGTATCTGTCAATTGCTTCTCTCACAAACTTTCTCTGGTCTACATAACAACTATAGAAGAAGGAACCTTTAAAACCTGCTATAACCAAATCCCTGAATTGTTTTGGAGTCAAATCAAAATTTTCGACAATCAGCGAAAGCTCTTTTGTTACGGTTGTATTGGAGACAAGACGGTTATCTGTACATATGGAGACAGAGAGTCGTTTGTCGATCATTTTTTTTATGGGATGGTTTCTAATGTCATTTTTAAGATGAGGCAATGTCTGCAGATTGCTGGTCGGACAAACTTCAATAGAAATTCTTCTTCCTGCAATATAGTTGGACAGAGCATCAGCAAATTTCTCAGGATGAACAATGTCAGGATCTTTAATTTCAGTATGTTCAAATAGAAAAGTTCCATGCCCAATTCGGTTTGCGTGGCAATCTGTGATGGCCTGAAAGATTGATTCCGGACCATAAGCTTCTCCTGCATGAACAGTTTTGCCCATGAAATTCTTGTGGACATATGTATATGCGTCTTTGTGAAGGATTGCCGGGTAGCCATGTTCTTCTCCGCACAAGTCAAATCCCACAATAGCATAGTTGTGGTCATCTCTGATTTTTACAGCAGCTCTTGCCAACTCCATAGAAGCAGCTTTAAATACTTCTTTTTTGGGAGCGTGCGACATAATTTTGAAAAGGTCTGAGTAATACGATGAGAAATATTCATTGAAGCATCTCATTGCGCCAACAATAATTCCATATCTAAAAGGAATATCTTTTCCAGAAGTTGATCCAGGGGATAATTTATGTTCAAGTCTTGCTCTCTCAAGACCGTTATTTACAGCTCCTATTATTTCAGGAAGTGATAGGGTTTGGCTCTGATGGAGCTGAGGGGCAAATCTAACTTCCAGATAACGGACATTTTCGGCAATATTATCAATGGCAAGTTCATAAGCAACTCTTTCGAGATTTTCCTTATTCTGAAGTACCGCACAAGTATACGCGAAACCTTTCAGATAATCTCCAAGGCTTGAGTATTTTTCTTTAAAGACCAGTTCTCTAAGCCCTGATTCTTCATAAGAAGGAAGTTTGACTTTTTCTTGTTTTGCCAGCTCTATCAAAGTTTCCAGTCTCAGGGAACCGTCAAGATGTACATGCAGATCGGTTTTAGGGATTTCTCTAATGAAATTTCTCATCTTTTCCAACATACAGGCCTCCTTGAATTGCCTATTTATTATTTGTTGTACTATAGTCTGAGACTTTAAATTTAAAACTTAAAACCAAAAAACCATCTCTTCCGACTATAAATCTCCATGTTATCAGATGGAGATATTATACAAATAATTATGGTTTGATAAAGCTCTCAAGCATTCCTTTGTGCATTTCGTACCAGAAATTGAGAGCAGCTTCATTTTTGTCCTTTTCGAAAGCATCAATCCAATTTGTGAGTTCAGGATGTTCGCACTTATCGATATCTTTCTTTCTCTTAAGGAAACAGTAAATAAAATCAGTGGATCTTCTCCCCACCCAGAAGAAAGATTTATTTCTGGAAATTATCTTTTCGGCACAAACATCAATAGCTTCGATATACTCTTTTTGCATTCCGTATAATGATCCAATAATCTCAGGAATCATTTCTTCTGCCCAGCCTCTATGGAAACGGCATATGCCGACATTGTCAACGAGCATCTCTCCTTTAAATCGAGCCGCATTCTTTTTGCCGAGTTCTCTTGGCGGAACAAAATCATCGCCATAATGCAGATAATACTTGCCCATTATTGGCATCGGTGCGAGCAATCCGGGAGCCCAGTATTGATTTGGAACCATCCATCCGTTTCTTGTATTCTTTACGCAGACAAAGCTGTCCTTTATATTTCTGTTTTGTTTAAGTCTTGAATATTTTCTGGCCCAAAGCCTTGGCCCTCTGGAGAAATCGATAATTCCTCTCTTGAGAATGATAGAATCAAGAAGTTCTATCCCAAGTTCAGCATTATTCATGGAGTGATTGACTACATCAAAACCCTCAGCCTTGAAGTAAGGTTTTTTTGTTACGCCAAGTTCTTCAGGAGTGAAGTATCCCTCATCTAAGCATTCCATGAGCCATGCGATTATACCGCCTATAGCTATTCCATCAAATCCGTACATGTCAGCGTGATGATTAAGCGCTTCTGCAGCCCTCTGATCGAATATTCCGGAAAGAGGCCCCATCGTTTGATACGGCTCATAATCTTTCTTGTATATTCCGTTCATTTTCTTGCAGAGAGCTGCACAGGGTTCACCGCATGTTCTCTGATTCTTGGTTTTGATAGTTTCTTCGTTAAATTGTTTCAAATAGTGATTTATGACAAAATCCTGATGAATTTTTAGGCGTTCTTCTTCACTCATATAGATGCTCTTATAGTTGAAAGACATCATTTTACCCTTGAGCGTTTTGAAGTTTACGCCGAATGTTCCGCCTGTTTCAAACTTAGGTTCGAAACGGTATTTAGTTGTAGCTTCAAAATCCTTAGAAGCTAATTTCTTCTGATATTTCTCTACAAACCATTTATCAGCTACGACTCTGTCCCTGAAGTCTTCTTCAATATGTGTCCCGCCGTAAATAACAGCTGCTATGCCGTGCTGCTGAAGCATTCTTGATCCAAGCCCACCTCTGCCTGCCCATGTATCGACAAAACCTATTTTTCCGTCATCGATCGGCACTGAACAGATTGCGCCGACATCAGTTTCAAGGGCGGAAGGGCCTACCACAAGGATTCTAGGATCAGTCTTAAATTTGGATCCAAGTTTTTCATATGTATAGTCTGTAAGAGAATAGATGCCTTTTCTTCCTGAATTCCAGACTTCATTTAGATTTACAGGGATGAGTTCTACCTGGATTTCTTCGCTTCTGTCTCTATTAAGATAAAGGATTGAAGGCGATGGAGCCTTGGCGATAATAGAGAGCATATTGATACCTAGGTTATTGAAGACAAGTCCTGCCCCGCCCATCGAAGAGATGTAAAAACCGTCCCAACATGGAGAATAACCAGTAAAAAATAGTCTATTAGAACCAGGGAAAATTGAACCTGCAAGAACTCCTACGCCAATATTAAGACTGTTGTACTTGCGCCAAAGATGCAATCCCAGGTCAAGAGGCCCGAAATATTCGCCTATTTTGTAGCGGTCTATTCTGTAAAAGGAAGAGTTTGCATGAACTGTTAGTACTCTTTGATGGGAATCCATTATTTGCCTCGCTCTTAGAATTATTATTTAAATTGATAAAATCGTTTTATAATTACCTTTTGCATGGAAGTTTCCTTCCTTTGCATATTGAATTGACTGTATTTCAGATACTATTGAAATTGCTATTTCGTGAGGAGTTGTACCTCCAATTTTCAGGCCGATTGGACAGTAAATCCTGTCCCAGGGAATATTTTTACCGTTTAATTCTGCAGCCAGGCGCTTAATGACAGATTCAGATTTTTTCTTTGAGGCTATAGCGCCAATATATTTGGGATTCCAATCTGAAGAACATATTCTTTTAAGGAGGATAAAATCCATTTCATGAGAGTGTGTGGCAATTACAAAAAAACTATTGCTCGGTATTCTGGAAGTTGACAAGGCTGTATTATAGTCTTCAATAACTATCTTGTGAGCATATTTTTCACAAGAATTCTCATATTCTTTACGGCTATCAATGACAGTTACTCGAAAGTTCAAGTTATTCAAATGATAAGCTAATGCCTGTCCAATATGCCCTGCTCCAAATATGAAAATATTTTCCTTTGATCCATTAACCTCAAAGAAAAGTGTGATGCTTCCTCCACATATCATACCGGTAGAGACAGCATCAATAACTTTATTATCTTCTCCAAGTATATATTTTTGTAAAACGGATGGTTTGTGGTTCTTGATTATTGAAACAGCTTCTTTGATAGCCAGAAACTCCAAAGCGCCTCCTCCAATAGTGCCGAAAATTTTACCATCTTCAAGAACACACATTTTAGCGCCTGAAACTTGAGGGCCATGCCCTTCTTTAGCAACTACTGTTATCAGAACAAACGGATTGTTATCTCTTTGTAGAGATAAGATATTTTCATATATGTTCATAAACTTCCAATTTAAATAAATATTGATGGCTTTTTGAAATTATAACAAACTGTAAATAAAAGGCTATAGGTATTTAAGATAAAAATTAAGGCCGGCAAATTTTGCCGGCCCTAACTAGATGAATTTACTGAACAACCTTCGTTTTTGGAATACCCAAAGCTTTGTCGCCTTCCTTCCATTTATCTTCTTTGATCATTACATCGATTCTTTCGTAACGCTTAAGCACATTTCTTTTTTTAATTATCTTTGTGCTGCCTTTTAAGCTGGGATGTCTGGCCATTGTTGTCTCCTAAAATAAGTAAGATTATATTTAAATATTACAAATAAGCTGTTTAATATGGCAACTTTTTGACAATAATCAAATTGGTTTTCCTCAACGCTTTTAAAAAAGCCTGACTAGAGCCATAACTATAATAAGGAAATAATTTAACAACTTAAAGTTTATGCTGAAGAATATTATATTTTGCCTCTGTTTTTTACTGTCGGTTCTTCTTGTTGCTTCTGATGCTGTTTTGCTATTTACTACTGATATACATGGAAATATAACTTCTGAGGAAGGAGGCCTTCTTAAACTTGCAAGCGCGGTAAAGGAACAGGAATCCAAAGAGGGGAAAGAGAAGATACTTTTAATTGATTGTGGAGATACTCTTCAGGGAAGTTATGAATCAGCTCAAACCAGAGGGAGTATTATAATCGAAATTATGAATTTGATTGGATATGATTTCTGGATTCCCGGGAATCATGATTTCGATTACGGGTTTGATCTTTTTCAGCAAAGAGCATCTGAATTCAAAGGAACAGTATTGGCATCAAATATAGAGACAGTTCATACGGGAAGCAAACCATATCAATCATATGCCATAGTGAAAATAAATAATCTTAAAATAGCATTGATAGGAGCTACTTTTCCTTTTATAAATAATTCTGAAATTATCACTCCTTATGCTGCTTTCAGAACTTTACCTTTGAGTCCTTCGCTAGATAAAATTATGACCAAAGTTTTGAAAACTGATCCTGATGTGATTGTTTTAGCAGTCCATGGCGGACTTTATAATAAAAAATGGATGATGAGCAAAGAGTTAAAAAGATTTCCACAAATTGATATTATTTTAGGAGGTCATACTCACGAAGATATTGACGGGAAGAGACTTTTTAACAACGCATACTTCTTTCAAGCAGGCTATAAAGGAGAATATCTTGGCAGAATCGATATCACTAAAAATACCAAAAGCGGAAAAATAGAAATAAAATCAAAACTTATTTCCGTTAAGGAATATCCAAACGATAAAAATCTTGAATCAAAAATCTCACCTCAATTGGATGCAATCAACAGAGAAGGAGAAGAAAAAGTTGCTTATATCAATTCGAAGGAGGCAATTGAAGGCGGTTTTCTAATTGCCGAATCGATGAAAGTAAATACTCAAAGTGATGTGGCGATATTCGGATTAAGCCAGAGAACAGATAAAGTCGCAGGGAATATTGACCTCAGAGATGTTTACGATTTTATTAGTCATGAAGATTATGTTTCTAATATGTATATAACAAAAGATGAACTTAAAATTATTCTTGAAGACTTATTTAAAAGGAAAAAGGGGAAATATAAAAAAGTCTATTGGGACGGATTTAAATTTCAGGTTTCAAAAAAGGGAAAAATATTAGGATTAACATTCCCCGAAGAACTTCAAAGTAAGCATCGAATCAAGCTAGCAATTCCCTCTTATTATATTGAATACCCGACAATTAAATTTCCAGATATAAGGCATATCGCTGAACAGAAAGATTCAAAATACAGTAATTCAAAGAAAACAGTAAGAGAAGGGTTTATCGAATTCATCATTCAGAAATTTCAGGCTAAGAAGCAACCTTAGCAGCAAAGGTGATTTTAATAATTATATTACTATGCTAGTTTATCCTGTTAAATTTACGAAAAACTAAAACCATGAAGGCGATGCAATGCAATATAGGGATTACGACTTTAAGGCAATTGAAAAAAAATGGCAAGACTATTGGGTAAAAAATAAAACATTCAAGGCAACAGATTTTTCTGATAAACCCAAATACTATGTTTTGGATATGTTTCCCTATCCAAGCGGAGCCGGTCTTCATGTAGGCCACCCTGAAGGCTATACAGCTACAGATATTGTTTGCCGATTTAAAAGAATGAATGGATTCAATGTTCTTCATCCGATGGGTTGGGATGCTTTCGGCCTTCCTGCTGAGCAATATGCAGTAGAGACAGGCACTCACCCGTCAATTACAACAAAGAAAAACATAGAGACTTTCAAAAAGCAGATTCGATCCCTTGGTTTCAGTTATGATTGGGACCGCGAACTAAGTACTACAGATATCGAATACTACAAATGGACTCAATGGATCTTTATTCAGCTTTACAGAAAAGGCCTGGCATATCTTGACGAAGTCCCTGTCAATTGGTGTCCTGCTCTGGGCACCGTACTGGCCAATGAAGAAGTTATAGACGGCAAAAGCGAGAGAGGGGGGCACGATGTGATTCGTAAGCCTATGAAACAGTGGATGTTTAAGATCACTGAATATGCTGAAAGGCTTCTTGAAGGATTGGATAAACTTGATTGGCCTGATGGGATAAAAGAGATGCAGAGAAACTGGATTGGCAAGTCTATTGGCGCTAATGTAGTATTTAAGGTTTCCGATTCTCTGGAGAAAATTGAGATATACACGACAAGGCCAGACACGCTCTTTGGAGCCACATATATGGTTCTTTCTCCGGAACACAGACTTGTAAGAACTATAACAACTGACTCTTACAAGAATGAGGTAGAAGCTTATATTGAAAAGAGTTCGAGGATGAGTGATCTTGATAGAACTTCTCTCAACAAGGAAAAAACAGGAGTCTTCACGGGTGCATATGCTGTTAATCCTGTAAATGGAAAAAGAATTCCTGTCTGGATTGCAGACTATGTTTTGGTTTCTTATGGAACTGGTGCAATTATGGCTGTTCCGTCGCATGATGAGAGGGATTTTGAATTTGCCAAAAAATTTAATATCCCGGTATTTTGCGTTATCAAACCTACAGAAAAACAGGTAGAAGAGAAGAATATAAAAATACAGGATGTGCTTGAGGGCAAATTGTGCTGGTTTGGGGATGGAACAGGCATAAATTCTGCAAACAGCGAAGGGCTTGATATTAACGGATTAGGAGTTAATGAGGCAATATCCAGGACAATCAAGTGGCTGGAAAACAAAGGAATAGGGGAAGGCAAAACCAACTATAAACTCAGAGACTGGCTTTTTAGCCGCCAGAGATACTGGGGCGAACCTTTCCCAGTTGTTCATATGGAAGACGGAAGCATCAAACTCCTTTCAGAAAATGAGATTCCTCTTAAACTGCCACAAGTGGATAATTTTAAACCTTCAGGCTCAGGCGAATCACCTTTAGCCAATGCTGGAGAATGGCTTGAATACATTGATCCTGAAACAGGAATGAAAGGCCGAAGAGAGACTAACACTATGCCGCAGTGGGCAGGTTCATGCTGGTATTATCTGAGATTTATTGACCCGTTGAATAAAAAAGCTGCATGGGATCCAAAGAAGGAAAAATACTGGATGCCTGTTGATCTTTATGTAGGAGGCGCTGAACACGCCGTACTCCATCTTCTCTATTCGAGATTTTGGCACAAAGTTCTATTCGACCTTGGGCTGGTTTCAACTGATGAGCCTTTTCTTAAACTGGTTAATCAGGGCATGATTCTTGGCCTTTCATATAAAGATCCGCGAGGAGCTCTTGTTCCCGGAGATAAAATTGAGATAAAAGATGGAAAGTTTTATAACAGGGAAAATGGGGACGAGCTTATAGAATTTCCGGCTAAGATGTCAAAGTCCCTGAAAAATGTAGTTAATCCCGATGATGTTATTAAAGTGTATGGAGCCGACAGTATGAGGCTGTACGAAATGTTCATGGGGCCTCTGGAAGCTACAAAACCATGGAATACCTTGGGAGTAGAGGGCGTTTTCAGGTTTTTAAAAAAATCCTGGAGAATGATTTGTGAATCAGAAATAAAAGATTTTCAGCTGAATAGAAAGCAGCTTTCGACATTGCACCAGACTATTAAAAAAGTTACAAATGATATTTCAACATTGAATTTTAACACAGCTATTAGTGCGCTGATGATTTTCATAAATGAATTCAGTAAGGATAACATTCTATCAAGGGAAGCCGCTGAGACTTTTATAAAACTTCTTTCTCCGCTGGCTCCTCACATTGCTGAAGAAATGTGGGAATTTCTCGGGCATGAAAATGGCACGATAGTTTATGAAAAATGGCCTGAATGCAAAGAAGAGTATCTTAAGGAAGATGAAGTTGAAATACTTGTCCAGATTTCAGGTAAACCGAAAGTAAGAATTATGATTTCCTCTGATAGCGATGAAGAGGCCACCAAAGCAAAAGCTTTGGAAAATTCAATTATCGCTGAGCTTATAAAAGGAAAGGCGATACGCAAAATAATCTGTGTAAAGAGCCGCCTGGTAAATATCGTTATTTAACTCTTGGTGTTGGATTACTAACAAGAGTTCTAATGCTTTTTTGGATAATCAAAAAATAGAAATACACCTTTGCCTGGTTCTATTTTTTTCCATGATTTTACATCAAAGCCAACGGCAAATAATCCACATGTAGGAATATTATCTATATGTGTTTCACTAGTCAGATGGTTCGCCAAATCTGTAAAACCTGGATTATGTCCTACAAGCATAACCTTTTCAAAAGCATCATCAATTTTGTGAATGAGATGCATAAGCTCATCAAGTGATGCTTCATAAATTTGCTGATCGTAATGGATTTTATCCAATTTATATTCAATAGTATCAGAAAAGAGCTCGGCAGTTTCTCTTGCCCTTCTGGCTGGACTTGATATTATTATATGAGGTTTTTTATGATCTTTAATAAAATATTTGCCCATATTGGGAGCGTCTTTAAGCCCTCGTTTTCCCAATGGCCTTTCGATATCTATAAATGAAATATCATCCCAGCTGGATTTTGCATGTCTAAGTAAAAAAAGTTTTAACATTTCTAAAAAATCCTTATAATGTAAATTTATGGAACTTAAAATATTCTGAATAATCAGCCTCAAATCAAAAGTGAAGACTGGCTATTGAAACCAATTTTAAAGTGAATAGAATCTTATTTCAAGTAGTAGAACCTTTTAAATATTTACGAGGAGAAAATGACGAAGCACACTGAAAATATAGTCGATATTGCGCACGAAATATGGAATAAAAAATACCGTTTTAATGGTAATAATTTCTGCAAGGGAGATTCGTGCTATGAAGATACATGGAGAAGAGTGGCAATAGCTCTTGCCCAGAATGAAAGCGACCCCAAGTACTGGGAAGAAAAATTCTATTCTATTCTTGCTGATTTTAAATTCCTTCCTGCCGGAAGAATTATAGCCAATGCCGGGACACAGATGGATAGTGTTACAATGTTTAATTGCTATGTAATGAATGATATAGAAGACTCTATTGAAGGAATATTCGATACAGTTAAGAATGCTGCTTTGACTCAAAAACAAGGCGGCGGAGTAGGTTTTGATTTTTCAACAATCAGGCCTTCAGGAACTACTATAAAAGGATGCGGAGCATTAGCTTCAGGCCCAATTAGTTTCATGCAGGTTCTTGATGCTACATGCAAAACTATTATGAGCGCAGGCCAGAGGCGCGGAGCCCAGATGGGAGTAATGAGATGCGATCACCCTGACATCGAAGAATTTATTACATCCAAGAGAGACAGTGAAAAATTCAGGATGTTCAACCTTTCAGTCGGAATAACAGAAAAATTCCTAAAAGCCGTTATCAATAACGAAACATGGGAATTGGTTTTTGACGGAAAAGTCTATAAGACAATAAAGGCTGCTGACCTCTGGGATCTTATTATGAAGTCAACTTATGACTTTGCAGAGCCTGGTTTTATCCTAATAGATAAGATAAATAAGATGAATAATTTGTATTATTGCGAACAAATCAGAGCCACAAATCCTTGCGGAGAACAGCCTCTCCCTTCCTTCGGAGCATGCCTTCTTGGTTCTATAAATTTGACCAGGTTCGTTAAAAATACCTTCAAGAGCAACGCTGATCTTAATTACGATGAGATTGCTAAAGTAACAAAGATTGCAGTTAGAATGCTGGACAATGTTATTGATTTGAGCAATTACCCACTCCCACAGCAAAAACAGGAAGCTTCATCAAAACGCAGAATAGGTCTTGGTATAACAGGACTTGCAGATATGTTCCTTTTTATGAAAATAAAATACGGTTCAACCGAATCCATTAAGATTTCCGAAAGACTTATGCAAACTATTACTTATTCAGCATATGAAGCAAGTGTTGAGCTTTCCAAAGAAAAAGGCGCATTCCCTCTCTTTGATCCTGACAAATACCCACATGGAACCTTTGTCAAAACTTTGCCTCAAGAACTTCAGGAAGAGATAAAGCTACATGGGATAAGAAATTCTCATTTGACTTCTATTGCTCCAACCGGAACTATAAGTTTACTCGCAGGCAATGTTTCTAGCGGACTGGAACCTGTTTTTGCGTTCCACTATAAGAGGAAAATAAGAAATACAACTGAAAAGGATGTTTCAGAAGTAGAAGTGATGGATTACGCTTACAAAGAATATCTAAAATCCAAAGGTTTTGAAGTGCTCGATGACAAAGAACTTCCTGACTATTTCCTGTCTGCAAGCGACATAGAACCGCTTGAACATTTAGAAATCCAGAGCGTTCTCCAGAAGTATGTAGATAGTTCCATATCAAAAACAATTAATATTCCTGTAGATTATCCCTTTGATAAATTTAAAAACATCTATATGCAGGCTTACAAAAAAGGATGCAAAGGGTGCACGACTTTCAGACCTTCAAAGTATATAACAGGCGTACTTATAAAGAAAGAAGATGAAAAAAAGGAAAAACCAAAAGAAAATCTTAACGGTATTTCCAGACCAAAAGCACTGAGCGGGACAACTTATAGGATTAAAACTCCTCTATCTGCAGAAGCACTTTATATAACAATTAATGATGTAGTTCAGGAAGACGGTACTATTAGACCTTATGAACTATTTATCAATACAAAAAATCTACAGCATTTCAGTTGGATTGTAGCTATGACAAGGTTGATTTCCGCAGTATTCAGAAATCAGGAAAACCCTTCATTCCTTGTAAAGGAACTTAAAAGTATTTATGATCCTAGCGGAGGATACTACAGCGAAGGGAAATATATCCCTTCTCTGGCTGCTGATATTGGCAGAACTATTGAGCAGCACCTTGATAAAATAGGGCTTCTCGAATCTAAAGCTCTTCTCCAGAAGAAAAAAGAAAGTATGGAAAAAGATGAACACACTCCAAATTCTGAAGCCATGATATGCCCGATGTGCAATGAAAAGACACTTATTAATCAGGAAAACTGCCTGAAATGTCTTTCTTGCGATTACAGCAAGTGTAATTAATATAAGTTTTATATTTGTAAGATATTAATGATATAAAATAAAACGATAAAAGGAATGAATATGAGCTCCATAAAAATTACAATGCTTAGATTAGTTGCGATAGTCATTGGAATAGCTGTTCTTTCAAGTTGCTCAACTAGACCTTCGTGGTGTCCATTTTCTAAGGCAAGAGATTATACTGCGTCTTCAGAAATAGTTACTTCGACTTATGCTGAGCCACTGAATATTTATAATGCGAAACAGCAAGTAGAGGCATATTATAGCTCAGGTGGCTATGAACAAGCTATGAATCAGGTCGGGGAAAAAGCAATGGATTATCTTAAGAGCTGCAAAGATACTCCTGGAAAACTTGCAATAGTTTTTGATATAGATGAGACATCCCTTTCCAATTATCCTGTAGAACTCAAAATGGATTTTGGGTTTAATCCTAATATATTCAATGACTTTGTAATGTCAGAAAAAGGTACAGTTATAAAACCTTCTTTGGCTCTTTTCGACCAGGCAAAAGCTCAAAATGTAGCAGTATTTTTTATAAGTGGAAGACATGAGAATCAGAGAGAAGCGACTGTAGAGAATCTAAAATCTGTTGGTTATTACGGATGGACTCAATTAATTTTGAAACCTGACGATTTTAAACCTTCAGCCAGCATGGTTGATTTTAAAGCTCCACTGAGATCTAAAATTGAACAGGATGGTTATAGAATTATCCTGAATATCGGCGATCAGTACAGCGACCTGAATGGAGGATATGCCGACAAATGTTTCAAGTATCCCAATCCATTTTATTACATTCCTTAATAATTATCAATATTGGGGATCAACTAAGCGATTTTGAGGGAGGATATGCCGAACATTGCTTTAAATATCCCACCCCTTTTTACTATGTTCCATAAAATATTAAGGACTGCAATCGCAGGCCTTAATTTCTTGATAGTTTTAAAAACAAGCTACACCCTTTTACAGAAAAATTCTAAGTATCTAGATATTTGAGTATTTAGCAAACCTAAATGATAGCCGTCAACCAATCCATGGTGGATCTGAATCGTTATTGGCATCCTGGTTGCATTATCATGCTGAAAAAACTTCCCGTATGTTATCGTGGGGATTGAGAAGTTTTTGTTTTTAACAGGCGTGATTAGTCCGGTATAACTTATCCAAGGTGCGCACGAAGTATAAATAGCGTCCAGATAATCATCAATAGATGCAATATCTTTATTTTTTGAATCTATCTGTCTGCGAAAACTTTCAAGAAAAACTTCAAAATCTTCAGTGTATTCAATATATAAAAATGACAGATGCAGGTCTGCTGATAAGGATGTAGTAGATATGGCAACTTTGTCGTATTCTATTAGCCGGTCGTCTTTAATCCTATATCTAAATTCTTTTACATCGTTGCAAGCTTGCATTAAAATAAAGTTAAAGCATTGCGAGAATTTATATCCTTTCTCTTTAGCCTTAATTATCAAATCCGTTATGTCTAATTCATAGGTAACAGATATAAATGGGAACATGTATTTACTGAATAAATGATAAGTTGAAATTCTACTTTTATCCTCTACTAATTTAAAACTCATTTTTCCAAGCCTCCGGCTATGCTTTTTACTTAATTGAAAATTAGTTTTACCTTTTTTTATAAACCCAGTTTCTGTTTGCTTCTGGCCAGGACTCTTAGCCTTAGCGCATTTAACTTTATAAAGCCTTCAGCATCAGCATGATTATATTTTGTGTCAGCATCAAAAGTTGCAATATCGGCATCATAAAGCGAAAAGTCGGATCTTCTTCCTGAGACCGTACATGATCCTTTGAAAAGTTTTACTCTGACATCGCCTGTTACAAAATCCTGGCTCTTATCTATTGCTGCCTGAAGCATTTCTCTCTCAGGAGAAAACCAAAAACCATTATAAACGAGTTTTGAATAATAAGGAATCCAGCTGTCTTTGAGATGCATAACTTCTCTGTCGAGGGTGATGCTTTCCATTGCTCTGTGAGCGATATGAATGACTGTACCGCCCGGGGTTTCATATACGCCGCGGCACTTGATGCCTACATAACGGTTTTCAACAATATCAATTCTGCCCACCCCGTGATTTCCTGCCAAAGCATTCAGTTTTCTCATTATATTGGCAGGTGAAAGTTTTTTTCCATTCACAGCTGATGGAATTCCCTTCTCAAATGATATTTCAACATATTCAGGTTTATCGGGTGTCTGGCTGAGAGGTTTTGTCATTACGCTTACTTCCTCAGGGGCTTCTTTCCAGGGATCTTCAAGAATTCCTCCTTCGAAACTTATATGAAGCAAATTTCTGTCCATACTGTATGGCTTAGCATGAGTCGAAGTAATAGGAATATTGTGTTTCTTTGCATATTCGATTAAGTCTGAACGCCCTTTAAACTCCCAAACTCTCCAGGGAGCAACGACTTTTATATCAGGCTGCAGAGCATAAGCTGTCAGTTCAAAACGAACCTGATCATTGCCTTTGCCTGTTGCTCCGTGACAGATGGCCTCTGCTCCTTCACTCCTGGCTATTTCTACTAATCTTTTGGCTATAAGAGGTCTCGCTATGGAAGTGCCGAGAAGATAGGTATTTTCATATATAGCATTAGCCTTCATCATCGGGAATATGAAATCTCTGGCAAACTCCTCATTGAGGTCTTCCACATAACATTTGCTGGCTCCTGTATTTATAGCCTTTGCTTCAACTCCGCTTAGTTCTTCAGCCTGCCCTACATCAGCGCAGAAACCTATAATTTCACAGTCGTATTTCTCCTTGAGCCACTTTACGATAACAGATGTATCGAGTCCGCCTGAATATGCTACAACTATTTTTTTCATAATTTCCTTTGTTTTGAGTGAATAAGGTTTTTAATCTACTTAGTTTCAAGTTTCTGTGCCAATACAAATCTGTCAAGAGCGTTATAATCTTTAAAGGTTTTTGCTTTGTGAAATGCATTTGTATTAGCGAAGAGTTCGCAGACTGTGCCTGACTGATTTTTATCAATCTCAAGAGTTATAACGCCATTCGGCTTCAGAACAGATATAGATTGTAATATTAGTTTTTCTATCAGTTCAAGCCCGCTTTTCCCAGGAGTCAAAGCCAGTTCTGGTTCAAAGTCCTTGACATCGCGTTCAAGATTCTGATAGTTGGAATAAGGGATGTAGGGGAGGTTAGCAAGTATGATATCAAAGGAATTCTCGCCAAGTCCGGCGCATAAATCATTTATTCGGAATTCGACATTTGGTATTCCATTTAATTTTTTATTTCTTTCGGCATATGTCAATGCTTTTTCACTGATATCTACGCCGAGAACACGGCTATGCTGAAATTCTTTTCCAACCGACAGTGCAATTGCCCCTGAGCCTGTTCCTATGTCAAGGATTTTTGTGTTAGGAAAAATAAACTCTGCTGCCATGTCAACTATTTTTTCGGTTTCAGGTCTTGGGATCAAAACTCCTGAGCCGACTTCGAGCTTGAGTTCTCTGAAATGCGCGTAACCGAGGATATATTGAAGAGGTTCACCATTCAGCCTACGCGAAATTAAATTTCTAAGACTTTCTTCCTGAGTTGTCGTTAGGAGTAAGTTTGGATTGAGGTAGATATCTATCCTGTCAATAAAAAGAAAGTTTGAAATAAGAGTTTCGATCTCAAACTTTATTGTTGGATCAGTGATATTTCTTAGAAAATCTTTAGCTGATGCAGCCATCTTTATTGGGAGGCTTCCGAAACAATGTCAATAAACTCATTTTTGGAAAGTTCGGAAAGCCTTTTACCTTTGGCATCTAGTTTTTCATGTACTTTAATGGATGTCTCGACGAGCTTGTCATGAGTTTCTTCAGACCCTCCGCATACGACGAACTTATCGCCTTTAGTTACTCTCTTATGCCCATCATTGGCATCCAGTCCCAATCCCACCAGAGTTGCATCAGGCAAATTTTGTTTATTGTAGTTTACCATAAATTTAAGTGAAAAGTTAAAAATGAATAACTAATAGTTTAAGGAGTTTTGTTTTCTTTCCTAAGATAGATCGACAACCTAACAACCCTTAATAGCGAAAAGATAGCTTTTCTCATGTAGAACTGATTCTCTCATCAATTACTATTCATTTTTCACTGGGTCAATCGACCCTTTAATTTTTAGTTTCTAAGGTATTCCGGAACTGAAGTATTTCTAATCATGTCATCAAAGGTCTCTCTGGATCTGATGAGATAGCTTTCTTTTCCATTGACGAGGACTTCAGCTGCTCTTAGCCTGCCATTGTATTGGTAGCTCATACCAAAGCCATAGGCTCCTGCTTCAGTTGCAATCATTAAGTCGCCTTCCTGAATAGTTTTAGGAAATTCTCTTTCCTTTGCCCAGAAGTCGGTATTTTCGCAAAGCTGACCGCAGAGTCCGCAAACTTCAGTTTCGTCATCAATTCTCTTATCGAATAAAATATTATGATACGAACCGTACATTGCAGGTCTGACTAGAATATTCATCCCTATATCTGTTCCTATAATTTTTGAATAGCTGTGCTTTATGGAATGAACCTTTCCTATTACTACAGCCGCATCGCCTACGAAATATCTGGCAGGTTCCATCATTAGTCTTGGAGGCGTCATTCCATATTTTATTACGGCATCTTTAAATGTCTTTGCAACTAGCTCTGCTGTTTTATCCAGGTCAAGAGGCTGTTCGCTTGATCTATAAGGTATTCCAAGGCCACCGCCGATGTCGATAAATTCGAATTCAATTTTGAGCTCTCTAGCTGTTTTTCCTATAATTTCCATGAGAAGATTTGTGACAAATGCGAAATATTCTGGTTCCAGCAGACATGAGCCAGGCATCATATGCACACCAAATCGCCTGATTCCTGCTTCTTTAGCCAGCCTGTAAGCTTCGGTAACTTTATCAGGATGAATGCCGAATTTGGCTTTTGGTCCTGCGTTTGTCACAAATTCACCAACATTACTTTTTCCATAACCAGGATTTACCCTGAATGAGAGAATGTCGGGCTTGCTGTATTTTAAAACCCTTGGAAGAATTGATATATCATCAAGATTGAATATAACTCCGCTTTCCAGGCCTTGCCTTATGTCATCGTCTGAAAGAAAATTCCCGCTGAACATGACATTTTCTCCTCCAAGTCCTACTTGCTTGGCAAGCTTGATTTCATTAACACTTGCAGCATCTATTCCAGCTCCTTCCTGTTTAAGGATAGAAACAATAGCAGGATTGTTACATGCTTTAACTGCGTAGAAAAATTTGAAGTCCGGATAGTGCGATGAAAAAGCCTTATAGGCTCTTCTGAAGTTTTCTCTTATACGATCTTCGTTGTAAACATATGTAGGTGTGCCATATTTTTCAGCTAAATCTTGAACTTTGTGATCGCCAATGTAAATTTCTTTTCCTCTTACAGTGAATGTATTCATGTTTTTTGTTTTGATATTGTTTTTTAAATTAAAAAAGTCGATTAAAATATTCAATTTCTCAGAAAATACAAACAGGCGGAAATTTAAAGCTCTTGATCCAAACCGCCTTTAAAATGGAGTAAATATGAAGGCTAGCGACCTAAGAGAAAAGTATTTGAAATTTTTTGAATCAAAAGGTCATAAAAGGATAAAAAGCGCTTCACTTATTCCTGAAAATGATCCTACAGTCCTCTTTACTACAGCAGGGATGCATCCTCTTGTTCCTTATCTTCTCGGCGAACATCATCCACAGGGAAAAAGATTAACCAATGTTCAGAAATGCATACGCACAGGAGATATTGATGAAGTAGGAGATATTTGCCATCTGACCTTCTTTGAAATGCTGGGGAACTGGTCTCTTGGAGACTATTTTAAACGCGATGCAATTGAGTATAGTTTTGAGTTTTTAACAGGTCCTGAGAATCTGAATATTCCTTTAGAAAACCTGGCGTTCAGTGTTTTTGCAGGTGATGCTGATGCTCCATTTGATTCAGAAGCTTTTGCAATATGGAGAGGCCTTGGCGTAAAAGAGTCACGAATTGCAAGGCTTGGTAAGAAACATAATTGGTGGGGCCCTGCGGGACAGACAGGTCCTTGCGGGCCTGATACTGAAATGTTCTACTGGGTAGGATTAATGCCTGCTCCTGATGTTTTTGATCCCGAGGACAAAAACTGGGTTGAAATATGGAACGATGTATTTATGCAGTACAATAAAACCGCAGAAGGCAAATTTGAACCACTTCAACAGACTAATGTTGATACAGGAATGGGATTGGAAAGAGTTACACTTGTTCTGCAAGGGAAAAAGAGTATTTATGAAACAGAACTTTTCATGCCGCTCTTTGCTAAACTTGATGAAATCAGAAAAGCTGACGGAGAAACTAACAGAGAAAGAACAACAGGAGAGAGAATTATAGTTGAACACATGAGAGCTGCGACTTTTATAATGGCAGATGGAGTTGTTCCCGGAAATGTTGACCACGGTTACATCCTTAGAAGGCTTATAAGAAGAGCTATTCGTGAAGCCAGAAAACTTGGGCTCACTGAACATTTTACATCTCAGATAGCAGAGATTGTTATTGATAACTATTCATATTTTTATGTAGAACTTTCAAAGAATGCTGACAAAATCAAAAAAGCTTTCAGTGATGAAGAAACACAATTTGCTCATACTCTGGAAAAAGGCACGAAGGAATTTGAAAAAACAATAGATAAAATTCCAGCTCACATTCAGAAGAAAATACTTAGTGGAAAGACCGCATTCTTTCTATATGAGACATATGGCTTTCCTATTGAACTTACAGAAGAGATGGCCAAAGAAAGGGGCTTTGAAGTAGACAAAGATGGTTTTCAAAAAGCTTATCAAAAGCACCAGGAACTCTCAAGGCAAGGAGCTGAAAACAAATTCAAAGGCGGTCTGGCTGATAACTCAGAAATGACTACTGCTCTCCACACAGCCACACATTTAATGCACGCTGCGCTGAGAAAAGTTCTAGGCGAACATGTAGAGCAGAAAGGTTCCAATATAACAGTTGAGAGGCTCCGTTTTGATTTTTGCCATAACGACAAAATGACTCCTGAACAGATAGCAGAAGTTGAGAAGCTTGTGAATGATGCTATTTTAAGTAATCTGGAAGTTTCTATTGTTGAAACAAGTGTTGACGAAGCAAAAAAGATGGGCGCGATTGGTCTTTTTGAAGACAGATATGCTGAAAAAGTTAAGGTTTATTCAATTGGCAATTTCAGCAAGGAAATATGCGGCGGCCCTCATGTGGCAAATACATCTTCAATGGGAAGATTTAAGATACAGAAAGAAGAAAGTTCAAGCCGCGGAATCAGAAGAATAAAAGCTGTGCTCGAAAAATAGATTTATATAGTTTTATTTGACTCATTGCAGCTATTGAAAAAAATAATATGAGGTTTTAATGCGTTATTCGGAACATAAATGTTTCAAAAAAAATATTGGATTAAGGTGTTCCATTGAATAAAGCAAATGTTTTAATAAGCAAGACTGACTACGGGTTTGCCATAAAAGTAGAAGGCAGAGCCAGCATGGAATGCAGCCCCTCACTTAGAAACTTCGGAGAAAATATTATCCAGGGGGCATTTTCAAAAATAATTTTTGAAATGAAAGATTGCCAATGGATGGATAGTACTTTTATGGGAACTCTGGCTATGTTAGGCCTCAAAGCAAGAAAAGCTGGAATTATTATTGAAATGCTGAACATGGATGAAAAGAACCGAAGCCTTATCCGGGATCTTGGGATTGAAGGGCTTTTTAAATTTGACAGCTGTTCAGATACGATTATTGATCCTGATAACAGTCAAAATCTCTGTACTTCAAAACCTGATCAGCAAAATACGGCTGAAACCGTACTTAAAGCTCATGAAACTCTTGTTGAAATAGATAATTCCAATGCTGAAAAATTCGGTAAAGTTATTGAGATGGTCAAAAAAGAAATTGACGATTCTTCTGAAAAGCACTGATACAAGCCATTGACGAACAGGCCTCTCTTCTATGTTCATCTGATTAATATTGAACTATTGAACATCAAACCCATGAATAATTAGTTCAAAGAGTCCTTTCAACTTGCGATTCTTTTTACCCTTTATAGGGAGCCATGCATGTTTGAAATAATTTTCTGGAGTCCTGCCTGAAATTCTTTTATGTCTTCTTTGGTAGGTTCTCCCTGTGGCTTTTCAAGACCTAATCTGCCGAACTGATCTATTACCCAGTCTGCCTTTGCTCCTGATGCAAAATTCACTGAGCCGCTTGCAATAGCACCAGGGCGGGTGAGTTTGCTTAGTTCAACAACAGTTTTGCCGTTTCCATCTGTATCTTCTTCCAAACCTTCTGCTTTTGCTTCTTCTTTCTTTTTGGCCTCTTCCTGAGCTTTTTCCTCAGCTTTTTTTGCAGCGACATCAGCCTTTTGTTTTGACCAGTCAACTGATTCTATTTCTGAAGCCAGCATTCTGAGCTCAAGAAATGTCATCTTTACCTGATATTCGGAGTAAAGCTGTTTTTGAATGTCTGACAGAGATATACCATTATTCAAGAGTGACGCCACTAATTTTTTTATTTCTTCTTTCTTCATAATTTGCTCCAAATATTACAGATCCTGGGTATTGGTTAATCTTACAAACGCGAAACCTGTTATGAAATTTGCCATTGCTACAGGATGAAAAGCAAACTCAAAATCAAAAAGCCAGCCGGCTTTTACTCCTATTCTCCAAAAATCAACATTTCCGCTTTTGTAAGGTTCTGAACACGGACACGGGACTGAACTATTCTTTAGATTCAGATTAACATAAGGATTAACAGTGCCAAAACAATAATCAACGACCTTTTCTTCATTGCACCAGCAGGCAAATGCCGCATTGTAACCTGTAGAATAGCCTCCTCCATATTGTCGAGTATAACCCTTTTCAATAAAGTATCTGTCGCCGTAGCTGGCTCCAAACTGTCCCCACTTAGTAAAAGTAAGTTCAAGACTAGCTTCAGGTCCCACTCCTGCACCCATTGAAATAATTTCACTTAAATCAATAAATCTATTTGGGATATACATTAGAGCCACATGAAGAATAGAATGTTCTTCGTTTTCAGAAAGTACTGATTGTTCTTTTATTTCATTTTGTTCCTGAATTTCTTTTTCTATTTTTTGCCTCATTTTTATTTCTAAATCTGTTTCCTGAAGCGAAGTTTGCAGTTTGTCGTTCTGCTGTAATGAAGCTGAAGAATATTCTGTTTGTTTAGCATCATATGAATTTGTATCGTCAGCGACAATCGCCGTAGTGCTGAGCGAGAAAAGAAGCATAAGCGAAAATTTTTGAATCCTTGGCATATTTCCTCCGTTAAAAAGTAACAAATTTTGATTAAACAGTTATAATTTAAATAATACTTGACTCTGAAGAATATGTTTATCTTCAGAGGTTCTGACACATTATATCAATTTAAAATATTTATGTAAAGAATCGAGAAACAATATTCAATAAAAAGGAACTAAATATGTTAAACACATTAAAAGTAAACCCGAAATTCAAAAAAAGAAGAGGCCCGGTAGTTCTTTGTATCCTTGATGGAGTAGGCTTCGGCAAATATAAAGACGGAGATGCTTTCCTCAACGCTTATAAACCATTTATTAACAATATGCTTGAAACTCTTCCGAATACCAGACTTAAAGCTCATGGCATTGCGGTAGGTCTTCCAAGCGATGAAGATATGGGAAACAGCGAAGTAGGTCATAACGCTATGGGATGCGGAAGAGTCTTTGCTCAAGGCGCGAAACTTGTAAATGAAGCAATAGCTACAGGTAGAATGTTTGAAGGAGAAGTTTGGCAGGAAGTTATTGCAAACTGCAAGAAAAACAACTCAGCACTGCATTTTCTGGGATTATTTTCAGACGGGAATGTTCATAGCCATATAGATCATCTTAAAGCTATGATTGAAAAAGCTATTTCAGAAGGAGTAAAAAAAATAAGGATTCACACTCTCCTGGACGGAAGAGATGTTCCAGAAACTTCGGCGCTCCTTTATATTGAACCTTTTGAAAACTTCATGACTGAACTCAGAACTAAAGGCTGCGATATCCAGATTGCTTCAGGCGGCGGCAGGATGCAGATAACCATGGATAGATACGGAGCAAACTGGGATATGGTTCGCAAAGGGTGGGATATTCATATTCATGGCAAGGGAAGAGGTTTCAAATCAGCAAAAGAAGCTGTCGAAACTCTCCGTAAAGAAACAAAAGCAATAGATCAGGATTTGCCTGGTTTTGTCATTTCCGATGCAGCAGGAAATCCGGGAGGGAAAATGGCGGATGGAGACTCTGTGATTTTCTTCAATTTCAGAGGAGACAGATCTTTAGAAATAACTGCGGCCTTTGAAGAAGACAAGTTTGACAAGTTTGACCGTGCGCCCAGGCCAAACGTTTACTATGCTGGAATGATGGAATACGACGGCGACCTCAAAGTCCCTAAAAAATACCTGGTTAATCCTCCTTCAATAGATAGAACCATGGGAGAATACCTATGTGCTTCAGGAGTCAGAATACTGGCAATAAGCGAAACACAGAAATATGGGCATGTGACATATTTTTTCAATGGCAATCGTACAGGAAAATTCAATGAAAAATTAGAGGATTATGTTGAGATCAGATCTGATGTGATTCCATTCGAACAGCGTCCTTGGATGAAATGCGCGGAAATCACCGATCATGTTGTAGATGCAATATGTAGTGAAAAGTACGACTGCATCAGGCTAAACTTCCCTAATGGGGACATGGTAGGACACACAGGAGTGTATGAATCAACAATTATAGCAGTAGAGGCTCTTGATATATGCGTTAAGCGAATTTCAGAGGCTGTCACTAAAGCCGGCGGAGTCCTGCTTATAACAGCCGACCATGGGAATTGCGATGACATGTACCAGCATGACAAGAAAGGAAATGCAGTAACTGACAAGAGTGGGCATATTGAAGCAAAAACAAGTCACTCGCTTAATCAGGTTCCATTTATAGTCTATGACCCTGAATACAAGGGCGATTACAAAACTGAACTCAATCAGGGACTCGGTATCAGCTCAGTTACCGCCACTACAATAGACTTTCTAGGATTCATTCCTCCTCAAGAATACGATAAAAGCATAATAAATATCACTTAAAATCTAAAGATAAAAATTTATTAAAAAGGAGCTTTTACGCTCCTTTTTTTTGTTTCTTGGTCGTTCCTCTATTTGTATAATATTCTGCATAACAAGTTTGAAATGATAGGATTATTTGCAAATATTAAAATCGCTTTTTGTTGTTAGTATTTCATATTTTTTAGAAGAAATAAAATGATCAATGGGGAGATTTTATGTTAAAAGCTAACACTGAAAAAAACATTCCCTTATTTGAAAGAATGTTTAAAATCAAGGAGCTGGGGTCATCAGTCAAAACAGAGACCATAGCAGGGATAACAACATTTATGACAATGGCGTACATCCTTGCTGTAAACCCATTTATTCTTTCAAAAACAGGAATGAATCCGGGAGCTGTTTTTACTGCTACTGTAATTTCAGCAGTAATAGGTACATTGATTATGGCGCTTTATGCCAATTTGCCTATTGCCTGTGCTCCAGGAATGGGAGCAAATGCTTTTTTTGCATTCACAATCGTTCTTTCAATGGGACATTCATGGCAATTTGCTATAACTGCAGTTTTGTTCGAAGGTATTATCTTTATAATTTTAACCATATGCAAAGCGCGGGAAGCTATAGTTAATGCTATTCCTGAATCAATGAGACATGCTATTACAGTCGGCATTGGCCTTTTTGTAGCATTCATCGGGCTCTTTACATCGGGAGTAATAGTCAAAGGCGGCGCAATTATAACACTTGGGAATTTCGCTTCCCCGTCCGTTGTTCTTACTATGGTAGGCGTTGTTGTCACTGCAGTATTGCTTTCTAAGAATATCAAGGGAGCGCTGCTTCTTTCTATTTTAATTATCACTGCTATAGGTGTTTTCTTTGGTGTAACAAAACTTCCAGTAGACAATACATATTTAAGTCTACCCCCTTCTCTTGCTCCTATTTTCTGTAAATTTATATGGCATGAAGTTTTATCTGTTGACATGCTTATAACAGTGATAGTTCTTCTTTTCATGGAACTCTTTGATACTATCGGAACTCTTCTTGCCTGTGTAAACAGAGCAAAACTGTATGAACCTGGAACCAAGAAACCAAAGAGTATAAATAAGGCTCTTCTTGCTGATGCGGTTGCTACAACAGCAGGCGCATGTTTAGGTACAAGTACAGTAACAGCGTTTGTTGAAAGCACAGCAGGAGTAGCAGTGGGAGGAAAAACCGGATTTACTTCTCTCACAGTCTCTATTCTTTTCCTTATCGCATTAGTCTTTTCACCCATATTCCTGATGGTTCCGGCAGCGGCTACAGCTCCAATTTTAATTACGGTAGGGTTGTTTATGATAGCTCCTATCAAAGAGATAAATCTTGATGATTTTACTGAAGCTGTACCTTTTTTTATAACTATAATAATGGTACCGCTTACTTACAGCATAGCTGACGGGATATTAATCGGGCTGATTATTTATGTGCTGATTAAGATTTGCACTTTCAAGTTCAGAGATCTTAACTGGGTACTTGTAATCATGGCAATTCTTTTCGCACTGAAATTTGCGTTAATTCATTAAATACTACTGATGTTAAGACTTATTTATCCGGCATCATTCCGTGAAATGAATCAATTTAGAATTTCAATTTCAAGGGATCAAATAAATTTATCCATCACGCAAGATTTAAGATTAATTAAAGGGAAAGGCGAAATTAAATTATTTTACAAAAAAGGATAAGAAATGAAAAAAATAATATTGCTAACAGTTGTTTTAGGTACAGGAATTCTTTTTAGAGGTAATGCGGAAGATAATATTCAAAAGGGTTCAAGAATAGCCAATAGCTTTAATTACCCTATAACGGATCGGGATTTTATAATGCAGCATATCCAAACGAAATTAGATTATGCAAAATTTGTTATTTTTGACTTGGACAATATAGGACAAATCAAAAAATTATCAGAATCTGATAAGAAAAAACTAGCACAAGTTTATATAATTGTTGCGAAAACTGGAGAAATAATTAGTATTCCAAACGAGCTTACTGAATCCAAGATTTATAACCGAATCCATGAAACGAAAGAAAATTTTAATGACATTAATGAAGTAGTCAAAAATCCTCCAAACAGCAAGGAGATTGTAGATAAAACTATAGATGCCTGGGTGGATGATGAAACAAGAATCATATACGATATAGGTGGTTATTTTACTACAATAGCAGTTACAAAAGACAAGGAATTAATAGTTATTGCAGTCACTGACATTTACACTAATTAAGTAATTACTTTACTTTAAAATATTTATGTGAACTGGAGAGTTTGTATCAATAAATTTTTTGAAAAAATCTTTTTATATTTACTTTTTAGATTATAATCGTTCGAAACAGAGAATAAGATCTGAAAAATATATTTAGTAAATTTGAATGACTTTTGGCTCTAAGGAGATATAAAATGTTGAAATTGCCTCATGCAAAAGAAAATGAAACCATTTTGGTTGTAGATGATGAAGATGCTGTCTGGAGTTTTGTTATTGAAGCTCTGCAGAAACTCGGATATACAGTTATTTTAGCGGAAAATGGAGAAGAAGCTGTCGAAGTATATAAACAAAATCCCAAAGAGATCAGCCTGGTATTTCTAGATATGATTATGCCTAAACTTGGTGGACACAGCACTTTCTATAAACTTATGGCCATTGATCCAAGCGTCAGAGTACTTCTTTCCAGTGGACATGTTTCAGAATCTGAAATTGAGGATTTATACGAACAAGGGGCAAAGGGATTCATGCATAAACCGCATAAAATTAAAGACTTGGCTTTCGAAATTAGAAGAATTCTTGATGAGAAATAGTTCTTTTGCAAAGCTTTATATCCTGTCGATAATAGTACTGCTTATTGTTGGCTGCAGCATTGAAGGAAGAAAGGATGCAGCTGCAGATAGAGCAAGAGATTATATTTTTGAAAATATTCCAAGAATGACCCCTCAAAATGCAGCATATATAAGATGTACATACCCAAAACTCGTCACGGCTTCGATATACACAACCAATAAAATGAGCGACAAGAATGACTATTGGAATTGGGGATATGATTATTATAGTCAGCTTAAATTTTCCAGATCCAGACAGTTTTCACAGGTAGCTTTTACCTGGGATCTTCCTGATCCAAAAGTCTCAGTTATGGTCATAGGCACCTGCTATGACAATTATCAGGGCTGGTATCCGATTAAGCTTATACTAAGACCCACGGCTCTTACTACAACTGGAGAGCCAATTCCACCACCAGGAACTACTGAAGCAGATACTTTCTTTAAACCAGTTGTAGGTAAATCACCTTCTGATAAAGAGTTTGATGAAATGCAGCTTCCTGACTAACTAAAAATACTATGAAAGATTATTCTATCGAAAAACTTGTATTAGGGCCATTTGAAACAAACTGTTATATTCTTTCAATCGACAATAAAATATTTATAATTGACCCTGGTTCTGAAGCTCAAACAATTATCTCAACCCTGGAAAAAAATGCATTTATTCCTTTCTACATACTTCTTACACATGCTCATATAGATCATATTTCAGCAGTTATGGAACTAGCGCATAAGTACAATATAGAAGTCTATTTAAATGAAAATGATGAGTTGTTATACAAAAGCCCGGCAAACTCACTTGAACCTTTCTTCCCAAGATTAACTAAAAGGGCGACTACTAATTCCTGCTTTATATTTGATCCTCCAATAACAGCAATTCATACACCTGGGCATACACAGGGAGGTACTTCCTTCTATGTTAAAAAAGCAAAAATATTAATTTCAGGAGATACGATTTTCAATGAATCAATAGGAAGGACTGACCTGCCAGGAGGAAATCATAAGCAATTACTTACTTCCATAAAAGATAAAATCCTCACTCTTCCTCCTGACACTGTCATTTATCCCGGACATGGGACTGAAACATCAGTAGATCACGAGCTTAAATTCAATCCGTATTTTTGATAGTTTAATGGCAACCCCGCGAGGATTCGAACCTCAACTAAATGGACCAAAACCACTTGTGCTACCGTTACACCACGGGGTTATTTGCAAAGTCGGATACATTACATACAATACGGATAAATTTCAATATATTTGAAGCTTTTTGGTGAACTTGACAATGAAGAGATAATTATTAAATGCTTATAAATATATAATCTCGCACATCCATCTTACAAAAGATAACCAATCAATAGACTAGCCAAATATTTTGTATCAATTCATTTTAGCAGGAATAAGCTCATCTCTTCTGTTCTTCATCCATGCTGATTCATTATGTTCTGCGGCAGCTGGTTTCTCTAGCCCGTAACTTATTGTCTGAAGCCTTGTTTCAGGAATACCCAAATTTACTAAATATTCTCTTACGGCAAGAGCTCTTTTTTCCCCAAGCCCCATATTGTATTCAGCACTTCCCCTTTCGTCACAATGCCCTTCAATTATCAATCCTACAGAAGAATTAGCCTGCAGGTATTTTGCTGCAGCTTCAATTCTAGGAATCTGCTGAGAACTTACATTATAATTATCAAACGCGAAGTAAACTGGTTCAAGAGAAACACCAGGAATTGGAATCCATGAATTATGAGGCCTTCCAGG
Organism: Lentisphaerae bacterium GWF2_38_69; assembly: GCA_001803205.1. Classification (GTDB taxonomy): domain Bacteria; phylum Verrucomicrobiota; class Lentisphaeria; order Victivallales; family GWF2-38-69; genus GWF2-38-69. The sequence goes on along the minus strand of MHBE01000063.1, from coordinate 12,190 downwards.
AAGCGAACCAGAATCTCCATAGCTATCAGTTCCATTTATTCCAAAACCAGATGCTAGATCACCACTTCCTGCTCCGAATTCATCTGTTCCGCCCGGTTTCATCTGCCCTGAATCAGGATTAGAGCATGCTCCAAAAAAAATTGTTATTGCCGTTAGAACAGAGATTGCGATGAGTCTAGAAAATTTCATGCTTTTCTTTCTCCTAAATAGTATTTTTTGTAAGAAATTTCTGAATCAGCCACAAGTATAGTATTAAATGCTGTTAAGTAAATAGGACTCTATTTAACTTGGGAATAAAATTGTTTGTCCTTATTTAATTATTGCTTTTACCTGCTATTTTTTACAATAGTATTTATCAAGATTTTTAATTATAAGGGAGGGCTGTATTTATGAAGAGTATTGAATGGTCAAAACTGGGATTTGAATATATCCCAACTGCTTGTCATATCGAATACAAAAATATTAATGGGAAATGGGATAGAGGAAGGCTTGTCAAAGATCCATACATTTCTCTTAGTATAGCTGCTGAATGTCTGCATTACGGTCAGGCAGCATTTGAAGGATTAAAAGTATACAGATGCCAGGACGGTAAAGTCAGAGTCTTCAGAGATATCGAAAATGCAAAAAGAATGATAAGTTCGGCTAATTACGCTTGTATGACTCCATTTACAGAAGAAATGTTTGTCGATGCTGTTAATAAGGTGGTCACAGCCAATATTGACTATCTTCCACCTTACGGAACCGGTGGTTCTCTTTATCTTAGACCTCTTATAATTGGCTCAGGTCCGAAAATAGGCATAGCGCCAAGTGACGAATATATATTTTTAATTCTTGCTACTCCGGTAGGGCCATACTACAAAGAGGGGTTAAAAGGAGTCAACGCTCTGATTTTTGAAGATTATGACAGAGCCGCTCCCTATGGGGCAGGAAGATATAAACTCGCAGGCAACTATGCCGCCAGTTTGAAGGCAGCTAAAATTGCAAAAGAGAAAGGATACCCTGTTGTTCTTTATCTGGATTCAAAAGAGCATAAATATTTTGATGAATTTACCTCTAGTAATTTTTTTGCAGTAACTAATACAGGGGAATATATAACTCCTGAATCAAAATCAATTCTTCCAAGTATTACTAATATGTCTCTAATAGACCTTGCTAATCACATTGGCATAAAAGCTACCAGACGCTCTATAGAGTTTAACGAAATTGATAACTTCTCTGAAGTAGGAGCCTGTGGGACAGCAGTAGTAATTACTCCGATTAATAAAATTACTAGAGAAGATAAATCATATCATTTCAACAGTGAAAAGGGACCTGTAATTCAGAAGCTATATAATGCCCTTGTTAATATCCAGCTTGGAAGAGCTCCTGATCCTTTCGGATGGATGCGTCTTATCGAATAGTTATAAGATTTATTAAGAACTATCTGGTTGAATGGTTAACGAGGAAGTCTTCATAAGCTCTCCTCAAACCATCAATAAGATTGATTTTGTAACTCCATCCGAGTTTGGCAATTTTTGAGACATCCATAAGTTTTCTTGGCGTCCCATCTGGTTTTGTTGTATCGTAGAGGATTTCTCCCTTGTAACCAACTACTTCTTTTATTATTTGAGCTATTTCACTAATTGTGTGTTCAACGCCTGTTCCTATGTTAATAATTTCATCGACACTGGAAGAATCGTAATTTCCCATAAGAAATACAAGCCCATCTGCAAGATCATCTGAACACATAATCTCTCTTTTAGGCGTCCCTGTTCCCCAAACTGTTACTTCATAGAGCCCTGAGATTTTAGCCTCATGGAAACGACGGATGAGCATTGCCGGCATATGTGCATTTTCTTTGTGGTAGTTGTCATTAATCCCATAAAGATTCGTAGGCATTGCTGATACGAAATTTGTTCCATATTGTCTGTTCATTGCAGAACAGAGTTTTATTCCTGCGATTTTAGCTATTGCATAAGGTTCGTTTGTAGGTTCTAAAGATGAAGTCAGGAGAGATTCCTCTTTCAATGGCTGTGGAGCAAATTTGGGATAAATGCAGCTTGAGCCAAGAAATAAAAGTTTTTCTACTCCAAATTTATATGATGCTTCAATAATATTGTTCTGTATTTTGAGATTATCCAAAAGGAAATTAACAGGGTAAGTATTGTTTGCATATATTCCGCCAACTCTGCCAGCAGCAAGAAAAACCCATTCAGGTTTTTCCTTTCTGAAGAATTCAAAAGTCATGTTATGATCACGCAAATCTAATTCTTTTCCAGTCCTTAAAATAAGATTTGAATAACCTTTTGAGGTTAATTTTCTATGAATTGCGCTTCCTGCTAATCCTTTATGCCCAGCTATATATATTCTTTTATTTAGTTGTTCCATGCTAGAATTTAGATTCGATCATAATAATTCTTCAACCAATTTCTTATGCAGTGCTACTTGAGCTTCTTTGAATTTGTCTCGCTTGACAATAAATTGCATGTTTACCTGCCTTAGGCATTGGCCAACAGCAAGAATATTTATATTTGCTTCTGCAAGTGCTGAGGCTGCTCTGGCAAGAAATCCCGGGAATGCCATATTTGTGCTCATTACAGAAACAATTGCAACTTTATGTGATGCAACATTGGCTGTAGGAAAAGCTTCTTTGATTTGATTCAAAGCATTGTCAATCCCTTTTTCTTTTTCTCCAATGTAATGAGTTATGGTATTGGCATTTGTATTCTTTGCAATATAGCTTATTCCATTGTCTACAAATGACTTAAGAAGGTGAAAATCATACCCTGATTCACCAACCATATTTGAATCAAAAACTTCAATTGCAAGTAAGTCATTTCTCCCGCAAATCATATCAACTTTTGGGGTTGGTGAAACAAAATCTCTGCTTATCAATGTCCCTATATGCTCAGGTTCAAATGCATTTTTTACTCTTATAGGAATGTCTCTTAATTCCATTTCCTTTGAAGCAGATGAGTGTATTGCCTCCATGTCCATGTCGGCGAGTTGGTCAGCTATATCAAAATTGGTATTGCCAATAACTTTTACATTATCAGCTCCTATCAAATTAGGATCTCCTGTGCATAAATGAAATTCCTTATGTATTATTCCTTCCATCGCATCGGTAATAACTGCTATTTTGCTAAATGTAATTTCGCTATACCCCCTGTCAAAATGGGTCATCATTCCTTCAGAACATTTTGTATAACCCGTCACAATCGGCATTTCATTTTCTACATCAATTTTTTCAAATGCTTTTCTGATAGCTTCATTAAGCGGTAATGTTTGAGTTTCCTTCCACCCCGTAAGATCAACATAAACAGCGTTTATTCCATTCGCTTGGAGAATGAGAGTTGAATTATAAGCGCTATGAGCTTCGCCGACTGCACTTAAAAATTCCCTGCTCGGGGGAAGATAGCTTTTGGGGGGAAGGTGACCGTAAGATCTTACTCTGACCAGGTCTTTAAGGCAATTCCTGATCCCTTCCATTCTGTCTATTACGAATTTATCAGCCTTGTTGGTATCCAGACCGATAGCCTTAAAAGACGCATTGAATTCGATCATCTTTGCCTTTACTTCATCAAGTGCGCTCTCCCATCTATCATCTCCAGCTGCAAAATATGAATAAACCCCATTTTCGCCTGTTTTTTTGTGCTCAAGGAGCATATTTGTAATTCCACCGTAGGCTGAAACAACAAATATTCTATTGTAAAGTTCATTTTTAGAGCGTCTGCCTATAATCATATTCTGCATGGCTTCCCCAAAACGGGACATGGAAGTGCCGCCGACTTTCTCAACTGTATGCTTTCCTCTCATGTTAAATATCCTCAATTCTTATAAGATTAATTTTTTCATGAACAATTGATAATTTTTGAATTCTGCTCAGTGCGGAAATCATATTTTTTTCAAATGTAGAGTGAGTAACAATCACTATTGGAACAGGTTTAAATATTTCAGAAACTTCTTTCTGCAGCATTGAGGATATACTGATATTTTCTTCCCCAAGGATTGTTGATATTTTAGCTATTACTCCAGGCTCATCTGTAACATTAATTTTAATGTAATAACGAGACAGAATGTCAGCCATCTGCGTAAATTTATCGTAATGCTTTTGAGATGTAAATGCAGGAAGTCTCAGGGAAGAAGATGAATTCAGATTCCTGGCTACATCAATTATGTCGGCCACTACAGCACTTGAAGTTGCCGCCATACCAGCTCCTCTTCCATAAAAAAGAGTTCCTCCGATTGGTTTGCCTTCGATATAAATTCCATTGTAAACATCGTTAATGCTTGCCATAGTCGCACCATTCGGAATCATCGCAGGATGAACTCTTACCTGAATGTCATTGCCGACTTTTTTTGCAATTCCCAGTAATTTAATGCTGTATCCGAGTTCTTTGGCGTAAACTATGTCATCAAGGCTTATATTTCTTATTCCTTCTACATAGACAGATGAGAGGTTAATCCAGTCTCCAAAAGCAAGAGATGCAAGAATCGCTGCCTTATGGGCTGTATCATATCCATCGATATCGAGAGAAGGATCTGATTCGGCATAACCAAGATCCTGCGCTTTTTTAAGAGCATCTTCAAATGAATGATTGTTATAACTCATTTGAGTAAGAATGTAGTTGCATGTACCATTGAGAATACCATAAATCTTATCAAAATTATTAGCTGCCAATCCTTCCCTGATTGTTTTTATTATTGGTATACCTCCTGCTACTGAAGCCTCATAGTATATGTCGGCATGATACTTTTCTGCTGCAGCAAAGATCTCATTACCGTGATTTGCCAGAAGAGCCTTGTTAGCAGTTACAACACTTTTTCCTGCTGATAATGCTTTAAGAACAATATCTTTGGCAAAAGTAGTTCCTCCGACTAGTTCAACGACAATATCAACTTCATTAATCAAAGCATTTGCATCTTTTGTAAGTAATGATCTATCAATATTAATGCCCCTATTTCTTTCAATATCAATATCAGCTATCTTATGCAGAATCAAATCAATATTTGTCCTTGATTTTATCAGCGCTCCATTTTCCATTAAACAGGTAACAACTCCGGTGCCAACTGTCCCGAACCCAATAATTCCGACTTTTACTTTCTTCACAATTTGTGACCTTTGTTAAAACTAAATAAAGAGTATCAATATAGCATAATTGAAATTTCATAAAACTTAAATTGTTTATAAATGCATATAAATATGTTACAGCGTATAGATTTTTTAAAAGAATCCACTTAAATTTTATTATGTATGATGTTTTTTTAGCTGATGAAGCTATTTTCACTGATAGTTATCTAATCTTCAAACCTACTGATGAGGAAATATGTTATATCAAAAACTTGCTAAATTTTTCGCAACTGACATCGGTATTGACCTTGGTACTGCAAATTGTCTGGTCTATGTAAGAGACCATGGTATTCTTATAAATGAACCCTCAGTAGTGGCCGTGGCAGAAGGGGACAACAAACGGGAAGTTGTCGCAGTAGGAGAAGAAGCTAAAAGGATGTTGGGCAGAACACCTGGTCATATAAAAGCCATAAGGCCAATGAAGGATGGAGTGATTGCCGATTTTGATATTACTGAAGAGATGCTTCGTTATTTTATCCAGAAAGCCATCAAAAAAGTTCCAGCTAGAAGAAGGTTCCTTCATCCGAGAGTCCTTATAGCTGTTCCATCAGGAATCACTGAAGTGGAAACAAGAGCCGTTAAAGATAGTGCTCAAAGAGCTGGAGCTGGAGAAATTTATCTCATAGAAGAACCTATGGCAGCAGCTATCGGGGTCGGGCTTCCAGTCATGGAGCCATCCGGAAGTATGATAGTTGACATAGGAGGAGGCACAACTGAAGTAGCAGTTGTCTCCCTCTCTGGGATAGTGGAAGCTAGAAGCCTTCGCGTAGCAGGAGATCAGATTGATCAGTGCATAGTTCAGCATCTTAAGAGAGCTCACAACTTATTAATCGGAGAAAGAACAGCCGAACAGATAAAAATTAGAATTGGCTCTGCAACTCCCCAAAATGACGAAGCAACTCTGGAAGTTAAAGGAAGAGATCTTATTTCAGGCTTGCCAAAGACTATTCTTATTACTGGAGAAGAAATAAGGCAGACACTTCAAGAACCACTTACAAGTATTATTGAAGCTATCAGATCTACCCTTGAGCATTGCCCTCCTGAGCTTGCATCAGATTTGATTGACAGAGGCATTATGCTTGCCGGAGGGGGAGCTCTGCTGAGAGATATTGACAAATTAATTTCAGAAGAAACAGGTTTGCCGGTGTTTGTTTCAGATAATCCGCTTCAGGCAGTAGCAAACGGAACAGGAGTAGTCTTACAGGAAATGGATGCTATGGCAAAAGCCTTGGCAGCTACTTCTGCTGCTAACAAGAAAAGAAAGTAAATCTTTCTCCTTTATAAGGCGTGCTGGTAAGAGTTAAGTAAAGCATGTTTCGTTGAGGGAGATGCAAGCCTGCCCGAGCAAGTCGGAGACGGCCAGGGATATTGCGTCTCTACAAATAGCCTCAACTGGCGAATGAAATGACATACTTTAGTGAATATTTACGCTCGCTATTGCTATTTGCGTTTATTTTTTTTCTTAGAATGCATTCTTGCCCCTTTAGGCTCAGACAATCTTTTTATTAACTTCAGAATTATTGGAAGGCCTTTGAGGTTGCATGCTTTTCTGACCTCATTCTTCAGATAACTCATGTAATTTTGAGGACAGATAGCAGGATCGTTGACAAAAAGAGACAAAACAGGGGGTTTATTGGAAACCTGAGTTGCATAATAAATCTTAAAAAATCTAGATTTAACGCAAGGAGGAGGATTTTTTAAAAGAATATCAGAAAGCATTTTATTTAATGCGGATGTCGGTATCTTTATTTTAAACTGTTCGTTCACTTCTTTTATTTCAATCAGAAGAAATTTGAAATTATAACCGCTGACCGCACAGGTAAAAACAATTGGAGCAAATGCCAGGAATGGAAGAGTCCTGCGTATTTCTTCTCTGACTTCAACTTGTTTCTGATTTTTGCATTCATCCCACTTATTTGCAACTATTATGCAGGCTTTGCCGGCATCACTTATAATCTTTCCTATATTTGCGTCCTGAGCAGTGGCGCCCATCTCTGCTGATTCTATGACGAAAAGGACTATATCTGCTCTTTCGATTGCTTCCTTTGCTCTCATTATGCTGAAAATTTCAACTGCTGAATCAGCCCTTCCTTTTTTCCGCAGCCCGGCTGTATCAATAATCATGGAAGGGATGATTTCTTCTTCAAGCTTCAGATCAAGGGGTGTATCGACGGCATCTCTGGTTGTCCCCGCAATTTTGCTGACAATAAGTTTATTATCTCCAAGGAGCTTGTTGACAATTGAAGATTTTCCTACATTTGGGCGGCCTATTACAGCTATATTAAGCCTGGTTTCGTTTTTAGCTTCAACTGCTGACATATCTTTCGTAAGAGATTCTAAAAGATCAGTTATGCCAATCCTATGAACACATGAAACCATATATATTTCTTTAAATCCCAGCTTAGCAAAATCTTCTGCCTGGTCTTCAAAATTTTTATTATCGACTTTATTGATAACAAGAATTGTTCTCTTCCCTGATTTCCTAATAGTATTGGCTACTTCTTCATCAAGATGAACAACACCAGCCATTACATCAACTACCATCAAAAGAATATCAGCTGAATCAATAGCCACAGTGACTTGCTTTGCTATTTCCGAGTCCCAGAAAGAAGAGTTTTTGGAAGGAATTAATTTTCCAAAGCCCAGCCCGCCTGTATCAATAATCTGGAAGTAGCAGTTATTGTATTTGACTGGATAAATTATATTATCCCTGGTTACTCCAGATTCTTCATGAACTATTGATATACGCTTGCCAATTATTGCGTTGAAGAGCGCTGATTTTCCTACATTTGGGCGGCCAACTATTGCAACTGTCGGAATTGAAGCTGATAATTTTTCCATTATTTTCTATTGTCCTTGAGATTATTAATGATTGAAACTTAATATTGCAGAAACACATAATAAGTTCAAGGCTGATAAAGAATTGAAGTATTATTGATAAATATGTTTAATTGGACTCTCTTTGTGCTATGATTAGCTAATGAAACTTAACTTCATTTCAGGAACTTTACATGACCGAAGAAAGATTTGTAACATCGACTTTGAACAAGAAAGATGTAAGCTTTGACGAAACAATAAGGCCTCAGTATTTTAAAGATTTCCCCGGTCAGAAGAAGATAAAAGAGCGACTAGAGCTTTTTGTCCAGGCTGCAAAAGAACGTAATGAATCACTTGGACATATACTTCTCTCGGGTCCGCCAGGACTTGGGAAAACTACTCTTGCATACATAATTGCAAATTCAAAGGGAGCAAAGCTAAAATCATCAACCGGGCCTGTAATTGAAAAACCAGGGGATCTTGCAGGATTGTTAACCTCTCTTCAGGAAGGAGATATTCTCTTTATTGATGAAATACATAGACTGCAAACCAATGTAGAGGAGTATCTTTACAGCGCTATGGAAGATTATTTCATTGATATAATGTTAGATCAGGGAGCTGGTGCCAGATCTATCAGGTTAAACCTTAAAAAGTTTACTCTTATTGGAGCGACAACGAGAAAAGGGCTTCTCTCTTCTCCACTTAGATCCAGATTCCAGCTTGATTGCCACCTTAATTATTATCCTCCTGAGGATTTGAAGAAAATAGTTAAGCGTTCAGCCGATATCCTAAAAATTGAAATAGATGAAGACGGTTCTCTGGAACTTGCCAGAAGAAGCAGAGGAACTCCAAGGATAGCCAATAATTTGTTAAGATGGGCACGGGATTATGCTCAGGTTAAAGCAAATAATAAGATTACCTCTCAAGTAGCTTCAGATGCCCTTGATATGTTAGACATTGACGAAAATGGACTTGACGAAATGGATAAAAAGATACTTGAAACACTTGTTGATAAATTCAATGGAATACCTGTCGGCATTAAGAATATTGCGGTCACAGTAGGTGAGGAGGTTGGCACTCTTGAAGAGGTATATGAACCTTACTTAATACAAGAAGGGTATATTCTAAGGACAAGGCAAGGCAGAATTGCTACTCCCAAAACTTATAAACTTCTCGGAGTAAATCCTCCTGACAAACTCATGTCCAATGAATTGCAACCTAATCTTCTTTAATTTTATAACATACAAATTTGAGGAAAATAAATGAAACAATGGGTTAAAGATGTTCTGGAGATACAAACCGCTGACATGAGAACTAAACGAATGAATGCGAGGCTGAAAAATATCCCATCAGAAAAAAAAGATATTCTCTCTTCACTAACAGGAGAGCAGGGAAAGATTAAAAAATATAAAGATCAGATATTAGCTTCAGAGAGAGAAATTAAGGCTATAGAATCAAAAATTGCCGAATTTAATTCCAAGATTGAGGACATGAATAAAAAATCGGCGATGATTAAAAAAAATGAAGAGTATAAAGCGATGCTTACAGAAATAGCCAAAGCTAAATTTGCCATCAGCAGTTTTGAAACTTCTCAACTCCAGGTTTATGAAAAGCTAGAAGCAGAGAAGAAAGATTTTCAGTCAGCTGAAAAAACTATTAAAAATATCCAGGGGGAAATTGAAGCAAGTATCAATGAACTTGATGAGTTAGAAAAGTTGCTTCAAAAAGAAATAAATGAAGCACTTGAAAAAAGAAAACCGTTTCTTGAAAAACTGGAAAAAAGCTATCCTGAAATTTTTCCAATCTATACAAGGCTGATAAAAAAAGACGGGGAACCTCTTGCAAAAACACGCAATGTCAACTGTGGTTTCTGCCATTTGAAACTAATTCCACAGACGCTTAATGACGCTAAAAAAGGAGTACCTGTGACATGTGATTCGTGCGGACATCTTATTTATTATCAGGAAGATTGATATTTATAAATATAATTTGTGCTCTCTAATGTACTTCATAACTTTTTCGGGAATTACATTGATTTTTGTTTTTTCAGTTTTAATGCCCTGACGAATTTGAGTAGAAGAAACATCAATTAGGGGAAGTTCCACTTTTGTTCTGAAAAGTCTTTCAGCGGTTTTTTTGCTCCATATAGATTCAAGTTTTTCCAATGTACAGTTTTCGTTCGGCCTTGGATAAGTAATGATTTCACATAAATCTATTAACTCCCTGCCTCTGTACCATGTGTGTATCTGCAAAAGACTATCTTCTCCTATTATCAGGTACAAAATATCTTTTGGATACAGGGTTTTAACCTTTCTCAGGGTATCAAATGTATATGATGGAATAGGAAGTCTTTGTTCCTCAATGTCTGAAATAGAAAAATAGTTCACTTCTTCAATCGCAAGTTCTACCATTTTGTATCTGTCTGAAAAAACTGTAACAGGTTTTTCTGGTTTATGCGGTGGCTTTGCCGCAGGAACGAAAATAATATGATCGAGATATGATTTTTCAATCAGCGCTTTAGCTAAATTGAGATGTCCGATATGAATAGGGTCAAAAGTTCCGCCAAAAAGTCCAATCCGCATTTTCCTATTCTCCTGAACTTTCTATGGCTGTATTTGGCACTCCAACAATAATTTTATCCTGATTGCTAATTAAACTTTTTTTCGTTTGCGCTGTAAGTTCCGCGCTCAAATCGATAACATCACCTAACACAGTTTGAGTTTTCTGAGATGTTCCTTCTGGCAATATGAGAGTTGTAAAGGCTTTAGGTACATGAAGAAAGAGTTTAATCTCTGAAGCAGGAATTACTCTGCAAACAGTATTTGAATAGTCAGTAAAAATAATTTCTATATCGCTGAGTCTTGATAAGTTAATTGCTGTATCGCAATTTTGAAAAACGAGACAGTTTGATTTCATAAAACTGTTTCTAGGGATAATTCCAGCCCTCAGGAATCTCCCAAGCCTGAAGTTAGGTTTATTTGAAATGATTGTCTTTTTAGTTAAGTTTATTATCATAATAATTACAAAACAAAATGTTTTCTATCAATAATAGCCTGAAAAATATGCATGGCAAGGTTCTTTCTATTTACGAAAAATTATATTCGGGTTTCGGTACTCAGAACTGGTGGCCAACAACCCTTTGTGGACAGCTTGAACCATCATATAATGGCTTGAGGCCAGATGACAAAGGCCGTTTTGAAATAGCTACCGGGGCTATACTTACTCAGAATACCGCTTGGATTAATGTTCATCGAGCAATAGCGAACCTGATTAGCTTGAATATTCTTTCCCCAGACGGGTTTTTAAATTCCTGCAAAGAAGAACTCAAACAAGCCATAAAACCTTCCGGCTATTTCAATCAGAAATATAATAAACTTATCAACTTGGCAAATTGGTGGAATGATAATTTTAAAGAAGTTAAAATAGGCTCAAATAACAATAAACACATTGAAAAGATACGCAATTCGCTGCTTGCTGTCAATGGAATAGGACCTGAAACAGCTGATTCAATCCTTCTATATGCGTTTGATATGCCATCATTTGTTATAGATACATACACAAAAAGAATTTTATCGCGGCATTATGGAGTTGATATGAAAATAAAATATGAAGAATTACGCTATATTTTTATGAAAGAATTACCTGTTTCAACCGAACTTTACAAAGAATATCATGCTCTATTAGTCGAATTAGGAAAGAACCACTGCAAAAAAATAATTTGTTTAACTTCCTGTCTGTTAAGAAAATAACTAATATGAAATATATTAGGTCTTTTATCGCCTTAATTTTACCAGAAATGGTACTTGATTTGTTAGCTCATGTTCAGGCTTCTATTAAAAATCTCAATATAGGTCAATTCAGTTATATTCAAATCCATAAGTTTGAATAAACTTGATGTAAAATTATTATCTTTTTTGAAATATTGTCTTGTAATAAAAAAAGGAATATATAAATTTATTCCTTCTCAATCGGAGGCGTAGCTCAATTGGTTAGAGCGCTGCCCTGTCACGGCAGAGGTTGCGGGTTCGAGCCCCGTCGCTTCCGCCATTTTTTTGCCTCTTCGCCCAAAGGATAAGTAAAGTTCATAAATCAGCCTCAGTTTTAGTATTTGGGAGATTATAGATTTTGAGGATGAAATATTCCTTATCCCTGAAGCCGTAAGCTTGACGGATGAGCCATCCCTACCCACAAAAAACAATACAACGATGCGTCCAAAGGAGCCCTTCTTCCATTGGTTTGGTGTCATCCTTATTTCCACTGGAT
>MHBE01000062.1 GCA_001803205.1 Lentisphaerae bacterium GWF2_38_69 | reverse complement strand
GTTCTTTTTCCTCCTGCTTGTTAAAATCGAACATGAGAAAAATTATCTCTCAAACTCTAGGAAAAAAAGATGGGTCATATTTGACGCTTACCACTGCGAGGTGAAGTTAACGAAAAAGACAATGCGAAAAGGGATTATAAAAGCATAACAATAGAGAATAAAATATATGTATGTACCAGACCATTTATTACATAGGAAAATCTATAATAAGCAGAGATCCAATCGAGCAGCCATCCATCTTCTTCTGCGTATATCTTAAAAATTCCTAACGACTGACAATCTTCGAATTACACGCTGAGCATTGCATTTACTTTTTCAATGATAGTTGGCGTAGCTCCTGGTACGCTAAGAACATCGCATTCAGAAGCAAGGATAAATGGATGGCCGGTCTTCTTCATGTTATTGACAAGCTGTATAGACATCTCTCTTACCTGTTCCTTTGTAATATCCTTATCTGAATAAAATTTCTTGGTTGGCAAATTGCCGAAAAGCACAGTCGTTTTCTGTATGAGTTTAGCGTCTTCCCAAAGCTTTCTTGAGCAACCCAGACTCAGAATAGCCGGGTCAAGTTCATTGAATTTAATTAACATTTTATCAATCAATTCGCCGCAGTCGTGGAATATCAGGTCAGCATCGTAATCAGCTAGCAGTTTTCTGATTTTCTTGTTATAGCTAATCACATAACGGTCAAAAATATCGGAACCTTCTTCAACCTGATTAGGTGAAATATAAACATTGTTTGCTGCAGGTTCGCATACGCATATTCCTTTAGCCCCAACCTCAAGCTGCATTTTTATTGACTTAAGGATTATTGCCATGGACATCTCCAGTGCAGTTTCAACTGTTGCTACATCCGGATCATCGCTCGCCGTCATACCAGAAGCAGCCATATAAACAGGGATTATGGGATCTTTCAGGAGCGTAGTCATCATTGAAAATGGCCCTATGGACATGCCGACAGGAATTAAGTCAGAATTCTGTGCGACATATTTGATTGCCTCACAGTTGGCAATAATACGCTCTGTTATAAATTTGTTCTCTTCAACCCCTTGTTTTACTTTGTCTAAAGTTTCTAATGAAGGATTCTCGTCAAACTGAAAGGTAAGAGCATTTTCTTTCGGAATACCAAGCAGAGCAGCAAGCCAGGTTTTTTCCACTTTCAGATCCATCAGAGGAAAAGCAAGAGGCGTTTTGAATCTTTGAGCAGCTTCCACCATTACTTCACCGAGAAGTTTACCATTATAAGGAATTTGAGTGTGATTTGGTTTCTCGCAAAGGATAAGATCTGTCCCGATCGGCATTTTTAGTCCTTTCTCTGCAAGGTCAATATAAAAACTCCTGTTCATGCTTCGCTCTCCATTTTTGAGTTTATTCCTAAATTGATATCAAGGTTACTATGCAATATGATTATATGTCGAGAAAATAAAATAATCCTTGTTTCTTAAAAACTTTATTAAAAATCCATCAGCGTTATCTATAACTTTGCCGAAATGATTTTCAAATTTCATATAGCTTTATCAGGTAGACCGCCGGGGGGGGGGGACTATTGTCCCCTATATATCGGGCGCCTCGGAGATGCGTCCCTGCGCTTAATTCAATGACATTGATTTGCTATAAGAGTTATCATCGCTGGGTTTTATCTTTGTTAAAGATAGAAACCTGCGTTTACTTGTCTGCAATAATGCTTATGCAAAAGCAGTGGGAAAGCGTCCAGATGAAATATATGGAAAAACAGATATAGAAAACGGTTGGGATCCAGAACTTGTCAAGGGTAATCCAGCTAAAGGCATAAAAGGATTTGAGCAGGATGACTTAGACGCTTTATCTGGAAAAACAATTCATAACCCATACGACCCAGCCAATGTATGCGGTGACATTAGAATTTTTGATACTATTAAACTTCCTCTTAAATCAGACAAAGGAGATATTATCGGAGTTTTTGGCATTGCCAGAGATGTCACTGAGACCAAGAGGCTAGAACAGGAGAAGAAACGACTTGTTGAAATTATAGATTCATCCCCGAATTTCGTAGGTTTCGCTGATGCAAAAGATAAGCGTATCCAATATGTAAATAAGGCTGGGCGGCAAATGTGCGGCATCGGTAGCGATGAAGATATTACTAAGTTGAAAATTGAAGATTTACATCCTGCAGGGGCAAATCATAAGCTATCTACTGAAATATTGCCTGTAGCTGTGAGGGATAAGTCATGGTCGGGAGAATGTGCTTTTAAAAACATTAAAGACAATAAAGAGATACCTGTTTTGATGGTTGTAATTCCTCTTATGAATCCTAACGGAGAAATTGAAATATTAGCCACAATCTCCCAGGATATTTCCAAACTGAAAAAAGAACAGTATGAGAGACTGAACCTTGAAAAACAGCTCTATCAATCACAGAAAATGGAAGCAATCGGGTCTCTAAGTGGAAGTATTGCCCATGATATGAATAACATTTTCTCTGCCATTTCTGCCTACACATCTCTCTTCCTAAGCGAATATTTAAAGAATGACCCCAAAAAAGACTATATACAAAAGGTGCAGGATTTAGGTAAAAAAGGTGCAGACATAGTAAACCAGATTCGCAAATTCTCTAAACCCAAGGAAATCATATTTGAACCTATTGACATAAAACCTGTTGTTGAAGACATTCTTAATTTGCTTCAGATTAGGCTGAGACATATTGCTGCTACATCAGTCACAGTCATACCAAAACAGCGCCTTCCAATAATGGGAGATGCCACCCAGATAAGCCAGATGCTTCTGAATCTTATCTCTAACTCATGCGACGCAATGGAAGGAAAATGGGGAAAACTCGACATCACCATTGACGAAGTTTCATTTCTTCAGAATGCTCTTCCTTTGCCTGAACTCAAACCTGGCAGATATCTAAAGCTTACCATAAAAGACACTGGCAGGGGAATGACTTCTGAAGTAAAGAAACGGATTTTTGATACATTCTTTACTACAAAAGAAGACAACGGGACAGGACTTGGGCTTAGCATAGTAAAGCGGGTGATAAGCAGTCATAACGGTGCTATTTCTGTTGACAGCAAACTTGATAAAGGCACAAGTTTTTATATTTATTTTCCTGTTATCAGCAACATTCCAGACCGTAAATAAAGGCGCATCTATGGCAAAAATAGATGAACGAATATCTTAAACTGAAACTGCAAGTTAGCAAAGATGCTCTCCTTTTTGCTGAAAATATAATAGCTACGCTAGGGATCCTGTAATAGTGCTTGATTATGAGCTGAAGGTAGTTCTGTCAACAAATCTTTTTATGATACTTTTAAAGTTAATCCTGAGGAAACCATAAATCAGTTCATCTACGATGTGGGCAATAAACAGTGGGATATTCCCAAGTTACGGGAACTACTAGAAGACATCCTTCCTAAAAAGAGATCCTTTGATAATTATGAGATTGAACATAATTTTGAAACTATCGGCAGGAAAACAATGCTTTTGAATGCCAGACGCATTGATCATGTGCAGTTTATTCTCCTGACCATTGAGGACATCACCGAGCGCAAGGAGACTGAAGAACAGATGCGCGAAATGTTCATGGCTATCGATACTTCTCTTAGCGCAGTTGCTCTAGCAAACAAAGAAGGAAACATAAAATATGCCAATCCGGTCTATCTCAAAATTCACGGATTCAATGATGCTTCTGAGGTTATCGGTACATCGTTCACCCTCAGGGCTGAAAATATAGACAGCATTGTAGAGGAAATGCATGATAAAGGAGGTTTCATTGGAAAGTTCACTGCCGTTCGAAAAGATAATTCAAAATTTGATGCTGACGGGCTCAAAATCTCACAAGTAGTTATCAATTTAATTTCAAATGCTTTCAAATTTACTCCTGACGGCGGCACTATCCTTTTTGAAGCAGTCAGAACCACTGATAATGAAATGATGATATCAATTACTGACAACGGAAAGGGAATCAGAGAAGAGTTGCAGAAAAAGCTCTTTAATCCCTTTGAGAGGCTTCAAAGCCAAAAGGCAGGTACGGGACTGGGTTTGGCCTTGAGCAAAAGAATTGTCCAATTGTGGAATGGAAAGATAGGCGTCGTTTCTTCGCCCGAGGGGAGGAAAACAGGTTGTCGTTTCTATTTTACAATACCATTTAAAATCAGCGTAGAGGAATAGCGGATAGTTGAATTCTAAACGCTGAACGCTGTACAGACTTGTTTAAATTTAAAAATAGGAAGGTTTGAATTATGAAAATTCTGCTTGTTGACGATGAAGAAAGGAATCTGAAGCTGCTTCTTGATATGCTTCTTCCCCTGAATCATACATTGCTAAAAGCCATGAACGGCAGAAGTGCTCTTGAAATTCTCCGGCAGACCCCTGATGCAGACCTCGTGCTTCTGGATATCATGATGCCGGATATGGACGGTTATGAAGTCTGCTCTGCCATGAAAGCTGATAATGCCCTTAAAGACATTCCAATAATATTCATTACGGCTCTTTCAGATGAGACCAACCAGATCAAAGGGCTTAAGTGCGGCGCCGTAGATTATGTTACCAAACCCTTTAAAAAAGAAATCCTTCGAACCAGAGTTAATACGCAACTGGAACTCAAGCAAAGAGGCGATGCCCTTAAAAATACATTAAAGGAACTCAAGAAAAACCAAAGCAAGCTCGAAGAGCTTAATCTGAACCTTGAAAATATTGTCAAAGAAAGAACCAACGAATTATTATTGACTCAGGAAGTCATAATTGACAGCATGGCGTCAGTTGCCGAGTTCAGAGATCTAGAAACAGGTCTGCATATTTCACGAACCAGGAATTATGTTAAACTCCTGCCCTTCACTTGAAGAGCCACCCTAGATTCAAGAATTATCTTACTGATAAGACAATCAAACTCATTTATCAGGCTGCTCCGTTACATGATATCAGCAAAGTGGCTATTCCGGACAACATTCTGTTGAAACCTGGTAACCTCACTCAGGAAGAGTTTGATATTATCAAAAAACATTCTCTTCTGGGATGTGAAATGATAGAAAAGTCTGAGAGGGAATTAGCCACAAATTCATTTCTCAAACTCGCAAAGGAAATAGCTGTCACACATCATGAGAAATGGGACGGCACAGGCTATCCTTACGGACTAAAAGGAGATGAAATCCCCATCTCAGGAAGACTCATGGCAATTGCAGATGTCTATGATGCCCTGGTGACAAAACGCATTTACAAGCCGGCCTTTACTCACGAAAGAGCCATGCAGATAATCGAAGAAGAAAGAGGAACTCACTTCGATCCTGATATAGTCGATGCGTTCATTGCACTGGAAAAGAAATTTAAGGAAATAGCGCTGAATATGGTTGAACCTTAAATCAGAATTTATACCAGTATAGAGAGTATTATTATTCAAACAATGGATTTGCCGGATAAAACACTATAATTAATGGAAAGAGCAGGATTCATCTACCAACGCATTAATTATAAAGGGGTGCAGATTATGACATCACTGGAAAGGACATTGAAGTTCATCAAAGGCGAAAAAGTAGACAGACCCCCATTTCATCCAATTATCATGAGATGGGCGGCAAAATATGCCGGTGTAAAATATAGAGATTTCTGCCTGGATTATAAATCAAAATGCAGAGCTGCAATTAAGTGCGCTGAAGACTTTTCTATTGACTGGGTTACGGTAATGTCCGACCCTTTTGCTGAAACAGAAGCTTACGGCCTAAAATGCGAATATCCCCAAGACAATCTTCCGGAACCGGTGGAATATCCATATAATGATGTTTCTGAAATAGATAAAATTGGTGTGATTAAAACTCATGAAAATGCGAGGATGCTCGCCAGAGTTCATGAAGTTGAAGAGTTTTCCCGCCTCTGTAAAGATAAATACCTCATAGTAGGCTGGGTAGAAGGCCCTATGGCTGAATATGCCGACATCAGAGGTTTTGCCAATGCCTGTATGGACCTCTATGACGCTCCTGATAAAATTGCAAAAGCAGCAAAAATAATAACCGCTAATGCAATTGACTTTGTTACTTATCAGGTCAAGGCCGGAGCCCATTGCATAGGTATAGGCGAAGCTGCCTGTTCCCAAATAGGCCCTGAACTATACAAAGAGCTCTTCTTTGAACTTGATAAAGCTATTGTAAACCATATTCATTCACTCGGTGCCATTGCAAAATTGCATATCTGCGGAAATACGACAGCAATTCTTCCCGATATGATAGCAACAGGAGCCGACATAATTGATGTCGACCACCTTGTAGGCTCCATGAAACCTTTCGTTCACCTGCTAAAACCGACACAGGTAGTAAGCGGAAATAGCGACCCTGTCTCCGTAATCCAGGATGGAACTCCTGAAACTATCAGAAATAGCGTAATAAAATGCTACGAGGAAACAGGTCACCGCTGTATAGTCTCGGCCGGATGCGAAGTTCCTCCCGGAACAACAGTGGAAAATTTCAAAGCTTTTAGAGATGCTGCCCTTAGTTTAGCCGGCCTTTGAGGTAGAATGTCCTTACAATCTCCTTTTAAAGTTCAGAGATTCATATTATTTGTCTCTCTGAGCTTTTTTTTAACAGCCTGTAGTTTTTTCACAGAAAGAGAACAGAATAGTTTCACTGTCGCAAAAGTAAGCTACCTGGGCACTGTCTGGAATAAAGGGCAGGAAAATGCTTCTGTCATTTCACAGGACGGAGGTTTTTCCTTTATAGTTCCAGGAGGAAGTCTATGGTACTTCGGAGATACTTTTCTCGGACAGAGACTGCCTGACAACAAATACGATACAAAAGGAGGACTTTCCTGTTCTTTGGCCTTTTTGGATAAAAAAGACTTCAACGCCCCTCTCCCTCCGCGCTTGAAATATTTTACAGATGGAACCGGATTAGCTGAACAGGCTATTGAATATCTGCCTAATGAAAATCCTGATAAAATTCGGCTTTGGCCATTATCTGGAATTTATTTAAACGGCAAATACTACTGTTTTTATTCGTATATAGAAAAGACAGGAAACGGCACATGGGATTTTAAGCAGACAGGAAGCGGTTTGGCTGAATCAGACAAACCCATTACTTCCTATAAAAGAGTTTTAAAAAATGGAGACTTCCATTTTCCTATTGCTCCGTCCGCATTAGTATTGGAAGGAGACTACCTTTACTGCTATAGCATCGGAATAAACGGAAGAGATGTTTATCTGTCTAGAGTCAGACCGACAGAAATAGAGAATCCCGAAGCGTATTATTTTTATTCAGATAATGGCAACTTCACAAGAAATAATGAAAAAACCGTCTTCCTATCAGACATCTACGGACAGTTATCAATAGCATGGAATGAATATCTAAAACTCTATGTAATGGCTCAGTCAAGTGACTTTTTCCATCCAAGAGAAATCAGATTCAGAACTTCCCCTGCCCCTATTGGCCCATGGAGCGAACCTTTCGCTTCTATCAAAGTTCCAGAGCAAGCCCAAAATGGCCAGGTTGACCTTATCTATTGCTCCTACTTTCACCCTGAACTTTTCAGAGAAAACGGCAAAATCATGGTTCTGACTTATTCCATCTACATGAAAAGCAGATGGTTCGATATCAATAACGAAATGATTGAGTTTGAAATCATCAAATCAGCAAAATAATAAGCTCAATTCGACAGAGATAAAGATTGTAAAATTTATTGATCAATAAAATTACTGCTGATTGTTTTTGCTTTTAAAAATATGCTGTCTTTTTTAATACAATGGAAAGCATTATGCCCTATAAAGATGAGCTATCCAGCCTAACATGGAATGCCTTGCTGTTTTTTCATATGATTTGAAAAAACAATACTTCTTTATACATTTACTCCTTTCTAATGCCTCTATTAATGCGGATTGAAAACAAAAAAATTCATCTTAAATAAACTACATGGAAGGAGAAAAGGATGCATGATCTCTTGAGTCCTCTTCTACAGGAATTCAGCCTGCCCCTAAGCAATCCTGTTCTTATATTTTCTTTAATTCTTATTATTATACTCTTAGCTCCAATTATCTTACAGAAATTTCATATCCCAGGGATAATAGGTTTGATAATCTCAGGAGCAATAATCGGCCCATACGGTATAAATATACTTGCAAAAACATCTGCAGTTGACCTCTTTTCAACGATAGGACTGCTTTATATAATGTTCATAGCCGGGCTTGAACTGGACATTAACGAATTTAAAAGCTACAAATACAAAAGCTTTCTATTCGGTTTTTTTACATTTATGTTTCCTCTGAGTATAGGATTTCCTGTTTGCTACTGGCTCCTTGATTACAGTTTCAACGCCAGTTTGCTTGTCGCAAGCATGTTTGCCACTCATACACTTGTAGCATATCCTATTGTAAGTAAACTCGGGCTTGCCAAGAATCAGGCAGTAGCCGTTACGGTAGGAGGTACAATTCTTACAGATACTGCCGTACTCCTGATTCTGGCAATTGTATTAGGTAACGATAAGGGAACTCTGGACTATCTCTTCTGGATAAAACTGGGCGTATCATTGATAGTTTTTGTTCTGATTGTCTTTCTTCTGCTTCCCAAGATTGCCAAATGGTTTTTTGAAAAACTAGAGAGCGAAAAGCACGCTCATTATATATTTGTCCTTTCGGCAGTTTTTTTCTCGGCTTTTCTTGCGCAGTCAGCAGGAATAGAACCGATAATAGGAGCGTTCCTGGCGGGGCTTGCCCTCAACCCTCTCATTCCTCAATCCTCGGCTTTAATGAACAGAATTGAATTCATAGGAAACTCTCTCTTTATACCATTCTTCCTGATATCAGTAGGCATGCTTGTGGACATACGGGTCATTTTCCATTCCCCAAGAGCAATAATAGTCGCGGGGGTTTTAACTGTAGTTGCTTTGTCAGGCAAGTGGATAGCTGCTCTTATTACTCAGCTTATATTCAGATATTCATCCTCTCAAAGAAAGCTGATTTTCGGACTGAGCAGCGCTCACGCCGCGGCAACCCTTGCGGTGATCCTTGTAGGATATCAGGCAAATATACTCAATATCAATGTATTCAACGGTACTATAATACTAATTCTCATAACCTGTCTTATAGCTTCATTTATAACGGAAAAAGCAGCTAAGAGAATGGCATTGGAAACAGAAGGGGAAGATGTAAAAGAAGCCTTGAAGAAAATTTCTTCCAATGAGCACATTCTTATCCCTGTATCAGACTATTCTGAAGTGGAAAAACTCCTTGAATTCGCATCGCTTATAAAAGACAGGAAATCCGATAATCCCATTTCTTTGCTCTCAGTAGTTCCAAATAATGACGAAGCAGAAGTTAATATCCTTAAGTATCAGAAGAAACTCAACGGCATTACAAAGCATACTTCAGAAACAGAGATACAAGTCGAAACCATTGCCACAATAGATCATAATATGGTAAGCGGAACTGTAAGAATATCACGGGAAATCTTATCTGATATATTGGTTATGGCATGGCAGCAAAAAGCTAGGTTCTTCGATAAACTTTTCGGAGAAAAAATCAATTCAATCGTGGATGATCTGCCGGATAAGAACATATTCGTATGCCGCTTTGTTAAACCGCTAATCAACAAGGATAAAATAATTTTTATTGCCCCTCCGCTGACAGAAAAGAATTACGGCTTCAAAGTACTTGTTCAAAAAATAGCCAGGCTGGCGCAGGAATATACACTGCCAATAATCGTTTTCGGTGAAGAAAAAACCCATTCAGCGATAACCGATACACTGACAAAAAACAACATCAGCGTAAAACCTGTCTATGAAATATTCAGGGATTGGGAGGACTTTCTTGTTTTATCCCGCGAAATAGATAAAAACGATATGATAATATTGAATTCATCGCGGCGGGATTCTCTTGCTTATAATCCTGTTTTAGAAAAAGCTCCTCAGAAACTGGAAAAACACTTTAAGAATAACAATATGATAACAGTTTATACACAGCAGTTCGAAAACGGTTCATTAAGGAATCCGCTCACAAAGACCTCTTTCAAATCTAAATCATAAAAAGTTTATACATTGCAAGCATACTTGACTGTGTAGATACAACAGTATATACTCAAATACAATCAGGAGGAATCAATTATGCTCACTTCCAAAGTTTTCACGAGCGGCAACAGCCAGGCAATAAGACTGCCAAAAGAATACCAGCTTAAAGAAAAAGAACTCTTCATTCAGAAAATAGGAAAAACAATTGTGCTTTTCCCTCAAAAAAACCCATGGGAGGCTTTTGAAAAAAGCTTGAATGAATTTTCTGAAGACTTCATGACCGAAGGCCGCTCTCAGCCAGAAATGCAGAAAAGATAAACTCCATGATATACATGCTTGATACAAATATCTGCATATATGCTATTAATAGAAAATCTCAACTAATTATAGATAAGGTAAAAAGCCTCAAACCTCATCAGATAAAACTCTCTTCTGTTTCGCTTGCTGAACTCGAGTATGGCGTATCAAAAAGCCGCTTCAGAGAGAAGAACAGATGCGCTCTACTCAATTTTGTATCAGCTTTCGACATCCTGCCTTTTGACGATAATGATACCGAAATATACGGAATTTTAAGAGCAGACCTGGAACAGAGAGGTCAGATAATCGGCTCTTACGATTTACAGATAGCATCTCAGGCTATTGCAAGAAACCTCACATTAGTCTCGAATAATACTGATGAATTTAACCGTATAAAAAATCTTAAACTCGAAAACTGGGTATAAACACGATCCTCTTCCTTGACTCAAACAGTACCACGGGCGAGACGCTCGTGATACGAACACAAAACCATATCTGCCCTGCCCGTACCATGGGCGCAAAGTCATGCGTTCTAGCATTGATCTCGCCCGTGCCCTCTTATTCTTCCCTTCAAATCTGGGATGAAACCGAATAACCAACACCCAACACGAAACACTCAATTTTCAAGGAAAATGCAATTCAAAGCATTTTCACTTCGTTATTGGATATTCCATTGTTCGATATTGGATATTCAAAGTTTTCTTGATAAAATTTCAGGCTTCGCCCGTGGACTCTCTCCCTTCTCTGCCAACCTTGAATTCTGCTCTAATTTCTCTATCTCTTCAATCTAAAATTCCCCCTCCATTATCCATTATCAACTATCCATTATTCACTATCCCCCCATTCACTATCTCTCCCCTCCCTCTTGCCTTTTCTTATCAACCAGTTAGAATTCCTAACAGGGGATTATTCGCAGTTAAGAGAAAAAATAAAAACAACCTGTTATTACGGATATCCGGCAACAAGATTTTAAGGAAATATTAACTTGTTTGTAAACATGAACCGTTAGACGAAATAAAGCCGCAATTTTTTGGGTAAAATTATGGAAGATCGTTTTACACATGAAAGTAAATTTGGAAGAGGTGGTATTCCAAAAGTAGTACGTTCTCAAATTTATAAAAGAGATGATTATAAATGCATATATTGTGGCAACTCATTTCCAAAGGATAGTTTAACTATAGATCATTTAATTCCGCTTTCTGCTGGCGGTTTAAATGAAATGATAAATTTTGTTACTTGTTGTAAAGATTGTAATCAAAAGAAAGCAGATAAACCCTTAAATTTATTTTCAATAGAACTTAATATTGATATTGAAGATTTACCAGTTTATGGGGATCCTATTATTGATAATGAAAAAATTCCTATACAAATTAGATTATTAAGGAAAAAATTAATTGGTAAATATAGGAAAAATGAAATTAAATTATCAGGAAAAACAGCTCAAAAAAAACTTGAAAAAAAATTTAGACGAGAATTTTGGAATACAGATGAAGGTAAAAATTTAGAATCTCAATTTTCTTCATTACCAGGACATATTAGAGTAATGATTCCAGAAATTCAATCATATGCAAAATCAGAAGAAGATTTTTGCCTATTAATTGAAATGGCAAAATCAGCTAATACAAGGAATTTAATCAATAAAAGATTAGATAATTTTCCTAATCTCTTTGATTTTTTTGAAAAGCTGTCAAATAAAACAAATGATGAATCTTTAAAAAAGCGTTTAATACAAGCTTTAGAAAGATATAAAAAAAAGAATAAAAAAATAGATTAGTATTAAGCGGCTTTACTATGTCCAACAATCCGTATCCGGTTCTGGAGGAGTACCGCCTTCACCCAAATTGCCTCCGGGAGTACCCTGCGGCAACTTCGGCTACGGGCACCGTTGACTGCAATTGCTAACCACCCAAGACAACTTGAGGACACGCTCAGAAATAATGACCTGATAAGTAAACTTTCAGTAAGAAGGAAGCATATGAATAAAAAATGCACTGAATGCATTGGCATAGACAAAAACCCATTGCACTACAATGGCGACATAGAAGCTCCGGAATCAATAATTAGATGTATTCTTTATGAAGCATTTACTCTTGGCATTGCTATCCAGGCATGGACAACTGGAAAATGGCAAAGCCAATTGATATATGATGTAGGTATAGGTAAGTTTTCACCCTCTGAAGTACTGAAATCTATTGCTCTGGTTAAAATTCGGTTGTTATTTGATTTTATGTATAATTCAGACAGTACAGATGATTTTATAATGTGCAAAAATTTCTCTTCTTTTGGAATTGATAAACAATATGATACCAAGAATCTTG
The DNA here is from genome assembly GCA_001803205.1 of Lentisphaerae bacterium GWF2_38_69. Taxonomy (GTDB): domain Bacteria; phylum Verrucomicrobiota; class Lentisphaeria; order Victivallales; family GWF2-38-69; genus GWF2-38-69. Next base: position 38,739 of record MHBE01000062.1, on the reverse strand, counting down.
TTGGTTTTCAAGCCAATAAGATGTTTACAAGGAATTCGATAAACAAATTCATAGCACACCTAACGAAACAACGTATAACTAAGCCTAAATGCATACCACAACCGAAGTTTCTTCGAGGAGATAAAGCAACAATAAGCAATGCGAAAGTAATCCTCAAAGATGTGAATAGATTTGTTATCTCAGTAATAGATCACAAGTCATTTGGCAAACTTGACGATTGGGGGAATGCCTATCTAACAGGCTTCAAAAAAGTCCTGAAAAACTTAGGATTGTCATAAGCTTTACAACATTGTTTTCAATAATGCTAACTCAAAAACAAAAAGGACTTACTAAATAAGGGAAGTCCGTAAACTATGGAAAAAGCAGAGCAATTCATTCATAAGCAGGTTGAGGCATTCATTAAAGCCGTGAAAGAACGGATGCCGAAACTCTGGATTCTATATTCTCATAAGAAGAAGAATGCGTGCCCAAGAAAAGAAAGAAGAGGTGGCCAGCAACAGACAACCAACAGCACAATGAATACCATTTGCAAAGCATAACGGCACCCGTTGCACAACCCGTTACTCTAAAATTCTTAACCATCGCTTTTTCAAGTCCGCAAAGACTATTCGTCCCTTCCGCCGAAAACGCCTGAACGAAGAAGGTAGTAGAGCAGTGTGAGAATTGCACTGACAGCGGCGGCGACATAAGTAAGGAATGCGGCATTTAGTACTTCACCTGACATTCTGGCTTCATTAGGGGTGACTATCCCTGCGCTTACAAGCATTTCTTTGGCTCTGGCGCTGGCATCCCACTCGACAGGAAGGGTGATTATTGAAAACAGCACTGCCACGCTGAATAGAATCGCGCCGACCAGTATCAATTCCTTGGACATCACAAAGCCCAGAAAAATGATAAAATATGACATAGTGCTGCAGATATTTGTCATTGGCACCATCATAGTCCTGAGTTTCAACGGAGCATAACCTCTTGCATGTTGAATCGCATGGCCTGCTTCATGACAGGCAACCCCCATTGAAGAGAGGCTTTTACCTTTAAATACATCAGGAGAAAGACGGAGAGTTTTGGTAGTTGGGTCATAGTGGTCAGACATAAAACCGGATACTTCTTCAATTTTCACATCATAAATTCCTGCATACTGCAGCATCCTTTTTGCAGCCATAGCTCCGGACAGTCCTGTAGATGCCCCGACCTGCGAATATTTGGCAAATGTCGATTTAGTATAGAAAGATGCCATCAAGGCAAGAATAAGTCCGGGAACGGCAAAGATTAAATACATTGGATCAAAGTAAAACATAAGATAACCTCCTATAAATAATTCTAAATTCTAAAGCTTCAAAATCAAATTCTTTCTTGTCCACGAATTACTTGAATCAGCACGAATTTTAAATAACTCTTTCATCTGATTTTTAACAAAAAATCAGTTGGAATAATTAGTAAAAATTGGCGTAATTAGTTGATAAACCTCTTTCGTTTTATATTTTAGTCGATACCGAAAAAGTCGGGATTCGTGCTTCGAGTTTCTCTATAAGTTCAAATTACCAATGAGTTCAGATATTGAATTATATCCATGCGCATCAAGATACTCACTGATTCCATTTAATATATTCATAGATGCCATCGGGTCAATAAAATTTGCTGTTCCGACTGCCACGGCATCTGCTCCGGCAAGAAAAAACTCTATCGCGTCAGCCGCGCTGAATATGCCTCCCATGCCTATTACAGGAACATTGACAGCCTTGGCAACCTCGTAAACCATGCGGACTGCTATAGGTTTGATACACGCGCCGCTCAAACCCGCATAAACATTGGCTATTTTCGGTTTTCTAGTTTCAATATCAATAGCCATGGCAGTAAAAGTATTTATAAGCGAAACCATATCTGATCCGGCATCCACTACGCATTTCGCGAAATCGGAAATTCTGGTTACATTAGGACTGAGTTTTGTAATCAACGGAAGCCTTCTCGTTACCTTTCTTATCTGTGAAACCACTTTTGCCGCCTGTCCAAGATCGGTACCAAAGGCGATACCGCCTTCCTTAATATTTGGACAGGAAATATTAATCTCTAGAGCAGCTATCCCCTCGACGCAGTCAAGCCTTTCGGCCACCTTGCAGTAGTCGCTGATGCTCTTGCCCCAGATATTTACAATTACTGTGGCCTTTTCTCTTATTAGAAAAGGAAGATATTCATCTTTCCTGATGAAATCCTCAACGCCCGGATTTTGAAGGCCGATGGCATTCATCATACCGCTAGCTGTTTCACAAATTCTTGGTACCGGATTGCCATGGTGCGGAAATGGTGAAATACCTTTAACAACTATCGCGCCAAGAGAGTTAAGAGGATAAAAGGAAGCATATTCTCTGCCATATCCGAAAGTGCCAGAAGCAGTCATTACCGGATTTTTCAAAGTTAGAGAGCCTAATTTTGTAGTAAGATCAGCCATATTTTTCTCCCCCCCCCTACTCTATAAAAATGTCTTTTGAGTTAAAAACCGGCCCTTCCTTGCATGACCTTGCATAGACCCAACTCTCTTTCTTCTTGTCATAAACTTTTACCACACAGGCAAAACATGCTCCCACGCCGCAGCACATCGGATGATCCAGACTTACTTCACAAATTGAATCGTTTGCTCTGGCAAGTTTAGCAACAGCATACATCATTCCATTCGGTCCGCAGGCATAAATCATAGAGTTTTTCCTGTTTAGATATGGAGACAGCAACTCTGTGACAAGTCCCTTACGCCCCATACTGCCGTCTTCTGTGGCTATCTCAACTTCAAATCCTAATTCTTTGTAATTATCAATAAGAATCAAATCTTCCTTAGTCCTTGCTCCAATAAGGAGTTTTCCTTTTATTTTGGCTTCCTTTGCAAGCATATAAGCAGCAGCAGCACCGTATCCACCTACGACTATAACAGGATAAATATTTTCAGTGGCGGGAGTATAAGCATTGCCCTGAGGCCCAAGGATATCACAGATATCTCGATATTTCATTTCAGACAGAACTTTAGTTCCGTGCCCTACTGCCTTATACACAATAGAAAGAGTTCCATCTTTTCTGGTATCAAAGATACTAAAGGGTCTTCTTAATATATGAGCTTCCATGTTTCCTATCTGCACATGGGCGAACTGTCCGGCTCTGGCATTCTCGGCTATCTTGGGCGAATAAAAATCCACCTGATAATAGTCTCCTTTTAAGTTCTTGTTAGATAAAATTTCTGCTTTTTCGGTAAACATATTTTCTTAACTCCGTGCCACGGGCGAGCCTGCCCGAGCAAGTCGGAGACGGCCAGGGACGCCCGTGGTACTTTTAATCACTTGTCTATTTCTGTAAAAAATGAATCTTCTATGTCTTCATTAAGACTGATATTAGTCAAATGATAATTCATTTCCGCCCCCAATATAGAGCTGCTTACATTTTCGGCAACAAGGTAGTTCCCTTTTTTCCTATAACTTTTTATCGTAATCTTATGATTCAATTCATTTCCCATTATTACAGTAGGCATATCCATTTGAGAAATCAGGAAGGTATTTCTGTCTATGTACAAACATACAGGTAAATCAAATCCAAATTCCTTCTTAAGTGTACAGGAAACCTTTAAGTCTTTTTCTTCCACAAAACTGAATATTTCCTTGTTCCAAAATTGCATATCTGGGTTTTGAAGATAGGCACTCAGAATAATTGCTTTCTTATCAGAACCTTCAATTTCCTTTATAGTATTTTCATTTGAGTTCCATTTAAAAGCCTTTTCTCCGTCGTAACTTCTTATCTCTCTTGTTCCGTCTTCCAGAATTGTATCAATCCTGTATTTATCAGGTTTTTTGTAATAGGAAATAACTTCAGCTTTGATCTTGAGTATCGGTATTTCTACCGTTCCACTACTTATCTTTGTTTTTGAAGAGGCAAGTATGCCTTTAGGATCGACTGCTGATTGAAGCTTGCTCAGAATATCATCATCCTGGGCTGAAACAGAGAAAGACAGAAAAAGCAAAGCTATGAAAAAAATGCCATTATAAAATATCTTTCTCATTTTTAGCTTCGTAATCCCTCAACTTCATTAATTGCTTTTTTAAGAACTTCTTTATCAGAAAACGGATATCTTACGCCCATAATTTCCTGATAATCCTCATGTCCCTTACCTGCTATTAGAACAATATCCTTTTCTTCCGCCATCCTTACAGCTTCGAAAATCGCTCTTCTTCTATCTTCAATTACATTGTATTTCCCCGTACCACGGGCGTCCCTGGCCGACTCCGGCAACGGGCAGGCTCGCCCGTGGATATCTTCTTTTTCATTCACGGGTGGGACGCCCGTGATACGGATTCCTTCCAATATGTCTTTAATTATTTCGGATGGGACTTCTTTTCTGGGGTTATCACTAGTAACTATAGTAAAGTCCGCAAGTTCAGCTGATATTTTTCCCATTCTGGGGCGCTTGGTTTTATCACGATTGCCGCCGCATCCAAAAACAGATATAAGTTTCTTCGGTTTTAACTCTCTTAGCGCGGTTAGAACTCTCCTGAGAGCATCATCAGAATGAGCATAGTCCACAAAGTAAAGGATGTTCTTTCTTCCACATATTCTTTCCAGTCTGCCCGGTACAGAAATCTTTTCTGAAAGAGCATGGGCTACCTTTTGTTTATTGAATCCAAGTTCTGAAAGAAGAGCAAAAACTCCAGCTACATTGTAAGAATTGTATAATCCAAGGAGATGCGGACTTAATATAAAAGTTTCACCGCTGTTGATAATCCCATCCATACACCTGGAAAACAGGTCTCTAGAAGGAATTATATTATAATCAGAAATATCAGATAATCCGAAGGTTGTTACTCCTAAATTCTTTCCATATGGATCGTCACAATTGGTTACGGCCTTTCCTGCTTTTTTTAAATATTCTGTAAACAATCTTTCTTTTGCAAGAAAATAGCTCTTCATATCTTTATGATAGTCAAGGTGATCTCCGGAAAGATTAGTAAATATCACTCCATCAAATCTGGCGCTTCCAATTCTCCTTTGATCTAGCGCATGGCTTGAGACTTCCATTACGCAATATTCACAATCTGCTTCAACCATTTTGTGAAAAACAGTCTGCAATTCAAATGCCTCAGGAGTAGTTCTTTGTGCAGAAATAACTCTGTCACCAAATGAATATTCAACTGTCGATAACAAGCCGACTTTTTTTCCGAGAGACTCCAGAACGCTTTTAAGTAGATAGGCTGAAGTAGTTTTGCCGTTAGTGCCTGTAATTCCTATGAGTTTTAATTTTTTAGATGGTTCATCGAAATATTTTTCGCACAAAAGAGCGTATGCATAATATGAGTCCTCTACTCTTATATATGAAACTCCTGACTGTTTTTGAATCTCCTGGTTATGAAAAACTGCTCTGGCGCCTCTTGCTATCGCATCATTGATGTACTTATGCCCGTCTGTTTCCGTACCTTTAACTGCGACAAATACAGAATTATCTTTTACATTTAAAGAGTTATTAGAAACAGCTGATACTTCAAAGTCAAAAAAGTTACAGACTTCACAACTTATTATTTCGAGATGTTTTAAGTAAGAAGAGAGCAATAAATGTTTCATATACTCTGGTTGTTTGTGTTGAAACTGAATTTAAGCTATCTTTTAAAAGAAAAAAGACAACATTACAATTAAGTATCATTGTCTTTTATAATTTCTTTGCGGTAGCTAAGGAATAAAATTTCTAAGCTATCTATTTTTAAACTAATTATTCTTTGGGTTTGTCCAGTTTTGCTATTTCCCCGAGAGGTTTAAGACTGTGAATAATAAAGAGCACATAGAGAAATACAGCTACAGCCAACGCCCCGAGATTCAGGAATTTTATATGGAATAAGCCTAAATTAAGCATAGGATTTATCCCCCAGAAAAAGTACATATTAACCAGAATTACAAGAACTCTCATTTCTGTTGGACCGAATTTCCCGTATGAAATTTTAAAAATGCCTGTTACATTTGAAGTTATATAGACCAAAATCGACATAAGAAGATAGCCTACAAGTATCAGCATGGCAAAGGAGAAATCAACATAAGGTGATAATCCAATCCCTATGCAGATTATCGCTGTTGCATAAGCATCCGCAATATGATCCACATAGTATCCGAATTTAGGCCTTTCAATCTTTCTGAATCTTGCTAAAGAACCATCTAAACTGTCTCCATACCAATGAAGCACAAGTCCAAAAGAAGCAAGCCATAAAAACCATGGGCTGAAATTGGCTAAATAGTAACTAACGCCAATCAAGATGAAGGAAATAACTCCAAGTATTGTTAAATGATCAGGAGTAACCCAGCTAGGCATATTCCTGCAGAAGAAAGCAAGAGCGGGTCTTTCCAAAGGTCCCAGAAGGATATCATTAACTCTTACATCTGTTTTTTTTTCTTTCTGTTCTGTATTCATAACAAATCTAATCCTCTATTAAAATTAATATTGACGAAAAGCATTTATGCTATTTTGCACAAAAAGTTAAATAAATTAAAAAATATTATTTTAGTTCATGCAAACAATAGCCTTTTCTTCATATATAAAAAACGATTTTCCTGATTATTTTTGTACAAATTTTCTAATTAAATATGAATTTCAAAGGAAAAAATGGTTTAAAAGATAAGAATTTCTATTTATAACAGACCTGCTATCACAGCACTTACATGTTACAAAAGCTTTACAGGGATTTCTGAGGGATAATAACATTCATGCTAGAACAGATACCACGGGCTTCAGAAAAGAATTCACATTCCAAAAATGCCATTTGCCTATCCTGCTTATATTTTTATTTGTTTGATTCTATCAGATTTTATAGCATAATCGAATTAGTTTTTTAAAAATTGGGTAGTGACGCATCCATGCAGAGCGTGGCAAGCTCCGTAGTTTATAACGCAGAAGCGTTAGCGTCCGCTTATAAAAGGTGACTACAGTCACCCGGCGGTTTACGAAGAAACTGCCCTACCATATATATTTGGAGTATGTCACATTAAAATTCGAAAATCATTTCGTCATCGGTATATTGAGAGTGAATAGTGTCGGTGTCTGTCAGATGTGTCATAATTTATATCAAGAGTTGAAACATAGGCATTTTTTACATCTTCTTCAGTTTTACCTTTAGATAAGAGGTGATTGAATTTTTGAAATGGATGTGCTTTTGACATAGATTATACCTGACAGATAGGTTCGAGGCTCTGTGCAATGCCTTTAGAGTCTTTTACATCAGTAATCCCAAGCCATGAAAGTAAAATCGAAGATGCTTTCAAGTCTATATCCCTCACATGTAATTAATTTTACATAAGAGATTTTATTGTAAAAGGCAGAAAAAGTCATAAGAGTTGTCCCAATCAAATTTTCGTGTGTTTTAGTGCCTTTCGTTGTTATGAGCCTGTGTTTTTTAGCCTGACCTCAATTCTACTGATCATTTCTTTTATATTTTATTAAGAAGTAGAAAGTTAGAATTTCTTAAAGACGAACTTCTATCAAAAGTGGCAGTATATTCAGCTTTATGCGCTTTATTGATTTGTGCAATGAAATAGTCGGAAAAATCTGCTTTGCCTTCCATATACTCCTGATAAGCTGTCCATGCGCAGTCTCTATCTAATATTTCAAAGCCCAAGCATGATAGCAAGTTTTTTAAAACAAGAATGATAGTCTCTTTATTGAACTTAATATGCTGATTTTAAAACCCAGACAAGCTCACAGAGCACAACCTGATTTATTATTCCAGGAGTATCTGAAGTGCAATTCTTCTCTATAAACTCTGAAGCTATAGACGATTGATCTAAATCATCTTGAGTTATGTACCTTACAAGGACATTTGTATCAATTCCTACCATGATAATCCTCTATTGCCTTATTCATTTCTTCGATCGTAACAGGATTAGCTGGTTTAGGAACAATTCCTTTTAACGATTTAACCGAAATATCTGTAGGAACTATCTCAACAACATTGTTCTTAAATATAAAATTTACCTTATTCCCTGTGTGAAGGCCAAGTTTTTTCCTTATCTCGACAGGTATAGTTATCTGTCCTTTTGATGTAAGAGTGCTTAACATTTTAGATGCTCCTTACTTATTAGTATTACTTATAGTATTATAGTAAGGATTTAAAAAACTGCAATACCTCCTCAAGCACGCCAAAGAATATAAAATAATCTTCTCCCAATTGCCAGCTCCCGAGAAAGTCGAAGATTGGAAAGGGTTAATTATTGGTCCATCAAGAGGATATATTTCAGGACTCGAAAGCGTCAAGAAGTATGTTTTCAAGGCTACGGCATGTAGTTCTGAGTCCCACAGAACAAACACCTACAACTATACACAGTCGGTTGAAAGGGTGATACAGTAATAACCCGATAAGTATTATTTCACAGAAAAGGTTGGAACTTAGTTCCCTGCCTTTTTTAGTTATAGCCCGGAGAGCATCTGAGGGTGAATTTCATTAGAAAAATGTAGCAGGGCATCTTGCCCATGGTGCCAATCTGCACTTTTCCACAATACGGGCGAGACGCCCGTGGTTGCAAACCAAACTTGTCCAGTTTTATACTTTATAGTTCTTGCGTTCTTTACATTTTTCCAAATAGTTATTAACTTTAGATGTACACAATAGAAGTCTTTGCGGAAAGCATAGTTTCTTCTTGTTAATTAATTTTAAAGAGGAATCTGCAGTACTAAATGAACAGATATACAGAATCTTTGGAAGCTCAGAAGAACTTCGTAATGCCCACCTATTCCCAGTCAATAATGCTTGTAGAGGGGAAAGGCTCGTTCGTTTGGGATTCAAACGGGAAAAAATATATTGACTTTACCTGTGGAATAAGTGTCTGCAATCTAGGACATTCCCACAAAGCTATTTCAAAAGCCATTTCAAAGCAAAGCAAAAAACTAGTTCATGTCTCGAACCTTTATATGAATGACATACAGCCTCTTTTAGCCAAGAAGCTTGTCGAAAACAGTTTAGACGGAACAGTGTTTTTCTGCAACAGCGGAGCTGAAGCCAATGAAGGCATGATTAAATTTGCCAGAAAATGGGGCAATTCAAAAGGCAAATATATAGTTATATCAATGGAAAACTCCTTTCATGGAAGGACTCTTGCCACATTATCAGCTACAGGCAGAGATAAATACAGGAAAGGTTTTGAACCTAGAGTGGACGGTTTTATTCAGGTTCCATTCAACGATATGGAATCACTTGCGCAGGCAGTTGAAAACTCCGGAAATAAAGTTGCTGCTATCATATTGGAACCAGTTCAAGGCGAAGGCGGGATTATACCTGCTGAAATCGAATACATGAAAAAACTCAGAACTTACTGCGATGAAAAAGAAATCCTCCTGATGTTTGATGAAGTTCAATCCGGCATGGGAAGAACCGGCAAGCTTTTTGCTTATCAGAATTATGATATTGAACCTGACCTGATATCAATGGCAAAAGCTCTTGGCAATGGCTATCCGATTGGAGCATTTATTGCCTCAAGGAAACTTGGAGAAATTTTGACTTCTGGAACACATGCAAGCACTTTCGGCGGCACTCCCCTGGCATGTTCTGCTGCCATGGCTACTCTGGAAATATTTAAACATGACAAGGTTCTTGAAAATTGTTTGAAGATGGGCGAATACGCGAAGAAACAACTTAATAAACTTAAAGTGCGTTTTCCAATTGTAAAGGATGTCAGAGGTGTGGGATTAATGATTGGAGTGGAACTTGCCGAAAAAGCTCAGGATGTCTGCAAATTATCCCAGAAGGAAGGGCTTCTTATTATAACTGCTGGCGAAAATACTCTAAGATTCTATCCGCCTCTAAATATCAGCAAATCAGTTCTAAGAAAAGGAATATCCATCCTGAACCAGGTACTGATTAAAATCCAAAACAATAGTATATAAGGCATAACCATGAAAGACTTTTTACGGATTAAAGACCTCTATAATAACGATATTATCGAACTGATGAAGCAAACAGCAGAAAATAAAGCCTCAAGAGGAAAGAATGAAGAGAAAATACTCTCAGGAAAAACGATCGGGCTTATTTTTGCAAAGCCCTCTACAAGAACCAGAGTATCCTTCGAAGTTGCTATAAATGAAATGGGAGGACACTGTATTTTTCTTAATCACAAGGAACTTCAATTGGGAAAGAGTGAGACACTTGAAGATACAGCCACAGTATTAAGCAGATACATACATGGGCTTATTATAAGAACTTATGCCCAGAGCGATGTACAGAGATTTGCCAAAAATTCTTCATTTCCGGTTATTAATGCGCTGACTAACGAATACCATCCCTGTCAGGCTTTCTGCGACTTGTTCACTATCTTTGAAAATACAAACGGGACTTTTAAAAATATCAGAGTGGCATTTTTAGGCGATGGCGCATGCAATGTAGCAAACTCTCTTGCTGACGCGTGCAGAGTAGCAGGCATGAAACTTACAATTGCTTCACCTGAGAAATTTGCTCCAAATCCAAATTTAATCAAAGAATGCATTGATGAAGGTGTAGTCAACTGGGTCAATGATCCAATAGAAGCTGTAAAAAATGCTGATTTCATCTATACAGACACATGGGTTAGTATGGGATTTGAGTCTGACGCGCAGGATAGATTGCAGCTCATCAGACCATATCAGGTAAACGCTAAACTAATGAGTCACGCCCCAAGCCATGCCAAAGTTATGCACTGTCTGCCAGCGAACAGAAACTTTGAACTTACAGATGAAGTCATAGACGGGCCTCAGTCAATAGTTTTTGATCAGGCTGAAAACAGACTCCATGGCCAAAAAACAATATTAAAAATGCTATACGGGAATTAGTTTATATTAAATTATGAAACTAGAAACTAAATGGTTCTTATACATTCTAAAGGTAAATCAGATTGTTTCAGAACAGGATTTATCCGAAATACCTGAAAATGTAAACCTTGAAGCTGCCTTGGAAGAATTCTGCTCCTCATTTTTTGCCAATAAGATTAAATCCTTCAATAACAGCGAAGAATCAGACCACTTTCTGGCAATTCTCGATCAGGCAAAAGGCCTGGCTATAGACAACGCAAAGGAAGGAAACGAACCCCCTGAAGAAGTACAGATAAAACAAAAAATCAATTCCAGGAGCGCACCACTTTCCAAACCTGAGGCTAAAGACCCTAAAGAAATTTATGATTACATAAGAAAACTTCTTAATGACCTGAAAGAACAGGAAGCCAGCGATTTGCATTTGGTTTCAAATGCTCCTGCTTTCATTCGTAAACATTTGGCAATAGAGAGAATAGATGAGCGGATTATTTCAAAAGAAGAAGCTGATTCTATTATTGAAGCTCTCCTGACTCCAGAACAGATTAATATATTCAATGAAGAAAAAACAATAACTTTTGCACTTTCTTTCAGCAGAGAAGAAAGATATAGAGTCACTTTTATAAACCAAAAAGACGGTTTGAGCATCTCATTTCATATAGTTTCCGGTAAAATAAGAACTCTTGAAGAGTTAGGCTTCAATAAGACAAACATAGAAACTATCGACTATTTTCTCTCTCATCACAACGGACTTATTCTCGTCACAGGGCCACTGGGCAGCGGAAAAACAACTACTCTTGCTTCAATAGTCAATGTTGTAAATAAAAAACGGCAGGATCATATTTTGATGATCGAAAACCCTATAGAAATCATTCAGGAATCCATCTCCTGCAATATTACACAAAGAGAAATATCCAGTCATACGCAATCTTATGCAAACGCGATAAAAGCCTCTTTGAGAGAAGACCCTGACATTATAGTCGTAGGAGAGCTCAATGATCTGGAAACCATTGAAATAGCTATCAAAGCTTCCGAAACAGGGCATCTTGTAATTGGCACTCTTCAGACATCTGACGCGGCAAATACCCTGAACAGGCTTATAAACACCTTTCCTCCTTTTCAGCAGCCACAGATAAAAGCCATGCTTTCAACTAGTTTGAGAGGAATAATCTGCCAAAGGCTTCTGCAGAAAAAAGAGGGCGGGACAATCCTTGCCGCGGAAATTCTGGTAAATAATCTGGCAATTGCCAATACCATTTCAGAAGGAAAGCTATTCCTCTTGAAGTCAATAATGCAAACAGCGTCCAAAGCAGGAATGTCTTCAATGGACGCATGTGTTTATGAACTTTTTATAAAAGGAAAAATATCAAAAGAAACAGCTCTGCTTAATGTCTTGGACAAAAAGAATTACGGCAAGCAAATCGAACTTGGTAAATAGGAATTCTAATTATGTCTCTTATTGATGAACTTTTGACTAGCGTATCGACTATGGGAGGGTCTGACTTGCATCTTATGGTAAGCCAGCGAGCAAAAATAAGGATCAGAGGAGATTTAGTTGCTATTACAGAAGATGTAATAGATAAGGATCTTATGCTAAGCATGCTCAAAGAGATATGCCCTGAAGAGAAATGGAAACTTTTTATGGAAAAGAAGGATCTTGACTTTGCCTATGAAATTCCAGGTGTGGCAAGATTCAGAAGTAATTTTTTGTATAATATTAATGGTATGGGAGCCATATTCAGGCTCATACCTTCAAAAATATTGTCAGTGGAAGACCTCAAACTTCCTGAAGTCCTTTCCAGAATTTCCCAAACTCCAAGCGGTTTGGTTCTAGTAACAGGTCCTACGGGAAGCGGTAAATCCACGACAATGGCCGCAATGATTGACTATATCAATAAAAACTATTCAAAACATATAATAACAATTGAAGATCCTATAGAGTTTGTACATCAGAATAAGAAATCAACAATCGAGCATATGGAAGTAGGCATACATGCAAGAACTTTCGCCGAAGCAATGAGATCTGCTATGAAATCCGACCCGGATATAATTCTGCTCGGAGAAATGAGAGACCTGGAAACCATAAGACTGGCTCTTACTACAGCGGCAATGGGAGTGTTGGTCTTTGCGACTCTTCATACAAATAATGCCCCAAAAACCATCGACAGAATAATCGATGTCTTTCCTGCTGATGAACAGCCTCAAATTAAAGTAATGCTTTCAGAAGCTATACAGGGAATTGTATCCCAGCTTCTTTGCAAAACTGCTGACAAGAAAAGCAGAGCAGCTGTTCACGAAGTTCTTATGTGGACCGAAGCTCTTCCTAATACCATAAGAGAAGGACAAACTTCAAACATCAGAACAATCATTGAAAACAATACTGCTATGGGAATGTGTTCGATGGATCAAACCATTAAAACTCTTTTAAATAAAGGCATAATTTCCAGAGAGGAAGCTTTATCCAAAGCACAGGATAAAAAAAACTTTGCTTAACTTTTATAATTTCATTGTACTGTTTAAAAATCAAATTATCTATATTTCAGGAAATAACATTTTTATAAGGAAGAAGACAAAATGATTAATAGAGTCTATTACAAAATATTTCTTTCAGCTATGGCAGTTCTACTCCTTGTGTCATGCAAAACTTTGGATATGCAAGGCGATATAAATATGATGGATCTGCCCAAATGGACTCTTTCAGTCAATCAAATGATCAAATATCCCAGGGCTTCGATTGGAGAAAAGGAAATTCCCACATTCAATGGAGAAACAGTCTGGGTTAGAAAGCACTATGAATTCAACTCTAAGTCTATCAAGAAAATCACAGTTCTCCCCACGGCAGATCCTGATAAGGTAAACTTGCAACTTTCGCTTGATAAGCAAGGTTCTATGATTGCAATGAGATTATGCAATGAGAAAATACACCCGCCATGGGGGCTTTCTATAGACGGGGTCTATTACAAGACTATTGAGTTTAAAAAAGCTGAAGATACTAAATTTGATGATTATTCAGAAGTAATAATAGATGCATATCTGCCCAAAGAAATAGCTGATGCCCTTGTAAAATATGCAGAACCTAACTATGAACACTTTCATAAAAACGATGACACGGAGGATCTTTGATAAATCGCCATGCTTTCTGCAGTTACATCCGGAGCTGTTTCAGGTATAGATGCCTACATCGTCGGCATAGAAGTAAATGCCACTTTAGCAGGAAAGGAGTCCTATGTAAATATAGTAGGTTTGCCTGACAGCGCTGTAAAAGAATCCAGAGACAGGGTTCAATCGGCAATTGAATCTTCAGGACTTGCCTATCCTTTTGGAAAAACAATTGTGAACCTCGCTCCTGCAGACATAAAAAAAGAGGGGGCTTCCTTTGATCTTCCTATAGCTCTGGGCATGCTGCATGCCAACGGCACGCTAAAAGGAGATAAAGTAAAGTGCGGTTTGATTCTTGGCGAACTTGCTCTCGACGGTTCCATACGCTCCGTAAAAGGAATACTTTCTATAGCAATGATGGCTTCGGAAAAGGAAGACATTGCTTTTATAATGGTTCCATCCGGCAATGCTGAAGAAGCAGCAATAGCTTCAGGCAAACTTCCGGTTTACGGAATATCCCATTTAAAAGAGGCCTATGACTTCCTTTCCGGTAAAAAAGATATAATTCCAACCAGAGTTGATCATTCCGTATATTTCAATTCAGATATTTTTCCTGAAAATTTTCCTGATTTTTCTGAAGTTAAAGGCCAGTTCTATGTAAAAAGAGCTCTGGAAATTGCAGCGGCAGGCGGGCACAATGTTCTTATGATAGGCTCTCCGGGTTCCGGCAAATCAATGTTGGCTAAAAGAATACCCGGGATACTGCCTTCACTTCACCTTGCTGAGGCATTGGAAGTTACAAAAACTCACAGCATAATGGGATTACTCCCAGAACACATGCCTATTTTAAAGAACCGCCCTTTCAGAGCTCCCCATCACACTATTTCAGACGCAGGTCTTCTCGGCGGAGGGCAGAGCAATCCATCTCCGGGTGAAATTTCACTTGCCCATCATGGAGTACTCTTCCTGGATGAATTCCCTGAATACAAAAGAAATGTGCTTGAAGTTCTAAGACAGCCTATGGAGAATGGGAATGTCACAATATCCAGATCTTCAGGATCATGCACCTACCCTGCTAGATTTATGCTTGTAGCAGCCATGAATCCCTGCCCTTGCGGCCATTATGGGAGTTCCCAGAGAGAATGCAGATGTTCTACTTCTGATGTAATGCGTTATAGAAGGAAGATTTCCGGTCCTCTATTGGATAGAATAGATATACATATTGAAGTTTCTCCATTAAGCGAACATGAACTTCTAAAAGCTCCTGCCGGAGAGTCATCTGCAGAAATAAGGAAGAGAGTGATTTCGGCCAGAGAAATTCAATTTAAACGGCTTGAAAAACGCAAAAAGTTTTCTAACGCCCAGATGGAAGCATCAGAAATTCAAACTTTCTGCACTCTTGATTCTGAAAGCGCAAATTATTTGAAACAGTCAATCAGCGAACTGCAGTTGAGCGCCAGAGCATTCGATAAAATTCTAAAAGTAGCCAGAACCATAGCTGACCTGGAAAATAGCCAATCAATCCAGCTCAATCATATCTGCGAAGCTGTTCAGTATAGATCACTTGATAAAAGAATATGGTAAACAACGGTGATGAATTTAAAAGAAATAGAAAGAGCGGCAGAGATTATCAGGCATGGTGGGCTGGTAGCATTTCCCACTGAAACAGTTTACGGTCTTGGAGCAAACGCGCTTGACCCAGTAGCTGTTGCAAAAATTTTTGAAGCAAAAGCCAGACCCTCATTCGATCCTCTGATTGTCCATATAGCCGTTATCGAAGATTTGACCAGGCTGATATCTGTAATAGACGAAAGAATATATAAACTTACTGATAAATTCTGGCCGGGACCTCTTACTATTGTCATGCCTAAAAAAAATATAGTCCCTGACATAATTACCTCAGGTTTGCCTAATGTCGCAATCAGAATGCCTGCAAACAATATTGCCCTTAATCTTATAAAAATGTCAGATTGCCCGATAGCGGCACCAAGCGCAAACAAATTCGGGCAGTTGAGCCCTACAAAAGCCGAGCATGTAAGAAAACAGCTGCCATTCCTTCCATGTATTCTTGACGGCGGGTCAACCAGCGTAGGAATAGAATCAACTGTTATAAGTTTAAAAGAAGACGGATTTCTTATTCTCCGGCAGGGAATAATAACAAGAGAAGATTTGGAAAAAGTTCTCCCCTGCTCCAGCCATATCGATAAAAATAAGGGGTTATCTTCTCCGGGCCTCCTGAAATCTCATTACAGCCCGATTAAGCCTATTTATATCCTTGGAGAATATGAGATTCCATTAAATAAAAGCAATGCCGGACTAATATCTTTCACAGGAGCTGACAGTGAAAAATATAAATCTGTAGAGATTCTTTCGGGAAAAGGGGATCTAAAAGAGGCAGCTGCAAACCTATTTGGAGCTCTTCACAGACTTGAAGAGTCAGACATTGATTACATAGTCGCAGAAAAAGTACCTGAATCAGGCATTGGTTTAGCTATAATGGACAAACTCAGAAAAGCCTCTTACAGATATTCGAATTAACTATAGTGCAAGTTTCTTCTTTTTGGGCGTTTTTTTCCCAGATGCAGTTTTTATTTCGATTTCAGTCGATGTTAAAAGAGGTTTATAAATCTTACTGATATATTCTCTAGCAGTGTCTTCCCATAAGAATCTCTTGCAAAAAGCATTTTTCTGCATTGCCTTAATTACTGTTTTCTTTTTAAGATAAAGATTTCTGGCCAATTTTATAGTCTTTATAAATCCCTTGAGAACTTCTTCCTTTGACTGTCCATCAAAACCAAAACCATCTGCAGTTTTGCAACCTATTCCTTCCTTGTATAAATTAACCGTGTCTTTAAGCCCTCCCGTTTCTCTTATCAGAGGCAAAGTTGCATTGCTCATAGCTTCCATTTGAGTTATACCGCAGGGCTCAAACAAACTGGGCATAAGAAAAACATCACAACCTAAGATTATTTGATGAGCCAAATCAGGATTAAAAGTCAGGACTGCATCGAAATTATCCTTATTTATTGATTTAAGAAAATTCTCATAATCTGGTGTGCCGGAAGCAAGAATAATAATATTCACTCCATCTATAGCCAGAAGGTGTTCTAATACACTTTTACCCTCTATTTTTTCAGAAAGAAGAAGGAATTTCTGTTCTACTGCCCTGCCGACAAAACCAAAAAGTATGTTGTTTGGCTTTTTAAATCTGCCGGTTATTTCTTTCCTTGCAGCAGTTTTTTCCAACATTTTTTCCCTGAAAGCAGCCTCTGTTGTATCATTATTGTATCTGATTCCATTCAGAATACCGTGTACTCTAGTAACTTGATTTTTTTCTCTTATGACTTTTTCTAGTCCCTTTCCCCCTTCAAAGTATCTGGAAGGAACTTCGCTCAACATCATCTCTTTACAGTAAGTAGGACTAACAGTATTTATCATGTCTGAAAGTTTTATTCCAAGAGAAAGAGGATTTACACTTCTTTGAGTGTCCTCTTCAGGAGGATTAAGAAAATCTTTCCTGGTTAAATCATTCTGCAAAATCCTGCCTATATCCCATCTCCAGATAGCGCCTGTCCCAATAACCCCCTGGTATGCTATATTGTGTATAGTCAGTACTCTTTTTTGAGTCATTCCTTCAATTTTCATAAAACCAAAAAGGAAGCACAGCGGCCAGTCATTGATATGGACAATATCAGGATTTATCCTTTTGATAATTTCTATACATGAAGCGCAAAAAAAGGAGAACCTTATTATATCATCGTAGTAGGGAATATACTTCGAATGCACATATGGCTGAGAAAAAGATGTCAAAGAAGGAAGTTCCTTAACTTCAGATATATCGCACATAAGATTATTAGGAGAATTAAAATAAGATTCCCTGATGGCTTTAGACAATAATTCTATATACGCATGGCATGTTAGAATGCTTGTAAATTTATCTCCAAAATATTTTTCATTTTCAAGGAAATTGACTTTTACCCCGTCAAGCTCGCCATAACTTACACTTATCTTCTCAGATTCGTGTTCAAATGATACATTGTAATTAAATCCAAAATCTTTTATATGATGCCTTTCGACAGATTTATAGAGAGGAGTAAGTACCTCAATATCAACACCCTGTTTCTTCAGCTCAGGAGGCAGTTCGCCTGCCACATCAGCAACTCCACCAGCCTTAGAAAAAGGTTTGCACTCTGCGGCAATATATAGAACTTTCATTAACTTTTTCCTTATGTATAGAAAATTGCTTTATTAACTAGGCAGAACCAACACTAATTAGCCGAGTGTTGAACACTACATTTTATTTTCAATAAAATATCTGACTGCATCCAGAATATTTTCTTTTATGATTATACCTTTTTTGACAGCAGATTCAATATGCTCAAAGCCATGGCCTGTTTTTACAAGTATGCCTAAACAGCCAGCATTTATGGACGCCTTGATATCTGACATTTTATCACCAACCATAAAAGAGCTGGAAAGGTCAATATTAAGATCCCTTGCTGCCCTCAGAATCATCCCTGGAGCCGGCTTTCTGCAGTCACAATCCATCGCGTACTTTTTTATAATACCGCCTGGATGATGTAAACAGTAATAATAAGCATCAATACAAAGATCCCTTGCTGCTAAAAGTTTATCAAGTTCTGTATGGACAGCAAAAACATCCTGTTCTTTGTAATAGCCTTTGGCAACACCGCCCTGATTTGTGATTACAATGACTTTAAAACCTCTGTCCCTGAGCAAGGCAATCGCCTTATATGTTTCATCATAAACAACTAAATCTTCAACTCTGTGCACATAGTTTTTTTCAACATTTATAACTCCGTCTCTGTCAAGAAAACAAGCTTTATTTTTTTCCTTAAGAATCATATACTTCTAGATTATATATGGAAACTGCTTCATTATTCTTTGATAATCTTGTATTCTCTTTTACTTCTCTTGTGGAAAAGAAAGAATAGTCCACCTGAAATTGAAACAACTAACATTATTATTGACAAAAGAAGCGGCATCGCGACTGCATCGCCAGAAGAATAGCCGCCTGCAGTAAGGGTAGCCTTCACAACAGCATCCCGCGTGCCAAGGCCTCCCGGTGTAATTGGCAAAAGGCCTGCAGTATTACCAAGCGCAATTGAAAGAATTAACGGATTAATTATTATATTTGCACAGTGAATCCCCTTGGCGATAAGAAAAAGAAGAAAAGACATAAGAAGTTGTGTCATAACCATACTAATAAGAACACAATATATCATCACCATCTTTTGACTGTGATAGACATCTAGTATTTCAAATGTTCTGGTCACAAAACCTTTAGTAAGCTTATCTGCAAACTTGATTAAAAATGATATTCCCGGAAGCTTTTCAATCCTTCTGTGAATAACAAGACAGAAACCGGCAACAAGGCCAAGCGCGCTTATAATTAGGATTAGAATAATAGTATATTTCAAAGTGTTATCCATCCTTTCAAATGATGCTATAAATGGAACGGCAAAAATAAGTGCAAATAAAAATTGGGCAAACATCCCCATGAACCTATCCATAAACACAGTAGATGTTGCTGCAAGCTTATTGCCTGATGGAGTTCTGGAGACAAGGAAAGTTGTTCTTACCAAATCTCCTCCTATTGCACCCCCGGGAATAACCAGTGAAAAAAAGACTCCCTGCATCGTAAGAGAAAAAGTTTCAAAAAAGGAAACCATTATGCCCTGTACTTTGAGGAGCATATACCATCTCAAAGCCTGGCTAACCATCATTAAGAAATACCCTATCATCGCAAAAATCAGCCATGATAAATCAATCTCTTCCAAAGCATTTAAAAATGAATGGTAGTTGTTGAAAATCAAATACCCTATAATGGAAAAAGCTATTAAGTATTTGACCAGAAGCCAAATCAGAGATCTGATCTTTGAAACAAAAGTTATTTCTTTTTTATCATTCATTCATCCAGCTCTGTCAAATCCTGACAGGAATGTGTTTGTTTTTTAGAAAAAGCTTAGCCTGAGGAATAGTAAATTGTCCAAAATGGAAAATACTTGCTGCCAATACCGCATCAGCTTTACCTGCATTTAGCACATCATACATATGCTCAAGGCTCCCTGCTCCTCCTGAAGCAATTACCGGCACATTTACCGACTCAGATATAATTTTAGTTAATTCTATATCATAACCGGATTTTGTTCCATCTTTATCCATACTTGTAAGAAGAATTTCTCCAGCTCCTAATGATACGCAGTACTTAGCCCACTCTAACGCATCAAGAACAGTTTCTTTTCTTCCTCCATGGGTATAGACTTTCCATCTGCCGTTTTGAGCTTTTTTGGCATCTATTGCCAAAACAATACACTGGCTTCCGAATTTCCCCGCGCCTGCTTTAATTATCGAAGGATCTGCTACCGCTGCACTGTTTACAGAAACTTTATCAGCTCCTGAATTAAGCATAGTTCTCATATCCTCTATAGTTCTTACTCCTCCTCCGACTGTAAGAGGAATAAAAACTTTTTCCGCAGTCTTGGCTATTATATCAACTATTGATTTTCTGCCATCGCTGGTTGCAGTGATATCAAGAAAAACAAGTTCATCGGCTGATTGTCTGTTGTATTCCACAGCACACTCAACAGGATCTCCGGCATCAATAAGGTTAATGAAATTAGTTCCTTTAACGACTCTTCCGCCTGTTACATCCAAACATGGTATAATTCTTTTTGCCAGCATAATTTTTTACTTTTTTATAATCTAGAATCCGTGTGAGTGAATAGTTTTCTGTTCATATTTTTTAATTTTGTACTTCTCGCCCAAAAGCCAGTCAAGAACAGACCAAGGCCTGCCTACAGCGATATCATCTGTCTTGCCTTCTATCCAGTATTCATATCTTTTCGTGGCTGTGGTCAGCAATGCATCAACTTTATGATCTAGATAAAAAGCGTCATAGTTTTCCAATTGTACCATTTTCAAAATATCATTATTATTTACTCTCGATAATAATTTCTTTAAATAATCGTCTTTATACATAAGTTCATATATTACAGGAAGTGCAAGAAATACATTACCGGTAGTAAAAGCAACAATTCCTGCAGAAATCGAATAATCCAGAAATTTTCTATACTTCATCCCGTAAAATCTGTTCATAATTACCGGATATATTATCATTGAAATAAAGAAGAGATAAAAGAGAGAATCAATAGACTTAATTATGCTGAAAATCATATAAGGAATGATAGTAATCTGAAAAAAATTGATGAACACAGAGTTAAACGCACTAAGCACTTCGCATCTTATCCCGAAAAACATGCCTAAAGCGAAACCGAAAGCAGTTGCGCAGTAAATCTTCTGGCTCAATGACCATTTATTATATTTTTTTATAAGATACATTTTAATTCATCCTGAATAATCTACTTGCAGGGGATAATTGTAATCTGAAATATCCTTATCTAGAACTTCACATTTCTGCACGGAAAAGATACCAAAAAAAAGACCTAATACTGTCGCAATATAAATCTTTCTGTTTGGTGACAGTTTATAATAAGAACTCAAAATCATAGTAAATGTTCTCATTAATTGCGTTTTAATATCAGCAATGTAATGTCGTCGAATCTGTGATGTTCCTCAAAGTCTAATACATTTGCTACTAAAGAATCACCAATATCGGAAAGTTTTTCTTTATATTTCAAAGAAAAATGTTCGTTTATTTTTTTATTGCCAAACTGCACATCTTCTAAATTTGAAGCTTCCGGTATTCCGTCTGTAAAAAGAGCTACTATTTCACCTTTCCCTAGAATGAATTCTTGATCCTGGTATTTTGTTTTTTGGAAAAAACCTACCGGAGGGATCCCCATCATCCCCTTTTCTTCGATTTTTCCGTTGCTTAAGACATGTATCAGATCATGATGCCCTGCGTTTGCATACCTGAAACGACCGGTATTTATGTTGTAGAAGACTAAATAACAGGTAAAAAACATATTTGAGACTTTTTCAGAAATTATCAGTTCATTTACTACAGTCAAAATCTCTCCAGGAGTCAGATTTTTAGAAGAATTGCATATATTTTTTATGGCAAATTTTGCCATGCTCATAAAGAAAGCCGCAGGAAAACCTTTGCCGGAAACATCTGCGACTGTAATGGCAATAGTCTGATTATCAATATAGAAGAAATCATAGAAGTCTCCGGATATGTCTTTTGCAGGAACTAGCTTGACATATAATTCATAAAGGTCACGCTTAAATTCATCAGTTATATCAGGAAGAATGGAATTCTGAATTGTTGAGGCTATTTTAAGCTCTGTCAGGTAAGTTTCTTTCTCTGCTGTAGTTCTCTTGAGATTCTCGATATATTCTTTCAGTGAATCTTGCATATCTTTGAAAGAACGGGTAAGAATTCCTACTTCATCATTGCTATTGGAAGTAGCAATTTCCCAATTAAGATTTCCTCTGCCTATTAATTTTACTGAATGCGTCAATCTAATTATAGGGCCTATCAATTTTCTGGTTATAAAGAAAATAAGAAGCATAAGCAGAACAATTCCAAGCAAACAAATTGTAATCATTAAAATATTGATTTGAGCTAAATTTTTCTTGAGTTCCTTGTCCGGATAAAAAAGTGCGATAGCCCAACCTTTATGACCAATGGGAGCATAGTATAACCATGCTGTTTCTTTCAGCAGTGGAACATATGTATACAGAAAATTAGTTTTCCCTGAGGCCATCTCCCTGGCAAGTTCTTCCAGAGATTGCTCCTTATTCTTCTTTGCATATTCAAATATGTTGTCTAGTTCTTTCTTATCAGAAAACGGGTAATATATAAGACTGCCATCTTTCGATATTATCATTGCGTAAAATTTTTCGCTGGAATCAATTTCTTTTATAATTTTTGAAAGCCATTTAAGAGATATGTCTACTCTTGCAACACCTTTTAATTTTTTCACGCCTTCAACTTCGGAAAAAAACGGAACAGAGTAGGTAATAAGCTCTTTTTTTGTTATCTCTTCTCTGTAAGGCTCAGTCCAATATTCTTGCTTTCCATCCTTCAGATTGCTGAACCACGGGAATTTTGTGTAATCTGTTGTTTCACTGAGCTGATTTATAACTTTTATTCCATTTCTTGTCTCGTAAGCATAAGGAGAATAAAACTTAATTTTTTGGTCATATTCATATGGCTCAAATGCTAGTGAACCACCATAAAGCTGCTGATGATTTTCAACAATTGAAGCCAGCATGACTGCCAGGTTATTCTTACCCAAGTCAGACTTTTGCATAATCGAAACAAGAAATTTTGCTACCTCTTCGGAAGATATAAAAATGCGTTCTATCTCTCCAGCAGTAATTCTAGCAATCGTTTCAGCTTGATTCTCAATATCCTTCACTAACAATATTTTCGTAAAATGATAATTAATAAACAAAGCAACTATAAAAATCACTGAACTGACAACTAATATTAGATTATTGAGTTTAAAAGCAATTCCGCGTTTTTTAAAAAAACTAACAATGTAATTTTTAAATATTAAGTTCAATAATGACATAAACTATTAATAAAGAAATGAATGTTATACATGATTACATTCCATATTGTAAAAACTACTCCTGTCTTAATAACTTCATAATTGAGTATAACTTTTCTTAAATTCCATTCAAGAGACTTCCTTAAAAATAGAGCATTACGGAAACAGTGAATTGCAAATCAAAAAATAAACAACAAACAGAAGCAAAAAAATCAGTGCTATAAATATTATTCTTTTCGTTTTAAGATCAGGATAGTGATATCATCAAATCTCAGACCTTCTTCAAATTCAAGAACTTTTCCTATGAGAGAATCGCCTATATCGGACAGTTTTTCTTTATATTGCGAAGAAAAATGTTCATTTATTCTTTCATTGCCAAACTGCACAGCTTCTGAATTTGAAGCTTCTGGTATTCCATCTGTAAAAATGGCTATCATTTCTCCTTTACCTAGAATAAATTCTTTATTCTGATATTTTGTTTTTTGGAAAAAACCCACTGAAGGAATCCTCATCATCCCCATTTCTTCGATATTTCCATTGTTTAAGACATGTATCAGATCATGATGTCCTGCGTTTGTATATCTGAAAAGTCCTGTATTGATGTTGTAGAAGGCTAAATAACAAGTTAAAAACATACTTGAAACATTTTCAGAAATTATCAGCTCGTTTACAACAGTCAACACCTCTCCGGGAGTCAGGTTTTTTGAAGAATTGCAAATATTTTTTATGGCAAATTTTGCCATGCGCATAAAGAAAGCCGCAGAAAAACCTTTACCTGAAACATCTGCGACAGTAATAGCAATAGTCTGATTATCAACATAGAAGAAATCATAGAAGTCACCAGATATATCTTTGGCAGGAATTAGTTTGACATATAGTTCAAACAAGTCACTCTTAAATTTATCAGTTATATCAGGAAGAATGGAATTCTGAATTGACGAGGCTAATTTGAGCTCTGTAAGGTAATTTTCTTTCTCTGCAGTAGTTCTCTTGAGATTCTCGATATAATCTTTCAGTGAGTTCTGCATATCTCTGAAAGAACGGGTAAGAATTCCTACTTCATCATTGCTATTAGAAATAGCGATTTCCATATCAAGATTTCCGTTGCTTATTAAGTTCATGGAATGTGTCAATCTAATTACAGATCCTATCAATTTTCTGGTTATAAAGAAAATAAGAAGCATGAGCAGAGCAGTTACTACTTAGACAGACAAAGACTATTATACTGTTTAGTTCTTTAAGAGATTTTCTCAATTCGTTGTCAGGAAAGAACAAAGCTTTAGACCAGCCTCTATTTCCAATCGGTGCAAAATATAGCCAGCCGGAATCACCGACGAATTCAGAATAAATATGTATAAACTGAGACTTGCCGGCAATCATTTTACGTCCGAGTCTTTCAAGGTTTTTATTATTGGTGATTTTAGCGTAATCAAACAGGTTTTCTGGTTTAAGGCTTTCTATATAAAAGTAAGATATATAGTTTTTCAAATAAGAGCTTATATAGCTGCCTATATAAGAGCGTGAAATGAGTTTTTCCAAATAAGGGAGAGATACAAAGTCGCCTAGAAAAGGGCGAGATATAAGATTGCCTTCTTTCGTTATTATCATTGCGTAAAATTTTCCATTATTATCTATTTCTCTTATGATTTTTGAAAGCCATTGAAGAGAAATATCAACTCTTGCAACACCCTTTATTTTTTTTATGCTTTTATCTTCTGAAAAAAAAGAACAGAGTATGTAATAAGCTCTTTTTTGGTTAACTCTTCTCTGTAAGGTTCAGCCCAGTAATCTTGTTTTCCATCTTTCAGATTGCTGTACCAGTCAAGTTTAGTGTAATCAATAGTTACAATTGATTCATTATATATCTTTATGCCATATTTTGTCTCGTAGGCATATGGAGAATAAAATTCAATTTCTTCCTTAAATTCATATGGTTCAAATGCTAGTGAACTGCCAAAAATATGCTGATTATTTTTAACCATTGAAGCCAACAATGCCGATAAGTTATTTTTTCCTGAATTGGATTTCTGCATAATATCCACAAGAGTTTTTTAGTGAAATGATAATTAAAAAGCAAAGCAACGATAAGAATCACAGAGCTGGTAGCTAACATCAGAGTATTAAGTTTGAATACTATACTGCGGTTTTTTAAAAAACTTTCAAAAAATTTCTTTACTTTAAAGTTAAAAAATGGCATAAATTCCTAATGTTTATATTAATGAATACTTTTTCTGGATTATAATCGCTATAGTAAAAATCAACTATGCCTTAACAGTTTCGTAATTGGTTATAACCTTTCTTGAATTCCATTCAAAATACTTCCGTAAAAGCAGAACATTATTAAAACAACAAAAATGCAACTCTCAAAATAATTAACAAACAGAAGTAGCAAAGTAATCAAAGCACTTTATAATGAGGTTTAAATAGCTTTATTTATTTCTAGTCTGTAGTTACTCTTATTGATATAATTTAATCTAACACAAAAAAGGTAAAATATGGTTAAAACAGATTATTCTAAAACAGACGAATTGCTTTCTTTTAAGTTTTTAGAGAAAAAGTTGGATTGGAACATATCTCCATCTCTTCTAGAGACAGTTAAAAGCGAACTAGACAAGATTGTAGGGCAAGACAAGAAGTCTGATACATTAAAGGTAGTCTTTGACATGGCTGAATCAGAATACATTTCTTCTGCTTTTATAAGGATTATATGTATGACTTTAAACAGATTGAACTCTAAGAATTTCACTATAATCAATACGAATTCATGCATAAAAAAAATTCTTCAAGAATGCGGTTTAATTTTTTATCTGTCAGAATAAAAAACAGTCATAGAATTTTCATATAATACCAGAATGAAGGAGTTTTTGCCCAAAACCGATTAGTTTCTTGTGTTTCTTGAGTAGCCAGTGTAAACATATGGTGTATATGCTTTTGACTCTGGAATATTAATATTAAAAATATTAAATTCAAAAATTTATTTATTTAGAAGGAGAGAATCAATGTCAAATATCCAATCCGATTCGAAAGTCGAAATACTGATCAAGAAGGCCACTGATGCCGCCGCAGTTTTTTCACAGCTCACACAGGAACATACTGACAGAATAGTAAAAGCTGTATATCAGGCAGGTCTTAAAAATAGAGTAAAACTTGCAAAGATGGCAGTAGAAGAAACAAAAATTGGTGTCTGGCAAGATAAAGTAATTAAAAATGTCGTAGGTTCTCTGCTCGTATACGAAGATATAAAGGACATGAAAACCGCAGGTATTATTTCAGATGACAGAGAATTGGGAATAATGGAAATAGCCCAGCCTATAGGCCCTATCCTGGCAATAATACCTGTCACTAATCCCACTTCAACTGTCATTTTTAAAATACTCATTGCGCTAAAAACGCGTAATCCTGTTATAATAAGCCCCCACTCTAAAGCTATAAAAAGTTCGGTAGAAACAGCAAGAATATGTTATGAAGCGGCTCTGAGTGAAGATGCCCCTGAAAACTGTATACAGTGGGCAAGAGACGGCTCAGAAAGCGCCGAAGAAGCGGCAAATCACAGAGCTCATTCCAAAGCTCTTATGTCACATCCCAAGCTTGCCTTGATCCTGGCTACCGGCGGAAGCGGCATCGTTAAGGCTGCTTATGCTTCTGGAACTCCAGCGTATGGCGTAGGTGCTGGAAATGTCCCGGTATTTATAGACAAATCAGCGAAAATACCTTTTGCTGTAGAAAACATCCTGATTTCTAAAACTTTTGATAATGGAACAATCTGTGCAAGTGAACAGGCCGTAGTAGTTGAAAAGTCCATTGCTAAAGAAGTAATTGAAGAATTTAAAAAGCAGAAAGGCTATTTTCTTACAGAAGATGAAGTAGTAAAAGTCGAAAAATTTGCCTATGATAAAGAAAGAGATTCGATGAGCGAATTTGTCGTAGGTCAATCTGTAAAAAGAATTGCAGAGCTTGCCGGAATAAATATTCCTGAAGGAACCAGACTGCTTATAGCTCATCAAAAAAAAGTTGGAAAGGATGCCCCGCTCTCATCAGAAATACTCTGCCCTATTATTGCTTTCTATACGGCTGATAATTTCGACACAGCTCTAAGTATATGTATTGACTTGAATTTCCATGGCGGGATGGGACATTCAGCTAGCCTTTATGCCAATGACAAGCAGGTCATTGAAAGATTCGCAATGGAAATGAATGCCGGCAGAATTGTCTTAAATTCTCCTTCATCACAGGGCGGCGTAGGCGGCATTTATAATAAACTTCATACTTCGCTTACTCTCGGCTGTGGGACTACCGGTAAAAATATAACAACAGATAATGTGACTGCACTGCATTTGATGAATATACAAAGAGTTGCGAGCAGACGAGAAAACATAAGACTTTTTAAATTAGAAAAGGATTTATTTTTCAATGAGGCAATTTCTGTAAGTGAATTTGAAAACAAATATAATGAAAATTATCTATAAACCTGCATTCCATTTAGGAGGGAAAAATGTCTTTTGAATTTGTAAAACCCGATTCTTCCAAAGTTATCTTTAAGTTCGATGGTCGGCTGGATACCATCAAGTGCCGGGAACTAGATGAAAAAGTAGTAGAAAAAGCAAAAGATTGTAAAACAATAGTCTTCGATCTCGAAAAAGTAAGTTATGTCTCTTCCTCTTTTCTTCGAATTTGCAGTATATGCGCACAACTAGCAAATTCTGGAGGCTTTTCTTTTATAAATGTCTCACCTAGCATAAGAAAAGTGTTTAAAATTTCCGGAATAGACAATCTTATAAAAGCTGAAGTATAAAAATAAGTTAGTAATAACTCTTTGCACTTTTGGGGGTTTGGTAAAGTTATTACAGAAACTTGAAATATCAGTATGTAACTAAAGCAAGAGTGATATGCATTGTGGTGATATGAGCTGAGCTCCCTTGTTTTATAAAAACAGCTAAGAATGTCTGTTGACGACGGAGTCGACCAAGTATGCCAGAAATAAGGTGCGATTCTTGTCCCTATATTATATTCTGGAGCTTCAGCCTATATCAATGATCCAGAAGAGGGAGTTTTTCCGGTCCATTTTCTCCCACAAAGTAATTGTTTTCTTCAAGCCATTCCAATACGGACCAGTGCTTTTTGTTAGAACTTTCAACAGATTCCCCCATAACCCAGTATCTGTATCTTTTTTCAGACAAGCCTATTTTATAACAGGTATCTATCCAGGTATTAATCAAATGACGAAAAGTCTCCGCATCAGGGCTCGAATTAAGATAGTATGCATAAAAAAACTTTATGTCTGATTCTTTATAAAAATATACCCAGAATCCCTTGTAGATTATCCCCATAGATGAAGCAATTTCAGCAGATGTTATAAAAGCATATGCATCGCGATCTATATAATATTCCTTTATTGAATTCAGATCTTTGATATTTTTCCCTTTTAGAAAGGGTTTAAAGCAAGACTTTATCCTTCCTATCGTTATCTCTTTGTCTTCCAGAACAGATTCAAAGTCAGGATACTTCTTTTTATCTGTCACAGGAACAACTATAGCAGGCATATAATCCAGATATGGGTCTGAAGTTATTGCCTCTCCCGCAGAGTCAGCAGTATATCTGTGACCTCCCACACCCACATCCAGAACAATGCCGTTATCCAGACATTCTTTGAATTGCACGGAATTGTAAATAGGATAGAATTCAATTTTATTACAGTGCAACTGCTCTGCTATATCATAAATAAAATCAATATCATATCCTACAAGAACTCCATCGCTGTTGAAGAAAGAAAAAGGAATTGCTTCAGGTTCATATCCTATTTGAAGTATTTGAGTTCTTACTATTGTGTCTAGAAGAGGTTCTTCAGAGGAGGATTTGCTGCGATGCCTATACTGATCTAATGATAAGTATTCAGCGGTAATATTTTCATAATACTTCTGGTTATAAGGTTCCACATTCATATGAGTAAGTTCCTCTTTAACTTCGTCATTTCCCGAAAGTATTTTTGTCATCAGAATGCTTAACCCTCCAATAACAAAGCAAAAAAATAAGATACTTAAAAAGAAATTAGTAAGAAGTTTAATCCAATTTATTTTTAACCTGTCACTGAGAGAATAATAACAGAGAATAGTAACTACTATTACAAATACTGCTCCGTTTGCATTGTTGAAATATACAAGAAAACTGGAAACGATCATGAATATATCGTAAGTCCTGTTCGGAATGTCTCCGCTTAATTCGAGAAGAAAAGGCACAACCACAGAATTGCTGCCAAAAAGACAAGGAATTCCTCCAATAAAATAGAGAAGCTGTTTAGAGTAAGGAAACACTCTATCATAGTACCAATATGAAAAGACGACAAAAAATATAACTAAAAATTTGTAACTTGCAGGGACCACCCAGGCTAAAGGCACCAGTATGCTTATGGCATTTCGCCCCCGTTCCTTATAGTTTCCGCTGATTCCTTCAAATGCATTATTTTCTTCGTTAAACTTATACATTTGTTTATAGATAACCGGAAGTGCAAGAAAAACACTTCCGGTTGAAAATCCAATCAAAGCAGCGGGCATAATCAAGTGAAGGAATTTTTTATAATTAATTGAACATGCAGCAGATAAAATTATAGGGTAGATGATCATTGATATAAAAACTATATAAAAAATCGAAGCAAGGATATAAAGAAGAATCCCTTTGAGCTTCATTATACTTAAAGTTCCGAATGTAAAAGTCGACATTACCAGCACGCCTAATGGCAGCAGAAGCATTATATGATCATTCAAATTATTCATAAGAGATGCCCAAACCTGAGCAGAGCTTACTATGTTTGATTTATTCTGATGCTTTATCATAGTTATTCCTAGAAGAATACAAAATATCACTATTGCCGGTATGTATCCGTTGGCAAAAGAATAGAAAGGATTTGAAGGTATGAATAAATCAAAAAAATTAATTCCGCTGCTTTGAATATCCCCATCAGGACGGAAGAATTTGCTTCTCTGAATATCCGGAAAAGAAAACTGCAGTCCAAAGGCAAAAATTATACTTACAGCCCAAAGACAAATAAGAACCAGTCCTCCCTTTCTGCCTACTCTTTTGGCTCTTTCTACAGTAAGAGAACCTATCGAATGAATTATACTGAAAATCATATAGGGGATGATTGCAATCTGAAATAATCTTATGAAGAGAGTGTTAACCGGTTCAAGAACTTCACATAAATTGCCAAAAAACATGCCGAGCACTAATCCGACAAAAACAGACAAATATATTTTTCTGCTTGTTGAAAGATTTCTATAAAACGAGAGCACTCTCATAGTTTAAATAGCCTTAAATTATTATTCCCATTATTGATCAATCATGCTAGATTCTTTAGGCTTATGATTGGTAGACGCTAAAAAGAAGTTTTTACTTTTGAGCCAGTCCAAAACAGACCATGGTCTGCCAAATTTATATTGAGTTTCACCCATTATCCAGTATTCATATCTTTGCTGAGCAGTACCATCCCACTTTGCAGTATCAATCAATGTATTTACCATGTCTCTGAATGAACGAGATCTATTATCGTAGGGCATAAGATAGGCATAAAAAATTTTTATGTCAGTCTCTGAATAATAGTACACCCAGTATCCATGATACAAAATGCATGTAGCTGAAGCTATTTCTGCAGATGTAAGAAGTGCATCTGTTTTATGATCCTGATAAAATTCATTGAAATTTTTGAGCCCTATTAAATGTTTATCAGGCATCAGATCTTTGTAATCGGGATTTACCCGAACCCCTACAGACAAGTTATTGCTCGTGAATACCGATGCCAGGTCAGGATACTGTTCTTTGTATTCCATAGGAATAACTATTGCAGGGGTGTATTTCATGTAAGGAGCAGAGGTTATTACGCCGCCTTCAGTATAGGCCATATATGTATATCCGCCTACACATATGTCTAATAAAGTCCCTTTTGCTATACAATCCTGATATATAAAAAAGTTATCGATTTTATAAAATTCTATAGTGTTGCATCTGAGATTTTGCGCAATAGTATTGATAAAGTCAATATCATATCCTACCAGTTTTTTCTGACTGTTGAAAAATGCAAAAGGTATTGCTTCTGGATCATAGCCTACCTGTAGAGTCTTGGTTCTGGCTATTTTATCCAAAAGAGGCTCTTCAGGAGATAGATAAGGTATTTCATGATATTGATCAAAAGTTAAATAACGCGCATTTATTTCCTCGTAGTAGTGCTTGTTGTAAGGTTCCACATTCATGTGAGTAAGCTCTTCCTTGACCTCGTCATCGCCAGATAAGAACTTTGTCATTAAAAAGCTCAAAGAACCCATAACTATAATAAAGAAAACAGTACTGATTCCTAATAGGATAAGAAGCTTGAACCAGCGGATTTTTAGTTTGTTGCATAATGAATAATAACAAAGAATCGTGCAGACGACGATGAATATAGAACCATTGGCGTTATTAAAATACACCAAAAAGCTGGACAGAATCATGAAAATATCATAAGCTTTATTGGGAATCATCCCGCCGCTCATATCTAGCAGAAAAGGAACTACGACAGAATTACTCCCGAACAGGCAAGGAATACCGCCTATGTAATAGATAAGTTGCTCGGAGAAAGGAAATATCCTATCATAATACCAATGAGCAAAAACAATGTAAAATATAACAAGGAACTTATAGCTGGCCGGCACCACCCAGGCCAGAGGGACTAAAATGCTAATTGCATTTCTTCCTCTCTCAATATAATTAAGATTGGCATCCTGCATATCTTTAAAGCCTTGCTCTTCTTCATTAAATTTATACATCTGATCATATATGACAGGGAGAGACAAAAATACACTTCCTGTAGTAAAACCAATAAGAGCTGCAGGCATGGCAGTGTTAAGAAACTTTCTGTAATTAAATTTGCTTACGCTTGAAATAAGGAAAGGGTAAATAATCATTGATATAAAAACCAAATAAAAAGTCGAAGCTACCACAAAAAGAAGCAGTCCTTTGAGTTTCATGAAACTCAATGTGCCAAATGTATATGTTGACATTACCAATACGCCCAATGGCAGCAGAAGCATCACATATTCATTTATATCGCTCATCAGAGAGGACCATATTTTTGCTGATTTAACAATGCCTGCCTTGTTCTTATGGTTTATGAGAGCAACTCCTAAAAGAATACAGAATATGACGATCGCAGGAATATAGCCATTGGCAAAAGAGTGAAAAGGGTTAGAAGGTATGAACATATCGAAGAAATCTATACCGCTGCTGGCTAAAGCGTTTTCCGGGCGAAAGAACTTGCTTCTCTCAATATTCGGGAATGAATACTGCAGGCCAAAAGCATAAAAAATGCTTATAGCCCATAAACAAATCAGGACTATTCCGCCTTTTTTCCCTACCCTTTTAGCCCGCTCAGTTGTCAGAGCTCCTATAGAATGAACAATACTGAAAGTCATATACGGAATAATGGCAATCTGAAAAAATCTGATAAAAGAAGTATTTAAATCTTCTAGAGCTGAACATCTGTCTCCAAAAAACATCCCGATACAAAAACCAAAGACAGTAGAGACATATATCTTTTTACTGAGCGATAATTCTTTATACCATTTTAATGTTGACATTTACCGGAAAGTATTATTTTGTTTCTATATAAATTTTATTCATATGTTCAAAAACTTCGGCCTCGCACGAATACACCCTACTAATTGTATCAGAGTTGAGAACATCTTTCACCGTGCCATGAGAAACAATCATGCCGTTTTTTATCATGACAAGTTTATCGCAGAAGGAAGATGCAAGCTGTATATCGTGAGAAATGGTTGCCACGGTTATGCCCTTTTCTCTGTTTAACTTCTTTAATAAACTCATCAAATGCGATTTGAGTCCGATATCAAGAGAAGCTGTAGGCTCGTCAAGAAGCAGTATTTCGGGATCCTGAGCAAGAGACATGGCTATTAGAACTCTCTGTTTTTCTCCTCCGCTCAGGCTATTAAAATATCGCGCTGAATATCTCGTCATCTTTACAAAATCCAGAGCTTCTTCGATTCTTCTTATATCGTCAGATGCCATTCCGGATATTCTCGAACTTCTTGAAAGCCTTCCCATCTCAACAATCTGCCAGACAGTGTACGGTAAAACAGCATATATTCCCTGAGGAACCATTGCCATAGTTCTTGCTCGTTCTGAATGAGACAACTCTTTTAATTCTTTGCCTTTGATCAGTACTTTACCTTTTTGAGGTTTGAGATAACCCGAAAGCACTCTGAAAATAGTTGTTTTTCCGGCTCCGCTGGGACCGATTATACCCAGAAATTGACCTTTCTCCACCGATAGGTCAAATTCTTTTAAAACAGCATCTGCATTTGGATAGGCATAAGTAACATTCTTCAGCGTCAGTACTTCTTGTTTTTCCGCTCCTCTATCCATCATCCCTTAATCCTTCTATTCAAAATCCATAGAAAAACAGGTCCGCCGATAAGAGCTGTAACAACTCCTACAGGCAAAATCTGAGGGTGTATAACAGTTCTTGCCACAGTGTCGCAGAAAACCAGATACAATCCTCCATATACCAGCGCATAAGGTATTAGCCTTCTGTGGTCGGCTCCGACAAACTTCCTGACTATATGCGGAATAATCAGGCCTACAAAACCTATCACGCCTGAAACTGAAACCACACAGGCAGTCATCAGCGATGAAATTCCTAACACAACTATCGCAAGTTTCACTGGTGATATTCCAAGATAATAGCCTACCTCTTCTCCCATTGAGCAGGCATTTATCTCTCTTCCATACAGAAAAAGAATAAAAGCTCCTGAAAAAACAACACATACGGCAAGTATTATCAGAAACCAATTGTCAG
The DNA here is from genome assembly GCA_001803205.1 of Lentisphaerae bacterium GWF2_38_69. Lineage (GTDB taxonomy): Bacteria > Verrucomicrobiota > Lentisphaeria > Victivallales > GWF2-38-69 > GWF2-38-69. The sequence continues at coordinate 4,541 of MHBE01000062.1, read as the reverse complement.
TTTCAAGGCTGCCCAAAAGCCACCAGGTAATGCTGTTTAGTTGAGCCATATTCAGATAACTGATCATAAACATCATTATGCTTGATGTGATGGTGCTAAGTATAACTCCACTAAGAATTATATTGCTTGAATATTCAATTCCATCTCCTTTGGACATAAACAAAATAAGCAACAAAACAATCAGGGAGCCTGCAAAAGCGAAGATAGGTAGAGTTAAAGCCCCGAAAATATAAACACCTAAGGCAATGGCGCACGCTGCCCCGACACTTGCACCTCCGCTTATTCCAAGGATGAAGGGTTCTGCCAGGACATTACGCAAAATAGCCTGGTACCCTGCCCCGGCCACGGCCAAAGCTCCCCCCACGGTAAAAGCTATTATCATTCGCGTTAACCTCATTATAACGATTTCCTTCTGAAGTTCTCCGAGAGAGAGATAGGAAACAATGTTTATGTAACTATTGCCGAGAGAAAGGGAACAGTAGAATATAAGAAGAGAAATTAGTATTGTTACAGAAAAAGTAAACTTTCTTAAAAAAATATATCTCATCCTGTTACAATTCCCTTTTCAATTCCGATAGCAGATTTATAAAACTATCTATTTCCAGGGTAGTTGTATCGAATGAAGTTACAAATCTTGCCATATTCTTCTTCGAATCAAGAATATGGAATGGAAATTCTTTCATAAGTGGAGGAGTTATCTTTCTGGGAAGTTTTACAAATAACATGTTGGACTCGACAGGATATGCCATCTCAATAAAATTAAATTCCTTTAATCTGGATTCAAAATACATGGCCATAGTATTAGAATGTTCTGCCAGTTTGAGATAGAGAGAATTGTCAAGATATGCTAGAAACTGGGCTGAAACAAATCTCATTTTTGACATCAGATGCCCGAATTGTTTTCTTATAAACCTCATTTTCCCTGAGGCCTTTTCGTTAAAAGATACTATCAGGTCACAACTCATCAAACCATTCTTCGTACCCCCGAAAGTAAGAAGGTCAACTCCTATTTCAGTTACCATCTCATAAGGTGTCTTATTCAGAAAAACCATTGCATTGGCCAACCTAGCTCCATCCATATGGAATATGAAATCATTCTTTTTGCAAAAATCAGATATTACTTTGAGCTCTTCCATAGAGTAAACAGTCCCAAATTCTGTGGTTTGAGAAATTGAAACTGCTCTTGGCTGAACTAAATGTTCATCTCCAAGGTATTCGAGATAAACTTCCGCGTCTGTTTTTTCAAGCTTTCCCATCTTGTTAGATACTGGCAGGATTTTACCGCCGGTAAGTTTTTCCAGTGAACCGCACTCATATGTATTGATATGAGCAGTATCAGTGCATATTACTCCTTCATAGGAATGAAGCAAAGATGCCAGAGCCACAATATTTGCAGCTGTCCCTGAGCAGACTGGAAAAACTTTTATTCTGTCATAGCTGAAAAGCTTTCTGACTTTCTCCTGAAGTTCTGCAGTCATCGGGTCTTCTCCATAAGAAGGCGAATGCTCGTTATTTGCTCCTAACAAAGCTTTGATTATTTCAGGATGTACTCCAGAACAGTTGTCGCTTAGAAAAAGTTTCATCAGTATCCCGGTCTGAAATTCGTAAAGTCAGATTCATAGTTTTACTTGATTTTACAAGTATAATCCGGAGGAGAAAAATAATCAGCCCAAGGAAATGAGCTTTTTAGCATTTTTTCGAGTTATTAACGACAGAAGGACATCACGCTTCACTTTTCGCTGTCTGCAGCCCATAGTGCAGGGAGCAGATTGAATAGGAAAATGCGACATTTCCAGTGTTATATTTCTGACCGAATGCCTGCAAAAACGCATAAAACTTATTCCAGTCATACATCTACTGCGTCTGCGAAAGCGGTGTGCCAAACGCATTGATAGTTCCTTGTAAGTTAATAAACATAAGGTAATAATCTTGATAGATTCAATTTAATCAAAAAGCAAAAGTTTAGATTTCAAAGTTTTAACAGGTCATGAGGCAAATATTTAAACGACAACTTCTCAGTTTTTGAGATAATTGCACCCTAGCTGTATCTATAAATCACAAGCATCCAACTGTTTGTTAAAGTTATTAAAAACTTTCAATACTACACGCATGTCATATTCCCTTATTCTATTTTCTTTTGCATATTCTGAAATGTAGTAATACCCTGGAGCATCCTCTTTACAGAACAAATTCTTAAAAGCAGATAGTGCTTTATTAAAAGTTCTTTTAGGAATTTGTTCTTTAGTCGTTCTTGCCTCATTTAAGACTTCAGAAAATGTGTTTCTGAAAGTATAGATTGTGTTATAGATATAAACACAGTCTTTCATCTTTTTATCTCTTGGTCTATCTGAGTTTATAAGGCTTTTAGTAAAGATGTAATTGAAGGGGTTTGGCAGATTCAGCGAAAAGGTACGGTCATCCCCAGTGTTTTTCTTGTCTAGAATAATTCTCCAAGCATTATTTCTAATCATATCAATGTAATTAATAAATTGAGCTGGCGTATCTTTCTGTATCTCTATAACAGGAGGTGATTTCTGTTTAATTTTAGCTGGCAACCCTGATTCATCACAGATAAATTCAATTTCATATGGAGATTCAGAACTCATTTTGTACCTGTATTGGTCAGCATCATAATTAGTTTTTATTCCAGCAAACCCTAAAAGTATATTAATACTAGTCTCCTTAACAGGAATAACTCGTGGAGACAATATATCAATATCTTTTGTAAACAGAACAACAGGAGCTTCTTTTGCATAAGAATGAAATCTATATAGAGCACAAGCCAAGCCTCCTCCAATAACAATACTATCAAGGTATGAGGCAAGAGCATTTAATGTTGTTAGTAGAAACTCATCGTATTCTTTGTTTATGATCATAGTTATCTTTTATTACAATAATACAGATTTTTTTATAAAATCTGCCTGTTCCATCCCTCTCGATGCTTTGTGTCTAACATCTAAATAGCACTGAATGATATCACAAATAGGAATATCCTTGTTCATTATATGAGAAAAGATTGAAGCTTCTGCCTTAGGAGATACCAATTCAATTATTTTTCTACCTGTTACATCATCTTGACTTTGATACTCAATTAAATCAAGCTCATCTTTTGTATACTTGATATTATCTGTATATATTCGTATATCAGGAATATCTGATACATAATTGAGTTTTTGTAGCTCTAATGCCAGGAATCCACCAATGGCTATCCTTATATTATGATCACGCAGCACTTTGACTTTAAGTAAAAGAGTGTCAATAGAGTATGTAGTATCGTATGAAATGAATCTTATAGCTTTCCCATAATTGTTCTTATAATAGAAACTCCAGTCTTCCAATAGATCTTCAAGGCAATTATTATTAAACTTATACAAATTGTGTATCTTATGTTTAAGTAAATAATTTTTCTCTAAAGAATACCTAATAAAATTAGACACTGAAGCTTGAGATACATTTGATTTTAAAATAAGCTCACTTGCAGACAAATATCCTTGCTCGGTAGCATTCTTGAATAATCGCCAATGATAAATCACAATTTTGAGTAAGTTTTGATTTATAGCAGAAAAATAATTTGTTGACTTGGCATAGAAATCTGAACTCTCAGATGATTCTTCTAAATCATCTAGCAATGGGGGTAGTAAGTAGTTATGAGTAGCAATATTTGTGTTTAGTTTGAGTATTACAGAACCAAATTCATCTATGACTGCCCATTTAAGTTCTTTAAAATATTTTTCTGAATATTCATTTAGAATTTTAACCACTTCACTTCGGCAACTATTAACTAACAAGGCTAGCATCTGCAGGTTATGATCATTCATAATTTTGAGGATAGCATCAGCTACTATTCCCTTTGCATGCTCTAATCTTAGGGGGCTAGCAACCTTATGAATAACGGATTTATCGGCTGGAATATTAGAAAATTTATCCCTTAGAAGAGATAGACTTTGCTTTAAATAGTCTTTCTTTTGTTGAATTCTATTCATTTATTTTGTGCATTAGTGAGCATTTATTTATTAATGTTCATTAATTTTACATGTTTTCACTAATAAAAGCAATAGGTATTTTTAAAAACAACTTATCTCCAAGATTTAAGATTCATTATTAACTATTTAAGCCTAAATTTTGGCCCATCTGTTCAGAGTTAGGAGCAGCATCTTTCCATGTCGGATATTCACACCATAATGTAATGTGCAGATTAGGTGATGTATTATTTTCTGCAGCGTTTATAACCGCAATAATGGAAAAAATCAACAAGGATAAAATTTTATAAACTTCTAATACTTCCCACTATTTCTATTAATTCGTTCCATTCAGATTCAATGCATCTTAACAGTGCAAACTGCGTTCTGCATCTGTCTAGATTATGATTTTCCCTATGTATTTTGAAATATATGTCATTGTTCAGTAAGGAATTGTCATAACATAAGTGTTACATTTATGAAATAATACTATAATTCTTCTGTAATCATTTTTACAGGAGAAGATAAAGATGGATTTAGGATTATTTTTCAAGGGAGTAGAAAGTTCGTTAAATGAAAAGA
>MHBE01000061.1 GCA_001803205.1 Lentisphaerae bacterium GWF2_38_69 | reverse complement strand
GGAAATTTAATAAATACTGCTAATGCCAATATAATTATGCTGATTACGAATGGAACTATATTCATTTTTCTATCCATTTTTTATCTTACCTCTCTTCTTTATACCTGAAATCCAATAACATCATCATCATTATTTCTTCATCCTTCCACTGCCAATATATCACTTCACCTTCCTTTTAAGTATTTCATAGCATAAGGAGCTGCTATCTCCATTTGATTCATAGGCTTATATTTCTTTGTATTGCAATCATAGTAGTTAAGCTTGTCTTCTTCGACATCATAATTAACATTAATCCTAAGCTTCTGTTCTTTGTGCATCCAGGCAATTACTTCTGTAAAGTCTAATTCGTTAATAGTTTCATCTTTCATAACATTCATGTCATTGAATACTGCAATCATTTTCGTACCTCCATATAAAAATTATTTATATGTCTCTACATATAGATAACAAAACAAGCAAATCGACCTTTATTCTATGGCCATCAATAACTTAATATTGTTATAGCTCATATGTAAATTGTGTGTAAACGCACTACTTATATGATTCCCACCCCCCCCCTGGTTACTTCTCCGCAAATGGTGTATGGGGGGTATGTCCTTGAAGGAATTATAGCCAAATAAATAGAAAAAAGAATTATAAGATAGATAGGAAGCCTGAAAGTTTAATAAACCTTCGGTCTTTCCGATTGATAGATAAACTTTTGCGGTAGAGTTAGAATCCAATCTTCGGCTTATCGGAATAGATCGGAATGAGTTTCTTGAGGGCATTGATAATCTCAACAATAGTTTCATCATGATTATCTACTCTGCTTTCAAGTTCAGATATTCTCCTGGCAATTTCCGAATGAGAAGAAATAACTTCTCTTATCTTAACAAACGCCCGCATAATCATAATATTAACCTGAATAGCTCTTTCACTCTTTAGGACGCTTGAAAGCATAGCCACACCCTGCTCAGTAAAGACATGAGGCATTGAACCGCCTAAATGCTGAACTGAAGGTATCACAAATTGTGATACCAAGCTATTAACCTCTTCTTTATTAAGCCTAAACATGAAGTCATCAGGAAATCTTTCGATATTTCTTTTAGCTGCCTGATTGAGGCTTCTTGTCTCTACCCCATAAAGGATTGCAAGGTCTCTATCAAGTAATACTTTCTTACCTCTCAATACGATTATTTTAGACTCTATGCTTTCAACCGGTATAATGCTATTCATTTTGTTCCCTTAGTTATTGCTTGATTCAAATTAACTTTCCGGAATAATAGCATATCAGAAAAATATTTCATCAGCAAAAAGCGACAGCCTCAAAAGTTTTGTATGCTTTATGTATGCTTTATAATGAAAAACAAGGCATTTCAGAGGGTATCAGAAAGAAACAAGCCTCTGAGAATTTTTACTTCCTTCAGAGGCTCTAACTTGCTTATTATCAGCTTATTTAAGTGGTGCCCGGGGGGGGACTCGAACCCCCACATCCGTATAAGGGATAACGGATTTTAAGTCCGTTGCGTCTGCCATTTCGCCACCCGGGCTGCTATCAGAAACTATAAATTAGTATCTATAGTATTCTGGTTTATATGGACCTTCAACAGGAACACTAATATAAGATGCTTGATCCAAAGTTAATTTTGTCAATTTAACTCCAAGCTTTTCTAAATGCAAACGAGCTACTTCTTCATCAAGTTTTTTACTCAAACAATAAACGCCAATGGGCTTTTTATTGATAGCCAGGTCAATCTGAGCAAGCGTCTGATTAGTAAAAGAGTTGCTCATAACAAAACTTGAGTGTCCAGTAGCACAACCTAAATTTACCAAACGGCCTTCTGCTAAAAGGTATATTGCGTGCCCATCAGGAAATATATATTTATCTACTTGAGGTTTGATATTTACTTTTTTTATTCCTGAGAATTTTTCAAGTTTTGAAACTTGTATTTCATTATCAAAATGACCGATATTACAAACAATTGCCTGATCTTTCATTTTTTTCAGGTGTTCGATAGTAATAATATCTTTATTGCCTGTGGTAGTAACAAAAATATCAGCTTCAGAAAGTGCATCTTCTGTAGTAGTAACTTCAAAGCCTTCCATAGCAGCCTGAAGAGCGCAAATTGGATCAATTTCTGTTACAAGAACTCTTGCCCCAAAACCTCTCATTGACTGACAGCAGCCTTTTCCTACATCTCCATAACCGCATACCAATACAATTTTACCTGCTATCATTACATCAGTAGCTCTTTTTATACCGTCTGCAAGAGACTCACGGCATCCATACAAATTGTCGAATTTTGATTTAGTTACAGAGTCATTTACATTTATTGCAGGAACTAGTAGCTCACCTTTCTCCATCATTTGATACAAGCGATGGACTCCGGTGGTTGTTTCTTCTGAAACACCTTCCCATTCCTTTACTACTTTATGCCAGCGTTCTGGCTCCTGAACTAAAATCTTTTTAAGAATATTATTTAGTTCCTGTTCATCGTCTCCACTTGCAGGGACTTCAAGAATAGAAGCATTCTTTTCTGCAGCATACCCTCTATGAATCATCATTGTGGCATCTCCGCCATCGTCAACGATCAGATTAGGCCCTTTTCCATTGAAGTTCAGTGCTTCCCTGGTGCACCACCAATAGTCTTCAAGAGTCTCTCCCTTCCAGGCAAATACAGGTATACCAGCTTTTGCTATTGCTGCTGCCGCATGATCCTGTGTAGAAAATATATTACAAGAACACCATCTGACTTCTGCACCAAGCTTTACCAATGTTTCAATCAATACTGCAGTTTGAATTGTCATATGCAAACTGCCCATTATCCTTTTTCCTGCCAAAGGTTTTTCTTTGCCGTATTTTTCTCTTATTGCCATCAAGCCCGGCATTTCCTTTTCGGCTATTTCTATTTCTTTCCTGCCCCATTCGGCAAGAGACATGTCAGCTATTTTATAATCCATTGTCTTTTATCCTTTTTCATTTTATCTTGCATTTTCAATTTTTCTGAAATCTGAAATGATTTCAGTCCATTTATGGCCCGGTATAGAAGCGCCCATTACCTGAACAACTTCTGCTCCGAGCCTGGCCGCAAATCCACCAGATTCTTCCAGGAGTTTGCCTGTAAGCTGTTTTATTGGCATATAGCCATACAGAAATCCTGCCTGCCAGAAATCTCCTGCGCCAGTTGTATCTACAGCCTTAACAAGAAGAGCTGGAACACTTACTTTAAGCTCACCACATTTAATAACAGCACCTTTTTTGCCCAGCTTGAGAGCAATAACATCACAAACTCCATCCAGAACATTAAATATATCCTCTGGATTTTTTGTTCCGGTATACTGCATGGCCTCGTCTTCATTGCAGAATACAATGTCTACATAATTTTTAAGCAGTTCAGGAAGTTGATTTCTGAATTGTTTTACAACTTCAAATGAAGCCATGTCTAAACTAACCACGAGATTATTCCTTTTAGCACACTGAAAAACTTTCAGAGCAACTCCAGGACTATACTGAAGAGTATACCCCTCCATATGCAGATGGCTATACCCCTGAAAGTCAGCATCACTTATCTCGTCGGCAGTAATAGTTAACGCAGCTCCTAGATATGTACGCATTGTCCTTTCAGAATCTGGGGTTACCATACTAAGACAGCATCCAGTCCTTACATCAGGATTTGTTTTAAATCTTGATATATCTCCTCCCATACCGGCAAAATGCTTCTTGAAAAATTCACCCATATCGTCCTTGCCGACTTTACCAAGAAAACCTGTTTTAACTCCAAGTTTTGCCAATGCTCCAATAGTATTTGATGCAGATCCTCCAAGAACCATAGACTTTTCCATGGGAGTTTTGTTAAGAATATTGTCTATAACAGATATATCGACCAGTTCCATGCCTCCTTTCATGCCTTCTACATTTTCAGCTAGAAAGCTATCGCCGATATTAACAAGAATATCAACAAGAGGCGAACCAAAGCCAAGTATTTTTATTTCACTTTCAGGTTTCTGCATAGTTTTAGATGATATACGAATTTATCAAATTTTAAAACCGAGGCGTTTTGCCGCATCGAGTAGGGCTTGTGCCTGATTTGTTTTTTCCCATGGAAACTGTGATCTACCAAAATGTCCATATGCAGCAGTCTGCTTATAGCACCAGCCGTTCTTATGAGGATGTTTAAGTTCAAGTGTTTTTATAATTGAAGAAGGTCTCATATCGAAAACTTCTCTAATTATTTTTTCTAAATCTTCGTCTTTATCAAGTTTGCCTGTTCCGTAAGTATCAACATTTAAACTGAGAGGTTTAGCTACACCTATGGCGTAAGCAACCTGAACTTCACATTTTTCAGCAAGACCTGAAGCTACAATATTTTTAGCTACATAACGGCACATATAAGCAGCAGAGCGGTCAACTTTTGAAGGATCTTTTCCTGAAAAAGCTCCGCCTCCATGAGATCCGACTCCTCCATAAGTATCAACTATAATCTTTCTGCCTGTAAGCCCTGTATCTCCGTGAGGTCCGCCAATCTCAAATCTTCCTGTTGGATTAACAAAATATTTTACATCTTTACCAAGTAATGGAGCAGGAATCACTTTTTGAGAAACTACTTTAACCAAAGCTTCAAGGTCTTCCATTTTAGCTTCTGGCGTATGCTGATGCGAAACAACTATAGCTTCCACGCAAACAGGTTTTCCATCGATATAACGGATAGAAACTTGGCTCTTTGCGTCAGGTCTAAGAAAAGGATATTTACTTCCTTCCTGTTTTCTAAGTCTTGCAAATTCCTGAACTATCTTGTGCGCGTATACAATTGGAGCCGGCATTAACTCTTCCGTTTCGTTGGTAGCATAACCAAACATCATTCCCTGGTCACCTGCGCCCTGCTCTTTTTCCTTATTGGTAGATTCAGTTACGCCCATAGAAATATCTGCAGACTGACTATGTATGCATATCATCAGTTTTGCGCCGTCTGCGCTGAACTTCAGAGCTTCATCATTATATCCTATTGATCTAACAACATCTCTTGTAACTGTTTCCCATACGACATCGGCATGCGTTGTAATTTCTCCTGAAACCACAATCATATCAGTAGTTACTAAAGATTCACAAGCAACCCTGCTGTCAGGATCCTGTTCAATGCATGCATCCAGAACTGCATCTGAAATCTGGTCACAAACTTTATCAGGATGGCCTTCTGAAACAGATTCTGAAGTAAAAACATGTTCCGCTCTTATCTTACTCATTTCTCTTTCCTTTATTTAATAATTTATAGGACTGTCTAATATTATGGCTAAAATCGAGATTTCAAATTCTTGTCTAGATAATAAGCATGCAGTCGCCATATGAATAAAATCTCATTCTCTCACTAATAGCGTATCTGTAAGCTTCTTTTATCAGGTTCAAATCCGCAAAAGCTGAAACTAACATTAATAAGGTGCTTTTGGGAAGATGAAAATTAGTCAGCATCGCATCAACTGTTTTGAATTTATATTTCGGCTTAATAAAAATATCTGTCCATCCCTTCCGGCTTTCAATAAAGCCATCAGAAGAAGCTACTGATTCAAGTACCCTTACAGTTGTTGTACCCACAGCAAATACTTTCTTATTCGCCGCTTTAGTTTTATTAATCAACTCAGCAGTTTCAGAATTAATGAAATATTCCTCAGAATGCATTTTATGTTCGATTATATTATCAGAACTGACAGGTCTAAATGTCCCTGCCCCGACATGTAGAGTAAGTTCAGCTATATTAACAGCAGAAAGGGCAAGAGCTTCTAGAATTTCTTTTGTGAAATGCAGTCCCGCAGTAGGAGCTGCTACAGCGCCTTTAATTTTTGAATAAACTGTCTGATAGCGTTCAAGATCTGAAAATTCATCTTCCCGTTTGATATAGGGAGGAAGGGGGATATGACCGAATTTTTCCATAAGCTCATAAATATTATCATAATTAAACTCTATGATATAGCTCCCGTCATTCTGAGTTGTTTTTACGGTGAAATAAATATCTGAAACATATGAAGAATTTCTTGTAGGTGAAATATACACTCTTGTTCCTGGTTTGACTCTTTTCCCGGGTTTCAGCAAACAAGACCATTGCTTGGAATCAGTTGACACAGGAGATATCAGCATCACTTCGACACTTGCATTTGTTATTTCTTTTTTACCATAGATTCGACCTTTTATAACCTGTGTATTATTAAGAACAAGACAGTCGCCTCTATTTAAATAAGTACAAATTTCAGAAAATTTTTTAATTTCCATATGCCCCGAATCTCTTTCAAGCACCAGCATTCTGGATGCGGTTCTTTCGGGGGTTGGATAATAGGCTATAAGCTCTTCCGGCAGAGTGTAGTCATAAGAAGAAAGCTGATCCATAAGAATTATCTTGAGGAACGCATTTTCTCGCGTGCCTGTTTCAAAACTGTTACTTCTTCTTCAGTAAGACTATTAACTCCGTTTTTGGAAATTTTGTCCAAAATCTCATCGACTGAAGTAGCTGAAGCGCTTGTCATTTTCCAGCCTTTTGGAGCCTTAACAGAAGTATTTTTTTGAACTCCTTTTATAGAGGGAAATTTTATGAACTTAAATATATCAAACACTTCTTTTGGATACATAATACGCATAATTATATAACCTGCAATAAGACCTCCGATATGGGCAAGGTGTGCCACCTGTCCATCAAAACCCGAAATAGCAGAAAAAGTTTCTATTAATGCATAAATAATGGCAAATGTTCTGAGTTTTAGAGGTATTGGGGGTATCAGAAGCATAATCATAGAATTAGGGAAGAGCATTGCTGCGCCTATGAGTACGCCGAACAAGGCTCCGCTTGCTCCTATACATACCGACATAGCGCCCAGATTGAAAAGCATCCAAAAAATTCCGGCAAAAACACCGCTGACTAAATATAACATGATAAACTTTTTGCTTCCCATGTATTGCTCGAGCATAGAACCAAAAAGGTATACACCCCACATATTTAGAGCAATATGCCAGAAACCGCCATGAAGAAACATGTATGTAAACAACCTCCAAATTTCATAGTTTTTTACAACCACTTCAGGAATAAGAGCAAAAGAGTATGTAACTGAGCTGTATGAAAATCCATAACTCCCTTTGGTCGTTGTTATCTGCTGGAGGATAAAAACTATTACATTTATAAGAATAATAGTAGGAACCGCATAGTTCCCTGCTCTGTAGTTTGAAAATTTTCTGTTATATCTTCTGTCTGAAAACATCTTTTTTATTTTTTTAGAATGAAGCAAAATACTTCATTAATTTAATAATTTATTATAATCGCTTTCCCGTAGCTATAGGCCTATTGCTCGTCTTTACAAAATCGAGAAATTCTTTTACTTCAGGAATAGGTTCAATGCTGCTTTCAATTTTTGCTATGGCGTTGCTTACATTTAACCCGGAGAGAAAAAATATCTTGTAAAGGTCTCTAAGAGCTTTTATTGTCTTGTTATCAAAACCATTTCTTTTTAATCCTATTGTATTTAAACCTCTTATTGATCCAGAATCATTCCTTCCCACTGTTATAACGAACGGGGGGATATTTACGGCAGTTACGGATCCTCCGCTCATCATGACAAATCTTCCTATTCTGACAAATTGGTGAACAGCGCAAACTCCTGAAATTACACAGTAATCAGCTATTTCACTGTATCCTCCAAAAACAGAACCATTTGCAACTATAACATTATTTCCAATTTTACAGTTATGCCCTACATGAGTAGACATCATAAAATAACAACCGTTTCCTATGGTCGTAGTCGAATACTCTTTAGTTCCTACATTAGCAGTAAATCCTTCTCTGAAAATATTATTATTACCTATATTTAAATAAGATTCATTACCTTTGTATCCATTATCCTGCGGCTCGGTACCAACAGATACAAATGGGAACATTGTATTGTTCTCGCCAATTCTTGTATATCCTGAAACATTGCAGTGGGAAATAAATCTGGTTCCTTTTCCGATGCATACATTTGGCCCTACGATGGAAAACGGGCCTATTACCACATCATCTGCTATCTCGGCTTTCGGATTTACAATCGCCGTAGGGTGTATATTGATCATTTAAAAAAACAATGTCCGGTTTAATTATTTTGCAATTGTCTCTGAATAAAAGATACAGAGTGATCTACTGATTTATCTTTAGAGCGTTCTTTCCTGATTTTATTGATAGCATTAATTACTGTAGCATGGGTTCTTCCGCCAAATGCTTCACCGATTTCGGGAAGGGAATTCTCAGTCAACTCTCTGGAAAGATACATAGCTATCATTCTTGGATAGGCTATATTTTTAGGTCTCTTCTCACCCGTAAGTTCACTTATTTTCAGGTCAAAATGATCCGCAACTTTTTTCTGCACCATATCTATAGTGACTTTCGCTGCTGCTTCCTGAATAATTATCGGATGAAGTATTCTTTCAGCGACATTAAGGTCTATTTTTGCACCTGTCATAGAGGTCAAAGCTGTTAGCCTGATTAGAGCACCTTCCAGTCTTCTTACATTGGAAGTTATTTTATTTGCTATGAAATACAGAACATCGTCGCTTAGCTTAACAATCTGTTCTTCCTGTTTTTTTCTCAGGATAGCAACTCTCATTTCAAGACCTGGAGGTTGTATGTCCGTAATAAGACCATTTTCAAACCTGGAAATAAGCCTTACTTCAAGCCCGTTTATCTCTCTCGGAGAACGATCTGATGTCAGAACAATCTGTTTATTGTCATTATAAAGAGCATTAAAAGTATTAAAAAATTCTTCCTGTAGTTTCTCTTTGCCGGTCAAAAACTGAATATCATCAATCAGTAGCATATCGACTTTTCTGAACTTTTTTCTAAAATCAGTGATTTTGTTATTTTGAAGAGCCTCAGTGTAGGCATTGAGAAATTCTTCACAAGTATAATATTCTATCTTAAGCTTTTTATTATTTTTTATAGCTTCATGAGCAGAAGCCTGAATAATATGCGTTTTTCCTAAGCCCGTTCCTCCATAAATAAATAACGGGTTAAAAGAAATACCCGGCGCCTGCCCTACAGCTACAGCAGCTGAGTAAGCAAAGTCATTACCATCTCCAACAACAAACTTATCAAAAGTAAATTTGGGATTACAGTTCACAATATGAACCGGTTCAGGAAGTAGCGCAGAGAAAGTCTTATCTTTTGCAACAGTTAAATTTTCAACAGAAGGAACAAATCCAATTTCAATTTTGACATTGATTTTATCATTGCCTGCGGCATCTCTAATGGCATTCTTAATGTCTTCCATGTAATGGTCTTCAAGCCAATCGGCAAAAAACTCATCAGAAACACCCAGCACAAAATCATCTTCAAAGGAAACCGCTTTGATTGTGCTTATCCAGCGATTATAAAGATTATCGTCATTCAGTATTACTCTTAGAGTATTCCTTGCATTTAGCCAAATCTTGTCTTTAGCGAGAATTTGTTCCATAACTAATTCGAATTTTAAATGATTATTAAATAGACTATCACTTCATTTTAAAATGAAAGATATAACTTTCAACTTTAAAAATTATTTACAATCTTTTTTTGGAAAACTAACTAATAAATTTGAAGAAACATCTAATGTAAAATACTACCAACACCCCCTCTTTTTAGCCTCATTTTTATCTTTTGATCCTTCACATATTTGAGCAACCTGTTAATATCTTTTTGTATATTCTATTAACACTTATTAACAGCTTATCAACAAGCTTTAATTCGATAAATTTGAGCTTGATATTCGCACCTTTTAGATAAAACAGTAAACAAATAAATATCAACAGCCTGTTTTCGATCCAAAAGCATTGGTTTTCCTGATTGTTAAAAAAGAATAGGATGATATAATTTCTGTTAAAAAAGAGCAAAAAAGAAAAATTATAAATCATATGTCTGTAAAGCCTACAAGCATCCAAAGAATACTTTTCACTGCCGATTATTGCTACACTCCAAACAAAAAAATTGTAGATGCGTCAATACTATGCGAAGATGAGAAAATAGTTGCTATAGGAAATACTTCTTCGTTTAATGTCGACAAAAACACAAATATTTTTCATCTTCAAGGCACTTATGCTGTTCCAGGTTTCATTGATACACATATTCATGGGGCTGGCGGGTTTGACTCTAGTACAGCTGAAGAAGGTAAAGAAGATTTCAAATTAATGTCTAAAACTCTTGTAAGTCACGGAATAACTTCTTTTCTTCCAACTATTGTTTCTATCCCTAGGAAAAGAATGCTTTCAACTATTTCAACTCTGGCAGAACTAGTAGCAAAAGAATACCTTGGGGCAGCGCCTGAGGGCATAAGAGTGGAAGGACCATATATCAATAAAGTCAAAAGAGGTTCTCAGAACGAGGAGTATATCCGTTCAATAGACATCGGTGAACTTAAGGAAATTATATCTGCCGGTCAAGGTAAGATTAAAATTATGACTTTTGCTCCCGAACTTGATAATTCTATAAAGCTTGTGGAAATTCTTAAAGAAAATGGAATCATCCCGTCAATGGGGCACTCCATGGCTGATGAAAATGCTGTAATTAATGCTATTGACGCCGGAGCCCATCACTGTACTCACCTCTATAATGGTATGCCTGTGCTTCACCACAGATCAGTAGGAATTGCAGGAGTTTCCTTAACAGATGACAGAGTTACAACAGAAATTATTCTGGATGGTTTTCATATCCACCCTAGAATGATTGACATTGTTTGCAGGACAAAACCAAAAGATAAAATAATCGGCATAAGCGATGCAATTCAAGGGGCAGGCTTATCTGATGGAGTTTATCATCTGGGATCAACACAAATTAATGTAAAAGATGGTAAAGCTCTTACTGATGAGGGAATTATCGCAGGAACTACATTAACTCTTGAGCAAGGATGGAACCATCTTGTAAAGTATTCCCAATTAGACATCACTGATGCAGCTGCATGCCTTACAATCAATCCGGCAAAACTTCTTTCATTGAATCAGCAGGGAGAACTCCTCCCTGGTAGAAATGCTGATATATCTTTTTTCAGTAAGGAAATAAATAAAGCAGTTATGACAGTAAGGAAAGGAAAAATCGTTTATATCGATAAGGCTTATACCTTTAATTCACACATATCTAATCCGGGAGTTCTCTCCCGAAATCACACCTAATATGGAAAATAAATCAAAAGATCAATATCAAATTCTGGATTCTGGAAATTTACAGAAACTTGAACAAGTAGGCTCATACAGATTAATAAGACCTGCTCTTAATGCTTTCTGGCCAATTTCCTTGCCTAAAAAAGAGTGGGATAACGCAGACGCAATCTTTCAGAGAAATTCATCTGGAGGAGGAAAATGGACTTGGAGAAACAAACTTCCCCAGGAGTGGCTTATTCTTTATAACTCAATTACCTTTCTAATTAAGCCAACAAATTTCGGGCATCTAGGCTTTTTCCCCGAACAGAAAAACAATTGGATATGGTTAAGGTCTATTCTGAATAAATGCAGTAATCTTAAAACAATAAATCTTTTCGCGTATTCGGGCGGAAGTTCTCTTGCCATGGCTCAAACAGGAGCAAAAGTCTGCCATGTTGACGCTGCTAAAGGAATGGTTGACTGGGCGAAAATGAATCTTTCTAATAATACAGAAATCAACACTTCTATCCGCTGGATAGTAGATGATGTAAGTAAATTTCTTCACAGGGAAGCAGCAAGAAAAGAAACTTATGATGGAATCGTTCTGGATCCTCCGTCTTTCGGAAGAGGTCCCAATGGGCAAGTCTGGAAAATAGAAAACGATATCATACCTCTTCTGGAAAAATGCAAAAATGTCCTCTCTCCCAATCCTAAATTCATTCTTCTTAGCCTTCACAGTCATGGATTTTCAGATAATACGCTCAAAAGAATACTTCAATTTGTTTTCGGTGAAAAAAACCAGGTCGATTGTGGCGAAATGATTTTAACTGAATCGACAGGAAAGAATATTGATGCCGGTTCTTATGCCAGACTCACTTTTAAATAACAGAAGAAAAACTTATGAATAATATTTTAGAAATTAGCAGTTTACATAATGAGAGGATAAAAGAGATAATTAAACTCAAAGACAGGAGAACCCGAGATAAGCTAGGCAAAACTTTCCTGGAAGGATACAGACTCATAAGCAGGGCTTTTGATGCAAAATTTCCAATTGAAGAATGTTACTTTTGTCCCGAGCAATTCCTGGGTTCCAATGAAAACTCTCTATTGAACGCTCTTTCTGAAAACGGAGTAAAGTTAATAAAAGTTAATCCCAGCATCCTAACTAAAATGGCATATAGGGATCGACCAGAGGGACTAATTGCAGTAAGCAAAATTAAAAAACATTATCTTCATTCAGTAGAAGCCAAAAAAAATGGTCTTTATCTGGTGCTTGAATCAATAGAAAAACCTGGCAATCTGGGTTCAATCATGCGTGCGGCAGATGCATCAGGCGTAGATGGAATTTTAATTTGCGATAAAAGAACAGATATATATAATCCGAATGTCCTGACAGCCAGTACAGGCGCAATTTTCTATGTACCTTTTGCGGAGTGTTCTTCGGAAGAAGCACTTGAATGGCTCACTAAAAATAAAATCCAAACTCTGGCTACTACTCCCCACACTGACAAGAGTTACGACAAAATAAACCTCACAGAGTCAATAGCAATAGTAGTAGGCACAGAACAAGTCGGGTTAACAGACTTCTGGATGAATAATTCAACAATCAAAACACTCATCCCTATGAATGGCAAAATAGATTCTCTTAATGTAGCTATTGCTACAAGTGTTATTCTTTTCGAAGCTGCAAGACAAAGACGGCTTGCTCATAGTCACATCTAAGTTATAATTATTAAATCATATAACAACTTAAATATTTAAGGAAATTATGAAGACTAAATTTATTGTCTATTCTGCCTTTTTTACTATGTCTGTACTATTGTCATCATGTAATTTGCTAGACAGTTACCAGACTGCTTATACCCCTCAGCCAGCCATAAAAAAGGATGGATTTCCAATAAAAAACCCGATCTTTATATCGAATGTCATTGATGAAAGAACCGTTAATGAAAAAGTAATTATCGATCCAAGCGGGAGCCCTTTACTCCTTCTCCCGCTCTGGCCTTATGTTTATACGGAAACAAGTCCAGTATTGAAATATACATTCGTGCAAGGAGATATGCTCAACACAGTGAAACATCTCATTGCATCTGACCTGAGGGCTTCAGGAATATTTAGTTATGTTACTACTGAAACATATGGCGCAGTAGGAGAAAAAGAAATTGAAAGCTCAACCAGGATACCAAAAAATGCATACATTCTCAATGTAGAAGTAAAAAACGCTGTTTGGTCTAAATATACTACTGCCTATGGTTTGTCCCTGCCAGGTTCTTTTCTATGGATTTTCCTTCCTGAATCATACGGAAGTGTAATTGTCACTTTGGACTTTAAACTTTACTCCCCTGAAAATCGAAAAAAGGCTATGTCAGAAACTACAATTACCAAAAAAATCTCTTGCACTGAATGGGTATATGATCAACTTTACTACATGCCTCCTATTTCTGAGTTTAAACTTGCAGAAATGTTTCCAGATGTAATGACAGATCTCAGAGATTTTCTTGTTAATTCTATTAGCAGCAAGAAATAAAGCTATTCTTTAATTTTCTCAAATACCGCTTCAGCAAAAAGTTCAGCATCAAACTCCTGAAGATCTTCAATTTTTTCTCCCAAACCTATAAAAAAGGCGGGAAGGTTGAATTTTTCTTTTATTGCCACGACCATGCCGCCTTTATATGATCCGTCTAATTTAGTACAAATAAAACCATCTAGTTTACAGAACTTCGCGAATTCTCTTACCTGAGAAAGAGCATTTGCCCCCATACTGCCGTCAATGATTATGGCTGTCCTGATCTTCCCCGGATTGAGTTTCTCGATGGTTTTGTATATTTTCCCTAATTCTTCCATCAGATTTTTCTTCGCATGCTGACGGCCTGCCGTATCAACAATCAGCAAATCATATCCTCTGCTTCTTGCTGCATTTACTGCATCATATGCTACGGATGCTGAATCAGCTCCGGGGACTCCTGAAACAACATATGCGTTATTTTTTTCTCCCCAAAGTTTAAGTTGTTCAGTTGCGGCAGCCCTAAATGTATCGCAGGCCGCAAGCATAACTTTAAATCCAAGTTCTTTGTAATATGCCGTAAGCTTTCCTGCCGTAGTAGTTTTTCCACATCCATTTACTCCTACAAGAAGAAGAACATTCAATCCTGCGTTCCTATCTAAAAGAGTGAACTTCTCTTCTTTAGGGAAAATTTTAAGGATTGCGCTTTTTGCTATTTTAAGTATATCATCTTCATTTGTTATATGCCCTTGCTCGTAGGAATCTTTGATTTCTGAACTTATTTTGTGAGAAATAGATGTGCCAAAATCAGCATTGATTAGAGCAGCTTCTAGCTGCTCATAATCAGCTTCAGACCAAAGATACTTGCCTGTTAAGCACGAAGATATTTTTCTGGAAATCGAAACAGCTGTCTTTCTCAGGCCATTATGAAAAATATCAAAAAGTTTTTTCATTGCTGTTGAGCTGATTCCTTTTCGATTTTCGGTAAGGAATCTTTAATTGAGTTCAAAATTCCGTTTATAAAAGATGGTGAATGGCTCGAACCGAATTCCTTGCCAATTTCAACAGCTTCATTTATGCTGACTATTGGAGGAACATTATCACAATAAAGCATCTCATATACAGCTACTCTCATAATATTTTTATCCACCGGATCAATTCTCTCTATGGGCCAGTCTGATTTTAAAGAAAATCTGGAAATCATTTCATCTATTTGAGGCAATTTTTCAAGAATTCCAGAAAGGAGTTTCACTGCTGCTTTATAAGCTTTTTTAAAAATATCTTTTTCGGGCAATTCGTAGAGTTCGGTTTCTCTTAACTGAAAGGCAAAACTATCCAAAACTGGAGTCTCGTCTAATGAGTCTGCAATATCTCTCTGGAATAAAAACTGCATTACCCATTCTCTGGCATGTCGCCTGTAATGAATCTTAACAGTTTCTCTATTGGCTTTATTTGTCATAATAATACATCATAATTTAAATTTATTTATTATTCTCGTGGAGGAAAATCAAATTCAAAAGTAAAGAGTTCAGCCAACTCATTACAGGCTTTTTCTTCATTATCGCCTGAGGCGATAATTTCTACCTCATCGCATCTTTCCAGTCCTATGCTTATGAGGTTTAGAATACTGCTTGGGTCAATATTCCCTTTTGAACTTTTCAGGCTGAATTGGCATCCCTTGAATTCAAGGGCCTTCTGCATAATCTTGCTGGCAGGACGGCAATGGATTCCTGCTTTATTGGCAACTATTACTTTTCTTGACTTCATTGAAGCTAAAAATTAAGGAGTGCTTTTCTCTTCTTACTGGAATTATATTATACCAGTGTAAGAGAAAAACACTCTAAACTTAAATAATTAAAAATATTATTCTGTAACTCTATTGACGACTATTTCCGGATCTATCTGTTCTCTGAGGTCGCGCTCAATGCCACTCTTTAGCGTAACCATTGCGTGAGGACAGCATCCACAGGCACCAACAAGTTTGAGATTAACATTTTTCCCTTCAATTGAAACTATCTCCAAATCTCCTCCATCATTCTGGAGAAAAGTTCTTATTTCCTCTAGCCTTGCTCTGATTTTACTTTCCATAAATAATTTCCTTTTGTTATGGTATTTAAAAGATAAATTCCGATGTTTTTAATCTATTTTCAATTTCATGAAGAACTCTTTCTTCATCTTTTACTCCGTTTCTGGCAACAAATGTAGCGCTAAATCTTGCGTAATTACCAACATCATCCCATGGCACAGAACTGATAAGCTTTTCTTTTATAAGCCATTGGGTAAATTCTTCGGCATTTTCAAATTTAGGCCCGTTCTTTACAGCCTTAGGTATCTGAAAATAAAGGTAAAAACCTCCTTTAGGCATTCTTGCAGGGAAACCCAGCTTCTGAAGAGTCTCAACAAGCTTAGTAAGTCTCCTTTCATATTTGGCATTAATATAAGGAGTTATATGCGTCCAGTTCTCCAGCCCTTTAATAGCAGCTTTCTGTATGGCTCCAAACTGCCCGCTGTCTGCATTGTCTTTAAGATGAGCAAATGCTTTAACCGCAAGCGCATTTCCGCAAACCCAACTCAGACGCCATCCTGTCATATTAAAGCCCTTTGACATGCTCTGCAGTTCAATCGCACAATCTTTTCCTCCAGGCATAGAAAGTATGCTGAGGGGTTTTCCCTTGAAAGTTAAAGGAGCATAAGCCGCGTCTGAAACAATCAGAATATCATTTTCCTTTGCAAATCTGATAGCCTTTGAGAAAAACTCCTCAGTTGCCGTTCCTCCAGTAGGATTATTGGGATAGTTGAGGTAAAGAAGTTTTGCTCTTTTCCTCTGATCAGGAGTGAGCGAATCAAGATCAGGATAAAAGTCATTCTTTTCATATAGAGGAAGATTCACTACTTCTCCACCTAAATATTTTGTCCATGTCCCAAGCACAGGATATCCTGGGATTGTCATAATAGTTACATCACCTGGATTAATAAAAGCAGAAGGAAGAAGGCAAAGAGCAGATTTACTGCCTATTGCATGAATAATCTCATTTTCTGAATCGACATCAACATTGAAAGCATCCTTCATATATTTGCATGCTGCAACTTTAAATTCTTGAATCCCGTTATCGGTATATTGCCGGTTTTCCCATTTCTCAGCTTCTAAGGAAAGAGCTTTAACAACATCATGGTGAGCCATATCATCGGGCTCGCCAACTCCCATATCTATAATTTCAGCGCCAGGATTAGCCTGCAAAGCGGCTCTTTTCGCTCTTTTTATCTTTTCAAATTTATATATTTTATCATCTTTACCAAACTTGTTAGCACCGATCCTGTCAGCAAAAATCTGCTGTATATAGCTTTCTGACATATAGCTCCTTAATATTTACTTTTAAAGAAAACTCTAATCTAATATCTTCTTCTAAATTTCACATTTTAAAAGTATAAAAAAATAATTATTTTCACTATATTAGTGTCATTATAATGTTGCATTTTAGAAAAGAAATGTTAAGTTTATGTTAATATGATCTAAATTTAGAGTTTTTAGTTTTGCTTTTAGGATTTCTATGATATCCTAAAAGCATTCTCTGAAATAAAATCAGAGATGCTGATTGAAATGACAAGAAAAAACCTGAGGTTAAACTCAGTTTTTAATATTTTCGGTTTTCCTGTAACCTTATTCAAATCTCCCTATCCCCACCACATATGTCCCATTACGGGAAAACCGAATTTTTTTTAAGCTTTCTGTTCTAAAGAGCAGAAAGCTTTTTTGTTTTTTGCAATTTAACAAGATGCAGATTTAAGTTTTACAATTCATGAGCTTAATCAACAATAAGAGAAATTATTACTTTGCTCTTTTTGTATAGGAGAATCGGCTGGAAGAGATATTATTAGGCAGATAAATTAAAAAAAGTTAACAGGAGAAACTCAATAAAATCGCCTGTTAACTTAACTGAATTATTAAAGATTGCTTTCTATTTCGTCGTATATTCTCTGGCTTTCCTCCTGATCTCCGAAAGTATTTATCCTTATAGAAATATCGGATGTGCCACCTTCATTTAGTTTTGCATAAACATCAATTTTATCACCGTTAAATGTAGAAACCCCTTCAACTTCAGTGCTATTATTCGAAGAATACTGTGATTTTACATTAATATTTAACTTCTTGAATGCCTTTAATGTTGCTGCTTCAATTTCCTGAGGTGTTGCTTTCATATTGCCTTTAAGTTTTCCCATATAATATGCGGTTCCTGCAACAGCGCCTCCGGCAGCAGCTCCGGCAACTAAAAACAAGCATCCGCTTGTCATAAGCATTGAAGCTCCTAAAATGATAGCTATAAAGAATTTGGAAAGTTTGCTCATTGGGTTTAATCCTGCTTTAGATTTGATTTATTGAAACTTTTTAAATAGATTCTACCTTTAAAGCTTTTCAAAACCACATATTCAATTCAAATACATTTAATAAAATTTCTCAGTTAGAGATCTTTAAGCTCTTCTTTAAATTCTTTTAGTGTTTTTGCGGATAAATAAGGATTTTTTATCTTCTCTTCCCCAAGAGCAGCAAATGGAACGCGCCCATAATCATGCCCTGAATATACGATATTTGAATCTGCCAAAGGATAAATCACTTCTTTCATAGTTTTAAACATTGATTCTGCTTCACAGTATCCGCAGCAGTCGATAAAAAGAGT
Organism: Lentisphaerae bacterium GWF2_38_69; assembly: GCA_001803205.1. Taxonomy (GTDB): domain Bacteria; phylum Verrucomicrobiota; class Lentisphaeria; order Victivallales; family GWF2-38-69; genus GWF2-38-69. Next base: position 35,039 of record MHBE01000061.1, on the reverse strand, counting down.
ATCTCCAGTAAATATTGCTGAATCATCACAAAGGTGATATATGATACTGTCTTTAGTGTGACCGGGGGCGTGCAGGCATTCAATGAATGAATTGCCCAGTTTCAGCTTTTGCTTGTGTAAGAGGCTAATGTCATGTTTTATGAGTGAGTTCGGATGAGCCGCAACAGAAGCGCTGAAGAATTTTTTTACAGAATCCAGCCCTGATACATGGTCACTGTGTCCATGTGTCAAAAGGATAAAATTAGGTTTCATTCCTGGCAGTTTACGGCATTCTTCTGCTATTAATTCTACATCACCGCATGGATCAACTATAGCTGCATCGTATGAAATGGCATCATAAATCAGATATGAAAAATTAGAATCAAAACCATCTACATAAATCTGTACTATCTTAAGCATTTCAACAACCTATGGTTTACTGTTATATAAAAACATTAAATCTTTAAAAATTATACTCGTATGAAATAGGGAATTGCAAGAAGCACCAAACCCGTAATTACAAGAACATAAACAGACGAAATAAAGTATGGCACAACAAGCAAAGCAATCCCTGTAAGCAAAGGAATGACAGCCTTTTGCTTTCTTCCATATACAATAAAGCCAATCCCTGCAGCTCCGAAGAGCATGCCCCATATAAGTAAAGAAGTAACATCCATTTCTGTTTAATTCATTTGTTTAGATTTTTTTGTCTTTGCCAGTTCTTAATACTGTAGAAATATGAGGAAGGTCAGTTTCAAAAAAACATCAATTATATTTCCGCGGACAGCAGTAACAAGTCCATAATTTAATGATTTGTCTTCAGACATATGTGCCCTCTGCTTCAAGTTAGACAAGTTCTTTCTGTTTAAAGATTTTATACAGATGTCGAAGAAAATCAAGGAAGTAACCTTGAAGACACTATTTATTATCGGCTATAGTTTTTCTAAATGTTGAATTGTTATGCTAAAATAAATTCAAACTTCAAAGCTTTCTGAGACGAGCAGCAAACATCGCATCACAGTCAGCATCCCATGGATATACCTGCAAATAACCAGGAGTGAGTTTCCCGTTTAGAGGATTTGTAAATGGTTCCAGCTTAAAGTCCGGATTTTCTGCGAGAAAGCCATTGATGACTGATAGGTTTTCTTCATGAAAAAATGAGCAGGTTGCGTAAACAAGAACGCCTCCTTTCTTAACAGCAGAGACTACATTTCTTATAAGCTGTTTTTGTATAGCATTTATTTCTTCAATTTCCGAAGGTTCCAGGAGCCATTTAGCATCTGGATTTCTTCGCCATGTCCCGGAACAGCTGCATGGAGCATCAACTAAAACTCCATCAAATGACTCGCTTTTCTTCTTTCTTAACAAAGAGCCGTCCCATGGTCTGCATTCTATATTGAAAAAACCATCTCTTCTTGCTCTTTTTTTAAGATCTTCAAGTTTATACTCTCTGATATCAGAGGAAATAATCCTTCCTTTGTTTTCCATTATCTGGGCTAGTTGAAGAGTCTTTCCTCCTCCTCCGGCACAGCAATCCCACCATCTTTCGCCAGCTTTTGGAGCGGCAGTCAGACCTATTATCTGAGAGGCTATGTCCTGAATTTCAAAACATCCTTTCTTAAATGTTTCGTAATTGTAGAGGCTTTTTTGCGATTCGATAATACTTACAGCGTTCTTTATGGAGTCATGAAAAGCGTATTTCACATTATTATCTTTTAATTCCTGTATAAATTCAGAGTGGTCTTTAGCCTGAAGTCTGAGCCATATAGGAGGACGGATCTGGCAATATTCTATGAATTTTTCTCTATCTATATCCTCAGGAATTATTGAATGCAGCCAATCGGGAACAAGATTTGAAATGTTCACATTTTTATCTATTGCAATAACTTTGAGAAACCGGTTAAATACGGCAGCTTTCAATTTGAGAGTACCTGTTGCTGATGCAAACTCTCTAACAAAAGAACGATCTATTCCAAATTCATCTATCCAGTATAAGATGATGTCTTTCTCCGGCAGAGAATCAAGAAGAGATGAGGCAAGCACCATCAATAAAAGCTGTTTATCATTAAGATTTGAAAATAACTCTTTTGGTTCCAGATCCTTTGAATTTATGATTGCCTTAGACCAACCGAGCCATCTAAAAAAACTGAAAACAACTTCATAAAGGAATTTCCTGTCCTTCGAGCCATATTTTTTGTTGGATTTAAAATAGGAAGCAACAATTCTGTCTGCCGGTTTATTCTCAGCAAGAACTGGCTTTACTGTATTTTTAAGCATCTCTAGACAGCTGAATGTTTTCGCTCTGAATAAATTCGAACTCATATACCCTCTCAATAGATTCTGTTTGATATTCAAGAATAGTTCGAATAAGACAAAACACCAAAAACCTGAAAAATAAAAATAAGAAAAAATCCTGTCCTGATTTTAAAAAGATAGACTTAGCCAATATACTACGGTAGTAGGAATGAAATGGTTCCTTTAATATAGTTTTATAATAAATTGGATCGGTTGAGCCTGCTTGGAGAAATGCAGTTCAGATATGAGGTTTATTAATCTGATAATTAGAGATAGAATGGGGATATTCCCTTTGTTTAGTTTATTGAGTTAAATCTTTTGTCCCAAAATAATTGCTCCTTAGCAGAATCTCTTTCCCGATCCGTAAAGGTTCAGGTAAAAGTTTGGATTCTCTGTTTTTAGATATTGACAACATTAATGGAGAAGTTTCCAATAATACGGAAGCTCCCAGTTATGCACCTCTTGCAGCAAGATTAAGGCCGCAAAGTCTAGATGAATTCTTCGGGCAGGAACACCTTGTATCAAAAGGCAAACTGCTAAGAAAAGCCATTGAGAGCGACACTTTTTCTTCAGTTATCCTTTACGGCCCGCCCGGAGTGGGAAAAACAAGCCTTGCTGAAATCATCGCAAGAACTACTAATTCAGCTTTCGTCAGACTTTCAGGGATCACTTCAAAAAAGAGCGATTTAAGAGGTGAAATAATTTCTGCCACAACAAGAAGAGGAATATCACAAAGAAAAACCATTGTCTTTATAGATGAACTTCACCGTTTCAACAGAGCTCAACAGGACTCACTTTTGCCAGACATAGAAAACGGCAATATTAGATTTATAGGCGCCACCACTCAGAATCCTTATTTCTTCATTGTTTCCCCCCTGCTCTCTCGATCGTTGGTTTTTCAATTAAAACCTATATCCAAACAAGGAATAAAAAGCCTTATTGAAAGAGCAGTAACTGTTCCAAAAGCTTTTGAAGGTTATAAAGTTACCCTGAGCAATGAAGCTTTGGAATTTATTTGCGAAATCTGCGAAGGTGATGCCCGAAGAGCGCTTAACACACTGGAACTTGCCGCAGCTCTTACTCCAAATAAAGAACCAGTTGCCAATATCACACTGGAAATTGTTCAGGAAACCGTTCAGAAAAAATCAGTTAACTACGGTAAAGATGATCATTACGATACAATAAGTGCATTTATCAAGAGCATGAGAGGCAGCGATCCTGATGCTGCAATCTATTGGCTAGCGAAAATGCTCAATGCCGGCGAAGATATAATGTTTATAGCCAGAAGAATAGTCATTTTTGCCTCAGAAGATATAGGAAATGCAGATCCCAGGGCTATTCAGCTGGCTACTTCTGCCATGCAGGCAATAGAGATGATTGGAATGCCGGAAGCAAGGATAATACTATCTCAGGCAGTCACATATTGCGCAACAGCACCTAAAAGCAATGCTTCGTATCTGGCCATAGACCAGGCAATTAACGATGTGGAAAACAATAGAACCGAGGAGATTCCGATTTACCTGAGATCAAAATATTGTCCAAGTTCAGATGAAAAAAGAAAAGAGTCATATATATATCCGCATGACCATGAAAATAAAATTGTAGAACAGTCTTACATAGGTGTTAAAAAATGTTTCTATCAACCTAATGAGATAGGGTTCGAAGCAAAAATCAAGGAAAGATTAAACTATTGGAGCAGCCTGAAAGAGTTCAAAAGAATCTCTTAAGGTTGAGCCTTTTGATAAATTTATAAATATCTTAACAACTAAAATAAAAAAAGGAGAGAGAGGATATGTTGTTTTCAGCAGTAGCATTTATTCTTCTCGGATTATTAATCGGGTTTTCTTTATTCTGGATAATATCTTTAATCAGAAAAAATAATGCAGTCTATTACTCTTCGAAAGTTAAAAATGATGCTTTAAAAGAGAGTGAACACATCCTCAAAGATGCAAGAATAACTGCAAAAAGCGAAGTGCTTAAGCTCAAGGAAGCATTTGAAGATGAATGCAGGAACAGAAGGAAAGAATTAAGTAAAATCGAACAGAGACTTGAATCCAAGGAAGAGAGTCTTGATAAAAAACTCGATGCCCTTGAAGGAAGATACGATTCTATCGAAAAGAAAGAGAAGGAACTTATAAAGACCAAGGAAAAACTTGATGCCAAAGAACTTGAGCTCCAGCAGAAGATTAATCTACAGATAGAGGAACTTCAGAGAATTTCCGAAATGAGCAAAGATGCAGCAAAAAAAGTTTTGCTGGAAAAACTTGAATATGAGCTCAAACAGGAAATGGGACAGATGATAAGGGATTCACAGGAAAGAGCAAAGGAAACTGCGGAAACTGAAGCGCATAGAATTATCATCTCAGCTATACAGCGTTACGCTTCTGAGTGTACTTATGAAAGAACGACGGCAACGATTCCAATTTCCAATGATGAGATGAAAGGAAGAATCATAGGAAGAGACGGCAGAAACATCAGAGCTCTTGAAGCTGCAACGGGCGTAAATATACTTATTGACGATACTCCTGAAGCAGTGGTAATATCATGTTTTGACCCTGTCAGAAAAGAAATAGGCAGACAGGTGCTGGAAAGATTGATATCAGATGGCAGAATTCATCCTACAAGAGTTGAAGAAGTAACAAAAAAAATCAGGAAAGATGTAGAAAAAGACATTATGGATGTCGGAGGGCAAGCAGCTCTTGAAGTAGGCATTCAGGGAATATCTCCTCAAATAATAAAACTTATCGGCAGGCTTAAATATAGATATAGTTTCTCGCAGAATGTTTTGAAGCATTCTCTTGAGACAGCTTACTTTATGGGAATGATCGCTGCTGAGCTAGGATTGGATCAGCAAAAAGCAAGAAGAATCGGGCTACTGCATGACATTGGCAAGGCCGTAGACCATGAAGTAGAGGGCACTCATGCTGCGATAGGTGCTGATATTCTTAGAAAAAATAATGAAGATCCGATCGTGATAAATGCTGTAGCTTCCCACCATGACGAAGTAGAACCGACAAGTGTTTATGCCATACTTGCCAATGCATGTGACGCTTTGAGCGCTTCAAGGCCTGGTGCAAGAAGCGAAACAACTGAACTTTATCTCAAACGACTTGAACACCTTGAAGCGATTGCAAATAGTTATCCTGGAGTAGAATCATCCTACGCGTTACAGGCAGGTAGAGAAATAAGAGTTGTAGTCGAACCTGAAAAAATTACTGACGAAAAAGCCCAAAGTCTGGCAAGAGATATCTGCCTTAGAGTGGAAAAAGAAGTTACCTACCCAGGCAAAATTCAGGTCACGGTAATAAGAGAAACCAGATCCGTAGATTATGCCAAATAACATAAAGGCATAAAAATAAATGAATCTACTTTTTATAGGTGACATAGTTGGCAAAGGAGGAAGAAAAGCGCTTAGGGCGCTTGTTCCTGATATAAAAAGGGATTATTCCTGTACATTTGTGATAGCAAATGGGGAAAATTCCGCATCAGGTTCAGGAATAACAGATAAATGCGTACAAGAGCTCTCAGGATATGTCGATGTGATAACTCTTGGAGATCATGTCTGGGATCAGAAGAATTTCGAAAATGAGATTAGATCTTTCAGCAATATAATCAGACCGGCAAATTTAAATCCGGCTCAACCAGGAAAAGGCTTTGGAGTTTTCAAAAATCCAGCCGCCGGAGAAGTTGCGGTTATCAGTCTTATGGGCAAAACATTTATGAAGATGCCTGCTTTCTGTCCTTTCCTGCAGGTCACAAAAATTCTTGAAGAACTGCCCACATATGTAAAAACAATCATTGTAGATTTTCATGCTGAGGCTACCAGTGAAAAAATAACAATGGCAAGATATCTTGACGGAAAAGTAACTGCTGTTCTCGGTACCCACACTCATGTACAGACAGCTGATGCACAGGTTTTTCCTGGAGGAACCGCATTTATGACTGATGTGGGAATGGTCGGCGGCCATGAATCTATTATCGGCAGGAAAATAAGCAGCGTGATTCATAAATTTACAACAGATCTTCCGACAAGGCTCGAAGTTGTAGAAACCGGCAAGATGAGAATGGACGCAGTCGTAATTTCTTATGACAATAAAACAGGAAAGGCTACCGCAATTAAACCTTTATCCATATTAACAGATATTTAATAAACTAAACCCATGATCTGCCTAAGCTCCAAAACAATAATGATATTAAAAGAAGACGGTACGAGAATGCAATTTGATACAGAAGCACTTCAAACAAAGCTCATCAAATGCTGTCTTATGGCCGGTGTCAAGGAATTCTGGATTGCAGAAGATTTGACAAACGCCGTTGAGAATGCTCTATCTTATCAGGCAGAGAAAGGCATTTTTTTTACCGATAAGGAGATTAATATATTAATTTCCCAAATGCTCAATGATTCAGGCAATCATGATATCGGAGCAGCATTTAGAACTACAACGGAAGGAAGTTTCAGCGATATCAACATGACTGAAGAGCACAGCATCAGAAAGTCGATTGAAAAAGGGCTTAACATCTCTAATGATGAGCTTTATCGTATTTCAGACAAAGTTTATAATGCCTGCAGAAATCTTGGCATAAACAATGCTCCTGAAAACCTTCTGTTTGAGCTTGCCAAATTCTATAGAAATGAAAACAAAGAACTCCCTACAATTCCGAATATCATAGTAAACCCCGGAAAAGACACTAAATGGATTGCAACCAGAGTAGAAATTCTGGATAAATTATCAGCTAAAACTAAAGAACTCATATCTTTTGGAATGATAGATTTTTCAGGAATTGGTTCTATTTTTCCTTCAGTAAAACTTGAAATTAAACTTTCTCAGATTGCAAAATACTATCAGATCGAAGGAGTTATCACTGAACTTCAGCTTTTCCCATGTTTTCCTGTAGCAGTTGACGCTCTGAATGAAATCATTTCTGTAATCAGGGAAAACCTTTCCAAATTCCATTCTGACATAAAACAAAATGATATGATACCCATTTACCTGAAGTTTTCAGATATATACTTTTTCGCCGAAAAATACTTTGGCGTAAAACTCTCTGCAGGAGAAAGATTCTGCAAGGAACTTGCCACTACATTTGCAGAGAATTTAAAAGATGGTGTCCAGATAAAAATAATAAAGATTTAGTGAGGTTTTAAATGGATATTCAATTTTTTGATACAATGGAGCGCAAAAAGCGCAAATTTACTCCTATAAAAAATAAAATTGTCAGAATGTACACCTGCGGACCGACCGTTTATAATTTTGCCCATATAGGCAATTTCAGGGCTTACCTTTTTGAAGATATACTTAGGAGAACTCTTGAATATCATGGGTATAAAGTAATACAGGTTATGAACCTGACTGATGTGGATGATAAAACAATTAGAGATTCAATAGCTGCAGGAATTCCTCTCAAGGAATACACAAAAAAGTATGTCGATGCATTCTTTGAAGACCTGAATAAATTAAATGTCGAAAAAGCCGAATATTATCCCGCTGCCACAGCCCACATTGAGGAAATGATAACTCTGATCCAAACTCTGGTAGAAAAAGGTTATGCATATAAAAGCGAAGATAACTCCATTTACTTTTCGATTTCAAAATTCAAGGATTACGGAAAACTTGCCAGAATCGACATGGATAACCAGCGCTCCGGTGCTAGGGTTAATTCTGATGAATATGACAAGGATTCTGTCGCAGATTTCGCTCTCTGGAAAGCCTGGGATGAACGGGACGGAAATGTCTGGTGGGACAGTCCATGGGGAAAAGGCCGCCCGGGCTGGCATATCGAATGCAGCGCGATGAGCATGAAATATCTTGGGAAAACTTTCGATATTCACACTGGCGGAATTGATAATATGTTTCCTCACCATGAAGATGAGATAGCTCAGAGCGAATCAGCAAATGGACAGAAATTTGTAAACTACTGGATGCATTGCGAATATCTTATTGTTGACGGTCTGAAAATGTCCAAATCTATGGGTAATTTCTATACAGTCAGAGACCTAATTTCAAAGGGTTATACTCCTCAGGAAATTAGATGGGTTCTGATTTCTGCACAGTATAGAAGAAAACTCAACTTCACTATGGATGCTCTTAAGCATTCCAGAGAATCGCTTAAAAGCTTCCAAACCCTCTTTAATAATCTGAATGAAATTATTAAATCAAAAAAAGATGGAAAACCTGTATCGGATATTGTAAACGATTATGTAGGCAATTTCGGAAGCGCACTTGCTGATGACCTGAATATTTCAGAAGCGCTCGCTTCGGTTTTCAATCTCTTAAGAGAATCCAATAAACTCATAGCTTCAGAAGAACTCGGGTCAAAAGGAGCTGAAATCATCATTGCAGCATTCCACAATTTCGACTCAATTCTGGGGGTTTTCAACTTGGATGAAACTCATGAAGAAGAAATACCTGCCGATATCAAAAAACTTGCAGAAGAAAGATTTGCAGCAAGAAGAACAAAGGATTTCGCCAAATCAGATGCGATAAGGAAACAGCTTTCCGAACTTGGCTGGACAGTGGAAGATAAAGCAAATGCCTATACTCTCAAGAAAAATTAATTGCATCAGTCAGAGAGATGAATGGGAAAAAAGACCTGGTCTAATTACTTTTTCATCTGACAGGAATATCATTCCTCCTGCATGGTTACTCTTTTCCCAAGAACCATACAATTAAAAAGAATTCTGCCTACCTGGTCTCTGGTTAAAAATTCATTGCTCAAAGCTGTTTCGCTGAGAGAAACAACAGTGTTTTTATAAACATCATAGTAATCGAAATAGAAATTCTCATTATCCCAGATTTTTTCATTTGAAATATCTATATCGGCATTGCAATGAAAAGCAAGTTTGCCGTTTTCCCAATACGCCCAGAAATCATTGCCTATCGGAGACATCGGAGCTAAAAAAAGGACAGTGTTCTTATTGAAAGACTCATTGGGATATTCTTTTTGGAGCTTAACAATCTGATTCTTGAAACTCTTTCTGATTTTGTCTAGCAAATCTTCACTGGGGTATTCTTCATGGTTGCGGGTTTTAAAAAGGTATTCTCTCATTTTCTCTATCTCTATGGTCGTCCTGGAATAGTCTGTAAAATCAAAATTTTCCGTGGAGATTCTGGAAACATTTATTATCTTAAAACCATTGCTTTTTATCTCCTGTCCAGTTTCTTCGATAATATAGTCAGATTTCTTAAGTTTAACTGAAATATTAAACATTGGAATAATAATCTCCGCATATAGGCTCCTATCATCTTTATCCAATTCCGGGTTTAGTTTTCGAATAAAAAACTCAATATCTTTAGCTGAAGTATTTTTCTCAATGTCTATCTCATCCAGATACCACCTATATAAATACCTGACAACATTATAAAGATATATTTCACTCGTATAATCACTCATATAACCTTTTTGAGAAGCCTTATCATCAGAACTTTCAGCAGATAATGAGTAACTCAATACCAAACATGATATAAAAATCAATAAAAAACTTCTCATATATCTCAATTCCTCTTTTTGAGTGTAAAAAACCTATTGCCGCTAATCGATCCGTCGTATTTATCAGGAATGGAAATGTAATCTCCTCCAGGATTGTAATAATCACGATTTGTCATCCATGAATAACCTCTTCCTGTTACATCTATCCTGTTAATCACAAACAAGTCCATAAATATGTCAGGTTTATATATTTTTAAGTAATCAATATAGTTGCGTGAAATAGTTTTTGCATAATTCAGGAGTTCAGCGAATTTCCCTGGTCCCTTTCCGCTATTGGCTATTTTAAGAAGGTAATTTATCCTTTCCTGAACTCTGTTTTCAAATGAGGGTTTTCCTTTGTCATCCATATGAAAACCCTCGCACTGCCCTTTAGCCGTAATTATATTTGTTACACTCTTTGTTTTTACATTGGCTATCTGAAACTGGGTATACCCTTCAGGTATCTCATTTAATCTATTGTTTATAACCCAAAGGATTTGCCTCATTCCTTTTTTAGAATCCTCGATACTCTGATATCCTTTTTCTCCGGGAAATGGATTTTCGTTAATTAGCAAATATGCCAGATATCCCTGTTCTGTATCAGGAGAATCAAGTTCGGCAAATTTTCCCGCGAAAGAAACAGTAGAGCACAGCAAAATGAAGTTAAATATAAAAAGAGTTTTCCGGAAGTGCGCCATGCTAGATAGTAAGGGTCATTAGGTCTCTTATTTTATCGATTTTTCTGTAGCAGCTGCCAAAAGAATTAAATTTTGCCTCGTCAGTCGATTCGTGAGTCCAAAGCTCCGCTGAAGGAATATAGACAGCATTTCCACCAATTTTTAAAACCGGCAGAATATCCGACTTGGGAGAATTGCCTATCATGAGAAAATTAGAAGGCTGAACTCTGAATTTTCTGATAAGGTCAGAATAAGTCTTTTCATCCTTTTCATTCACAATTTCTATAAAGTCGAATTTAGCCATCAATCCTGAGCCTAAGAGTTTTCTCTCCTGCTCAAGTGTATCACCTTTGGTTATTAGCGCAAGAGGATATTTTTTTGCCATATATTCAAGAGTTTCGGCTACTCCTTCATATACCTCAACAGGGTGTTTTAAGAGAGATTTGGCTAGATCATAGATTTTGGATAGTTCTTTTGTAGAAATCCTAAAATCCGTTATCCTCATAGCAGTTTCCATCATAGACATGCAGAATGATTTTGTTCCATAACCGCATATGGGAAGGTTTTGTATTTCAGTTTTTAGCAGTTCATCTGATATTACTTTCTCGTCGACATATTTTGAGAGTATCTCTACGAAAAACTTTTCTGCTTTCTTATACTTTGGTTCATTGTCCCACAGCGTGTCATCGGCATCAAATGCCACAAGAGATATATTTACTTTTTGCATAGGTTATCTTCTTTATTTATATATTTATTCAGCGAGCAAACACAGCTATAAGATATATCCATGCCGCTCCAATCAGCATTGATATAATACTTACCGGAATGCCCGATTTTGCAAACTCCCAGAATGAAATTTTTAATCCTCTTGAAGCTACCGCATCCACAACAATAATATTTGCCAGGCTCCCAATAACTATAAGATTACTTGATAAACCGCTGGCGATTGCCATTAGCGGTCCTGAAAACTGATCACTTGCGTAAGGAAGAAGAAGCATAACACTTGGGACATTTGAAACAATATCGCTAAGAACAGCAGTAGTAATAAAGAGAGGGACAGATTCATGAAGATCAAAACCATGCCTGCCCAAAGTTTCTACTATCGACTGAGGAATACCCGTCGTGTTCATTGCTCCATTGACTATAAAAAGCCCGAAAAACAATATCAGGAGGTTCCAGTCAACTTTCTCTATCATTTCCTGAGATTTATAGTGGGCATTCATCAGCAGAAAAGCTCCAGCTGTAATTGCTACAATCCCTCTGTCGTCACTGGTAAAAATAAAATATCCTATAACCATAACTATTGTAACAAGTCCCTTAACTGATTCAGACTTCATAAATAAAACTTCCGGAAGTTTCATTCTTGTATTTATTATGGAATCCGGTAAGTCCCATGATTTTCTATAGAAATATACCAGAATTGCCCAGCCTGTTATAAGGGCTAAAACCGATGGCACAGCAGTATAGGTAAAAAATGAGACAAAACTTAATTGAAGCTTTTCAGCTATAAGCATATTCTGAGGGCTTCCGACAAAAGTTGCTATGGCTCCTGAGTTTGTGGCAAAGGCTATTCCTAGCATAAAGGGAACAGGGTTTAACTTTCTATTGATACAGATACTTAATATGACTGGAGTTATAGCAACGGCTACTACATCGTTGGTAAGAAAAGCCGATAAGATTCCGGCAAGAGCTGTCACCAGAGCAAGGAAGACAGGAGGAGAAACCTTAAAATTTCCGACAAACCTGGAAATCTCGGTATAGAGACCGCACATATCAAATTGAACGGAAATAAGCATTAACCCAAAAAGAAGTGCTAGCGTCTCAAAATCAACGCTTGATACAGCGTTGGCAGGAGAAATCAGGTGCCAGGCAATGAGAATTACCGCCCCGATAAGCGCAATAGCAGCACGATTCACTTTAAGATACGGAATTCCTCCAAGCATCATGCCCAGATAAACTATTGAAAAGATTATTACAATAACTGTCAATAGCTTATCCCTCGCCGTCGCTCAGAACATCAACGATTGATGTACAGACTCTGTCAAGATTGTGATGATTCAAACTTGCTATATTAATCCTGCCTGACAGCAGCATATACACGCCATAATCTTCACGCAGTTTCATAACCTGTTCATGAGAAAGGGAAGAGTATGAAAACATACCCTTTTGTTTGGTGATAAAGCTGAAATCGCGTTTTGAACCATAATTTTTAAGAGTATCTACAAATATCTGTCTATATGTCTTTATCCTTCCGCACATCGCTATTAGTTCCTGTTTCCATAAAGATCTTATTTCAGGAATTTTCAGAACAGTTGTTACTACTGCTGCTCCATGAGAAGGAGGGTTTGAATAATTGCCCCTGGCGCATAATTTGAGCTGTGACATGACATTTCTAGCATGCTCAGGCTTTTCTGCTGATATCACAAGCGCTCCGGTTCGTTCATTATAAATAGCAAAATTCTTAGAACATGAATAAGCTGCCATGAAAGCTCTGTTTTCCTCTGCAAATATTCTAATTGCAAAAGAATCTTCTTCCATAGAATCGCCCATTCCCTGGTAAGCAAAGTCAAAGAATACAAGAAACTTCTTTTTTGAGGATAATCTGGAAATCTCTTTCCACTGCTCCTCATTAAGATCAGTTCCGGTAGGGTTATGACAGCATGCGTGAAATAGAACGACATCGCCATTTGGTACTTTTTTCAGGTAAGAGATAAGTTCATCAAATTTGATGCCTTTTGTTTCAGTATCGTAATATGGATAATATGCTATTTCCAATCCGGCATGATGAAAGACATTAGCATGATTATCCCATGTAGGGTCGCTGAGATGGATTTTGGCTTTGGGATTATTTTCGTAAAGAAAGTCAGCAGCCAGTCTCAGCGCGCCGCTCCCTCCCGGTGTCTGAATTGCTTCTACACATCCTTCTTTAATTAAGTCATGATCATTGCCTAGAACCAGCCTTTTAACTAATTCGCAATACTCAACGGAACCTGAAATACCCAGGTATGCCTTAGATTTTTCATTCTCAAAAAGATATTTTTCAGCCAGCTTGACCGATTCTAGAATCGGAGTATTTCCTTCAGCATCCTTATAAACTCCTACTATTAGATTTACTTTATCCTGTCTTGGATCCTTTTTGAAAATGTCAAAAAGCCCGAGAATAGGATCGTCCGGTGTCCATACCACATCTTTAAAAAACATTTTTCTCTCCTATATCTAAAAAGGCGTATCTGCCCCTATATTGCATTCTATATTATTTTTGTTAAAAATTCTTTTAATCTCAAAAAGCCTCTCTTCATTTTCGTATATAATATCAGAAAAATAATAATCTCTTCCTGACATCGCATATTTTTCCTTTCCCATATGGTGAAGAGGAAGAATATTTACCTCTTTTATTTTAAGAGGCAAAGAGTTAATAAAATCTGCAAAAGCTTTTGTCTCCTCATCAGAATCATTGTAGTCCGGAATAATCACTATCCTGAAAATAAGTCTGCCTTTAAATTCAGACGCAACAAGCTTCACATTATCAAGAATAAGTTTATTGGAAACTCCTGTAGCCTCAATATGTTTCTTCTCATTTATATGTTTAAGGTCAAAAAATATCCAGTCCAGATACGGCAAAACACTCTTTACGGTCTTATTACTTACATAGCCGCAGGTCTCTATTGCAGTATGAATGTATGAATCATAACATTTCCTGAGCAAATTCAAAGTAAATTCACCTTGCATAAGAGGTTCTCCTCCTGTAAGAGTTACGCCTCCATCATTACCCCAAAAAGCTCTGTCTCTTTGAATTATTGTAAAAACTTCATCAATAGATACTCTTCGTCCAGCTATTCTCAATGCTCCGCTGCAACAAACCTTCGCACATAGGTATTCTTTGCAATTGGCACATTTTTTCCTGTCAACAAGTAAAATATCGTTATCTATTTTTATTGCTCTCTCGGGGCAACCTCTGACACATAGAGAGTCATAAATGCATTTCTGTTTTAGATACAGCGGTTCAGGAAATAAATTCTGTCCTTCAGGATTTGAGCACCAGCGGCACTTCATCGGGCATCCTTTCAGAAAAATCAGGGTTCTGCTACCAGGCCCATCATGCACCGAGTGCCCCTGAATATCAAAAATCGTCCCGTAGATTTTTCTATCTATTTCCATTTGAAAAGGTCGCATGTCACAGCAATCATATCGGGATATGCATCATAATTATTCTTACATTTTCCTAAAAATTCATTGCTCTCTGAACTGCTGAAGTTAGCGCAGAACTTGCACTTCTGATTCTTCTGAAAATTTGCCGTTGCTTCTTTATCAGGTGAAACTGCTTCCTTCGAGAGTTTGCACATTCCTTTGAAAACATCCACCGGTAAATAAAACTTACAGTCCTTACATGTGTACTTAGTAGTCATCATATTCCTCTTAGCTCCATTAAGTTTTTTTGTTTCTGAAATTCAATCTTGCATTAAACATGCGTTCCCTGAGTCCGCCTTCTTTTATAAAATCCTGCTCAACCCGTTTTATCTGACGATCCAGCAGGTAATTGCATTGATAGATAATGCAGATAAGAATGTTTGCCACAGTTTCCGGAGGTCTTGCCTCAAAGAATTCCCTATAAGTCTCATAGGACTCATCAGACAATTTCCATGCGCGGGAATAAAATCATTTTCCCTCATTTCACTATCTCCCAGCGGCCGCCTTTGGCAGAGCCGACGCGACGAAGGAACCCTTTGGTTTTCAACTTGGCAATGTTTTCTTCGGTTTTCCTGTGGGATATTCCTATAATATCAGCTAATTGCCGTGCGGAAATTACCGGATCATTAGTAATTAATTCAAGTATTTTGCGCTGGTTTCCCGATAATTTTTCTCCGACCTTTTCTCCCGAACTTTTCTTCAAAGAGTAATCTGTATTACGGTAAAAAACAGCCCTGAAGAAGTTCGTAATCTCAAACTTAGGCGGCTCTAGTCTGGCCTCTGCCATAAACTCCTTCATCCTGCCTATACCCGAACCAATACGCTCCACCTTGCCCATTCTATGAAAAAGATCTCCTAAGATCAGATTTCTTCTAACAGAGATTTTTCCTAAATTTTTTTCTTCAAGGCCGGCTGGCAGGGTTCCCGGACTAACAATTTCCACGCGATCATCGTACACTTCCACTGAAATACTTGCTCCTCTGAAGCTGTAATCCCTATGAATAATGGCATTTACCAGAGCCTCACGCAATGCATCAATGGGAAGCTCATAAATATCAAAGCGGTCAAGTCCCCTGATTTCGCTGCGAATGTTAAGCTGCCTCTGAATAAAAGCCATAGCTTCGTTCAGCTGAGACAAAAGGTCATCACGAATATCTTTGCGGTCATATATAAAAGTCTTAGTCGTTCCCTTGAATGCACCGCAGATAATCTCGGAATGAGGCATAAGTTTGTTACCATTGCCGGCAAACATAAGAACTCCGGCATTATTCACACTGCCATTTTTGTAAACGCCAATACTGGTCAGAAACGCATCAAGATTCTTTCTGTTTACCTTGAATTTCGTGCCCGATTCCACAAGGAACGCCTGAACTTTCCTAATTGAGATTTCCGAAAGCTTACAATCTTTATTAGGCAAGTCTTCAAAAAGTTCATCTAATCTCATCTTAACTTTCTCAAATATTTATCTATAAAAATATTTCACTTTGTCTCTAATATACTATTTTCTCAAACTCTCACTGTCCCACATTTCTCTGTATGCAATAACATAACTTGCAATGGCATAAGAATCTATGCCGTAATAATACCGGCATAACTTTTTATACAATTTGAGCATATTTTTATCCCAGCAGAACCCCAACATCCCGTCCAGAAGCATCTCTATCAGATGTTTATCTTTACTGTCCGAATCAATGACTGCATCTACCTCTTTGGAATAGAGACAAACAGCTTTCGCGCCAAGGCTTACAAGATTTCCGGCCAGCTCTCTTATCTCTTTGTCGATTATCTTTCCCCTTCAATTTCTTTTCATTTTTATTTTATTCATAAGGAAAAAGACAACTTATTTAATTGCCTAAACCTTCCCGCAAAAACCGGAGCAATAGTAATCCTCTTAAAAATCTGCTCTATTGTTTAGCATTATCCGACCATTTGCAAATAAATTAATTGTATATATTTATTATTAAATACTTTAATATTTATTTGCATTTGCCTTCTGCAAATAAAAAGTCTGTCATCTCACCTGATGGCAATCTATATTTCGCTGTCTTTTTTGCACCTGTATCAATCTTAGTTAAAAACTTTGTCCCTTTCCGTGAGCCTACTGCAGGGTGTGGCGGCACTTGTTCTAAACATTACCTTCCTTCTCCATAAGTTCTTTTACGGCTCTGTCAAAGTCGGAAACATAGCTCTTGTCTCGCTCCAAACGAAATTTTTCAAACTCTGATTCGGCTTTCAGGACAGCTTCACTATGGCTAACTTTCCCTGCATTCAAAAGAAGTTTCTTGCCGCTGAGTTTCAGAAAGTCATCCAGCTTCTGAATCCACTCTTTCATTGTCATAGGGATTTCGTTTGTAGCCTGCAATTCGGCTAAATCCAGAAAGAGTGAAACAATAAGGTTAAGCTGTTTTAACTCTTTTTCATTCAGGTAGTTCTTTGCGATTTTTACATCATGGGCTGTTATGTATTTCCGGCCGAAGTTGGTAAGCCCCATCATTGGTTTGGAACTGTCCGCCCGTTCGTTAATTATTTCAGCTGCAGTTTTGCCATGAATTGCAAAATGCATCTTGTTCTGAACTGTGGCAAAAAACTCTTTCGTCAGTTCATCATCCTTACGGTAATCAATACTTGTAGCATAAATATCTGTAACCTTCTGATAGAAATTCCTTTCACTGGAACGAATATCCCTAATTCTCTGCAGGAGTTCCTCAAAATACCTAGCCTTTTGTCCGCCCTGTTTAAGCCTTTCGTCATCAAGGGTAAATCCTTTGATGATATATTCCTTAAGCCTCTGCGTAGCCCAGATACGAAACTGTGTGCCTCTCTGAGACTTGACTCTATAACCAACGGAAATAATCACATCGAGGTTATAAAAGTTTGTAGGCTTGGTAGAAAATTCGGAAATTCCGAATTTTCTCATAGTTTCTTCAATACCAAGCTCTTTCTCTTCGTAAACATTCTGTATATGTTCGTTAATTGTTGACTTGGATTTATCAAACAACGCAGCCATCTGATCCTGTGTAAGCCAAACAGTGTCATCCTGGATCTGGACATTTACTTTTGTTTGTCCGTCTTCAGTCTGATAAATAACAATCTGAGATTTATTTTCTTTTCTTTTCATATTATTAATTTAAGTTAAATCAAAGCTATCCCTTTCTCTTTGATAGAAAGGTATCAAAGTTAGGATTAAGCTTATGCCCGTTATTGGATCCATATCATTCCCTACTGGCTTTGTTATGATTGAAAGTTTCTATTAGGAATAAGCATAATGTGCCGGATGCATTCACTGCAAGACGGGCATGCCTAGAAAGAGGATTTGATTGATTTTGGCCTTTTCCATGAGCATCTCCATAGATGTTTCTAAACTCTTCTAAACCTTTCACAATACTACTACATCCACCTAAGATGTTTTTAATAATCTGAATATCATGTTGTTCTGGAGTAAGGTTTAATATTTTAGCGGCTTTTTTATATAACGATGCAAGCAACTCATCTTTTGTATAGTTTTCCAATAGATCATCAAGAATGTGTTTACAAACACTTTCAACCAAAGACCTAGCTAAAGTAATTGCTCCTTTAGGATCA
Organism: Lentisphaerae bacterium GWF2_38_69; assembly: GCA_001803205.1. Lineage (GTDB taxonomy): Bacteria > Verrucomicrobiota > Lentisphaeria > Victivallales > GWF2-38-69 > GWF2-38-69. The sequence goes on along the minus strand of MHBE01000061.1, from coordinate 16,851 downwards.
TTTTCTACTCTGGCTAACATATTTGTCCAGTTCTCATTAATAACATAGCTATTGAAATCAGTTATTATCACATTTTGATTTTGGATTAAAGAACTCTGCTCATTGCAGTGATTTATTAGAGGAGTAAACTCTGACGATATAAAATCTCTTCTCTCGAAATAGTGATTAAATTTGGGTTTGATGAAGTTCCAAAAATTATTAATTGTAAAAATAGAATTCATCCATCTTGGCATATAATTCTTATATTTCGGTGATTGATAAAAATATCCCCGAATTTCAATAAACTTATTTTCGTGCCTTTCCCCACCCGTAGCACATGACTCTAGAATTCTAACTAAAGCTACGGCCTTATCATAATCAGTATTTATTCCATCATAGATATTCATTTGATACCTTATTCTATAAGAGTAACATGTTTTGCTAAATATTTATCTGCATGTTGCTTTAATGCATTATCCACGCCTTGATTTTTTTCTAAGAAAATTCGATAATTGGAAAGAGCTATTTCTTCCTTGTTACAATGTTCACTAATGAAACCCATCGAAAAATACAAATAATATTTGTCTGGATTAACCAGTAAAACTGACTCAATAAATATAAGAACATCGTCTGTTATCTTTTTGAGATTTTCATCCTTGGAAATTTTCTTCATCCAATAGCTACTTTTCCTATAAAACTCAAGGCTTCTCTTGTAGTTTATTTCCCACATATGCAAAAAAGCTAAAGAGATATTTTTTAGATGGAAATTATTATCACTTTTATCTGTAATTTCTATTCTAGATAAGCTGCTTTTGGCTTTGTCTATATTCATAGAATGAAAGTTGTAGATGGACATGGCTAAATGATAAGAAATGTTATCATTAGATACAGCTAATCTCTTTCTAGTAAATTCAAGAAACTGACTCATATGATTATTGATATGAGATTGAGTAATATTGACTATGATTTGATCTTTATATAACTTGTTAATCAAAAAGTCATAACAGAATGTCAAGTGAGAATTAATCCCTATAATAAACCTTTTAATATTCCGATTATTCGATGCGATATGTTTATTTCTTAACCCATCTAGAATTTCTATGGCTTTATTAACGTCTCTATTAAGAATAAAGCTCAATGAAATAAGATATAAGCTTAAGTCATTTATATTATTAACAACAATGTCTTCATCTTTAAAACTATTCTCATTAAAAGAGATAAATTGTCTTGGCCCAATGCTGCCTATAATAAAAGATCTTTCAGACTCTTTGAGTATTCCCCAGTTCAATCCCCAAACAGTAAAGCTGATACTTAAAAATCCTTTGACTTCTTTATTATTTAAATTCCCATGGTCAAATTTACCGTGAATGATTATTGATGCCTTTGTGTTTTCCAATAATTTTTTTGCTTCATTATCGTTTGTTATCATATGATTAAATGGAAGTCTATTGCATATGACATTATCCATTCCTTCTCTAGATAACAGATCGAACTGTAGTCTCTTGGATAAATCTACAATCTCAGGATCACATTCTCCGTTAGCCTTAAATGGCGCAAATAAAACTCCAATTTCACCCTTTTTGTATTTTGGCAATTTTCTCGATCTAAACCAAAATAATACTATTAACAAGATACCGACTATAAATACTATACCTGTTGTCTTAATCAGAATTGACTTACTTATAGACTGTATCGCTTCGCATATAATTTGGGATATTGAAATATAAAATAAATACAAAGCAACACTCCATATAACGAGACAAAACATCAAAAACCAATAAGTAGTTTTGGCATACCAATATTTCAATAAAATCTTTGATATCTTAATCCAATCCATAAGTTATCCAAAGTACCTTTGCATGAGGGCGTTGAATTGATTATCGAGTTCGATCTGGCTTGTCTCTAGCTTTTTCTTGAGGGCTTCAGTCTGTTTCATTATTCCAACAAATGTTTCCTGTAAAGCTAATGGAGGCAGATTAAATTTGAGATGTTTGATAATTGTAAGATTTAATCCATCCATTATTGCACCTCTTCGTTTGTTATTGAGTTGATGTACAACATCAGGATCAGACTGGATTGAATAAACAACAAAATATGGGTTAGCAATTTTTTTATCAATAGTAATACACGCAAGATGTTTTGTATTAATTGCTGTTGGTATATTGTCAGGTACGACAGCAGAACGACCTAAAGTACCCATAATTGTTATAATTATATCTTCGGGATAAACTGTATATTGTTTCAATTTTTCGTATTTTTCAGGAGTAATAAATCTTCGTTCCTTCCAAGTAAAGTAATTTTCTACAGCATTATCTATTCCTAAAACTGCAATACCCTCTTTAACAAACTCACTATGAAGCAAAGAACTTCCAAAGGGACCAGTTCTCATGCTTCCTTTCTTTCTTTTAGCCAGATCTATCATTTTTAATTGAGGCCATTTTTTCTTTTCAAATTCGCCGAACATTTCGAGGAAGGTGGAGCGGAGAAATTCATCGAGGAGTTTTATTGATTCGCGGCGTTTTTGTCGCAAAGAATCGGCACGATCGAGAATTTCAACTATTTGCTTTTGTTCGGGTAAAGTTGGGAGTAGAATTTGAATATTGTTAAGTTGCGATAACTTTATTGATGGATAAGAATCGTTTGCAATTAATCTAGAAGGCGGATTGTAGTAAAACCATTTTCCCAAATACGAAGGATCCACTTTGTTTTTATTGTTAGATACTACAACAGCTAAATGATTAACTACATAGCAATCATTTTTTAGCTTATAAATTCTACCAATTTTTGCAGACATGCCGCTTTTGGGGAAAACAATTGAATTTTTAGGATATAAACTCATTTTATATTTTTCTGCCAATTCATTATTTAGTAGCTCGCATGTAAACTCACTATCTCCATTTTGTAATTTTTCTAAAGAGCCTGCTCGTATAAATGGTCTACCATATTCACTAAACTCTTTTGGGGCTCCTTGTCCGGAATATATATTTACAATTTCATTAAGCTTTACTTCTCTGATATTCATCCAATCATTTCCTTTAATTGTTTGAGATCAGAGGAAATTTCTTCCTCAATCTTCTCCAATTTATCCAGTATCACTTCCGGTTTATCGTAAACAGGCTGTTCGTAGGCGATTTCCTTGTAGCGGTTGATACTCAAATCATAGTTATTGTCAAGTATTTCTTTTATTGGAATGAAGAAGTGTTTAGCTTTGCGATCACTATTATCTGATTTATGCCTGACTTTCCAATCCTTAACGATGTCGGGCAGATCGCTAGTTTCGAGTTTATCTCTTTTATCATCAAGAGAGTATCCATCTGAGTGCATATCATAGAACCAGACCTTTTCAGTCGTTCCGCCTTTGACAAATACCAGTATAGCAGTGCTGACTCCGGCATAGGGTTTGAATACTCCTGAAGGCATCGAAATAACTCCCTGGAGTTCACACTTTTCAAGAAGCATTTTCCGCAAATCCTTGTGGGCATTGCTTGAACCGAAAAGAACACCATCCGGCACAATTACGGCTGCCCTTCCGCCGGAGCAGAGAGAATTAATTATGCGGTTGACGAATAGAAGTTCTGTTTTGGTTGTCTTCAGTGAAAGCGTATCATTAATGTCTCCCTTGTCTATGCTTCCCTTAAATGGAGGATTGGCAAGGATGACATTGTATTTGGAATCTTCATTATAGTTCTTTGAGAGCGTATCCCTTCTTTCAATATTAGGGTTAGATATACCATGCAAAAGCAGATTCATCAGGCATATCCTGACCATGGTTGAATCAAAGTCATAACCGAAGAATGTATTTTCCTTAAGATGCTTCCAGAGTTTTTCATTTGTTATCTTGTCGCCAAGAGTACCTCTGATAAATCCATTTTCATCTTTTTGCTGATATTTCTCAGAAGTGTATTGAGTTAGTATGTGTTGATATGCCCCGAGGAGAAAACCGCCTGTGCCGCTTGTGAGATCGCAGACTGTCTCCGGAAGCTGTGGATTAACAAGTTCGCACATTAACTGAATTATATGTCTTGGTGTCCTGAACTGCCCGTTTTTCCCTGCTGATGCTATTTCAGAAAGAAGGAATTCATACATATCCCCCTGTGTATCATGGAACATCTGTCCTTTCTTCATCTGTTTCTCAATCTCTCCGTAAAGCTGATCTATGATGCTGATAGCTTCGACAAGCAAAGATGGTTTCGGAATTATAAAAACAGCATCCTGCATATGCTTTGCAAAGGCTGTATTAGTACCGTTAAGCTGCTTTATGAAAGGAAATACTTTCATCTGGACATGATGAAGCATCTCGCCGCTTTCCATCTGTTTAAAATAACTCCACCTGAGAGAGGCTCTATCAATTTCTTCATTAGTGTTTGGGATCTTAAACTTCCCATCAAAAATAGATGAATATTTCTCTCCGGTGAACTCTGCATCACTAATGAGTTTTGCATCCAATTCATCCAGACGACGGAGAAAAAGAAGATATGATATTTGTTCAATAGCAGTCAGAGGATTTGCTATACCACCGCTCCAAAATTTATTCCAGAGCGAGTTTATCAGAGATTTCATATTTGAAGTCAACATAATTTACCTTCAATGCCTTATTACTATTTAGAAACTACTATCCATTTTGCCCCTCTGCCTTTACCCTGAGGAACAATAATATTATCATCACGAAGCTGTCTGAGAATAAGTCTGACCATATCTCTGCTGATACCTGCGCAATCGTGCTCTATATCTGATATGGAAAATGGACCTATTCTGCGTAATACAGCTTGTTTGATCTGCTCAGTCTTTGAGCCTTTTCCCGTCCTGATTTCTCCAACTCTTTCTTCGAATTCCTTATACGCTCTAAGCATCACACCCCAGAAATAATTAAGCCAGGGCATCACATCATGTTTTCCTTCATGCCAATTAAATGAACTCTTCTCCAAAGTTTCATAATATGTCTCTTTGGATTCTTCAAAAATCCTTTCCAGGCTTATAAATCTTCCAACCTCATATCCAAAGTGATAAAGCATCATAAGAGTAAGCAGTCTGGAAACCCTTCCATTGCCGTCACTGAATGGATGGATGCAAAGAAAATCCAATATTGCAAGAGGAAGTATTACGGCTGGCTCTTTGTTTGAATTGATTGCAGTATCATAATTTTTTGCAAGTTCGTCCATCGCCCGGGGAGTATCAAAGGCAGAGACAGGTTTAAACCTTACTCTTTTAATTGTGCCGTCAGGATTCTTTTCTACAATCTCATTCTCCGAAAGCTTCCAGCACCCGGCATTAATGTTCATATAGCGGTAAAGCATAGAATGCAGCTGCAAAATCACATTTATTGAAAAGCCCATGTGGATGGATGATTCATGGATAAGATTTAGAGCGTCCCTATATCCGGCGATCTCCTGTTCCGAACGGTTTCTTGGCTCTGTATTTTTAACGATTAACCCTTCAATCCTTTTATGTGGGGCAGTTATACCTTCAAGTCTATTTGATGACTCGCTTGATTCAATAATAGCTATCTGCTTCAGGGAATTGAGAATTTCCGGAGTTTGATGGAAGAAGAGAGCCTGTTTCCCCTTGTATTCACCTAAGGTTTTAAGCGTGGAAATTTGTGGCTCTGTAAATTTTAAACCTTCTAAATATAATGTTTTCAATGATTGCATAAAAATAATCTCCTGTAAATCTAATTGGGGCATTAAATCATTATAATAGGGTAATGTCAATTCTATTTTACCCTATTTATCAAAATAATTGCCCTATTTTATGCGGCTAAGGTCTGAATGAGTTGGACTATCTCATTAATTTCCTGGGCATTAAAAATGCCTCTGATTCCCTGGGGGTGCAATTGAGTAAATGGAGCATCTATTAGATCTTTCTTTTCAGCTTTACCTTTTTGCATAATAAAAGACTTTAAAGTAAGAAGGAATGTAATCTGCTGTTGACTGTAGTTGTTATGCTCTCTTATAAATTCTTCAAATGCAAAAGAGACTGTTTCAGTAAAAGTAGCAAGGGGTTCAATTCCAAGTATATGCTTAATGAATTGAATAAACTTTGCTCTCTTATTATCATAACTTTCTCTGAGATCCTGTTCGGTGATATTCGGATGACTGTTTTTTAGCGTGTCTGCAAGAGCTTCTATTTCTGATTCTGTTAGCTCCTCACCATTGAGAAGTTTCTGAAGCGGCCTATTTGTCTTAACAAGATTATAAACTATCTCCTCGACCTTAAGGCGGTATTTATTTACAGCCAGACGCTCATGTTCGGGGCCGAATTCTATATAGTCTTTAACTGTCAGCAGATCTAAAAGGTTGAGCGTTGTTTCAGGCAAAGACGCAGTATCTATGAATTTCATTAGGGGCGCAAGGCGTATCACAACCTCGTCAAGATCTTCATCAGTGCATGAAGACCAGAATAAAGGAGCTGATAACTTATCAATAAACGCTTTTTCTTTTGCTACAATGTTAATTGTTAAAGGAAGCTTTTGAATCGTTTCAAGAACACCTTCCTTTAGATATTCAAAACGGTCTTTATCCTCACGAAGCTTTGCTGTAGATAGTTCCACAATATCTAACTCAAATCGCATAGCTTTGAAATCTGAATCCGACTTAACCCTCATTATCGGCACTATATTGGATCTGAGATAGCCTATTTTTTCAGGTGTGATACTACTCCAATATGTGTCCTCTTTGAGAGTATCGAGGTATTTGCGGTTATCAAGGACAACTACAGAATTTTCAGGCAGGGTATTTATGTCAGTTCGTATTTTAACAACTGTTTTGCTTTCTATTACCTTGTCAGCATTCTCAAGAGCCGCAGTAAGCTTATCAAGGCGTGCAGTAAAAAGTCTTACAGGCAGCGGAATAGTTGGTTTAGCTTCCTTTCCTTTAGGCTGCATTTTAAAATACTCGAAGTTCTCCCAGCAATCCATGATGAGGAATTTGTCTTTCACCGGGCACCACGGCTTTATCTTACTTGGATCGAGAACTCTTGTTCCTCTTCCAATCATCTGCCAGAACTTAGTGTAGGAAAAGACTGGCTTGGCAAATACAAGATTAACTACCTCTCTGACATCTATTCCAGTATCAAGCATATCAACGCTAATAGCAATCCTGGGCATATCTGAATTCTTAAAGCGATCCAGAATTCCGCCCTTCCCGTGAACACCTTTAACATCAGAGATGATAACTTCCGCTAATTTCCCCATATATTCGGGATACAGCGAATCAAATACTTCACATAATCGATATGCGTGCTTTCTGGAAAGCGCAAAGAATATTGACTTACCGGGTAAAACTCCATTAGGATCCTTGATAGACTCCTCCATAAATTCCCGGACTATTAAAACATTAGTTCCTTTATTGGATACTTTCTTTTCTAGTTCGGTACCTTCGAAACTTATTTCATCCGGATCTTTACCATCAGAGAGAAGCTTTTTCTTATCAACCTCAGCAATCGTAGCACTGTTTATCCCTTCCTGCTGAAATCGTGTCCTGATTTTAATAACTTCAAAATCTGATAAGTAAGGTGGAACATTATTAATTGCTTCTTCATAGGAATATGCAAAAGTAGGCAAACCGTCATCACAATTAAATAATTTGAATGTATTATGATCAATACAGTTTTTTGGTGTTGCAGTTAATCCTAACTGAAGAGCATCAAAATAATCAAAGATATTTTTATAAATATTATAAACTGACCTATGACTCTCATCTGCAACAATAAGATCAAAGTAATGCGGAGTAATTGGACACTCTTCAGATTCTATGATATTCAACATTGATGGATATGTAGCTACATAAACTCGCCTGTCCGATGCAAACTCAGGTTCTCCTTGCTTTGGCCAGATCGGAGCGTTTGGAAGATGCTCTTTAAAAGCATCTAAAGCCTGTTCTCTTAATGCTATTCTATCAACAAGAAACAGAACCTTCTGAACCCAGTTTGAACGCATAAGCACATCAATCAGAGCCATACATGTACGGGTTTTGCCTGTCCCCGTGGCCATCACAAGAAGAAACTTTCTCCTTTTCTTTTCCACAACCTCCAAAATCGATCGTACTGCCTCTATCTGATATGGCCTTCCTGATATAGTAGTATTTATAAGTTCTGTTGACATAGTCCTGCACATTCTCTGATTTGCCAAATAGTTCAGTAATCTCTTTAAGCAATTCTTCCTTTGACCTCGCCTCCAAATATTTCTTTAATTGCGTTACAGTAATTTTACTCATTTACATCCAATCCTTTTCTTCCTCGATTATACTTATGCTATTTTCTGTTTAATATGCTTATTATTAATTTTTTAACAGTGTCCATCTCTTTGCTTTTACTTGAGGCTACGAAAATAGTAAGAGCAGCCAGAGCCTCATTGCTGATAATCGGCTCATTTTTGTCATTAAGAAGCAAATTGTTCCTTTTCAGGAAGTAAATGAGGCATGCAGCTCCTATCCTTTTATTGCCGTCAACAAAACTATGGTTCTTGACAATCAGATAGAGCAGTGTTGCTGCTTTTTCCTCAAGACTAGGATATAAATCATTATCTCCGAAACCTTGTCCAATCTGGTTAATTGAACTATTAAAACTCTCGTCTTTTAGTTTAGCAAAAACATCCGAGGAAAACTCTGATTTCATCTCAAAGACAATATCCAAATACTCAGAAACTGTAGGGTATATGACATTAGTAGCGATAGTTTTTCCTTTTGCATCAAGTTTTTCATGGTCATAGTCGTCAAGCAACTCAAGGCCTTTTGAGAAAAGTTTCAGTTCTGAACTATCCTTTTCCTGAACCTGCTCTTCCATGGCTCGATTTAAAATACGGATGCCAGTCTTCAGATACTCTATTTCCTGCTGCTTTTCTTTGAGCCTTTTTTCGTTCAAAGCATATCCTTGAAGAAGATAGTCTTTAAGCCTCTGGGTCGCCCACTGTCTGAACTGAGTACCTCTGATTGATTTAACTCTATATCCTACAGAAATTATCACATCAAGGTTGTAGTATTTTGTAAGGTAATTTTTCCCGTCAGAAGCAGTTGTCAAGGATTCCTTGACAACTGAAATATTATTTAACTCTTTTTCTTTAAAACAGTTGTTGATATGAAGGCTTATGTTCTGCTTGGTCTGGTTGAATAGACTTGCCATTTGCTGCTGAGTAAGCCACACAGTATCTTTATCGAACTGGACTTCTATTTCAGTCTTATTATCAGCCGTCTTATAAATTAGTATTTCGCTCTTTAATTCTTTGCTTTTCATTCTTAATTCTTCATTTTTCTTCCATAGCTTTGCCTTTGTTCTCTTATAACTTGCCGTATTCGGTGCGTTTATTCAATCCGCGCTTTCGCCTAATAATGCATTGTACACACAGAGAGTCGTTTAAACCCCAGCATTCAGCTGATTTGTGTTTTGTCATTTTAAGACACCTTCCTTTGAATTCTTTCTATCTAAGGTTGAAACCATGGGTCAGTTTCTATGTTTAGAAAACATTCTTCAATAGTTATGTTCGGATACAGCTCAATCCATTGACCGGTATATCTCATGTAAGACAAATTAAAATTATCCGGACTAACAACTTCTATTCTGGCAAATTTACTTTCAAAGAATTCGCTGATAGCTCTCTCTGACGGACACCTGTATTTTGCGCATAGGTAGAAACGCCCACTTACCCATTTTGAATATAAATCCACAATATAGTTGAATTCTTTGTGTACATTCGATTCTTTTACATACTCTGGTTTCAGCTTCTTATCGATCAGTTCATTCGCCATCTTTGAGATTCTTTCCTTAAGAGAGTCATCGGCTTTAAACTTATCAGGTTTTCGTCCAGTAAATATCCATCTTTTAGCAGGTTTGTTTGTCATTTTCATAGTGTTTTTATGGTTGTTCATATTGAATTTAGACGCAAAATGTTGCGTCTACTTCTTTTTTACTGTTCGTTTTGGTTTGATTTTGGGTTCTTTTGTTTTCTTTTCCTCTATTTTTGCCGCCGAGACTTTCTTTTTTGGAGCAGCTTTCTTTTTTGCGGGTGGAGACGCAATATTTTGTGTCTCTACTTGAATATCGATACCGAAAACAGCACTCATTTCTGTATCTTCTATTTCTATTATCTTCTTGCTTTTCTTTGCTTTAGTAACTTTTTCGGTTATGACTTTTTTCTGTTCTTCCATGACAGATGCAGTAAGCTCATTTACATCTACTCCGCGAAGTGTGAAGATGAGCTCGGATTTACTGTCGAGTTTTGCTCCCACTCCATACAAAACTGCGGCAAGATGTTTGCACAAGCTAGCATAATCAGGGCAAGAACAATCCATTTTTATCTCTTTAGGTGATGGGAAAAAACCAAAGTCTTTTGAAGAAAAGACATGCTTTAGATCTTCAGGAAATTCTCCGCAAAGAAGAGTCTGAAGCGAATCGAATTTATTCTTCAATTTTTCTTTGAGGTTAGACCAGACCTTTGATTCTAGAGTTTTTATGCTGATTTCAATCTTGTACGGAGTTGAGCTTGAACCCATAACAAGCGCTGTTACAAGTCCTTTGGATATTTTTAAATCTATAACCAATCCGTTCTTGACATAACTTCTGCCTCTGCCTATCCTATTAGAATAATCAGCATAGCTTTCGAGATTTTCGCACCAGGCCTTGCCCCACCAGCTTTTAGCTATTTTCGTTCCCTCAATAACAATCGGAGACAAATCTCCATGCTTACCTTTTGATTGAAGTTTAGCCAGATTCCTGACTGCTTTTTCTCTGCGTTCTGCTGCAGACTCATATTCAGGATAACCATAATTTGAATATCTTTCGTATCTACTCATAAATATTTCCAGGTTTAAATAGTTTAATTATTTCATCGTTAGTTAATTCTGTAAGATTCAGGCCGTCAGCATCGGAGAGAATGCTTCTTGAGAGTTTGCTTTTCTCCTTGAGCATCTCGTCGATTTTCTCTTCAAAAGTACCTTCGCATATAAATTTATGAGCCACCACGCTCTTTTTTTGCCCGATTCGGAAAGCCCTGTCTGTAGCCTGGTTTTCCACAGCCGGATTCCACCACCTGTCAAAGTGCACTACATGATTAGCTTTTGTCAGGTTCAAACCCGTTCCGCCGGCTTTGAGCGAAAGCACGAAATAAGGATAGTATTCGTCGCTCTGAAAGGAATCAACCATCTCTTTCCTCTTCTTTATGGATGTTGCTCCGTGAAGAGAAAAACCTTTAGCTCCGAAAACAGATGAGAGGTAATTATCCAGAGGTTCTGTCATTTCCTTAAACTGCGTAAAGACAAGTACTTTTTCGCGCTTATCTCTAATAACCTCGCAAATTTCGCGCAGCCTCTCAAACTTGCCGCTGTCTGATTCGCTATATTCTTTGTCTCCAGTTAGTTGAGAAGGATGGTTGCATATCTGCTTAAATTTCATAATAGCTGCCAGAACCAAACCTTTTTTCTCAATTCCTTCAACATTCTCTTCTAACAAATAAGTAAGTTCATCAAGGTGTTTTCTGTATAGAATCAACTGCTTCTTAGAGAGTCTAGTAAATGTATCCATTTCAATCTTATCCGGCAGATCGGAAATTATTTTTTTATCCGATTTGAGTCTTCTCAGAATATATGGCGATATAACTTTCCTAATTTTGCCATAAACATGCTCGCTCTTTTCAGAAGTCAGCCTCTTAAATTGAGCAGCGCTTCCCATCAGACCCGGGTTCAGGAAGTCAAAGATGCTCCACAAATCCCAGAGCGTGTTTTCAATCGGAGTACCTGTCAAGGCTATGCGTTTGTCTGCTTTCAGGGTTTTAACTGCTTTTGTCTGCTGTGAGGAATGGTTTTTTATCGCCTGAGCTTCGTCAATAATCACATATTTCCATTTCCGTTCCTGAAAATGTTTGTATTTCCTGACAAAACCGTAAGTTGTTATGATTAAAGTATATTTATTTATCTCATCTTCGGAGGGATTTTCAATATTGAATTGATCTTTGTTTGAAGGATGGGCTATTACAAATTTCATTGAAGGGCAGAACTTCTTTATTTCTGCTGACCAGTTGTGCATGAGTGAAGCCGGAACCACAAGCAGGCTAACGCCTCTTTCCTTTTTGAGTTGGCTCTCACACTCAGCTGAAAGAAGTGCTATTACCTGTACAGTTTTTCCCAATCCCATATCATCCGCCAGGCACGCTCCGAAATTCATCGAAGAGAGAAACCCAAGCCAGTTGACTCCGTCAGTCTGATATGGTCTCAATTGAGCTTTAAACCCTTCACCTGTCTTAAAGGATGATATCTCCGACGGATTCTTCATTTTTTGAAGAACAGATTGCATCCAATCTCCAAATTCAAAATCAACAGGAGTTCCCTCATCATAAAAAGTCGAAGAAATGTTTTCATCCATTCCAGAGGCTATTTTTGCGGCTTCCGCAAAAGATAAATCGCCATCGCTCATCAAGGATTGTATCTCTTTCCACTTATCGAGAGTACTTTTTAGTTTGTCTTTGTCCATCGCCGCCCATTTGCCCTTTATAAGGACTAGGGACGAGGAATCTGAAATAATCTTTTCAATCTCTTCGGGAGTTAGAGGCATTCCGTCAAATGTCAATTCAGCGCTAAAATCCACTAACGCCTCCTTGCCGAGAAAAGACCTGCCTTTGCTTCCAAACTTTGCCTTGATCCTGACGCCCTTTTTAGCGCTCTTCCACCAGTTTGGGATCCTGCACAAAATTCCGCACTCTTCGTAGAGCGGCGTTTCGCTCAGAAAAGTAAAAGCTTCAGAAGTATCCACTCCCACTGGATAAAAAATCTCTCCATTATCCAGAAGGCTTTTAATATAAGAGCTTTTGCCGGCAACTCTGTAAACAGAACCCAACATTTGCACAAGTTTTGACTGCTTTCCGGAGTATTCATCCATCACTCCTTTGAGCGGTTTATGCGTGGCAATTCCCTTATCGTTTAAGCCTGAAGAGTAAGTCGCAAGAAATGCAAATGGAGTTGATGAACCTTTTTTATTTTCTACCATGTGAAAGTAGATTTTATCCGCAATATTTATCTGTTCAGAATAACTACGGAGCAAGTCTGCTGCTGATCCTTTATAGTCTTTAATTTTCTCTCTATAAAACTTCTCAAGTTCAATCCAATATCTTCTTAAAAGTTCTATGTTCAGGAACTCGCTTCCTGTAAAAAATGGCGCATCGGAGAGCAGTTTAAGACAAAGTTCTTCATCAAAGGGTATTACGACTTTATCTCTTTTTATATCAAGATGTTCAGTTAACCTTAGAGCATTGACAAATAACAGAGAAAAACAGTGCCAGAAATTCAGCGTGGAAGAGAGTATCCCCTTTGTTTCCATAAAACCCAATTGAAACAATGCCTCTACAGGATTTTCTTTAAATGAATTGTAAAACTTTTCCTGAGTTGATAACTGCTGAGATGAAAGTTCTTTTTTAGCCTCAAAAGATGGAGCAAGATTTCCATTCTCAAGCAAAATCAGATTAAGTTCACAATGATTGTTCTCAGGTTCTTTCATTAATTTCTATATCCGTTTCGGGTTGTTTTTGTCTATTGCCCAATTTGCGGGATTTTCAATTATATATTCCCGAACTCTGGTTAAATCGTCATCATCCCTGATAACATGTTCGTAATAATTGCGTTGCCAAGCATCACGAATATCCATGGCATTGCGAACCCATTTTGTAACGCCAATTTTAAATCCGCGGATTATTGAACCTATTGTTTTTGATGTGCCATGTGCCGTCGCATGTAGGGGCGAAAAATCTTTCGCCCCTTTTGTATCGGGAAAATAAATCGATTGTGCCGAATGATTTGTATCGGGCGAAAAATCTTTCGCCCCTACGAATTGTTTAATCGTAATAATCCCATGAATATGATTCGGCATAATTATGTATTCATCCAAATCCGCCTCCAGAAAATGTTGTGGTATTTCATTCCAATATCGATCAACAACTTCCCCGCATTCATTTAATGTCATTTTCTCATTCGAAATCTTTCCAAACAAACACGCCCTATCGCATGTGCATATTGTCACAAAATACGCACCATCCTGCGAATAATCATACCCTTTCAATCGAATCGACCGACGATGATGATTTTCAGAATCGCAGTTCATATTTTGCCGTATTCGGTTCTGGCGATTACTTCGTCCTGGATCTGTTTGCCGAGTTCAGCCCAGTACTGAGTAAAACCTGCCACCCTGACCATCAAGCCTTGATAGTTTTCAGGATGAAGCTGAGCATCTTTGAGCATTCTGGAATCAACAATATTAAACTGGACATGGAAACCGCCTTTTCTCATGTATGCTTTTATCATCTCAAGGAATTTTTTAGCGCCCTGTCTTCCGGCAATAACTGTCGGATGAATTTTCATATTAAGTTGTGAATTCTGGGCAAGCGAGTGATTGTAGCAAAGAGCCGAATTAAAGAGAGCATATGGACCATTCTTGTCTGTTCCGGGATAAGCAGAAACAGAACCGTCTGAAAAGGTTGTTCCGCAAAGCCTTCCGTCAGGGGTAGCTAAAGTCACAGCTCCCATCGGAGCGTGAGTCGAAACTGATATTTCGCAAGCATACAGTGGTTTGTTGTATAATGATTTGTAATCATGGCACATTAGACAGAACCACTCCTGCCACTCTTTGTAAATCGAATCGACATATTTATCGTCGTTACCGAATTTCGGAGCTTCGAGAGATGCTTTATGAATGAATTTCCATTTATCATAAGCCTCTGTCTGTATCTGATCTACGAGGGAATAAGAACCTGATTCCTGAGCTGTTTTAAATCCAAAATTTGATTCAATGGCTTTCTTGTAATCTTCCAGTGAAAATTTCTTATCCTCATAGACATTTTTCTTTAATGAAGCCAGAGAATTTACAAGGTTAACCCCGCCGCAGATTTCAACATTGAAAGTAGTATTGTAACGGCACCCCATTTCCCCAATCCCTTTCCCTTTGTCAAGGCAGTCAGGTTTCATAAACGAATTAACAAGTGAAGGTGACACCTTCCGCCAGGCATCGTGCTGGATATTGTTTGTCAGAGTAAGCACTTCAACTGTTCGTCTGAAATATTTCTGAAATGCAGACCAGAGGCCTTCATATGAACTCAAATCACAATTATGAGGTTCAAATATTTTTTGTCCTGTTCGCTTATCTGTTCCATTATACAAGACAACTTCAAGCAATTTTGGCAGGGAAATAAAGTGGACTCCAACACTTGTTGCCGGAGCAGAACCGCCAGGAATATAGTATTTTTTGCCGTTGTAGTCTAGAGACATCCATGACCCCGGAGAGGTTTCAAGGCAGCCTCCTATAGACCACGCTCTGACTTCCTCGCTTTTCATTCCTTCATCCGAGTAATTATTGAGAAGGAATTCCATTGCCACATGATTATTTACCCATGCTGGATAACCAGCTCCTGTTTTAACGCATTCGATTCCCTTCAGCAAAAAATCTTCAGACAGTTTCTCATCGTAGAGAAGCGATAAAGTCGGCTGAGGAGTAGCACAGGTCATTCCTGATTCAAGAATCAGCATTTCCAGCTCGTTTGCAGCGCTCCTGTTATCTTTGGTTAGTCCACCGACACATAAGTTGTTAAATGTATTTCCGGAAAGAACACCTCCCACGACTCCCATAGACGCAAAACAATCAAGTTCGGTGAACTTCATTCTCATGCACTCAAGTAGCTCTACAGTTTTTTCCCTGTCGATTAATCCCTTCTCCATATCATGTTCCCAGAAAGGATAAAGCACCTGCCCGAGTCTTCCCGGAGAGAGACCGGAAATAGAATCCTCATTGAGTATGGCGCAGTGGAAGGTCCAAACCATCTGCAATGCATCATGAAAACTCTGTGGCGGTTCGAAAGAAAGTCTCTTGAGTCTGTCAGAAATATCGAGATATTCTTTTTTCTGTTTGGGATCAGATTCTATCGAAGCAAGGAAGCTAGCTTCCTTCGCATAGTTCAGAAACCATGCCTTAATACCTTCTAGAACTATTATTACCGATTTATAGAAATAGAGTCTGTCCATATCGGGGCATCCTGCAACTTCTGCAATTGCTTTCCGGCATATTTCGATTATTCCATCTATTCCGTACTGGAGAGGATAATAATAATTGACTACTTCTCTTCCCTGAGGAAGGGTATAGCCTGAGTCGAACATACAGATGACTGAGCGCATTATTGCTTCTTTCTCTTTGTATCCCGGTACTTCCTGCTCATATTTATGTCCCACATCATCAACTGATTTATTCTGCCATTTGCGGGCTGTTTCCATAAGGATGGCAAGCTCTTCCTTGCGAATTCCAAATTTACCGGCTATAGAAATAACATTGCCTGTACTTTTCGTTACATTTCCGCCGCCTTTGCCCCAGGTTGTCACTTTATCGGCGCTGAGTTTTCCCGACTCAAGAGCCTCTTTATACATCTTGTCTTCAGACGCCATAAAATATGACTCTGATAACCATGGCATAGGATAAGAGCCCCTCAGATAGGAGGCTTTGCCCATAACCAGCAGTTCGCCTGGATAGATAACCGGAGTCGAATGGCTGAAAGAGGCTTTCAAAGCCTCAGCTCTACGCACAATAGGAATCTCTCCATCTAACTCATTCCATCTTCTTGTGTACCAGTAAGGAAATTCAACAGACGCAGAGGATTTCGCATCAAAATAGAGGTCTCTATTTTTTTTAACTCTGGGAGTGGGTTCTTTCAAAATTTCTCTTCCTGAAATTTCGCTTTCCTCACGAGGCGCGCCGCAATAATTCATATTTTCAAAAACATTGTCATCTTCCATATTAAAAGCCCTCACCCGCTTATTAAATTTGTGCCAGCGTAACAAATTGTGGACTTGATATAAAAATGGTTTAAAAATATTCATAAGAGTTCATTTTAAGATTCGACAAAAAATTTTAAAGAAGAAC
>MHBE01000060.1 GCA_001803205.1 Lentisphaerae bacterium GWF2_38_69 | reverse complement strand
CCATATGCGAGGTTCAGTTCTAGGCTGCTGGTTAGGCTTTACCTAGGTTGTTTTTTTTCCAACTTGTTTGCACCAGCTTATCTTGGCGCTCTCATGATGCTACTCCTTTTTTAAGTTTAAATCCCTTGTTCTGAGTTGGTTTATCCGCCCCTTCGGGTAGCTGATGTCCGACCGTTTTGACCGTAGCAAAAATGATTCTGATTAGAAAAGTTGAGGTAACGAATGCTTTTAGGTAGGAATAAAAAATCTATTTTTCCTTACTAAATCGGAGTTATTTTCTGCAGGGAAAAGTCGAGACTGAAAGCTTAGGATAATCAAAACAGAATAAGGGAGCTAAAAAATGAGTAATGAAAAACTTAAGAACAATTAACAGAACAAATTTGCCGTAAAACGGAACTCATCTGATTTTTATTGTTGAAAAACAGCCTTTAGGCTATAAAAGTGCTTATCCAATACACTGAAATAGTTTATTTTATTATACACAATATCAACATTTTAAATATTCTATCTTATATATTAAACTATAAGCCTTATTTTATGTAGATTAATGTGAGTCACTTTGCTTTTGAGGAAGATAAAGAGCTTAAAAAATTTATTATAAAATTTCAACTATTAATTCTAAAGATTTTAATCCATCTTGAAAAGTTATTTTCTCCCTTTCAGGAGCGTAAGACATACCATCAACAAAGCTCTTATATTCGTTTTCATAAAGCTTATCTTCAGATAAATTCTGCAAAGTTCTTTGAGCTAAGTCTCTGATGTTTCCAGAACGATTGCTCCTTCCTCTACTCTTGTCCTTTCTATATATTACGTCAACAAGATCTTTAAATTGTAATTTGTTAGTTAAAACAATAGAAGTTAATGCAGACAGATCATGAAGATGTCGAATTATAGTTGGATCATTTTCTTTACAACCAATCTCAAGGTCACGATTTTTTATATCGATTCTCCATAGCAAAGCGCAAAATTTATCAGATGCTGTCTCTAGAGGTAAGATAGTCTTGATCTGGCAATCATATTGATCTTTAGATGTATATAAAGTTATAAAAGATTGTATCTGCTTTAATTCTGTCAATAATTCTCTTTCATCAAAAGAGAATTCAAGTTTTAAATACGGTCTTAGTGCATAAGGTAGTTCAAAATATTGATGATAGTTTATATTGAAACTAAAAAAACTGCTCTTGTTTTTAGACTCGATGGATTTTTCATCTATAGAAATATTATCCATATTCCGAATTCTCTCGATTATAGCAAAGCGATGATTCTTTCTCTCTTCTCGGCTTAGATTATAATCTAAAATTCTAAAATCCAAATCTTCAGAGAAACGCTTAATTAAGCCATAGGCTTTTGAAAGAGAAGTGCCACCTGTAAAGATTATTGGAATATCTATTATTGAAGAAATAATTTTCAAAATCTCTACGGCATACCAGTCCTTTTCAATAAAAGCTGGCGCAGCCCCAAGTTCCAAAGAAATATCTTCTATTATTTCACGATTGGGATACTTTTTCATATTTTATATAACGTTCGTTGAATCCAATCTTTCTGCTTACTCTTTTATTTACGCCGATAACTAATCCCGTAGGAACTTGCGTTGATCTGCCTTCGTTGTATTCGTTTTCCATCCTAGTTGGGAAAATTCGTATTCCGGATTTCTTTAATGCAGTTATCGCTAAAGCTCTCAAATTTTTTTCAGGAATAGGCTTATTTGTTATTGTTGAAATCTTAGCTCTGGCATAAACTCCTTGCCCTAGACGTATTAGTTTATTTTCGCTTATAAGTTTTCTTAAAACTCTAAGCACTTGATCTCTATCTGATAAATCAGAAAAATCACTCAGAATGAAAGAAGAATATTTACTTCTATTTATTCTATATCTAATTTTATTTTCCAATGAGTTAGTTATTATTCTCATTATCAGCCTCATCTCTTTAACAAATATACGACACTTAATACTTACAAGTATACGACATATTACAATAAAAGCCAATATCAATATTAAACATAAAGAAAGCAAAATATAGATTCATAATTAATGTTAGTTACTTTAGAAATGCTTTAACTACAAATCCCTTACAGTGCTTTACCACGCACTCGAAGTCAGCTAATTTGCGAAGGTCGAAATATTTGTATTCCCCAGTTTCTTTTTTCTGATAGGTTACATTCCCCCTATTCTGAGAAAAACCATAAGACTGTTTCTGGAAAACCTCAGATTTGCCAAGATCTGATTCTGCAAGTTTAGCAGCCCGTTCATCTGCCTGTCGAAAATAAATTTTATTACAGAGGTTAAGAAGCAAAGTTTCTGTCTTATAAACGTCCAGCTTATTCAGAAAACTAGTTGTACTTTGAGTGCTGAAAACGACTGTTGAATATGTGCTTCTTATTTTGTCCACAACAGTCGAATCATCCATACCTTCAGCACTCGTAACAACAGCCTGGGCTTCATCGGCAAAGAAGACCAGGAGATTTTTATTTTCTTTATCTGCAATGGATAAATCTTCTCTTAGCTGGGCATGGTAATAAAAAAGAAGTTTCATAAAAGTATTGATGTAATTCCTTTGAGAATAAACATTTGATACAGCAATACAGACAATCTTCCCATTATCAATATCCTCAAAATTGAAAGTGCTGTCTTCTGAACAAAATACTTCTACAACTTCGTCATCCGTATATGGAGATAAGTAGTTGTTGATAGTTGAAACAACTCCCTGAAACTGTTGAGGAGCCTTTTTTGATTGTTCAAGAAAATCTTCGACAAAGTATTTAACTGCTTCATCCTCATACAATTGTTTCGGCAATGATTCAAATAGTTTGTTAATACCTTTTTCTGATAGGATGTCCTTTATAGCTTTCAGGGTAACTTGGCGCTTATTTCCTTCAAGCAAATATATCTTGTCTAATAATTCCATAGCATATCTGATGGCAATAGTTGCCTGATGTTTAAAGAAATTTTCAGTACTTCCCATACCTTTTGCCTGCCCCATTGATGAAGCCACATTTGCTATCAGCTGAGCGTAAGTATGCCATGGCATTTTCCTGTAAGAAAGTAGATTAAACTTATGTCTGATATTTTGACCTGTCTTAAGAGTTATAATTTTATCAGCCATGTTAAATTCAGGCGCTATTTTTTCTATATCCCTATAACATGAACCTTTGGCGTCAACAATCAGACCACCCCAGTCAGGAACATATTTAAACAACTGCCTGTAGATTGTCTGGATAGCTCCGGAAGTTTTTCCGCTTCCGGTTTCACCTGTAATAAGCCAACCTCTGCAGAATTCTCTCAAGTCCCATTTGAGACTTGAGAGAGTTAAAACTGTTTTGCCTTTATCAAAACTGATAGTCTTACTTTTCCTTAGATGATAAACCAACGGCACTCCGATAGAAGGTATGACAATCATTACAGCTATATTATCATGAAAAGATGTATAAAACATGTAAGAAGAAACTATCAAACCTATGCATGGCAGCCAGAATTTTATCAGCCTTAAGGGTTGTTCTGTAATTGATTCTATGTTTCTGATAGCCAAAACAGACAGTCCGAACATCAACAGAGGCAGGCATTTTTCAGGATAATTTCTGGCAAATGCGAAAATATTTTCGACTGTGCTAGAAATATCCATTTGTTTAAGCCTTTACATCTGAGATTGGAGATGTTTTATCAACTGTATTTTCCTGAGGTTTTGCCTCAATCAGTTTTTTCAACTCATTTGTAGTTTCGGATTGCTTTTTAATTTTCTCATTCAGTTCATTCTGATTTTTAATCATGGCTTCATTCTGTTTTATAAGAGCATCCATCTTTTGTGCAGACTGATTTATGTCCTGGGCTCCTTTATTTATCATCTCGGCATATTTTTGATTATTCTGAGCTACTGCATCCCTATAATCCATGATCCTTTTTTCCAATTCAACATATAAAGGTTTTATCTCTGCAGTATTGGACGCCTCAGGCTCAAGAAAAGTAGAACCATCTGATAGCTTTATTGGCGGATTTGGACGCCTATTCCATGTTGATGAATTGGCAAGCCTGTACAGCTCACTCTTTTCATACATGATGTCGCTGTTATTTGGATCAATGTATCTGCCAACAGTATATACTTCGACATTTTCTGGATTCCTGACATCATTCATTCTTATTTCAGACACATTTGTTCCAGCTACATAAACAGGTGTCATAACCTGTGTTTGAGGTTCAACTTTTGGAGTACTGCTGCAAGCGCTTAATATTATAAGAGTTGTACCGTAAACTATGTTTATTACTATCATTTTCTTCATTTCTTATTCCTTAGTTATTGTAATCCTGGGTAATTTTTTAATAACATTTCTTTTTTCTGTTCCAGTTCATTGGCTTTTGGATAGATATCCTCCTGAGATGTGAATACTTTTTCATCACTTTTCTCATTGTTATTAGTCAGATCGACACGAGAACCAGCTATGGACGCTTTTCTCATATCGATAGTTTGTTCTACATAAAGATAAAAAGTTGATCCGGCAGGACATCTGACAAAAAATCCATCCTTCATGATATGACTTAGCATTATATCGGCATAAAGATCAGCAGATTGCTCAAGACCTTTACCTAATGAATCAGCCCACGTCCCTCCGGACTCAATCATTGCGGCTCCTCCGGACATTCCAACAATATTATTTTTGTACATACCCTGTCCCATACCTGCAAGCATTTTTAATGCTATTGCTTTAAGTTCGGCAAGACTTCTGTTATCGATTGTATATCCTTTAATCCCAGCGCTCCCGTCAGTAATAGACCATTTTTTACCTTCTGATCCTGCAATTCTACCATCTTCAAGGGCAATCCCTTTTACTTTTAATTCAAGTCCATTATCTGTGCTATCAGACCTCCACACAAGAATCCATGAAGTACTTGTTGCAATATGATCTCTGATTGGCGTTGAACGTGCAGTTCCATGTACTTCAGTTCCGGAAGGAATTATAAGTTTCCCTTCGTTATAAACATCTTCTGTTACAAGTCCTATTATTGGTGTTTCTGTATTGGCCGAATCTATAGTATTTATAAGTTCACAAGGAATCAGCCTTCCATAAGGAGCAAATTCTGTCATAGGTGAGCTATTATCCTGTGACTTTGCAGTGTATAGATCAAGAGGAGTAATACTAAGTGCTCTGGTGTTACTATAGATATTACTAACAGAATCCTTGTTTTGTTGCTTTGTTTCTGCTGCTTCAAAGGTTTTAACATTAGGAACAGCCCTCTTTTCTGGGATACTTGTATCAGGTTCAGAATCATTCCTAACTATAACATTTGTGGTTTCGCTCCCTGGAATAAACTTCCCGGGATTAAGAACTACCGAGCCTTCGGATTCCTGAATAGTATAGTTGCCACCTTTTGGCATTTCTGCAGAAAGCAGGCTTCTTAAAAATGGGGATATTACCATAATAAACAAAAGAACAATAAAAAGCATGACAAACTTTCCTATAGGCGTCTTTATAAAATTGATAATACTTCGTGCGTCTTTCATATCTAAAGTGCCTATTTAGTTAAATGAATTTATGTATAAGCCTATAAAAATAATTGTGTTCTATATTAGGCAGAGACTGTTTATCAATAGGCGCATCTTTTAACGCAAGCCCTCTATCTGATATAGGCGCTGGAAGATTGGTTTTCTGCTGGTTTTCAATGGCAGTCAGTCTTTTTTGAATATCAGATATAACTTTATTCTCATCTTTTCTGAATTCGCTGAGTTCTAATTTCAGAGAATCGTTGTTATTTTTGATATCATTTTGAAGTGTTGAAATGTTTTCGGTGTAATGATTTCGCTGTGAGGATAATTCCTTCTGATAATCAGAAGCGGATTTTTTTAAAAGACTTTCATATTTTTCTTTAAGATTTGAAATTGCATCAAAGTTTTCGGAATTAATTTTCTCAATACTATCTGAATATTTTGATTGTTGGTCTCTTAGACATATACGCTGATTATCCAATTCCTTATTAAAAGACTCTCGATCTTTCTGATTTTCTGTTTTTAATTCATCAATTTTCTTATCATATTCTTCCTTCTGTTTTTTCAGCTCAAGGTCTTTTTCTTCCAGAAGTCCGGCATATTGGTTCATCTTCGCAACATGATCTTTATTTAGCCTATTAAGACTATCCGTCAGACTATTAACCTTACTTATGAGTTCGAGCCTCTGGTTAAGTTTTACTGCTTCTTCATATTTTGGAAGATCTTCTGCCAATAGAATTGATGAGAAGGTAAAGAATATTAGTATCGTGTGTATGTATTTCATATGTTATTTCCTTTCTAATTCAACTAGCTTAGCTGCTTTTGTATTTCTGAGAACTTTTGCTGAATGTCATCTATTTCCTTTTGAGTGTCAGCTTTATCAAGTTCACTATTAAGGTCTTTAAGTCTCTGTTCAAGAATAAGCTTTTTCATCGCGTTAGGATCATTATTTGGAGCATCCTTTGAAGAGTCAGGATTATTTACAGCCAAAAGCACAAGAAAATTGTTATCTACTGACAGCCAATTCTTACTGCCATCAGGAGTTCCTGTTATACAGAAATATGCCTGAGTTGTTCCATTTGGAGGGATGACTCCGGATGCATCCGAAAGCGATGAGAAGTATATTTTCTCTCCGCACCTTATTGCTATGTTTGCAGGATCGTAGGTTATTTTCTGATCCGTTGAATTTGTAAGGATTACCCAAAATACAAGAGTATCAATATCATTAAATCTATAGATAGCATTGAGTTTTACCGAGTATCCTTTGTACTTGAACAAGTCTTCTCTATGTCTGTACTGAATATTTGCGACATTATCAGGAAACTGCTGCAATAACAATGGATACATCTTCGCTTTATCAATCGCAGATACTAATAAAGACGGACCAACTCTCGGATTACTGTTACCGTTTGAAGAGCCTAGAGATGAATTACCTGTTTCAAATGTCACAGAGTTATAAGCTTCATTCTCTGACACACTTTTTAAATTGATAACATATATTTTCCTGTTATAGACAATATTTAAAGATGCTGTCTGATCACTTCTTATTGACTTAATTGAGAAATAATAATTCCCTTCCTGATAAGTTAGCAGATATGCCCCATTATCTTTTGCTTTTGAAGGATCACTGATGATGTTTGAACCATAGATGCCCTGTATTGGAGAAGGAAACATTACGGTTGTAACACTTCCATCACGGGAAATGTTCAATGTATAAACAATGTTTGAATCGAGGATAAACTGTTTAATAGGCCCCGCATATATTGAAGAGCCTAATAAGAGAACAGATATTATGTATATAATTTTCTTCATCTTACGACCTTTAAGCTTTGTTGTTCTCTAGAGGGCTTGTAGCCAGGGAATATTTTATGACGGCAAGCGGAAGCCTAAGATTATTTCCGAAATCTGGGTTCTTCTGCATCAACAAGTCCAGAGTGAAATTCATCCCTTCCTGAAAAGGTTGTCCTCTGTATGTGCCGTTTCTTATTAGCTGCCCTTTTACCTGGCATATCACCTGTCTGTCAGTGGTTCTTATTGCCTTTATAGACTTTATCTCAGCTTTCTGATGGATCAGACGTTTTGAAAACCTGTCTGAATCCTTACTCATCTCTTGCTTGATCTTCTCAATAGCACTATTGGAAAAAGTCTGACTGAGAAGTTCAGAATTATCCAGGCCATTTGGATTCCTGTTAAGGAAAGCTATAGCCGCAAGTTCAGCTATGTATTCGTGCATTTTTAATGCTTTTTGCATTCCAATGACAGGATCAATATGGAAGTCCCCGGATGGATCCATAATGACAATGTTTTCTTTATTTTTTGTAGAAAAGTATGTCATGAGGATTGGTTGTATTATCAGTCCGGCAAGCATTACGAAACAACAAAACATCCAGAATCTTGCAGCTTTCATATTATTAGCAAAGAGTAAGGCTGGATTAAATTTTTTGATTACATCTATTTTGTTTATACCTTTTAGATTAGGCTCCTTTATAGGATCCTTTTTTGCCTTGTTTTTGAAAAAAGTAAACTTCATTTTTTATTTATTCCCTTTGTCTGCAGTGAATGGTTTAACTGGATTGCCCCTTAAATCGAGATTTGGTTTTCTGCTTCCTGTAGATGCGAATGTATTAGTTCCGGAACCATGTAATGTATTCCGGACATAATTGCTAATCCCACTGGCAGCGTTACCTGCTGCACTAGTGATATTTTTCTGAAGATTAAAGGCACCAGTGGCAATTGCTTTTTGCAAAGCTGAGGAACCAGCTCCCATAACAGCAGTCTTTGTAACGGTGTTTAATACCGCCTGTGTTGGATCAGCTCCATTAATCAGCTTCATTACGATTATCGGACCAAGCATATAAAAAAGAACGGTGCTTATAAGGAAGAATAAAGCTGTGACAATCGAACCAAAGATCGTAAGAGGAATGGCTCCTGATATAACAGAACTCCCGGCAACAAATGTAGCTGAAGCTGTTCCTGCTGCTGCCCCTCCAAATGTAATAAGCCCTGCAATGAGATCCCATGACTGAAACATCATGAGATCAGCAATATTAAGACCGATTATCCACATCATTACGCCAATTGAGGTGATAAGAAACTTAGCTCCGATTGGCCGTGTATCTTCAGGTTTAAGAAATGCTATCATTAATGGAGATAGAGCTATAAGAACATACTCAAGACATCTCTGCATACTCAATAGAAACTTGCGCAAAATTCTTGACATTCCGAATCCAAGATTATAAAAAAACTTAGATATTTTGGCAGTAAAATTGAATGTGGAGTTTTCTCCTTCGATAGAAGCCTTGCTCCATGTGTCCATTGCCTGGTCTACCTGTACTGTAGCCTCTTTTGAAGCGTCATATACAGCATCGGTTCCTTTTAGAAGAAGTGTCGGATATCCCATGATCAATGCCGTGATCATAAAGGTTCCCACAATATTTTTCATTGTGCTCAAAGATGAATTGACAGTATAGTTTTTTACCTGCCATAACCATCCGAAGAGGATTATGATAAAAGCGACAGGCAAAAGCACATTTCTGATCTTTAAGGCAAAATCAAGTCCGTTGAAATCCATATTATTTCTCTCCTGTTTACCAAAGGTTCAGATCATTTCTGGCCAATGCTTTGTCTTCCTGTTCTCGAAGAGAGTTATATGCTTCTTCATTAGTCAGATATTTAGAATTTTCCCTGTTCTTGGTTTCCTGATATGCATAATTGTTATCGTCCAGATAATTACGAACAGAACTGTAAATTTTCTCCCTGTTCATTAAAACTTGAAGATTTCTGTACGAATTCTCTTCCTGATCCTGTATCTGATTAAGGCTTTGTTTTACGACATCCATTCCTTTAGCATAGGCAAGTCTTTTGTTTTCTGTATCAGCATTATCATAACAATCCTGAAGCCTTTCGAGCTCTTTCTGCAATGTCTGTTTTTTTGCGATATTTTCTTTTATCAAGGTGTCATAATCATAATATGATGTCGCAAGCTCCTGAAGGTTTTCATAATGCTGTTTAGTATTATCCCCGGTGAATCTATAGGTAACATTATCTACATGTCCGTAAGCTCTTTCGAAATTTTTCCAGAGGTTCTGATCTGTCACTATGTCTTCCGGATTCTGATAGTAACGATTACTGTAGTAGTCATATCGCCTGACAGTTCTTTTTGTATTTGCAAGGATGCCGATAAGTTCCTGCGGATCGCCTTTGAAATCCTTAATTGTATTAATCAGGCTGTTTCGTTCTATATCGTTTTTATATATGTCCTGAAGCTTATTGAATCGGTCAATGGCATTTTCGTAGAGTTTAATGCTTTGGCTATATGCTCTTAAAGCCTCTTGTGCTCTGTCTATGCCTTCGACAATATCGTTTGTTGTCTGTGCCGAAAGCAATGAATGTGTCCCTACATCAACCACAGGAAATGCAAATATTTCACAGCATCCTAAAGTTAATATAATTACTGTAATTAATGTGCATGTAATATATTTTTTCATACATCGATTGTCCTTACTGTTATGGTATGCGGAACGAATTTTACTCCGTCCACATCTGTTGGAGATTGAATTTTGTAATACTTGATGTTGTAGTTTTTATCATCGCTTTTTTTCTGCTGGCTCTGGATTATCCAGTATTGCCGTTTAACTGTGTCACCCATTCCAAGATCATAGGCATCCCTGATTTCATCAGTGGACGAACAAGCTGTAATGGAGACGAGAGAAACTATTAGAGAAGAAAAGGATAATATCCTGATTATATTGAACATTGGAATACCCTTCTATTTACTTAATTATCACGCTATAGCAATATTTCTGGAATATCTTTTTATTGCTTCAACAAGGTTTGGCTCTTTTTTTAGCTGCCTTGAACGAATATCAAATAATTCGGCATTCGAACTGCTCACATAAAGCATTTCAGGACAACAGATGTTTCTGACCGTTCCGTATTCCGGAACCGGATAACTGTCAAAATGGTAGGTGAATGAAGCATACTTATCCAATGCCTCATTATCTGCAGGGCTTTTATATTCCCTTATGATATTCTTTGCTCTTTCAGAAATGGTTATGTCCTTGCTTAGATCATCAAGATCACTTCCAAGCAGTTGTTTCAAAATAAAGAACTGTTTGGAATTTCCCATTATAATCGGGCGAATGGCATCGTTTTTGAACATCGCATATTGCTGAACTATCGTCAGAACAAACGTATTTAGTTTTCTCATCTGGGCATAAGCTTCAGATATGATTTCTGTTCCTCCGGGAATATTCAGAAGTTTGCCTGCCTCTTCAAAGACAATTCTCTTTCTGCATTTTCTCGGCAGTGAGATTATATGATTTCTAATCTGATTGCTTATAAGAAATACTACGATCTCTTTGAGTTGTTTATCTGCTGAAGAAAGTCTGCCAAGTTCAAAGTGGACAATTTTTCTATCAAACCTGACATTTGTAAATCCATCAAATAGACAACCATGTTTGCCATTATAGCACCAGTCTTTTATCTGCTGAGCGATGCTGCCAATTTCTTTATCAGATCCGAATTCAAAAGAAGACATTCTTATAAGCTCATACAGTTCTGAATGCACGGGATACTCGTTATTATTGAACCATGCATATGCAACATTTTTGATACTCTCTTCATCGCTTACCATTAGCTTCGAAATATCATCCTCTGAGATACTGTTTAATATCTCCTTGGCTATACTTTCTGGATCATTCCTGATGTCTCTGAATTCCACCCATGCCTCAATGAAAGAAGATCCTTCTGGCATTTCCTTTGTTTTGTATTTATTTACTGCAAGAACAGTCTTTGCAATGTCAGGGATCATATCCTGATGAGACTCTTTCCAGTCGTTGTATTTGTCCTCATAAAGCATGTTTATATGCTCCGTAATAATTGATGTGCGCCTTTTCATAAGACTCTCATCTGTTGAGTGACCGCACATCATGGCAACCAGTCCTGATGCCGATGAAATATGCTGCGGAGTTATAGGAAGCCTACCAGTATCAAGATAGTTGATTATGTATGTCGAGTTGGGATTAAAGATTATAGGTACTTCTCCATAAGCCCTGGTCATCACTCCATAGGAAAGCCCATCTTCAATGATGCAGCTAAAATCATAAAAACATTCAGTCTGAGAAAGAAGATCAATAATTGTCGCCGATTTTCCGGCCCCTGTAGACCCGAATACGGCAGAGTGTTGTGGTGAATTGGCTTTAAAGGTTTTTACTCCAATTATGTTATACAAATCTCCGTCATATAGAGCTTCGGCATTTTCAAGCAATCCGGTATATGTAGAACTAAAAGGGATCATATCGGTGAGTTTGGGATCATCCTCTTCGATAGCGTATCCTTCATCAGAATATTCACTGAATGTCCATCCAGGCCATGTCATGTAAAACAAATTTTTCGCTGTTGTGCAGTTAGGGATTTCCCAATATTTGGAACCGTTCATCAGATTGATCTGGCTCTTTATTATTGATGCGTTGTTTATCAACTGTTCTGTATTACTTGCCCAAAGCCTTATTATTACATCTGCTTTAAAGGGAATCTTTTCTCCTGATGAAATGTTATAGAGCCTGTCATGTGCTTTATCTATGCTGGCTTCCAGGCTGGCTTTTCTTTCCGCGGCCATATCGCCTTTGAGCCTTTCAATGAGTCTTTCGGTCTCATCGATTTTAACTTCGAGCTGTATCGGGTAGATGTTTACAGTGATGGAATAATTGATGATAGGCAATGATGTCAATTGATGCATTATTCCTGGATAAGTTGTCTCTGGCATTCTTTTTATCAGGATAATATCGTGATAATATTCATCCATAAAAAAGGCAAAATCGTTGTTGATGTTTCTCTTATTATTTCCCTTGAATCCACTGAACCAGCAATTGTCCTGTATTGTTGAATCAGCTTCAAAAAGAGTTAATGGATCAAACTCCATATCTCTGTCTGAAAAAGAAGGGTTTAAGAATTTTACCCAATGTAGAAAATGATCTTCATCTGTCATCGCCGAGACTTTTGTTGAACCATTAGAGAGAATGGCCTGAAGTTCATTAAATTTACGATTAAAAAATAGCTGATAGTTCTTCAGCAGGTCTGTGTAGAAATCCTCCAGTTCATCATCAGTAAGATTATTAGGCACATGCTCTTTTATTTTTTTAGTGACGTATATATAGAGATTTTCTCTTCTTAATTCTCTATTTAACATCATCTTCCAGTATCTGTTGAACCTTTCTTCCCGGACAAACTTAGTCCATTCATTTTTTGCTGTTTTTTCAGTTTCCGCTCTGTATAAAAGCAGTTCTCGTTGATAGTCAGAATCTACTCCCCATTGGAATTGAACTCTTGTATCATGCTCTATGGTTCGAAGAAATGTGTTCAATCTATGATGAATTTCGTTCAATGTCATATTAAATGACTGACGTGAGTCGCAGGTATTTATCTTGAAACCTTTTGACACATATCCTCTAGTATCAAGATCACCGAATACTATCATATTATTTACAAACCATCCATTTGGTTGTCTCATAATTAATTACTCCTTGTAGAAATATATGGATTCCGTTTTTGCTGTTTGGGATGCGGATTAATCGTGTCTCCTCTCATAAGCAGGTCTATTAAATCCTTCTGATATGCAGGCGGTTTCCCTATCCTGAATATTTTCAGGTAAACCATTACTAGAAGTAGAGGCATGATACTTACTGTTATTGCATTTATCAGAGGAAGCTTTATAAAGCCAATTAAAAGTATCAGGAGGAACATAGTCCCAAGGACTCCGGCTAAAAGTATAATAAATAGATTGCCTTCAAGCCCGAATGCCACGCCTTGTGATACTTTCATTGCGCTTGATGTCGATATTTTAAGTTCTTCGTCCATTTTTTATCTACCTGTTTGTTCGTGTATCATTGAAAATCAAAGTTGGTAGCCTGGACAGCATCGCCCATACCCATGATGGTAAATATTATTCCTACTATGAGGATTGAAGCTGGGATCCATAGTCCTGCTATCATTGAGTTGTAAGCATCGCTGTCCCCTTTCTTCTTTGCCTGAACTCCATGCCAGATGACTATCAGGCACCATGGCACAGAAACTACATACATAATTCCCTGCAATGTTCCGATTCCCTCTTTCAGAGTCGTTCCTTCGTCTCCCGCAAAAATGAAATTAGAGATAAAAAACATAACCATTGTTACATACCATCTGTACAATCTTTTCATTAGCATCTTGAATTCCCTTCTATTTAAATATTGGCAATAACTACTTTGTTGTTTTTAAGATCAGCCTTAATCATTCCGTCTGCGGAAAAACCATTAAGCAATCTGTTTGAAACTGCTGTCTGTACTGTAGTTTCTATACAGTTTCGCAATGGCCTTGCTCCCATATTACGGTCAATACCATTACGGATTACATAATTGAGAAGAGTGCTGTCGTATGAGATATTTTGACCAAGAAGTTTTATGCGGCTAATCTCTGAATTGAGCATACTTTGTGCTATTTCTTTCTGAGTGTCATATTCAAGCTTTCTAAATACGCAGATATTCGATATTCTTGCTACAAATTCAGGCCTTAAAACAGATTTTAGTTCGAGCATTATAGCTTTCTTTATTCTTCCGTAAGTAAGGTACTTTGAATCCTTAATTCTCCCTGAACCGATATTGGATGTAAAAACAATATAGAAGTTTGAAAGATTATATTTAGCTCCTCTGGCAAGAGTAACTGTGGCTGTGTCAAGTATCTGTAAAAACAGATCCAATATTCTCTTGTCGGCTTTCTCCATTTCATCAAATAGAAGAACACCATCATCATATTTTTTCAGTACTTCTTCAAGCCTTCCAATGTGACCTGCTTCATCGCCTCTGAATTCTTTGACACTGTCAAAGTGCATGAATTCAGACATATCGAATCTATGAAGTTTTCCTTTACCGAATAGATAATCGCTAAAGGTCAGAGTAATTTCGGTTTTCCCTACTCCTGTCGGTCCCAGAAAAAGAAACGATCCTTTTGGCCTGTCTTTGGATTTCAATCCGAATTCCCCGTTTTGCAGCACTTGTACTATTTCAGGGATTACATGATCCTGGCCTTTAATTTTTAACTTGAGAGTAGTTTCCAGTAGTTTTAATTTGCCTGCCATTGATAAATCAATCATTTTTGTTCCTCCTTCACTCCTGAATAATTAATATTTTGAACTACCTTTGAGCCGCCCCTGTCAAACTCAATGCTTCCCAGACCTTCATAGGAATAAACCGTCCTGTAGTCGTTATCGGTTTTCCATGGAATAAGATCAGCCCGCCAGGTTTTTTCCTGTGAGACATCATTAGGAGCGTCAAGGATGTCTATTACTTCACCTCTTGTCATTCCTGATTTAACCTGTGACATAGGAGACTTTTCCGGGATATTGCTGCAGCCAGTAATTACTACAGTGCTAAAAACACTTCCGCTAAGGATTAATTTGATGAGTATATTCATATTCCCTTTGCTTTATGATTAGAGTTCGATAGTTGACAACTCGTGCCGGGTTATGGGATTTTTCATCAGATAATATCTAATCTGACCACGCCTGTACATGAAGTTCTGGTTTTTCAGAAAGTCCGCTATCTTTGCAACAGACATTCCTTTACTCTTCAGAATGACAAGTACCTCTCTTATCACATTCAAAGGCGGAGACATTGCCAGGCTGCTTGCGTTGTTTTTTACACTTTGAACTTTTTCGATTAAAAGTCCGTTTAGATTTTCATTTGTCATTTAAGCATTTACCTCACTCTTTTATGGGTTTGTACCTGAAGCAACTATTTCCATCTTTTTTCGATTTTTATAATTGCAAAAGAGAGAGTCATAAATACATTCGGTTGCTTTTCATTACATAAATTAGATTTATTTGCAAACATGTAATGATTCATTACATAAGAGGGAGTATGGAATTCTATTTTGAGAAATTTAAAGCGATCAGAGAGCAAAAAAATATTGCGGTAAAAGAAATATCTATTGCACTCAATAAGCATAGAGTAACTGTCTGGGCGTGGGAAAGCGGCAAGCAAAAACCTTGTCTTTCTGACATAAGGGAATTAGCTAAGATATTACATGTAGATATATCTGAAATCTCAGATATTAAAACAGGTCTATCAGATGATAGCGATTCTTCAAATATTGCAGATAATATCAGCGCCCCTCTTTCAATTGAAGACAGAATTTATTTACAAGGCATTGAGCATGAGCTTTTGGCTTTAAGGAAAAAGGTTAGTTACCTGCAAAGAGAAAAAAAGGAACTCCAAAGCATTGCCAACAACATTCAGACCTTGATATATAGGAAGGATTCCAGTCTTAAATTTGTCTTTGCTAATAAAGCTTTTCTTGAAACTCTTAACCTCTCTACTAACAAACTTGTAGGAACTAACAACTCCAGTTTGTTTTTAGGAGAAGAAATGAGTCTTGTTCATTCCTTGGAGGTGCGGATTCTTAAAGGCGAAAGAATTACAAATCATGAGATTATAATTCCTGGCACAAGAAGACAAAGAAAGGGCTATTTTTCAGGTAATCCTATATATGATAATAATGGAATCATATCAGGAATCGCCGTTTCTATAGAGGATATCACCGACAAATCTATAGCCATAGCAAGATATAAGCAGCTCGAAGATGCAGTTAATTTATCTCAGGATATTCTCTGGATTAAAGATATCAGGAACGAAAATAGTTATTCCTTCATCAGCAGTTCGATAGATAGGATCACAGGTTATAAAATCAAGCATTTTAATAACAATGTGAGATTCTGGATTGATACCGTTGTTCATCCTGATTCTAAAAGGCATGTTCTGGAGTTTTACAAGAAGAGAAACTGGGAAAAACCAGTTGATTATAAAATACTAACTGCCAATGGGGAAATTAAATATCTCAGGGAAAAGTGCTATTCTGAAAATGGGATGCAGTTTGGTGTAATTGAAGATAGAACAAGCAAAATGGAAGCTGAAAAATATCAGTTACTGCTTCTTGATATTATACACAAAGTTCCCTATGTCATATGGCTGTCAAGCGATTACGGCAAGAAGGTTGACATGATTACAGATACATATAAACCTTATCTGGATTCTAATTCAAAGTTTGTCCTCAACAGCCAGGAAATGTATGAAAAATTTATTCATCCGGAAGACACTCAAAAATACATTGACTGGAAAGAGTCGATTAGCGACTCAAAATGGTGGAATAACAAGTCTGCAAAGACCATCAAAACCTTTCTTAGGTACAAGTTATTACTGAATGGAAAGAGTGTCTGGGTGGAAGAGCAGATTTTTTCTGACCCTGTGCTTAGAAAAAGAGGGATACGATATGGAATTCTGAGAGATATTACAGAAGAAATCCAGAATTCAACAACTTTAAGACTTTTGAAAGATGTCATTAATAAAGTCGATGACCTTGTATGGGTTTGTACACCGCCGCCTAATGCCAGATATTTGTATATAAGTGATGCTATAGAAAAAATATGGGGAAGATCAGTCGAGGAATTTAAAGATGATGCAAAGAGATGGCTTGAGTTTATTCATCCTGATGATAGAGAAACTGAAAAAGAAGCAATTGAAAAGGATGAATTCCCTATGCATAGGACTTACAGGATCATTCGTCCTGACGGCAAAACTAGAAAACTTCAAAGCTCCAGTTTCAGGGATATCGACGAAAATGGCAACATGGTTGACTTCGGCGTAATCAGAGATATTACAGACAGATGTAAATGTGCTAATAAATAATAGAAAATTCGGCTAATTCGTGGATGAACCTATATGAAGATTTTTGATAAAGAATCATGCCATAAAATATGCAAAAAGCCGGAGCGGATAGTCTGGGTCGTAACAAACTATAAGAAAGTCAATATCTGTCCGATTGGCTGGAAAATGTTAACATCAAAAGAGCCTCCTATGTTTGCTGTTAGTGTCTATAATAAACATTACACACATAAGGCTATTTCTGAGACAGGTGAATTTGTTATTGCCTGGCCGGGAAAAGATCTGGCAGAAGAAACTTATTTTTGCGGGACAAATTCAGGAAATAATATCGACAAAATGAGTTCATTACCGAATCTAAAATTTGGCAAACCGGAAATTGTATCCGTCCCTATTATTGAGAATACCGTTGCCAATTATGAATGCAGACTGGCTCATAAACTCATTACAGGTGATCATACGATCTTTGTCGGAGAGATTTTGACTGCCTGGTCAACAGATAATCCGGAGAAAATCCTCTGTTCTATAGATGACTCTTCTGGCTATGAAAAAGTCCTCGAGAAAGGCAGGGTTAAGTTTGGATCGGTAAAGTAATATTATCATTAACTTTTACAAGAAAATACTCCAGGCCCGCTAATTGTGCTCTTTCCTCCAGAGACAGGTATTATGTTTATCTGTGTGCTGATTCTTTCCTTCAACGCAGATACATGGGAAATAATTCCAATTAGCTTGCCGTCCTGCTGTAGCTCGGACAATGTCTCCAGTGATGTTTCCAAAGCTTCATCATCAAGGGTGCCGAAGCCTTCATCGAGAAATAAAGAATCTACGCGAACTTTACGACTGGACATTTTGGACAGGCCCAAAGCCAAAGTAAGACTCACAATAAAACTTTCACCTCCTGATAGATTCCTGGTGGATCGAATTTCCCCAGCCTGGTAATTATCAACGACATTCAACTCCAGAGGCTGGTCGTAATCACGCATAAGCAGATAACGATCGGTCATCTTTTCCAACTGTCGATTGGCATGCGAAACCATTAATTCAAAAGTTAATCCTTGAGCAAAGTTGCGGTATTTCTTTCCGTCAGCCGAACCGATAAGGTTATGCAGTTTGCCCCAGCGATAATACTCTTGTTTCTGTGCCTCAATGGCAAATTGCTTTTCCTTAATTCGTTCCTTGGCTACTGTATTTTCAGTCAACTTATGTTTGAGCCCGGCAATTGCATCGCGTAGCGTTTTCAGTAATTCTTCATTTTCTTTGAAGAGTGGCTCCAACTCCTCAATTGATTTATCGGTAACATTCTTGGCGGTCTCAGTGGCCAAGCGCGTTTCCCTGTCTTTACCTTTTGCCTTAAGCTCGGTTTGAGCATTATCCAGATCCTTTGCTCGGCAAGACAAAGATTCGCGTTCCTCATTAGCCAGTCTGGCCTCAATGAACTGTTTTTCATCTGTAAATCCAGCTGGAGACAGTGCTGCTAAAAATTCTGTTTCCGCTTTTTGCAGATCTGGCACTCTTTGCACGATACGCTTTTTCAGAGATTCAACGTGCGTTTTAGCACTCGTCAGTTTCTGCTGCAACTCAGTATTCAGATTTCTGGCTTTCTTCTCTGCTTCCTCAGCTTTAGTAATTGCTTTATTCAGGCGGATTTCTTCCTCGTCAGGATTTCTTTTACCATACAATGTATTCCGTTCTTCTATCCCCGCAGCATGTTCCTTTATTAGCTTTTCCAGATTTACCTTCTTCTCTGCCAAAACATTATTTTGAGTTTCAATTACGGCATCCAGACGCTTTATCTCACTATCAATACCTGTTATCTGTTTTTCAATTTCCGTTTTTTGCCTGATATGTTCCTGCCATGTTTTCAAGCGGGATTTTAGAGAATCAAGCAGTGATGACAACTGTGCTTCAGGTATTTCCTTAATTCCAAGCGGTTGAAGCTTGCCGGATACTGCCAGTTTCAGTTCGGTAAATCCAGTATGAAGTTTCTCCAAGTTATCCTGCAATTCCAGAATTCTTTTTCCTGCAGCTTTTTTATCGTTTTCTGCAGCAGCTTCCAGTTTTTCATTAACAGTCAGGTTATTGCGAGCTGATGTTTCAGCTTCTTCCAGTTTCTTATTAGCAGTCTCAATATTCTCAGCTTTATTGATAAGTTTTGTAAATGCCTCAATTTTCTTTTCTGTTTCATCTGGTACAGGAATATTTCCTTTGGCAAAAGGATGATCAATAGAACCGCAGAGTGGACATGGTTTGCCATCTTCCAGCTTAGCACGGTGGTCTTCAAGCTCTTCGATTTTTTTGATAAAAGCCATTTCACGAAGCATGGTTTCCTTCTCGGTGCGATATTCTCGAAGTAGTCTGTCGCCAAGCAAATCACTTAATGCAACTTTGCCATATTGAATATTTTTAGATAACTCGTCAAGCTTTTGTTTGAAAAATCCGCTTTGTTTTGTTATGTCACCCAGTGCTTTTACTGTTTGTTCCAGAAACTTGCAGGCCTTTTTGTAATCAGCCTCTTTTTGTTTTATCTCTATTTGTTTTATAAGAAGGTTTCCGAATTGTTCTTCTATACCAGTCAGCCCACTGATCAGCCATTCATCCTGTGCATGCTCTTTGAGATATTGCTCCACAGTATTCAATGATTTTTCTGCCAATATTCGCTTTTCATGTTCTTTTGTCAGAATCTGCTTATTCGTCTTAATCTTTATTGCATCTCTGGTACATCTCTCAGAGCTTTCTGAAACAGTTCTGCTCTTTTCAATAATCTTATGATCAAGTAAACGGATTTGCTGAATCAGTGGAGAGGCAATTTTCAGATCTTCTTTGGTTTTTATGGTAAGTTGTTCAGCTGTTTTAAGTGATTCAGACTGGATATTAGCTGAAGTCTCCAGTCCTGGAATAGTTGTTTCCACCTTTTTAAGTGCAGTATGGTCATCAGATTGCTGCTTGCGGAGTGCTGAAAGTGTTGCATATACTCCTTCCAATGAAAAGGCCTTTATAGCAAGTTCCAGTTTGCATCGCTCCGGCTTAAAAGCCTCTAAATCATTCTGGAGTTTAACCGTTTCCTCCGTAAGACTACTAAGTTCTTTTTTCAATCCATCAATAGAAGTAAGCCAAGTAATAGCTTTTCCTGTTTCGGCAAATTTACTACTGATATTAATTTCTTCTTTCTGCTTTGCATCAAGCTCAATTTGAATCTCTTTCTCCTGTTCAGAGTCAAGAATCACTATACCTGCTGTTTCGGCTTGCAACAGATTTAGCTTTTCCAATTCAGATCGCTCCTTTTCATGAACACGGATGGATATTTGTGAGTAAATTTCTGTGCCAGTGATCTGTTCAAGAATTTTGGATTTATGCTCAGTATCAGCTCTTAAGAAAGTATCAAAGCCGCCTTGAGCAAGCAGTATGGATCTAGTAAAACGATCAAAATCCATTCCGGTTTTCTCTTCAACAATGCCTAACACCAGACTTCTTTTAGTTTCAATAGGCTTACCAGTATATGCATCCGCTATTTGATGTTCCTGATCCTGTAAATTACCATCTGCTCTTTTCCGAGCGCGTCGCTGTTCCCAATGACAACGGAAACGGCCTGACTGTGATTCAAACAAGACTTCAGCATAACATTCACCTGTTTGACGGGACATAATTTCGTTTCCGCTCTTGGTGATTTTTCCTAAGCGTGGGGTTGCCCCGTAAAGAGCTAAACAAATGGCATCAAGAATAGTGGATTTCCCTGCTCCCGTTGATCCGGTTAGTGCAAAAATCCCATTGGATACATATTCCTGATTTGTGAAATCAATAATCCACTCTCCGTATAAAGAATTGAGATTTTTGAATCTAAGTTCAAGTATTTTCATGACTAGCCTCTCTACTCCGCGTTTGTGTCTTCCTCTTGGAGAGACTTGATTATTTCATCATATGAAACCTTCAGTTCCTCTCGCTCATCAGCGGAAATCTCATAAGTATCAAGGCAACGATCAAAAACATCATTTGCATCCAGATCGTCAAGAGTTTCATTCTCATTTATACCAATTATTGTCCGTTCAATAACTGGCTTAGTTTTTATACGTAGAATTTCTATAGAAGAACCAGTAAGAGTTTCTTCTATAGTTTCACGTAGATTCCCTATTATTTCACTACCTGTATATTCAACTTCAATCCATGCCTGACTATTTTCGTCTTTTAATTCTTGCAACTTCGTTTGGATATCATCCAGATCGCCTGATATTCTCATTAATTGCTGAAAGCACGGTACTTGGATTTCAATAATAACTGGAGTTTTATTTTTGAATTCAATCATAATGACTTTCTTTCCATGTGCAGCCTCACCAAACCCTATTGGGATTGGTGATCCACTATATCGAATGCGTTCTGACCCTCCAACTGACTGAGGAATATGCAGATGCCCAAGAGCTAGATAATCAATTGTCGATGGGAAGACATCCTTTTCGACATGCGCAAGTGATCCTACATAAAGCTCTCTTACTCCATCGCCGTCTACAGTCTTACTGCCTGCAGTAAATAGATGCCCCATAGCTACTATAGGAATAGGCGCATGGCTTTCCTTCTCTAATTCTAGTTGCTTATCTTCAGCAACTTTGCATACATCATTATAGTGCTTTTTTATACCTTCAATTAGCTTGGCATTTTTGTCATCTATGGTTTCTCCAGGTTCAACCGTTCTAATATCCTTATCTCTCAAATATGGTACTGCACATACAATTGCCTTAGGCTGTCCATCTTTCTTAAGAATAATAACTTCATCGTAAATAGATTCTGTCATAGAACCAATTACATGAATATTCATTGCTCTCAAAAGCTCTTTAGGAGCATTAAGAAACGAAGGAGAATCATGGTTTCCGGCAATAATAACAACTTGGCAATAGCATGTAGCTGATGAAATCTTACAAAGGAAGCGATAATAGAGTTCTTGTGCCCTATTGCCAGGCGTGCTGGTATCAAAGATATCTCCAGCTACAAGCAGAATATCAACTCCATTCTGTTGAATTATTTCTGCCAGCCAAGATAAAAACGCCTCGAACTCCTCATAGCGGTTTTTCCCATAAAGGGAGCGGCCTAAGTGCCAGTCTGATGTATGCAAAAGTTTCATAAGATGTCATCAAACTCTATTACACCAGATTGCATACTTCTCGATATAGTTTTACAAGATGTTCGATATTCAGATCCAAAATGGGTTCATACATAAATGAATTAAGGTGTATGTTGGAGTTGACAGTAATGCTTACCTTTTCTAATGTTCGTAATTCTATTGCTGTTGGATCTAATAATGTATATTCTTTCATTAGACAGCCAAACTGATTTTCAGATTGAGACCAATAAGTCGAATCATTTTTTAGAGTTCGAATCTTATTGATTAGAAATATCTCAGCTTGCATACGAATTGCTATAGACAGTAAAACTTTATCCTCTAGATTCAAACCATCTTGCACACTCCTATTACAAACTTCATCAGCCTTGTCCAAGAGAAGAGTTTTTACCAGTTTTGCATTGCTGGTGATGTGTCCAGCACCAAAAAGCCGGTTATAAATCTCAAGGTAATTGCCAACAGTGATTTGTTCTGTGTCATTCTTCCAATGCAATAGACTAGTGAGTTTCACATAATCGGTGTCTTGCTCACCTTTAGTATATTCGATAAGATTTCTTGTAAAAGGAATAGTGGCACATAGGATAATGTCGTTATTAGCTACATTGTCTTTCCATTTTCCAATAAAGTAATTATTAACTCCCTCTGCTTTTGTAAGAAGAACTGCATTGATACTACGATTGGCCATTAGGCATCTGTCTCGATGAACAAAAATGTTGGCGAGTGTTCTAAAGAAGTCATAATTGTGGGTCAAAATAATTCCTTGAAAATAACTAGTGTTAGTAAGGTCTTTCAAATACTGAACAATGGCATGTTTGTTCTTGTAGTCGAAAGAATCTGCAACATCATCAAAGATGAACAATGTCTCTTGGTTGTTTATCCTACGAGATTCTACTTCAAAAATGAAATTGAGAAGATAAAGAGCCCTTTTTTCGCCTTGACTTAGAGTCTTGATCTCAGAGCGAGAGCACTCGACAATATCAGGACCATCTTTGAAAGTAAATTTCAGTTTAGCATTCTCTTTACCAAGTGCAACTTGAGTCTGATTGTATACAGAAAGCGTAAATGGCATATCCACAAATCGGTCATTAAAAAGCTCGATAGCTTTTGTCCATCTTGGTGTAGCTTGTGCAGCAGCGGCTTCAATGGATTCTATTTCATTTTTGCTAGTGTTATACGCCTCAAGATAAGCTGTTGCATCCGTGTTCTCTTTTATGTAATATACCCAAAGATCCTTGCGAAACTGGTTTTGATTCTCTGGCTTGAGTTTTTCAAGCAAAAATTCAATCTGACTTGGTGAAAGTTTCTCAATTAGATCGGTTAATGCCTGAGTTTGAGCATTTTGAGCAAGACTGTTGCGAAGTTTTTTCAGCGTTTCATCACCATCAATGCTTGCATGAATTACTTGAAGTTTTTGCTCCAACTCAGCCTTATCAATGGAGGCTGGTTCTCCTCGGAAATGAACGCGGTGCCCAGCTGTAAAAAATCCTTGTTTTCCCAATGTTCCAAACGATGCTTCTGCTTTTGATGGATTAAACACTCCCTTTTGGTATATTGTCCCAATCTGGTTAAAAAGCTCTTGATAACGCTTATTAAACTCACTGGCTTTATCTATGAATTCCTGGCTTTTCAAGATTTCGATGACTTTAGGGTCGAAAATTATTGCATATTCATAGAGGCTCAAATCATCCTCAATAGAGATTTTTTTTATTTTTTCAATGCAGGCAGGAAAGCTTGTCTCCAACCAGTTATTGAGTATTGTCTTTTCAATGTCTCCTTTCTTTACTTTCGATGATTTCTGAAGAGATCCGATTAACTTATTTTTTAGTTTGTCGAGTTCAATAAGCAAATCATCGTATTTGGCCTTGTTTTCAGGATTGACAAGTATGTTGGTAATAGCCGGACTGTCGGTGTTGATGTCTATTTCTGCTTTAAGAACATAGATATTTTCCTTTTGAATTGCCATTCCATCTATCTCAACTACGCATGCTGTCTTACGGTTGTAACGCTCTTCTTTTGGAGATTCGCCTTTAGAAAGGACATCAAAAGTTCTGGCGAAAGAAGATTTCATTAGTCCATTAGGGGCATAAATAGCATAAGCCTTGGCTTTTTGTCTATTTGGATCACCAATGCTGAAATCAAATTCATACTCCAAAGACTGGATACCATAACAGTTTTTTAGATTGACTTTTAATCTGTTCATTTATCTTTCCCTCATTCGGACTTAGTTTTCACTCCGACGATTTCCATCAACTTACCGTAACTGTCAACAACATCATATTTGACTTTATTTTGATCTACTTTCTTATTGATTTCAGCAAAGAACTTTTTAGCACAACCAATCTTGGTTTTCTCTATTTCCCTAAGTTCCATTGAAGACAAAGAACCTTTCGTTTCTGCAACAAAATATATATGTTTCACAAGTCCTTCTTTAAATGATATAGCCCAGTCTGGATTATAATTTCCTACTGGTGTGGGTATTTCAAAGCCTCTTGGTAATTTAGCATAAACCACGACTTCTGAGCTTGTATCAAGTTCTTTTGCAAAAGTCCTTTCAGTTCCTGAATCAGTAACAACATAATCGTAAATATGTTTCTTCAATGGTTCTCCGGCATTACTAAAATTCTGTTTTAATTGTGAATCTGTAAAAATGTCTATATCATGCTTTTCGGAAACAGCATTGTATGTAAGATGTTCAATAATTACTGTTGCCTTCTGCTCTTTGATTAGTATAATTGATTCAGAAATAAAACTTTCAGGATTTATTTTAAATTGATTAAATACAGCATTATCTATTTTTGATAAGATTTCAGATACAGTTTTTCTAGTAAGCAACGTTTCTGCAGCAATTTTACCCACAAGATCATATTTGACTGAAGAATGAACAGTTCTTCGGTTAGTTTCTGTCCTGGTTTCTTTAATATCAAAGCCGTCACCGGATAATATATCTTCGAATGTATTGCTATCTTTTTGTATGCCACTTTCTATCTTGTACTTCAAAGGAGTGACTCTAAGATTATGGGTTAATGATTCAACACACTTTGTTACGAGTTCGCTACTATCGAAATTAACACTATAGACAGCCTTATTGTTGATTCTATTCCAGAGTTCCTTAAACTCTTTCTTTTCGAAGTTCGCATTCAGCGGGTTTATTTTAGCGCCACGGTCATTCTCGATTTGAGGCAATTTTGCATCGCTGTAAACAGAGTCTATGAGAAGGTAAATTTGAGACTTAAAAGGAATTAGTTCTTCAGGTAATAAAGCTAGAGTATTGTTTTTAACGGCTTCCAGGTATTCCTGAGTAATGTGGTCATTGTCATCGGTATAATCATTTTTTACAAGATACCTGTATATCTGTTTTGCCATCTGTTGAGTGACTTCGACATTTTTGCCATCAATATTTATAATTTTAGAAGTGAAATATGCTTCATTTGCCAAACGCGGCCTTTCCGAAAGAGAGCTGCTGATATCGCTTTGCAGCCCGGCAACAAAATCATTATAACTTTCATTGGCTACAACTGTAAGGACATTTGTCTGATGAACAGTGGCAGGATTATCCTGTCTTTCTCCTAAATTATTTACTGCAATTCTTAGTCCGCGTCCCACTTCCTGCCTGCGTGATATCGTATTATCGCTATGCTTAAGAGCGCATATCACAAATACATTTGGATTATCCCATCCCTCACGCAACGCAGAATGTGAAAATATGAAACGAACAGGTTCACTCAAAGAAAGAAGTCTCTCTTTATTTTTGAGTATCAAATCATACGCATCCACATCATCTGTTTCAGTAGATTTTTTCCCTGTTTCAGGATCAAGAAGCCTTTTTGATTTTTTATCAATTGAAAAATATCCGTCATGTGTCTTTTCTACATGGATAGAATCGAGATATTTTCTATACTCTGCTTTGTCCAGGAGTGCTAATTCATTAACTGCATCGATATATTCTTCTTCGAATATCTTTGCATATTCTCCGCCTTCTTCTCCGTCATCTGTATATTGTCTGTATTTTGCCACTTCATCAATAAAGAACAAAGATAGAACTTTTATCCCCTGATGATATAAAACTATCTCTTTTTCAAGATGGGCTCTTATTGCTTCACGGATTTGTATTCTTCTTAACATTATTTCATTTACATCTCCGGTTGCCTCTCCGGCTACTAAATCAAGCCCATTCCCAAAACTGATAGTATCGCTGTTTGCATTTATATCAGTTATTACAAACCTGTCTTTGTATTGTTCTAACCCATTTGAATGAACAAAAAGGTTATCTCCTTTTTTAAACTTTTTGAATATCCTTTTAATGCCGTTGTTTTGCCTTAATTCAAACTCTATTCGTGCCATTGGCCCTTGCTTTGATACTTCAATAGATTCAAGATACAGATATGCATTTGTGCCAGCTAAATTTTTTACCGAAATCCCACGAACTGCGATTTTCTTGACAAGTTTCTGGTTATACGCATCCAATGCATCAAGCCTGTGTATTTTATTGTGTTCCTTTTTATGTGTGGCTGAATAACGCAGGATCATCAAAGGATTAAATTCTTTCAAAGATTGGAAGCTTTTACTTTCCTTTTTGGAATCTCCCTCAATTTTTTGGGGCTCATCAATAATCAGTATCGGATGGTTTGCTTTAATTACATCTATAGGTTTCCTACTCTGAAAATCATCTAATTCTTCATATATCCTGCGGT
Organism: Lentisphaerae bacterium GWF2_38_69; assembly: GCA_001803205.1. Classification (GTDB taxonomy): domain Bacteria; phylum Verrucomicrobiota; class Lentisphaeria; order Victivallales; family GWF2-38-69; genus GWF2-38-69. Next base: position 28,191 of record MHBE01000060.1, on the reverse strand, counting down.
TTTCTTTTCCTGTAGCATTAAATGCCTGAACATTTATTACCATAATATTAATTCCGGCATCGGATGAAAAACTTTCCAGGTTATGAAGCTGGCTTGAATTGTAAATAAAGAACTTCGCCTTCTTGTGATAATCCTCAAGGAAATGTTCTGCTGTAATTTCAAGAGATTTATAAACACCTTCTCTAATAGCTATGCTTGGAACTACAACTATGAACTTGCTCCAACCATATCTGATGTTCATTTCAAATATCGTTTTGATATAGCAATAGGTCTTGCCTGTCCCTGTTTCCATTTCGATATCAAGATTAACTGGAGAGACTTTACTTTTTACCAGTTCTTTTGATATCGGCAGATTTTGCCTTTTCTGTACAGATTGAATATTCTCCAATAATTGAGCTTCACTGATAAGCAGACCCTGATTTTTAAATCCGGATTCTTCAAATCCGGGCAATGCAGCATCTTTTGATTTTGAAACTCCAGGGTCTATACGATAGGTTATTTTTGAAGTATTCGGCTGTCCTTGAAAACAGTCAATTACAGAGTCAACCGCATTGGTCTGATATTGCTGCTTTTTAAATTTAAACTTCATCTTTCTTCTCTCCAATCTGCTTGACAACTTTATCGAAATCACTTTCGAAGAGTCTGTCTTGTACAATACTGTATTTTTCAAACTCGCTTTCAGCAAAAGACTTCGCAAGCTCAGCGCTTACTTTACCCGGATTGTCCAGAATGTCTCTTTCATTAAACTTAAGGAAAGCATTCAGCTTCTCTATCCAGTCACTCATGTACATGGCTTGCTTCTTCATAGCCTGCATCTCTGCATAATCCAGATACATACTGACAATACGGTTTAACCCATCAAGTTCTTTTTCGTTGAGATAGTTTTTGGCTATGGACACATCGTTTTTCCTTATCATACCTTTCGGAGCGTTTTTCCATGAAGTCAGCCCCATATTTAGTTTATCGCTGCTTGCTCTTGAATAGACTATCTCTGCAGCTGTTTGTCCGCTGATGGCCCAATGAAGTTTGTTTTGAACTGTGGCAAAGAAAAGTTGTGTCTCTTCGCTGTTTTTGTCATAATCAGCGCTGCACTGTGAATATATGTCAGTTATCTTCTGGTAAAACCTTCTTTCGCTCGACCGTATATCACGGATACGCTCAAGCTGTTCATCAAAATAATCTTTCCCGAATATATTATCAGGATTCTTAAGCCTTTTATCATCCATGGCAAATCCTTTGATAATATACTCTTTCAGAACTTTTGTAGCCCATATTCTGAAATGTGTAGCTCTAGTAGAATTAACGCGGTACCCTACTGAAACAATTGCATCAAGGTTATAATATTTTACTGGCCTGGTTTGCGTTTTATCTTCGATGGCACCGTGTTTAGTGGTATGTTCCAAAATGGAACTAACCACATTTGCGTCAAGTTCTCCGCTATCAAAAATATTCTTAAGGTGTTTTGTTATCGCAGGCCGATTAACCCCAAAAAGTTCAGCAATTTTATCTTGAGAAAGCCATATAGTTTCATTCATTAAAAATATTTCTATTCTAACATCTCCATTTGGAGTAGTATAGAGTAAAAATTCCGTCATACCTTTTCGTGCCAGCTTATTTTTCGGATCTTTTCTGTCTTTTTTGTTCTTCATCTGAAAAGCTCCCGGGGAAAATCTTCTGCAGTTAAACTTTGTGGACAGTAAAAGCAAAGATAATAACCACTAAGTATTTTGTGGACATTCTGCAATCCACAAAGCAATTTGTGTATCGCATTGCCATCATCACAATACACAATATTCATTATGAATGCTGTACAATACACAAAATAAATCATAATACTTGTCTTCCTTCGGCTATATTAATGAGCTTAGGGAAGCTCAATATTGCAGCTCTACGTCCACTTCCTGGTCGTAACTCTTTTAGAATATTCTCGTGCTTAAGCGATCGCAGCAGTCCCATGGCCGTAGGCTTATGGATACCGGTTCTTCTTACGAAATCCATAGTTTCAAATATAGGTTTATCAAAAATAGCATCCAGAAGATGAATTGTATATTGGGAATGTGTAAGCTCATGAATCTGTTTTTTCATTGATTCATATAGATTCATAATAGCCTTTACCTTCTGATTATTTGAAATTGCCTGAGCTGTTACAGCTTTCAGAAAAAACTCTATCCAGCCATTCCAATCATTCTCTTTTGAGATATTCTGCAGGCGGACATAATACTCCTCTCTGTTGGATTCAAGATAAGAACTAAGATAAAACATAGGCTTGGAGAGTTTCTTCTTTTGATAGAGAAATAGCGGGATCAGTATGCGGCCGATACGCCCGTTTCCATCTTTAAATGGATGAATAAGCTCGAATTGAGCATGCACTATTGATATTTGCAAAAGCAAATCAATGTCATTTATTTCCAGATATTTTTGCCATGCTTCAAGATAGTCTAACAGTTGAAACGGATTTGGAGGCACAAAAGTTGCCTGCTCAATAGTACAGCCATAAGGCCCGATCCAGTTCTGATCTTTGCGAAATTCCCCTGGAGTTTTGTCCTGACCTCGTACGCTATTGAGTAAAATTTTATGAAGCTCTCTGACAAACGCCAATGTGATTGGCCTATCATCCAGATATTTATGTGCTGACTGCAGAGCTTTTCGATAATTAATAATCTCCTGGATATCATTATATTTTTCACCCTCTTTGATTATTCCGGCTTCCTGTTCTAGAACTTCATCAATTGTTGCCTGTGTGCCTTCTATTTTTGACGAAAGGACAGCCTCTTCATTGGTAAGAGGCGATAACATGATAGAAGGATTTACTATTCCCTGAAGCAGCCCGTCATACCGTGCAAGTTCTGAATTTGCCTCTCCCACAAAAGCAAACAGTCGTTTATAATCAAGATTTTCAAGAGGCAGTTTATTCGGTTCGTATGGTTTCATAATATAAAATCCCTTCCCTTAAATTGTCTTGATTTCAGTGTGCGGTGAGAGCAGTTTAAAAATCTGTTCTACATTGATTCTGGTGCTGTCATCCTTGAAACCTGAATCACAAAATACTACTCTAAGAGGTTTATAGGCAGCTAATTCCTTGCAGAATTCATCAGTTATCTCGCCATTCCTGACAAAACAACCGGCCAAAGAGTTCTTGTCTACAAAATAGACTTCAAACTCTTGAAAGGATGAAGGTTGAGGGCTGAAGGCTGAATCTTTGGAATTATGAGGGATGAAGGTTGAAGGATGAATATTATCAAATGATAAGTTTTTATCTTCAGGCTTTTCTTTTTCATCCTTTATCCTTCCGCCTTCCGCCTTTTTAACTCTGACGATCTCTCTCCTAATCGGAAGAGTTAAGTCTACGCCCCAGTCAAGCAATACCTGAAACAAAAGGTCTTCCGAACTTCTATCTGATTTTATGTTATCCGTAGTACGGAATAATATATCTTTATTTACTTCATCCGGGGTATAATAAACATCTGACATATTGGATGAATCAACTTTCAGAACCCTGAATCCAATATCAAGATTCGGTGCAGTAATAGCATTCTCTTCCTTGATTTTCTTCCCTGCGCGGCGGATACGCTCCTTGCTGATTTCGGCTATTGTTTTGTAGCCAGCTTTAAAAGCTTCTGAGTTTTCATCGCACTCTTCAGGAAGCTGAACCATTATGAATTTGCGATTCCCTCCATCTTCAGCATTTAACTGCATTACTGCGTGGGCTGTTGTTGCGGAACCACAGAAGAAGTCGAGAATGATTGCTTCTGGATTACTCCCAGCTCTTATTATATCCAAAATCAATCCGGTAGGCTTCGGGTTTTCAAACGTTGTCAAATTTCCAAAGATATCCGTCATCTCAGATGAACCAACGGTATTGAACGGAGTAAAATCCCAAAGCGTCGTCCATGTGATCCCTTCTTTTACATCACAAAGGAATCTTTTAAGCTTTGGACGTCCTTGATCGTTATCTCCGAAATAAATTTCATTGTTTTTAATAAGGAAATCAATCCGCTCTTTATTGAAACGCCAATTTCCATTTGATGAAGGATAGTGCGCCTGACCCGTTCGCGGATTGACTATTGGAAAGTATAGTGATGTAACATAACGTCCTCCTTTTACATTAGCCATCAAGTCGCCAGCAGTCCAAGGGCCTTTTGGGTGGTTGTCAGAATTCTTGTATCGGCTGATTTGTTCTTCTGTTCTTGGTCTCAAATTCAATCCTAAGCTATTGCTATTTTTCGTAACACATAGAATGTATTCATGTTGGGCAGCAATGATTCTGTCATTAGGTGGGGTGCTACGTTTTTTCCAAATTATTTGAGCAGTAAAATTTTGTTCGCCATATATTTCATCACAAATCTTTCTCAGATTATGGACTTCATTATCATCAATACTAATAAAGATTACGCCATCATCTCTTAGAAGGTTTCTTGCCAGTTTGAGTCTGGGATATATCATAGAGAGCCAGTCAGAGTGGAAACGGCCATTTGAGTCGGTGTTAGCAACAAGCCGATTTCCATGTTCATCCTTCTGATTGGAGCGCTTTAAAAACTCTTCTGAATCTTCAGCAAAGTCATCCTCATAGATAAAATCATTACCTGTATTATACGGAGGATCGATGTAGATCATCTTAACTTTTCCAAGGTATGTTTCCTGAAGAAGTTTCAGAGCATCCAGATTGTCGCCTTCAAGGAATAAGTTTTTTGTAGTATCAAAATCTACGCTTTCATCACGGCATGGACGGAGAGTTTTGGCAATCGGGGCATTTGCCGTCAGTAGAGCTTCCCGTTTGCCTGGCCAATTCAGATGATAGCGTTCCTGAGGCCCTTCGACTATCTTATCTGCAAGCTCCTGCTTCAGTAGATCAAAATCAATAGCTTTTTTAAGTGAACCGTTTTCTCCTGATATTTCGGTAACACAGTTAGGAAAAAGTTCTGCAATTTTTTCTATATTTTCTTCTGTCAGATTCGGACTTCGCATCTTCAGTTTATCCATAATTATGATCCCTTATTATTTTCTATAATTTTATCTACAAAAGAGTTTATTGGAGTTTCTTTTTTACAAAAATTCCAATTTAGCCTACGCCCTCCAATAGCCTTTCTATATCTACATTTTAATTCTTTAGTTGTGTCGGTATTTATAACATAAACTTTTGCATCTTTATTAGACTTCAACGCAGACTGGAACAAGAATTTTACATACAAATCAGTTTGAGGGAAAGAAAACCCAATTACATAAATCTCCTTAGCATTAGCCAAATATTCATGGGCTTTAATCCAAAGTATTTTAAGGATATTATTTTCATACAAGGCATCTTTTACCAATACCGGTGGGATAATAAAAGGAATTAAATCACTATTGAATTTTCTCTTTGCATATTGACCGTTTATGTAAGCCTCAGCTTCAGATACCTTATCGGTAAAATAAATCTGATTAGAATAGTCCTCGCCTTGATAGAGCCAATTAACAGAACCATGGAGCTTAACTACATGAGGAAAGAGTTCATTTTTTAAATCTCTAACACAATTAGTTATCCTTTGAACTCTATTTGCGACATGTAAAATAGGTATTTGATATAGATAATCATATTCATTTGTTAAAGTTATATGAGAGTTACTTATTAGAGCTTTTTCGATAAGTAAATCGTAATTAAGTGTTATTGTGGGAGATTTGGTTTCTAAGATAAATTTTGACAAATAGTCCAATATTTTATTTTTGTCTTGATCTTTATTTTCCAGATCTTTAAGATGCTTTACACTTTCTTTTGTAATATCTATATATAAAGCTTTATCCAGTGCGTTAGTTATTTCATCTTTCCAAATAAGTTTGCCTGAAAGGTATGAGAGGAGTTCTTCAATATTATTTTTTAATTTATCCGGGATAGTTTTATAGTGTTCCTGTAGGGATTTTTCTACCTTGTCAGAAGAGTAAATATTTTCTATTTTCTTCGACAATTCAGTTAAAGTGGGATATTCACAATTAATTCCTTTAGAAAAACCTGATCCCAGGAAGAATACTTTTTCGTGATTTAGTTGCCCTTCAGTAACATGTTCAACTAGGTCTGTGTAGTTAATTTTTTCAGTTCTTTCTATATTCATAAACTCAATTCTTTAATTTCTTGTTTCAGTTTTCTAAGTTCTGAATTTAACTCAACTTTTCTGTTAAACTGTTTTTCTCTATTCATACTAATTTCAAGTTGAGCAGCTTCACGATTCTTCATTTCAATTCTTTCAGCTCTCGCGACTAACTCTATAATATTTTCATTCTGTCTTGATCTAATAGGTAGAATATTAGCGATTAGTGTTTCATATAAAGTCTGCAAATCAAGGGCTATTGGTATTGGACTCCTTTGAGTGTCTTCAGAAAACCAGGAAGTATAAAAATACGAACTAACGACCCATTTTGTTTTATCAGATTCACTTTGTCTTTTATAGGCAGCCGCATAACGGAACTTATTATTGAATATAATTTCATAAAGGATAGGAGACGGAATTGATTTATCAATAACAGCAAGAGTTTCGTCTTTTATTGATTCTTTCTTAAGAATTACTTTAAAGATTTGTATTTCCTGAACAAAACCATTTGCGGGAACATTAATTGTTTCAGGCGAAAGCTTGTATGCCCAGATGATCTTTTCTATGTCTTTTACAAAACTCTCTTTTATTGACGCAGAAGGAGAACCATGCTCGTAAATTTTGTTCTTGGGAAGGATTTTTCCTACACAGGCATTACAGGGAAATGCGAAGGGGTGAAGTGTGAAGGATGAAGGATGAATGCGAAAAGCGGAAGGATGATTGGAAGATATCATTTACTATTTCCTTTTCTGTTCTTGGCATTTTTCGAACATGTAGTCAAAATAGCCGTCAATTCATTCGCCTCATTTATTAAATTTATGAGTTGGCATTCTGAAATTATTCCAGCGTCAAGAAGTAATTCCATCCAATAACTACTTTCTTCAAGTTCCTGTAAGCCGCCTTCAATTTTACTAATAAATTCTGAGTCAGAACGGGCACGCATCCCTTCTCGATAATGAGCCCCGACAGAAGTCCCGGATCTAAGAAGCTGTTTTCCTATAATTTGAGCTTCCGTTGTTTTAGGCAGTTCTGTGTATAATCTAATTACACTAAGAGCAAATTCCTTAGTTCTTGTTTTTAGATCTTTCATTTCATCCTTCCGCCTTCATCCTTCATAATTACAAGAAAAGTTATCAATTCAAAATCTTCCAATCCATGCAGCGTATCTATTAATGCACTGGTTCTGTTTCCAGTAAACAGACTGTCAATATCCTTATCCTCTTTTATCTCGATTATTGAACTTATGCTTTGACTGAGCAACTGAGAGTACTTAGTCATTTCACTTCCTTCTTTTGTCTCAGTATTAAAGAGCTTACACAAACTTGTTATTGGCTTATCTGATTCTCGACAAGATGCTCTTATAATATCCAGAAGTTTTTTTACTTCCATGTGGTTTAAGATAACCTGTCCATTGGTATCCACATAGACCAGATAATAGGGATGGAGACGGTTATGCTTATTGATGTTGACATTTGTGTTTCTGTTTCGCAGTACAAAGATTACGCCATGGGATAGTCCTAAGTCTGAATTCGCGTTGATAACAGCATGTATTCCGTTAGGTACATCTGATAAGTCATTACCATCTTTAATATAGTTGATCAAATCCATCCTGAAGTCATTTAGCCCTAAATCTGTTATGTTTACGCCTGTTTTAAGGTCTTCAAGCTCTATTACTTCATCCTGGAGTTTGCGAAGCTGTTCTTTTCTATATGATATGTCATTAGATTGGGCAGATAATACATTGTCATCCCCTGTAGCAGTAACATCTACTATCATCATCCTGTTTTCTACACGCTCTTTTAGGTTTATATACTCATCGAGTGAAATGTTTGGCCAATAATTAACAAGTTGGATTATTTTATTTATTGATCCTATACGATCTATTCTGCCAAATCTCTGGATTATCCTCACCGGATTCCAATGAATATCATAATTAACTACATAATCGCAATCCTGAAGATTCTGGCCCTCAGATATACAGTCTGTCCCAATCAGTACATCAATTTCGCCTTTTTCTTCGGGTAAAGCTAATAATTTTTCTTTTGAATGCGGAGAAAAAAGAGTCAGAACAGATTGAAAATCATATCCCTTTTTCAAAGTTGTTTTTGGGGTATCTTTGCCTGTTACTTTTCCTGAATGCAGTCCTATATCCAATAGGAATGGAGATAAATTTTCATACAAGTAATTTGCTGTATCAGCAAAGGCTGTAAATATAAGTATTTTCTTATTCTCCGGATTAATAGGATTATTTATCTTATTTACAACTTGCTCTTTCAGATTTTGAAGTTTCGCATCATTTTTCGGTTTTATCTTAGTCATCTCCATAAGCAATCCGGAAATAATTTTTAAATCAGCTTCTAAGTCATATTCCCATGAAGTTAAATCCATATCAGAAAAACTGATCTGAACTTTGCCTTCAGTGGAAAAGTCGCCCAAAATTGATATATCGTCTTCTTCGGGTTCTAGATCACTTAGAGTATCAGCAATATCATGAACCGAAAATTCATAACCGTTAGTATTAAATAGCTTAATTTTTTCTATTAGTTTTGTATGATTGTTTTTGAGGAAAGTTAAAGTAAGCCTGAAAGACTCTACAGAACTTTCAAGACGTTTTAGAAGGTTAGTAGTCATAAGAGCCTGAAGACTTCTTTCCCTATCTACCTGACGGAGTTTCCCCCTTCCTTCACTTACGGAGGTATCATATAAATCTTCGTACTTCTTTAGCCTGCTTGGTAAAATATAACTTACAGGAGCATATATAGATAATTTCAAGATAGTTAAACGATTGTATATTTCGTTAAAACTAATAGTCTCAATTCCTTCAGATAAAGGACATCTAATAGATATAGGTTTTTGCCTCAATGGGAATTTACCTATATCTTTGGTGTCGTAAAAAGTTTCTATATGTTTTCTAGATCTTGCGATAGTCACGCTGTCTAAAAGTTCATAAAAATCAAAATCAAGAGATTCTAATATTCTCTTGGCTGTTCTTTCTTCTGGTGGAAGTCTTGACCATTGATTAAACATGGATTGAGCATGTCTGAAAATTTCTTCAACGCTTTTATCTGTACGGAGTTTTTTGCTTAGACTTTCTGAGTCGCCTTCATACGCTAGGGCCAGTTGGTTTTTTAAGTCATTAAACCTGTTGTTTACAGGCGTCGCTGACAACATTAATACTTTAGTTTTAACTCCCTCACGAATAACCGCGTTCATAAGCTTTTGATAACGCGTCTCTTTATCTTTATAGGCTTCGTTATTTCGGAAATTGTGAGATTCATCAATTACAACTAAATCATAATTCCCCCAGTTGACTCTATTTAAAGGAGTACCAAATGATTCTCCGGTAGTTCGTTGCAAATCTGTATGACATAAAACATCATAATTGAATCTATCTTTAGCAAAAATATTTGTCTTTAAGTTTCGATTATAGTTCAACCAGTTATCGGCTAGTTTCTTAGGACAGAGAACAAGGACAGATTTATTTCTGAGTTCGTAGTATTTTATAACAGCCAGCGCAGTAAATGTTTTACCTAATCCTACACTATCAGCCAAAATGCATCCGTTGTAATTTTCGAGCTTATTAATAATTCCAGTTGCGGCATCTTTTTGGAAATTGAAAAGTTTATTCCATATTAAGGTTTGTTGGTATCCAGTAAGGTCATTAGGTAGAATATCTTCATTTAAATCCGATAAAAATTCATTAAAAATATTATAGAGTATAAAAAAATATATTTTTTCTGGCGAGTTCTCCTGATATACAGATTCAATATGATTACAAATATTTTCCGTAACATCTTCAACCTTTGATTTGTCATCCCAGATTTGGTTGAAAAGCTGAATATACGCACTCGAAAGAGGCGCTTCGTCAATTTTATTTATAAAATTCGAAACAGCATTTCCTTTCTGATATCCAAGGTCAACTGCAGTAAAACCATGTAGCGGAGTATATATAATATTTACATCATTAGATTCTAAGCACGCCAATTGCTGCATCGGATAATTCGTATTATTAGATTTAAAAACAGCTTTTCTTTTTATCCATTCGGCACACTCTTTTGCGATTGCTTTTTGAGTTAATTTATTTTTTAGTTGAATTTCAAATTCACTACCGTATAAATTACTCTCTCTTATTTTCTTAGGAATATGAAATTCTTTTCTATGTTTTGATATTTTATCTGTAACTTGATTGGGCACAAAAGATGGAGAAGTGAATATAAAATTAATAGAATCAATCTTTTCAAGTTCTTGCTTCAATACTTCATAAGCATATATAGAAAAACAGGAAGCAGCTATTTTAAGTTTTACCCCTGGTTTAATTGATTTTTTCAAATCATCGCCCCAGAGCGTATTTATATTATCTAATATTTGCATGATTGTATTTTAAGTTCCTTCAGAAATAGTTCTTCTTAGCCACTATTTATTCTATCTTCCCATTAATAAATATTTTATCATTATGCTGTCTTATTTTAAAGATGTATTTAAACCTATAAAGTTTAAAACTTATTTTACTTTAATCTACGCCATAGGCCATATAGCGTCCTGGCTGGAGTTTTTCTTCAAAATTTATGACTTTTGAAAAGCTATGCTCTTGTTTATTGTATCCTAAAATCAAATTCAACTTCTGCTTAATTTTTCTTGTGAATTCGGATAAGGCATTAATAATACCAGTCTTTCTGTTCTCTGAGATTTCATGTCTTTTATTTTCAACGAGTTCCAGTACAGACTTTCTGTCACCTTCTTTACTGTCGATTTTTATCAAGTCCTGTTTGTTCTCACAGAAGATTTTCATCTCTTCTACTCCTCTGGTTCCAGCGACATAGGCTGTTTTCTTATCAGCAAATCTTACGGAAAACCTGTCAAAGGCTATCAGAACGGATTCAGTTGTCCTCCCCTGTGATTTATGAGAAGTGGACGCATATCCGTATGTAAATTTTCTGGTCGTAATCACTTTGTTGTCATTTGTGATGATATTTCCTGAACTGTCAAATCCGTTGACCTGTAATATTTCACCGTTAATTAATTCCCCGGTTCTGTTTTTCTCTCCAGTTCTAAGCATGATTTTATCGCCAATGCCAAGCATGATTTCTTTAGGGACGCACACATCATAAAATTTGAGATTATCTTTGATGAAAGTCTGTCGCTCTCCTTTTGATGAAATACATACCAAACCTTTGCTGGGATCAACAGTTTCAACTGTCCAAAAATGCCCTTTATCTTTTCCTCTTACAGATTCTATAATCATTCTAGGCTTATAGTTCTTATACTCTGTTTTCTGTGCATTAGTCCAGTTTAAAGGGATATTAACGGTCACCTTTCGTTCATCTCTGATTAATCCTTTTTCTTTAAGCTTTTCTCTTATTGCCTCAGATGCTAACAAATTCTCTTTATGTGTTGTATTAACAACAATAACGGTTTTGTCTTGTGCATAGTATTGGATGTATTCTTCTGCCAGTTTCTTATACATATCATAGTTTTTAACTTCGATAATGGCTCCGATATTATCAAGGCTATTAAAAGCTTCTGCTATCCGTCCAAAGGCAAGGTCTATTGCTATTTGCCTGTATTTGCCTTTCATCGCTGTTTTTTTCTGTCTTTGGATAGCTTTCAGTTGACATCTTTTTATATCAGAATATTTGAGTTCAATCCTGAATGCGTCTCCGGCTTCAACGGAGATATGCTGCCTAATATCCCCCACATGGAGCACTCTCCAGTTGTTTTTTCTTGCAAGCACTCCAAGATCATTAAGCTGTTTTAGTGAAGCCATTCCGCTTTCATCAAGAATGATAAGAGAGTTTGCTTTATATATAGATTGCAGACTTTCATCCACAAGTAATTTTTGTAATGAAACAGCCTCCTCAAATGCTTTGGCCGTCAATGGTTGGTTGTAATCAGTTTTTATTTTTATTCCGTCCTCTCGCAATACATCTCTGGCTCCATTAGATGGAGCACATAAAAGAACATCATAGCCATTTTCTATATTGGCTCTGACTATTTCACTGACAGTAAAAGTCTTGCCTGTTCCTGCTCTGCCTATTAAAGCATTAAACTGATCTTCTGAAGAAATGATCTCATTAACGGCGATTTTCTGTTCCTCATTAAGTTTTTCAGAGGAATTAAAATCCTTTTTGAGAATTCCCTTGAATTTGTTTTTGCCCTCTTTGATATAGTTTATAATATTCAGTTCCTGCTCAAGGTGCTTTTTCGTGGCTATTTCATCTTTAATTTTGATAAGCTCATTATCTTCCATCATATAGGAAAGATAATTCTTCATCATTTTCAAATCAGTCCCCCGTCCCAATGAATGATTTAGCACAGTTGTGAAGTAGTCATAATCCTTGATGACGCTCTTCCTTTCAAAATGATGATCCTTAGAGTAATCCATAGACTCTCTTAAATTATGAGAAGATATTCTCTCTGATTGTTCTGTTTTCATCTGATATTCACGCCGGATTGACTGTTCCAAAATGTATTCCAATCTCATCAGTTGTTCTTCTGATAGGCTTTTCTTTTGGTTTTCTATCACATCGGGTGTAGTTGCTTCAACTAGACCTGAGTCGCTTGCTCTGCTGATAAATTTCAGGTATTCATTGAAAAATGATTCTTTTGTCCAGTTCCGGCCATTTTTAGCTTCGTTGTATAGGCTTTTAAATTTATCTTCATCAAAGCCTCTGGTAGCAAATGAAATGAGTTTTTTCTGCGAATTACTAAGAACAGTTCCTATCTCGTCTTCAATTCTTTTTACATGATCTTCAATAATTCTGGTTCTTCCGGAAAAATGTCTGATAATATCTTCTGTGTTCTTAATTTGCGGTGCTCCCTGATCGTCTATCTCAATCTCATAACCGCCTTTGATAGCCTCTTTTGCAAGTTCATCCCTATAGACCGCCGTTATATATTTGCATCGTTTGTAGAACTCTCCGAACTCTATCGCATAGTTATTTCCACTAGCTGAAGGAGTTGCATTGAATATGACAATATGATCATGGATTTGAGGTTCAAGAGATCTGTTTGCATCATGCTTAAAATAGGCGCTGCAGAACTTTCCGGTTTTCTCAACATCTTCTGTTTTATGCTCCTGTCTTGATGTATAATGCTCCATCTCGGATATTGCTTTTCTTACAGCCCTGTCATGCCAGTTTCTGATTCTGCTGTCATCAAGAGTAACAGCCATAACAGAAAAGCTTTTTGGAGCAGACATCGTAAAATCATAAAAACTTCTTCTATTGGAAATTTCTTTTGACACTAATTCATTGCCAAGAGTTATAGACTCTGTTCGTGTCGTATTATTTCTAAGAGTTAACTGTTCTCCGGTTACTGGATTCATATTGTTCCTTAGTGCTTCAAATTCTTTATCAGTTACAACTTGCCCTTCCTGAACACCAAAATCACTACATGCTTTCCCCAGCCAGTAACCTGTTACACTCTTCCCTTTTTCGTAGTAGTCATTAGATTTTAGATGGTTCTCAGCATATCCCTGACCATTTGTAAAAGCTTTTCCTGATAACATAAAATACTCCCTAAAATTAATAGTACCCTTTTATCTGAGCCGCAGACTGCCCATTCTGAAGACTGATAACTGAATCCGGCTCAATAGTAAGATACCAGCCATCCCTGTCCTTCACTTTGAATACTTCCGGTGCCTTGCTGCACTTCTCCAGGAACTCTTTTCTGGCATTATAAGTTTTCTCTATGGAGTTAGATGTGTAGCAGTAGTTGAATACCAAACCCATAAGCGTAATTAAAATAACAATAGCAATATGAAGGCGGTTATAGATATTCTTCTTATCCTTTATGGCTGACTGAGAATTAGTCTCTTGAATAGTGTTTGACGGCAGGGATTTTTTGAAATCATTTATTTCCATTGATAATTTCTGACCAATATCCTTCTGCTCTTTCAGGATATTCTCAATGGACTGTCTTTCATAGACCATTCTTTCAGGGACTTCTCCAACAAACTTTGCGATTATTGAGAGTACAAGGCTGATTTTTATCAATGGATCGTTGTCATCATGTATGTCTAAACTGCGTAAGTTCTTGTATAGTTCTGTTCTCTGTTCTTCTCCAAGATTCAAATTCTCCAAAAGTATTTCCAATGATGTTTTCATTGTAAACAACGCCTTTCAATATAAAGAGGGAGAAAGTGCTCTTGTGAGGCATTTTCTCCCATTGTTTAACTACGCAGGTAACAGGATTGCTTTAACCCTGTCAAATTCGTTAAATATCTGCTTCCTCCACATGTGAAGCCTGCATTTTGCAGAAATTTTAGAGAACATAGGTAAGCTGCTATCCATTGCTTTTGTTAAAGTCAGACCATGGTTTTCGAGTTCAGTCTGCCATTCAGGAATTCTAGGTTTCATTTCAATTTCATCGGTTTTAAAACCTTCTTTGAACTGAATTGCTTTTTCTCCGGTAATCCATAAATCAGGTATCCCCTGAAATGTATTTTTTATTATTAAGTACTTAACTCTTTGCTGAAGAGCTTTTCCCCAATTGAACACAGTTTCAATTGATCCTGGATTGGCTGTCACACTGCCTATGGCAAGAAACATGATGCCAAGATCGTTAGCTGCCGGATACATTTCTTCAAACCATCCAATTAAATCCACGCTTGATCCGGCACCCAGATCAGCCACAACAACAGGAGAATCCTCTGAGGAGGCAATATCTATAAAGACATCCAATCCATTAGGCTGCCTGATATTTATTTTCTCGGCCTCAGGGAAGAACCTTTTAAGGCTTCCTGCTTTTTTATTCTCCATATCACAATCTATAAGTTTTCTGGATATTTTGTTTTCATCATAATATTCTACCAACGATACAAGCGAGGCTGTTTTTCCAACTCCGCCTTTTCCGCCCATCGTAAAAACTACAAGTTTATTCATTTTATAATTTCCTTTCAGTAAATTGGTTCATCCGGATTAAAGTCAAAGACAAAATCATCTTTGCTTTTTGGTTCTTTTTTGAGATCTTTAGAATTAGACAGCATCTGTGAAAAAGAGCTCCTTGGAGGTTCGGGATTTTTATCTTCACAGATCGATATGACTTTCTTTCTTTTCTTAGATCGTGCTTTAACAAAAGAAAATATTGTTGACTGATCGACTTTTAACCCGTATTCTTCCTTTAGCAAAGCAGAGATCTTCTGATAACTAAAACCCTCACGCCTGGCTGTTTTTATCTTCTCATAATGAGGTAATAGTTTGCTCTGAAATGGCTTACCATACATAATACGCCTCTTTTATTGCTCAAATGAACTTCCAATAATGTTCCAACACATTGGAGCTTTATTGGGACAATGTTTTAAGTTCGTTTGAACTTCTAGGAATCTCTTAGCAAAGCTAAGACGATAGTCTATATAAAAAAATAAAAACCTATTCATATACTGAGACCTTGGCTTTTTAAGTTAAAGTAATGATAGAAAAGGTTCCTTTTGACATGATTTAAATGAACAGGTGATTCTATGCTCAAGAGAGATCTTTTATGAAAATTATCCATATAGTCAAAGTGTCCTGAGTATTCAACGAATTCTTTTAAGTCCTCGTATTGCTGTTCTTTATCAGTTTGCTTCTCATAAGAGGAAAACCATTTGTCAAGTTGCTCTTCAAAAGCTTTTTCTTTAGCCTGTTTTTTCCTTAGTGCTTCAATCTCTTCAGCAATGGCTCTTTTATCCTTTTTTGATTCATAAACATGTTTTTCGTAGGCTGTCCTAGCCTCTCTTTTAACCTTTGTTCTGATAAAGCCGCCTCTAAAATAACTTCTGGAAGCTTTTAATAATTTCTTCAGGTAGCTTTCCCAATACCAGGACAAAGCCTCTAGCGATCCGGCATAGTCTATCAAATCGTTTACTTTTCCTGCATACCCAAAATCTATTAACTCAAGTGTTAAATCATCCCTATTCATTGTCTTATCCTATAGTTATTACTTAGTTATTATTGGTTGGTTGGATTGTTATTTAGTTATTATTAATTAGTAGTGGTCAATTTCCGTGACACGGAAAACCGTTCGCGGAAAACCGTGACACGGTTTTTGATCCGCGGTTTTTTTGTTATCATTTTGGAGTTTCAAAAACATCATAAATAACCTCTCCGAATTTCTGGCCTTTTGCTCGTTCCTGGCTTCTTGTTATATATCCGACTCTAATCAACTCCTTCAATGCCGTAGATATAGCTCCAAGTCCATTAGAGAAATGCCGTGGCAGTTCACGCCGATTGATTATCCAGTCATCCGGCAAAGAGAGCAGATATGCTAATAGCCCTTTTGATTGCATTGACATTTCAGGATTATTAAGGAAGCCTTTGTTGAGTACTACATAGGGGCTGCTGTCCCTTTTAATTCGGTATGTGGCCATAGATCAGACTCCTATGTATTTATCGACATCAGAAAATCTGTATCGCACCTGTCCGAAGTGGTTTTGGGCTCTTTCGAGGATCCCTTTCTTTTCCAGGCGATCTACAGTCCTCGGAGATTTATAACCCAAGAGTCTTGCTATCTCTTTTTTGGAAACCAACCTGTCTTCTTTTTCTTCTGGTAGACTTTCCGGAGTTCCTTTTAGCCTTTGGATTGTTTCAGAAAGTTCTTTCTGGTTGATTATTCCTGCATTAACAAGAGTCTTTGCGTACTCTCTGATAAGGCAGATTGTTTGTTTTGTCAGTTCCATTTGTCACTACCTTTCTTTGTTTGTGGTTTAAAGGGGCGACAATAAAATTGAACATTTATAGACAATGGCGATTATTGTTTTAGAAACTGCTTCATTTATGAAGTTGCGTTTCGTTACATTTATTTGAGCTATTCGCAATTCAGTAATGTTCCGCAACTTGGCAGGATAAATTTTTAAAATAAACTTCTGATTCAGAAACATGTTCCAGCATGGAGAGTTGAGATAGAGAAATTATTCTCCCTGGTAGTTTTTAACTATCTTTTTTTCCAATAGTGACACCAACTTGAAAAATTTTTCTATTCTTGAATCGTACAAGAGCGACTATCTTCTGAACCCAGCGTATGACATGATTAATTCTAAAATACATGTAAATGACAGTGATTTTGCCCTCGATAAAGGTCTTTTCTCCGATGATTTCAAAAGTTATCACTGCAAGGTAAACGGTCATCCAGGAAGAGAAGACTTTATTGAGTTTGGAAAAAGGATCGGAGTTTCATCTCAAAGAATTGAAAAGCTGCTTAAACCTTTCCTTGAAAGACAATCCCTTGTCGAAACCCTTATAGGCAGATCATTCCTTAATGATTCAACCAAAAAATCTTACCTGTTCCTGTATAACACAAAGAGAAATTACTTTACTCAACTATAAGGAACTTGTGTCAGAGCCAGAGCGTACTACAGAGATATGGACGGACAGTAATAGTAGCCTGACAATCGTAAGCAGTGACTTAGGTGTAACAATCAGATCAAATCCTAAATAATACATTTTTACTCTTTATGCGCTATTAATCCGACTTCTTCCTTTCCTGTAAGCCTAATGTCTAAAGGAAGGTCTTTGCGATTTATGAAGGAGCATTCTTCTATTATTAGCCCACATTCAATGCATGCTCGTTTTAAAATATCTGGATCGAACACATGAATAAATTTAGGCACAATATGGGATATAGAAATGTCATGATTAAATCTTTGGTTAAAATCTTTGATTACACCTGGCCATCGATCTCCTCTGCTTTTTCTTCTTTCATATGTAGTAATGAATGTACTTAACATTTTAATATAGGGCGTCTTTGTTACTAAAAATAATTTACCCTTTGGCTTTAACCATAGTCTAATTTTTTTTAAAGCTTTTATTAGATCTCTTGGGAGAAGATATTGCATTACTCTTGCTGCCAAAATTGCATCAAAGGTATTTTCTGCAAAGTTTATTCCATCAGGGAGTCTCCCAATAACTATTTTAGGTTTAATTTGAATAGAATTATTTTGATTTTTGATTTTTTTTTGTAATACTGTTAAATGTCTTTTATCTAAATCATTTACTGTAATTTTTACTTTTTTGTTATGTCTGATTATTTCTTGTGTTACAGCTCCATAAGCAGCACCCAATTCAGCAACATGAATTTCACTTTCTAGTGATAATGTGTATTTAATAAATTTTTTAGTATAAATATCAAAAATTTTAGTCATTAGCCCATATTGATTCATGGTAGGAACCAATCCAGGGACTATGTCATTTGGAATGTTTGAGCCTTGCATTTTTGTTAAATTAAAAAATTATATATATATTTACAAAATAGTTCTGGGTTTTCAAGAGGAAGCATATGTGCCATTTTGGGAACGATAGTAAGTATCGAATATGCAATATGTTGTTTTAGGAAAAGTGCATCTTTTAGAGGGATTAATATATCATCCTCTCCATTAATAATTAATGTTGGAGAATGAATTTCTCCAAGTTTGTTAGCTGTGTTGTTTTTAAATAAAGCATCTGACTGATAAAAAAAACTACGTCGACTTTCTTCTAAAGGTTTTGCGAGTGAAAGTGTAATTAAATTTTGCAATTTTGTATTGTCTTGTAAAAAATCACCAGTAAATAACCAAGACAAAGCATTTTTTACTATAAGTTCTCTTGGACTGTTTGATTTCATTAATTCCATAGATGTTCGAATATAATACTCGCGTAAAGGAGATATTTTTGACTCAGAAGAACATAGGACTAATTTATCAATATATTCAGGATTACTAATGGCAATCTGTTGAGCAATACAACCCCCAAGAGAATGCCCGATGACATGTGTATGTTTAATATCTAAGTGGTTTAATAATTCTAGAACATCATTAGCCATTAAATTTATTGTACATGGAGTTTCGAAAAATTGAGATTCACCTACTCCTCTATTATCACAGATGATTACTTTGAAATATTTCTTTAAGATATTAGCAACTGGTATCCAGAAAAAATGATCTGCGTTCAATCCGCTAATTAGCAAAAGGGGATCTCCTTCTCCATGTATTTCGTAATAAAGCAAGTTTTTATTGCTCATAAGAATTCCTTTTAATTGATATAATTACTCATTTTTAATATAGAAAATAAATGGATTGAAATTTGTTTTATAGTCATATATATCAGTACGTTCAACCTTCTTTAGTAGCGTCGCAATAATATTTGCTGGCCCAGATAATATTATAGTCATTATTAGTCTAAAAATTATTACATTGCTGAACAGTATTATAATTTCACTTGGCGTCCATATCTTTGCAAAAAACGTTCCTATTAGACCAATGCTTAATTGAATACTTTCGCCTAATACACTAGCTCCTATTGCTCTTAGCCAAAAATACTTTCCTTTTAATAGTATTTTCCACTTTGAGATCAAAAAACTGTTTAGAAAGAAACCAATTACTAATCCGAAATCTCCAAAAAATCCTATAATTCCCATTCCTTTAAATACATAATCATACGCATATTGATATTGCCAATTTACAGGAGTTGGTACTCCAAATAGTATTAAAAGAAGAATTGATTGGTAGTAAATAGTACAAGGGATTTGGCACCAAATAAGTTGTCTGCTGATTTTATAACCGTAAACTTCAGTGATAATATCGGCTAAGAAAAAGGTAAGAGGATAAATTAAAGAACTAGCTTGTAAGTGCAATGGCCCTAAAACTACAGGTTTATGCAGACTTAACCCTACAAGAGGAAAAGTAGAAATATAAAAAATAATAAACATTAAAAGAAATTTATAATTATACTTTTCTGTGTTTTGATAATTCATAGCTAAATCACTTTTTTCCTAAACAATTTAAAACTTAACCATAACGCAACAACTGAAATCATGAGACATATAAGCATAATTATTTGTAGCGAAATTAAAAAACTGGATGTTGCGTAATGAATAAGATCAATATTTAAAATATGAGAGCTTACATTTTTAAGCGGTTCTACTCCTGTCATTAATTTGCCTAACAATGTTTCTTGTATATTGTTTAGGCTTAATTTGCCTATATTTAAAATATTATAAAGTTTAAACTTTGTTGTAATTGATAAAATGAGTCCGGAAAATGCTACACCAAAAGAGCATCCTAACAAAGCATTCATTAAGAAAATACTTGATGCTGCTGCTCTGTTTTCTTTTTTTGTGTTACTCAGACAAATGAATAAACTACTAGGAAATGTTAAGCCCAATGCGATTCCTATTACTATAAAAGATGAGAAGATTATTGAAAGGGAACATGTGTATGGTAAAAAAACTAAAAATAAACATCCTAAAATTAAACTTATTATTCCGGTTATTAATGGATACTTTGGTCCATGACGATCTATGATTTTTCCTGAAATAATACTGAACATAGCAAAAACCAATGTCATAGAAGAATATATTATGCCCGTAAAAGTGCTGCTATATCCTAGTATATTTTGTAGAAGAAGATTAGGAATGAATATAAATATTACGAAAATTATTTGTATGAAAAATCTTATTATATTAATTCTTATAAATTGTTTATCTAACAATAATGAGCGATTAAAAACAGGAATTGGGTTGTTTTTTTCTCTAAAAATAAAGATAATTAATAGTATCAAACAGATAAATATTCCCCAGAAAGTGTTTTTAATTATATTCTTGTTTAATTCAAAAAGATTTTGATTCAATACAAGCATTAAAGTCACTATAATCAAAAACATAAGAAACGCATTGCTTACTCCTAATAAACTTGACTTCTTTTGATAGTTATCCTTAGGTAAATTCATAATAGTAAAAAAAATGATAAGTACGCATATTGGAAAATTAATAAAAAAAACAGTGCGCCAACCGAAGTAATAAGAAATAACTCCACCTAGAACAGGCCCTACTGTTTGAGCTATTCCTGTTGTGAAGTGTAGAACACTTATAGCAAATCCTCGTCCTTCATTAGGAAATATACTAAATACAAAATCATATATTAATGGAAATGTAAGAGCATATCCTATTCCTTGCAAGAATCGCATTGTAATTAATATATCTACATTAAAAGAAAGACCACAAAACAAGGATGTTAATGAAAAAAGCATACACCCTATAATGAATATATACTTTTTATCGAAAAAATTACATATTTGCGTGTTTATTATAATGAATGATGCTGAAGCAATAATATAGCTTATCATTATCCATTGTAATCTCGATAGATCCGATCCAAAACTTTTTGATATTTGAGGCAAGACTAAAGCTACTGCTGTAAAATCAAAGTTTCCTAAAAAAATTAAAAGGGACATCCCTATTAATACTATCCATTTTAAGTTTATACTTCGTATATTATTAAGCACTGTAAGCCTAGGTAAAAATCTATGAATTAAAACTTTGAAGTTCTTTTTTTAATTTTTCTTTTTCTAAATTATCTTCTAATTCTTCAGTTTTTGCTTTTATGTATCCTAGGCGGACAGCATCTTTAGAATGGATAGATTGAATAATTTTTTCATTACAAACAATGTCAGTAACATGTTTCTTTATAAACTCTCTTTCCCCTCTTTTTTTTAATGTTAACATACCATTAGCATCTGGCGTAAAAAGTTGAGAAATTATTTTAAATTGGGGGCTATTATGATCTGTAAAAGCATAGTAACATATAGTCCTTATGTCATATGCGGAAAACCCTTTTAGGGTAACATCGTCATTAACAAGATCAATAGCTTTTTGATTAAAGATAGCATTTTTATTAGTTATTTTTATTGTCAGAACGTGCTCTTCTTTGTTACTTTTCTTGACTTCAACTAGTCTATAAGGATATTGCTGGTTATTGTCTTTGTAAGATAAGAAAAAAAGTCTAACTATATCCCAAAATGAACGAAGTATTTTTGTTGTCATTTTTATTATTAAAACATCCTTATTATTTTAATGAAAATCATATTTGCTCTGTACGACCACTCCCAAAATTTTATCTTTTGGTGTCATTATTCTCATACTAGCATTAAGTGTCTTGTTAAGTGCTTTTAAATATTTATAATCAATATCTATTAATATTTGCCTGAGGATTAATTGATTATAATTGTGCAATTTTACGACAACATAGGCGTCATTAGTTACTTCTTTGATTGGATCACATATGATTATCGTTCCTTTTGGGAATAGTGGTTCCATTATTGAATCTTTTATTATTAGAGAAAAAGCATTATCGCTTACCTCAATGTCTGTTAATGTTGTTAATTCTGTTCTGTCCATAATTTCTGGAACCAGTTTATTCCCATCCAATTGCCAGGAATAAATTGGTATACGCCTACCCACCTGAAGGTTGAGGACTCCTTTTATATTTTCCCAATAAATAGGTTTTAGTCCCTTTATCTGATCTATAGTAAGAGAAAAATATTCTGCTATTGATTTAAAATATTCTTCTTTGATTTTTTTGATATCTCCATTTATTATTCGCAACATTGTAGCACGATGCACTCCTATCTTTCTGGCTAATTCTGCCGGAGTTACTTCATAAATAGCTAAAAGTCGTTTTAAAATCAACGTTGGGTTTTCAATTACTTCTGAATACATAACTTCATAGAATCATAAATAATAAATAAAATCGAGTTGTATTATTATAGTGGCATAATAATAAAAATTCAAATAACACAATAATGCAACTTTGTTGCTTTTATTGTTTGTATTATGAAATATAGTTACATATTATTAATAGCAATCAATAACAATTAACACTATTTATGAAACTGGAGAAGGAATATGAATGATGTCCAGTCGATGCTTGATAACAGAGGGCTGAAACTAGATAAAGTCGGGATAAGAAAATTAAAGTATTTAATATAAGAAGCTAAAGTTTCCCCATTTTTTATGGGGGGTGTTTTTTGAAAAGCTGAACAAAATTATAGGTGGTAGATCTCCGAGAATCAATTGTTGAGAAAAGATGAAAGTTTTTTCTTAAGTGTTTTTACATCAGGATGGCCAATTTTTTTTAATGCCTCCATGTAATCGCATTTAGAGCCATTTGAGTGCATTTAGGCGCACATAAGACCCTTGAGATGAAGTTTTTGAGGTTTCTGCCTGAAAAATTGTTTTTAGCACTGTTTGCCGATGTCAAATAATATAACATAACATCCTTATATCCAACAGTATGCGACATTCATTTATTGCTATTGAAATGCTATATTACTCCTAGTTTAAATTATTAATGTATAAGGAGTAAGGCTATGGCAGAGGTAAAGTTCAAAGATCTTATTGAGACAATATCAGGAGAGATTCCAAAGTACAGGAAAGCAATATTCAAAGCTGTGATAATCGGAATGATTGTTGGAGAAAGCAATAAGTGCATTAGCGGCATCTTCAGGATGTTTGAGCTACTGATGTTTTCCATGGGGATAAGCCGGAGATGTTTTTATGGATTTCTCCAATCAGGAAAACTTCCTCTTGGTAAGGTATGGGATAGATTGCTGGCAATGTTTGGAGAATCTCTAATGACTGCAGGACGGTTAATATTGTTGCTGGACGACACAACCTATGGAAAAACAGGCAGGAAGATAGCAGGATGCGACTCTCATTATGACCATGCTTCTAAGATTAATTCCTCAAAATACATCCATGGTCATTGCCGTGTTCTTCTGGGAGTTCTTGCCTTTATACACAATCGCTGGGCATGCCTGCCAATAAGCAATGGCCTTTACAGGCTCAAGAAGTCAGTTGACAAAGAGCATTTTATGACAAAGCTACAAATAGCAGGCAAGCTCATACGCCAGGCAAGTGAAAGATTCTCATGCAATATCCTTATTGCCACAGACAGCTGGTTCGGGAATAAAACTCTGATTAAAGAGCTGGGCAAAGAACTTGTTGAAAGAATCAATATCCTTACGAGGCTTAGAAAGGACACTCGGCTCTGTGAAGTTAGCGTAGAAGATACCGGAAAAAAAGGGCGGAAACGCAAGTACGGAAAGAAACTTCCAAAGTTATACGAGATGACCGGGAGTCTTGAAAGAATAAAAGAGAGCCTTTTGATCTACGGAAGGAAAAGGGAATGCGAATATTCAGAATTCATAGCCATGCACAGGGGCTTTATGAGACAGGTCAAGGTGGTTCTGATTTATAACAGGAATGGATATATCTTTCCGATAGTCTCAACAGACTTATCTCTGAGCGCAAAGCAGATGATAGAATACTATTCGGCCAGATGGAAGATTGAAAGCGGATTTAAGGAACTCAAGCATGAACTTGGGGCAATAGATAATCAGGCAAGAAAAAGAGAAAGCGTTGAAAATCATTTTGAACTTTGTTCCATTGCTCAGACCGCGGCTTGGCTCTATGCTTTAAAACAGACAAAAGCGCCGGAACGAAAATATGTTTCTGCCAGATCAAGCCTTTTTTCCTTTGGAGATATCAGAAGAAAAATCAGTAATGAGGTTTACGAGAATCCTATTTTCGATAGTACTTGCTATAAAGGGCTCAAGTCCCTTGAAAATATTTTCATCTTTTTGTTTTTGAGGCGTTCAGCTTAATGTAAATTTAAAATTTATGGATAAAGTTTAGATAAGAAGAACGGGAATAAGAATATTTTAGTTGCTCTAAAAAACCTCTGTTTTCTGATTCTTCTTAAAAAATTATAAAACTTCTGATATGCAATAGATTTTTATATTGATGTGTTTATCGGGGATAAATTTTAACGTGATGATACAACCCATAAAATTATTAAAACAAAGGAAAAATTATGGATTCTTATGAAATTCAGAAAAGAGAAGACTCTTTGTTTTGTTTAAATATAGTGATATCTGCATCTTTTACACCAGAACCAATAAAAGTAGCTCTAAAATGCTTTTTATCTGAATTGGGCATTAATTGTAATGTTGAGTTCTCTTCATACAACCAGATATTTCAAGAGCTTTTAGTTGAAGCGAGTAAATTTCATATGAATGAATCAGGGATAAATATCATATTGTTTTCCCTTACTGACTGGGTTCCAAATAGTAAAATTGAGAACAAAATGGTTTATTTAGAAAGACTAAAATCAAATATCAACAGCTTTTTATGTGCTCTTGAAAATTATAAAAAAAATAGAACGACTAAAACTATCCTTTGCTTATGTCCTTCAATTATTATCGATGATAATCTTGAATCCAAACAGGAAATCTTAGAATTAGAATCAAGCCTTTTAGCAGAGCTTAAGTTAAGAATGAAAGAAGACTATATTTTATCTTATAATGACGTGTTAGGTTTTGAAGATTTTGAGGAAATATTTAATTATACAGGGTATAAAGAGGGCCATATATCTTATACGAGTTGTTTTTATAATATCCTAGGAATGTTTCTTGCACGTAGAGTCTACGCATTAATAAAATTACCTTATAAAGTATTGGTAGTGGACTGCGATAATACCCTTTGGAAAGGAGTTTGCGGAGAATCTGAAAATTACGAAATAGAAATTGATACAGTTAGGCGTGATTTTCAGAACAAAATATTAGATATGTATACAAACGGTATTTTAATTTGTTTATGCAGTAAGAATACTGAAGAAGATGTATTTAAAGTTTTTGAGCAAAACAAAGAAATGGTATTAAGAAAAGAACATTTAGCTAATTGGAAGATAAACTGGAATGCAAAGTCTAAGAATATATATGATCTGGCTACTGAATTAAATTTAGGGTTAGATAGTTTTATTTTTATTGATGATAATCCTGTTGAATGTGCAGAGATAAGATCAAAGCTCCCAGAAGTTCTTACGCTAAATATCCCAAAAGGTAACCTGTTACTAGAGCGTTTTCTAAAGAATGTCTGGGCTTTTGATGTATTAACAGCTACTGATGAAGATAAGATAAGAACAAAGCAGTATCGGGACAATATTAAGAGAGAGAATATTAGAAAAGAACATTTTAATTTTGAAGAATTTATAAAGGAATTAGAATTAAAAATTTTAGTTGAGGCTATTAATTTTGATGATATACCGAGAGTTGCGCAGCTAACGCAGCGCGTAAACCAGTTTAACTCTACAACAATAAGAAGAAGTGAAGATGAAATTAAAAAATTACTTTATGAAGATGGGTTTATAATTTTTACAGTAAAAGTAAATGATAGGTTTGGTGATTATGGGTTGGTAGGAGCTATTATTGGATATTTAAATAATAATGATTTTGTTGTTGAATCTTTTGTTTTAAGTTGCAGGATTCTTGGTAAAGGCGTAGAACATAAATTTTTAAGAGAGGTTGGACATTTTGCAAAATCTAAAAATATTAATAACATTAAAATAGACTTTGCACATAGCGGGAAAAACATTCCTATTTTTAATTTTTTAAAAAATATTAAAAATCAAAATGAGTCATTCAAAGATAATAAAATAATATTTTCTATTTCAGTAGACGATGCGGTAAATATTTGTTTTAATTCAAAACAACTTAGTAAAATTTTCGATCAAAAACCAATTACTAAATTGGCAGTAAAAACTAACAATAGGACAGAAAAGGAAATAAATGCAATCAAAGCGTTTGCTGAGAAAATAAATAGTATTGATGAAGTTAATAAATTTATTATAAATAGCGGATCGCGAAAAAGAGAAAATACTTTCATAAAATATGTCAAACCAAGAAATAATATTGAAAAACTTGTAGCAGAAAATTGGCAAAATTTATTAAGTATAGAAAAAATTGGTTTACTTGATGATTTTTTCAAAATAGGTGGGGATTCAATATTAGGAATTCAGTTAAGTTCACGTCTGTCCAGTATAGGTTTGCCTTGTTCTCCAAAAGACATTATTAATGCAAAAACAATAGAGAAATTAGTAGTTTGTATTAAAAAAAATCAGTCTGTTTTAGAGAAAACACTGATTAAAGATTTACATTCAATGCAGGTCGGGCATGATGATGGTGCTAGTTTTGATCCATTCCCAATGTCTGATATTCAAAAAGCTTACTTGATAGGAAGAGGTGCTTCATTTGAGATTGGCAATATAGCTAACCATAGTTACAACGAATATAAATACCAACATCTTGATATAGAATTATTAAATAAAGTTATAAATAAAATAATTCATTTAGTCCCGGAGTTAACTCTTACATTTAATATAAACACACTCACTCAATGTTACTCCAAAAACATACCTCAGTATTCAATCAAATTTGAAGACTTGTCAGGCAAGCCAGAATCAGAAGTATGTAATATTCTAAAAGCTAAAGCGTTGAAATTATCTCGTCAAGTTTATGATACTACAAACTATCCTTTGTTTGATTTTCAAGTTACTAAAACCTCTAAATATTACATACTGCATATAAGTATAGACCTGATATTACTTGATGTTGATAGTCGTATAAAATTATTTAACCTTATACATTGTCTTTACAATGATATTAGCTATAAACCTGAGATTTATAGTCAAGTGACTTTCCGTGATTATATGGTTGCTTATGAATCTTTAAAAAGCTCCTTATGGTATGATGAAGAAAAAGCTTACTGGGAAAAAAGGCTTTCAAATTATCCTGATAGACCCAAGCTCTCATTGTTGATGAATCCTGAAGATATAATAAAACCTACATTTAAACTTCATACCCTAAAAATAGAAAAAACAAATTGGCTAAATTTTAAAGAACAGGCTTTTAAATATGGAGTTTCGCCTTCTTCGGTTATTATGACATTGTTTGGTTTAGTAATTAAACGCTGGAGCTCTAATTCGGATTTTTTATTAACTTTAACATTATTTAATAGGCTAGGATTATGTGAAAATGTAGAAAAACTTTACGGTGATTTTACTTCAACTATTGTGTATGACTTTGAAGCTTTCCCAGATAAAACCTTTTTATCAAATGTAGAATTCAATCATAAAAAATTATGGGAAGATGTTGAACATAGTAATTTAATTTCTGGGGTGACTGTACAGAAAAATTTAATTAAAAAAAACAATTTAAATCCGCAAAGCGCTGTGTCTCCTATTGTTTTTACCGCCCGAAAACAAAAAATGTCTTTTAAAAATAATCAAACTGCAAAAGAAGATATTTGGTTCCTTGATAAAACAGAAAACATAGATCTGAGAGTCTGGAATGGCCAAACTTCTCAGGCTTGGATAGATCTGCAGGCTGTGGATTGTTATGATTACTTTGAAAGCACTTGGATGTATGTGGAAGAACTTTTTGATGAAAAAACTATTAATGATATGAATTTTTCGTTATGTAAATTAATAAAATATTTTTCTGAAAATGAATGGAATATGGAAATTCCTGATTTTCTACCATTGCATGCACATAATCTTATTGAAGGAGCT
>MHBE01000059.1 GCA_001803205.1 Lentisphaerae bacterium GWF2_38_69 | reverse complement strand
TGGGGAAATACTCATGTTTCAATATTCCCAATATTCTGCCATGGAACAATGTTGATGTCATTAATCGTATGAAATTCATTTCCCCCATAAATGATAAATGAGTTCTCTGGATTGTTTTGTTTTTTCTTTAATCCTATGTTATCAACGAATTATACAAATTAAACGAATTAACTAAAAGTATCGAAATAGCCTGTTATATACCTAAATTCGACAAATTCGCTTAATTCGCTGACAGATTAAGGTTTTGCATGCTACTGTATCAAGAATATATTTCTATTCTCTTTTCTGAAGAATTTGGTATCGATTTTAAGCAGTTTAGCAAGACGAAACATAACAGCATTGCGAAGGCATCCAAAACCGTATTTTATACATCTCTTAAAATTAATGCTTGAAGCTTCGGCAAAATATTTGGTCGGACATGTTATTTCGGCTACTTTTGCGCCAGTCCATACTATCTGTGCAAGGATTTCATTATCAAAGATAAAATCATCGTCAAATTTGTCCAAATCCAGTTTCGTTAATAACTTTTTAGAGTAAGCCCTGTATCCGCTGTGATATTCTGAGAGCTTGGCTCCGATAAGGAAATTCTCAATTAATGTAAGAAATCTGTTGCTTATATATTTCCATAGAGGCATGCCGCCATCGAGGGCATATCCGCCAAGGATTCTTGAACCTATAACACATTCGTAAACATCATTGCCGATAAGTGAGGCCATCGCCGGTATCAATTTAGGCGAGTACTGGTAATCAGGATGCACCATTACAACTATGTCAGCCCCATTCTGCAAGGCCAGTTCATAACATGTTTTCTGATTGGCACCATAACCCTTATTAGTATCATGCCTGTAAACAACAGTATTTTCAAGTTTTCCGGCTATTTCGTGTGTATTGTCCTTGCTGGCATCGTCAACAACTATTACGAGGTCAACGCATCCTTGATCCATTGTTTCCTGATATGTCTGCAGAAGAGTTTTTCCAGCATTATATGCAGGCATGACTACTACAACTTTTTTTGATTTATACAATTTTATTCTCCATTTTTTACCACAGAGGGCACCGAGGAATCAGAGTAAATTTGAAAATATAACAGTTTGAATATTTTTCAATGTTCGTCCCTCTTTTGATTTCCTCTGTGTTCTCTGTGGTTAATGTTTGTATTCAGTGAAGTATGTTTTATTGAGGGAGATGCAAAATCCATGGCAGTGCACTGGCGGGACGCCCGTGCTACGATGTAAAAATACTCAAATATCGAGACGCCAATCGCCTATAAAATATCCTAGGCAACTGTGATTTCCGTAGGAAATCGTATGGAGGGCAATGCGCTTATTCATATGAGACATGACCGTCCCGGTATAGGACATTTTGTTTGCCATTTAAAGCAGCAGCACCTTTTACTAGCGGTGAGTCGGTTCCCAAATCTAAATATAAAGTAACACCCGGTTGAATGCCTGATTCATACTGAGTTAACGCATCAGCCTGGCCTTTCCAGTCTGTAAAAGAATTTTCTGAAATGCCATATGCACTTAAATCAGAAGTTGATAAACTTGGCATAATATCATTGTTATCCTGCACGAACATAACAATAGCTGTTCCTAACTGTTTCAAACTAGCGGTTTCAGAAATGATTCTGGCTCTCACTCTTGCCTCATTTAAGGCAGGCAAAAGCATAGCAGCAAGAATTGTAATTATTGCTATAACGACCAGAAGTTCAATAAGTGTAAAGGATTTTCTATTCATATCATTATAACACAAATGAAACATAGGTCAATTTCACTGAAATATAAATAAAAAAAGGAGGCTCTGAGCGCCTCCTCAATGCTATAAGAAAATTATTGTCTTACTACGCTGCCAGTATTATACAAGTAATTACGTTTCCCATCTGCACCTGTTGCTCCATATATAAGAGCTGTCGGAGTACTCAGAGTAGACAAAAGAGTAGTTTCAGCAGTTCCATTTAGATAAGTACTTAAAGTTGTATTTCCCTGCCAGTCATTGAATGCTGCTGCGTTAACACCAAACTCAGATAAATATGTAACTGTTAGTGCTGGAAGTTGTTCATCATTATCTCCAGCATACATATTTATAGCAGTGCCTATCATTTTCAAATTTGCAGCTTCGCTGGCTGCTCTTGCTTTTTCACGAGCTGAGTTAAGAGCGGGCAGGAGCATTGCAGCTAAAATTGCGATGATAGCGATAACTACCAACAACTCGATGAGTGTGAATTTACTTTTTTTCATTTTCGTTTCCCTTTTGTTATTTTTTACTTTTTTTGTTATTTTGTAAGGAAGTCTCGTCGAGACAACCTCCTTTTATAGGAAGATTGTAAGGGATGCATCTAAGATGTCAATACTAAAAAGATGAAAATAAATGATTCTTTATAAAATCGAATACAAAATCAATTTTATTTAACCACTGATTGTCACTGATGCACACTGATAGAATACTTTCTGTCAACGAATTACTTAGAGCCGCAAGTTGAGTGTTTCTCCATTGTAGCACGGGCGTCCCTGGCCGACTCCGGCAACGGGCAGGCTCGCCAGTGCTCAGCCATGGGCGGGACGCCCATGCTACAACCTCCCTAAAAGTTAACCCAAGAATTGAAGCTTTTAATATTAGCGTAGATTAGCGAAGATCAGTGGTAAGGAGGTATTTAACCACTGATTGTCACTGATGAACACTGATTTATTTATCCGTGAAGGAATTAACCGCTGGGAAGCAACAATGCGTAAACGCATTTTCAGATTCAGTTGATAAGAATTTTAAAACTTTACCGGTTTAAAATTTTCAATTAGCTGAATCTCAGGTTAATTCCATCTGTTTCATCTGTGGCAAAAAATGATTTGAAGTTTTCTACCTGAATGGATTTCATACGATAAATCCTTATAGCTCATATATAAATTTGTTCATCGACTTGAACGAAGCTAAACATTGAGATTGTATTTGGGGGGTGAGTTGGTGAGTGTTAGGTTTTGAGGTATGATTATTTGTTTACTTCGCATAACTCATGGCTAAATAGAGATTCGATTATTGAAGAGATGATGATATAATAGCAAAGAAAGCAATATGGAGGACAATTTATGAATGTTTATGAGATAGAGAATAAAGATATTAATTTTAGTTTACTGCTTAAAAAGATAGAAAAAGAGGAATTACTCCTTCAGTATAAAAAAAATCATAAGAAAATTGCTGTTATAGTGCCTTACAGCAAATATGTAAAAGAGAAAAGCACTATAAAGCTAGGCTTACTGAAAGGAAAAGCAGAAATAAAGATAAAAGATGATTTTAAACTTAGCGAAAGAGAATTTTTAAAATCATGAAATACTTAATAGACACGCATATTCTGATATGGTCGCTTGTAGATCCTGGGAAAATGTCAACTAGGATTGTAGAAGCTATAGAAGGTGCTGAAAAAGTATTTGTATCGAGCATAACATTTTGGGAAATTAAATTATATTATACTTAAACCGGATTGGTTTTCGAAATATATGTGCAGTTACAGATATCCGAACTGTCCGTCCTCGATACAGTTGCATAGACAACCACGGTTCCTGAGTAAAATCGAAGTACGGGAACTGCTCAGTCGAGATGGTGTGGTTTTATAAAAGCAAAAGAATAAAAATCTTCTTTCGGGTTTAATCCAAATACATTATACATGAACTTTCTGAACCAGGGTTTAACAAGCCTGGGATAAGGTTCTGTCGTAATATCGGAAATATTATAATCTTTGAATTCATCTAACCATTCAGGAGGTTTTTGGCCATTCCATATTAATACAGCTCCATGATGATAATAGTCAGGTATTGATGTTTTATTCCTGTGGTTATATTCAGAGCTTATAAAAACTGATTCAGGGTGATCTTTACTGAAAAGCGATATTCTGCTCGAGAGCATAATGTCTCCTGCAAGATATCTAAGGGAGGTATTAAATTTCTTGTGCCATGCCGCAGTGATATTATCAGATAACGCTAATGTAGGCTTACACAGGGAAACACAGTTAGTTTGTAAATATGGAGTGTAGTATAGAACATAAGCACTATGCAGAATGACGGAGCAGAAACAAAATATGGCCAAAAATATTAAATAACATTTTATTTTTTTCCTCGTGAGTTCCGGTTTCCAAAAAAGAATGATAATCAACCCTGCCGTTCCGCACAATGTAAAGAGCCAGTCGCCTTTTACGATAACACCTGTTATCAGTGTGAAGAGACAAACAAAGGTTAAAGGAGCTAGAAATATAAAGAGAACGAATTCCTTCATAGAGCCAGGAATCTCTGGGGAAGCAGAAATATTTTTTTCCCTAAAACAAATGAAAAAAGTAATGATGGAATAAGCAAATGAGCCTAAAACCATTCCAAGGACTGTTAAAGGGCTTATCAGGTGTTTGATAATATTAATCGAGTGTTCATGATTTATATCTGATTTATGAGCAGCATATACGATAGAGGCGAAATTATTTTCGAACAGCCAGATAACATTTGGAATTATTATTATCAGGAATGAAACAACACAAAGATAAAGTCCGATATGTTTAAACGAAGCTCTGCCCTGAGCTGTGAATAGAAGCCATAGCGCCATTGGAGCAAATAAGAATACGCAAAAGTATTTGGTCATTAATCCAAGTCCGCAGAATATTCCAAGAAGAATCCAATCAGAAATCTTCTGATTAAGAAGTGCCTTGCAGTAAAATAAAATAATCAGAGCCCATAGCGCGATTAGAATAATATTTTGATTGAACATGATAGAGGTTATACTATAGACAGGATTGGACAGCAGAAACAATATTGAAAGAAGAGCTTTTCCCGGGCTCAGAAAATATCTTGCCAGTTTCCATGAAGAGAGCAGGAAAATAAATATGGCAATTTGAGAGAAAATAAAAGATAGGTAAAAGCTGCCGGAAATAGTAAATACTAGTCTCATGATCCATACGCCGAAATAGGGATGCTTGTCATATCCCCACAATATTTCTCTGCCTATTATGATATTTTCAGATGTGTCAACATAGGGTCCCTGATAAATGAGAAGGGGAAGGGCGCTCCAGAGAACAAACCATATAAGGCATATTACAATAAATATTGTTTTATAATACATATCATCCTGTTGATTTGGATTCAGGGCCGATTGATTTTCAATAAAGGAGGTTTTTTTAAACTGCATTACTGATTTTAGATGTTATAGAGATATCTTTTAATTATAATATTATCAGGTGGTACTTATTCAATAAAGCATGTTCTGTTGAGGGAGACGCAAAATCTTGCGTCTCTACAAATAGACTCAACGGGCAGGTGAAATAACATACTTTAGTGAATACTTACTCAGAGATTAAGTTTATACTATAAACCTAAACAATCATATATATATTCATGAATCAAAAACGAACTTCTATTATCACGATTGGATGCAGGCTGAACCAGGCAGATACAGCGCTAATGTACGCGCAGCTCAAGAAAGGAGGTTTTGAGATAGAGAAACACCAGACTTGCAGCAAGCTTGATTTAATAATAATTAATACTTGTTCGGTAACATCTTCAGCATCACAAAAAAGCCGTCAGTATGCCAGGTCAATGAAAGAGAAACATCCCGGAGCAGTCATTGTCGTAACTGGTTGCGATACTGAAGTTGACAGAGAAAAATGGAGTGAAGCAGGAGTTGATATAGTTGTTCCCAATTCGCAAAAGACAAATATCCTTTCCTATATAAGGAACAAATTTGACATCCCTTTAGATTCTATTAATCAGAATCATTCTGAGAGGTTTGATATTTTTATTCAGGATTCATCTGGTTTATTTCCATTCAAATCCAGAGCAAACCTGAAAATTCAGGACGGATGTGACGCTTTCTGTACTTATTGCATAGTCCCTTATGGAAGGGGCAATCCAAGATCTAGGGAATGGAATGATACACTGAGAGAATTCAGGGAATTGATTGCATATGGGTTCAAGGAGATAGTTCTGACAGGTGTAAATATTGCCACATACAACGATAGCCGCCGTAGTCTGATTGATTTGTTGAAAGAGATGCTTGCGGAGGAGCCTGCTACTTACAGAATAAGACTGGGATCCACAGAACCGCAGTTCTCAATGAAAGGATTGATAGAGACAATAGCTTCTGAATCAAGAATTTGTCGTTTTCTCCATCTGCCTCTCCAGCACGGAGCGAATAAAATTCTGCAGGCAATGGGGAGAAGTTATTCAAGAGAAGAATTTGCGGATTTTGTAAGGGAAGCTGTAAGAGTTATTCCGGATATATGTATAGGTTCTGATGTTATCGTTGGTTTTCCAGGCGAAACAGATGATGATTTTCAGGAGTGTTTAAATTTTCTCAAATCATTGCCATTGGCTTATCTGCATGTTTTTGGCTATTCAAAACGGGAAGGGACACCTGCTGCTTCTTACGAAAATCAAATATCGCCGAAAATTATAATGGCAAGACATAAAATTTTAACAGAACTTGCGTCTGAACTTTCGACAAGATTTCTTTCTAAACAGGTCAACAAAACCTTCATGATAATCCCTGAGAAAGAGTCAGAAGGTGTAATTACAGGATGGACTGACAATTATATCAAAGCCTGTGTCGCCGTTGACAGAAGTAAAGCTGAGATGCTTATGAAAGAGCCATTTCTTAAAGTGAAGCTTACCGGCCTTGGAGGGTATCGTGAAATGCGCGGAGAATTAGCTTGACTTGCGATTGAGAAAGTCAAGAATTTTTACAGCAAGTTTTTCGCCCACTATTTTTGTTTTTGCATGGATCTCCTGAGGAGTTGAATGTCTCAGCTGGCTTATCGACTGGAATGCACGGAGAAGAGCAACTTTTCTTTTAGAGCCTATGTCTTCTATTTCATCAAGAATTGACTGGCTTATTTTTTTAAGCCTGATTTCGCGATTGAATGATATAGCGAATCTGTGGGATTCATCTCTTATGGCCTGAAGTACATTAAGAGCACTGTTAGATTTTTCCAGAATAATCCCTTCACTCTGCCCTGGAAGAAAAATTTCTTCATTTTTCTTTGCAAGTCCAATAACTGGAAAAGGTTCAGTCTTAATTTCAGTTAGAGCCTCAATTGCAGCAGAGAGCTGTCCTTTCCCTCCATCTACCATGAGTAAGTCAGGAGAGGGTTTTGATTCAAGAAGATTTCGTTTGAAACGCCGGCTCACTGCTTCTTTCATCATTGCAAAATCATTAATTCCTGAAACAGTTTTTATTTTAAACCTGCGATAGTTTTTCCTGTCCGGCTCACCGTTATAAAAACTTACCATGCTTGCCACGGCAAAATTATCTGAAAGATTAGAAATATCGAAAGCCTCAATTCGTGAGGGTTTGTTTTTTATCTGAAGAATCTTTTGAAGTTCCTCAAGGGCGTTGGATTTAAAGGTAGAATCAATATTTGAACGGGTAAAGTTCCTAATCTTAGTTTTGAAAAGAGAGTTGATGTTATTAAGAATGTCTCTTTCCAGAGCGGCCTTTTCGAAATTCATCTCAGCAGCATTTTTTGCGATGTTTGATTTAAGATAGGTTGAGATTTCGTTAGTTTTTCCATTGAGGATGTCGATAACGGAAGAGATGCTGGCGTCATAATCGGCTTTTGAGATTTTTTCTATGCAGGGCTCAGAGCATTTTTTTACTCTGGCATCCATACAGTATTTGCGTTCATTCATTCCGGGCTCATAATAAGGGCAAAGTCGAAGTTTGAAGTAATTAGAGAGGAATAGCGCAGTGGATTTAACCGCGCTTCCATGCGGGAAAGGGCCATAATATTTTGAACCGTCATCTTTTTTGAGGCGAGCTAAGATAATCCGTGGGAATCTTTCACTGAGAGTTATTTTGATCATCAGAAATCTTTTGTCGTCTCTTAGCAGAATATTGTAGTAAGGAGCATAGTCTTTTATGAGTTTGGATTCGAAAAGAAGAGCTTCTTCATCATTTGCGACAATATTCAGGTCATATGATGCTATAGAATTAATTAATGATCTGAATTTAGGGTTAGCTCTGCTTTCTTTTGAAGGGCGGAAATATTGAGAAACCCTTTTTCTGAGATTTAGTGCTTTTCCGACATAAATTATTTTTCCGAATTTATCTCTGAAAATATATACCCCTGGTTTGGCAGGTATATCTCCAGGTAAGAAATCAGATTTGTTCATACATAGTTAAGTTATACCCAAAGGGTATTTTAATATTGGTTTTATTTCGCACATATGAACTCATTTTGTGTAAATATTTTTCGAAAATCATTTCGCTTTAAGTATATTATTACGAGAGTCTTGATTTAGGCGTTACGAAATAAACAAAGAGGAAGGCGAAAGGCATACTGACAGGAGAAAATATAATTGTATAAAGAAGCCAGATTGATACATCGAGTTTGCCGCACAGCCAGAGAATAAGCGTGTTTATTAATGGTACAAGATAGCATACGATGAGATAATAGAAGAGAAAATGGCTATTGAAATTGATGTACAGGAGAAAGAAGTCCAGCATCAGTATAAAAAACCACAATGCGATTCCCAAATACATATTCTTTTTCCCTGATACTGTTCGCACAAAAGCACTAAATGTAATCAGAAAAGGCAAATAGTATATAAAATGCAGAATTAGTATGATCCAGACTAAAACCATTGCAAGATATCAGACTGGAACTTATTCCTTTGCTTGAGCAGGTTCCTGCTTCTGTTCCACGATGGCAAAGGTAATTTCTCCGCGTGAAACCAGTTCGTTTTCAACATAAATTTCGCCTTTCCCTTTTCCGAACTTCTTTGAAGGAGGAAGAACAAGTTCGATTCTTAACTGATCGCCGGGATGGATTGGTTTAAAAAATTCTGCCTTTGATATCGTCATGAAATAAGCAAGTTTTCCTTTGTTTTCAGGAATAGACAATGTATGAGCGCATCCTGCCTGGGCTACTATTTCAGTTTGAATAGCTCCTGAAAGAACTGAATATCCAGGGGAATAGGAATGCATAAGACATTCATTGTAGGTAATATTTTTTATAGCAGTAATATTTTCCCCTTCAGACTTTGCGATATAGTCGACAAAGAGGAAAGGATAACGGTGCGGTATTAAAGATTTGATGGTCTTGAGATCCATTGCGCAATTATCTGTTCTGTCATACTGCGTAAAAAGTTCCGGTTTTTTGACACTATAGACGCAAGGTCTTACTCCGATAGTAAGTTCTGCCTGGCAGCATACGCCTGAATTGTTTTTATTTACAGCAGTAATAACTGCTTCAGTATCGGTCAAACTTGTTATATCGATTTCTATCAGGAGTCTGTCGCCGGGGAAAGTAGGTTTTCTGAACTTTACATCCTTCATGGATTTAAGATAAACATCAAGTTTTTTCGAAGGGTTAAGTCTCTCCGTGACAGCGAAAACAGCAAGCTGGAAAGTCGCTTCTATCTGTAGAACTCCAGGCATAATCGGCTGCACAGGGAAGTGACCTGAAAAAAATCCTTCATTGCAGGTAACTGCTTTCAATCCAAAAAATTTTGTATCAGATTCTTTCCAGGCTCTGTCGAGAAGGAGCATAGGATATCTGAATGGAAGGCGTTCTTTTATCTGGGCTGTTGAATAGATTTCTGCTGTCATATCAAATACTCCATAGTTTATGTAATGTTTAGATATTTCTCACTGATGAAACATATCGGAAAAACGAAATTTAGCAATACAGGCCTTTTAATTTCTGTTTTTTTTTCCTAAATTTCATGAGAGAAACAGCTATGAAAAGAGAAGGCTTTTTATTGACCTGAACTAAATAAAGCCGATAGATCAGGAAGAATCCAGTCAGGAAATTTTTCATGGGGAGTATCAACAAGATTTGCGGCTGTCATTACGCCGGTGAGAGCCAGAGCTGTATTGATATTTGCATTTTTACCTGACATTATGTCAGTATTGATTCTATCTCCGATCATAACAGCCTTATTTCTGGCTGTTATGTACTTTTTTAATATTTGATAAATTCCTTCAGGGTGAGGTTTTCCGAAAACATGTAAAGGTTCTTTTCCTGTAGCAGTCATCATAAATGAAACCAAAGAGCCTGCGCCAGGCAGCAAACCGTGAACTTCCGGCAAAGTAGCATCTGTATTAGATGCATAAAAATGTGCTCCTCTAGCAATGAGCTGAGTGGCTGCAGCAAATTTTTTATAACTCACATCACGGTCTAGCCCTACTATTACCATTGAAGAAATAATATTTTTATTTTCAATTATTTCATCAAAACTGAAATCATCATTTATTACTTTAAAACCATTAGAGGAGAGGGAAGCTGAAAGACCATTTTCTCCTATAATAAATGCTTTGCTTTCTTTCGGATATTCTAAGCTTAATGCAGATCCACATATTGAAGCACTCGTGAATATCTGTTCTTCTGAACACTTATATCCCATTGCCGAGACTTTGAGCGCAAAAGTTTTTGGGCTTTGCGTAGCATTGTTGGTGAAAAATGCGATCTTTTTGCCAAGTTCATGAAGTTTGCAGAGTGATTGTATAGCATTTGCAATAGGTTTTGAGCCTTCATAAATAACTCCATCAAGATCGAATATAAAAAGCTCGTTGTCTAAAATTTGATTCATACGCTATAATTCAAAAATATTCATATTTTTTAAATAAACATTCTAACATAACTTCAATTAAGTTGCATTATGAAGGAAGTTATTGAAAGAGAAATTATTTCCATTACAATCAATAGTATGAAACTTTCCTTTCTCGAATCATTAAATCGGAGTTGTCAATGCCCTCAAATAAAATCAAGTCAATCCATGCTGAACTTGAACAGAAAATAATTTCAATTCTGAAGGATTCTCCTAAATACCCGGCTGAAATTTTCAGAATGCTAAAGCTTACAAAAAAGAAAGATATGCACATAGCTCAGAAGGTTATGGAGAATCTTGAAACGAACAAACGCGTAGTAAGAGATAGAAAGAATATAATGAAAGCTGTTTCTGAAAAGCAGCTTGCCGTTGGGAAGATTTCTCTGACTCCTCACGGTTTTGGTTTTGTAAAACTTGCCGATGCCAAGGAAGAAGACAAGGATATTTTTATTCCAGCCAAACATGTTAATTCGGCTATGGACGGAGATACCGTAAGGATAAAAATAATTGAAAGCGACAGGAATAAGGCGGAAAAAGGACCTTGCGGAATAGTTTATGAAATAATCGAACGCTACAGGCCTGGAGTAGTAGGAGAACTTATAAGCGGCAGAGAAGGATTGGCTCTTCGCCCTCTCAATAGAAGAATCCCTGAAAATATCCGGGTTATAGGTTCCGCAAAAGGAGCTGTAAAAGGAGATTGGGTAAAGGCAAATATCAAGTACAAGGGGGACATAGGATCAAAACACAGTCAAACAGTTTGTGAAATAGCTGAAGTAATTGGAAGAGCCGGTGATATGACCGCTGATATGATGGCTATTATACAGGAATTCAACATAATGCCTCCATATTCTGATGAAGAAAATGAAATGGCAATGAAACTTGAGCCGCGGGAAATCAACAGAGAAGATTTGACCAATCTTTACTGCATTACGATCGACCCTCATGACGCCAAGGATTTCGATGACTCTGTTTCTTATATGCCTGTGAAAGGAAAGAAGGAATGCATAATAGGAGTTCATATCTCTGATGTTTCTTCTTACATTGCTCCCGGGTCATATTTCGATAAAGAAGCCAGGGAAAGAGGGTTTAGCGCATATATTCCCGGCAATACTCTTCCGATGCTGCCAAAGAAACTGACCAGGCAAATGAGCTTGACTACGGATAAAGTAAGCCTTGCCCACACAGTTCTTCTCTCAATTAATACCCTGACAGGAGAGGTAAAAAACTTCAAGAGAGTTCACAGCAAGATTCAGATTAAAAAAAGACTTAATTTTACTCAGGTGGAGGAGTATATAAAGAGTAAAAAGACAGAACCTGACTGGGATAAAGAGTTAACTAAGAATCTGGATAAACTCATTGAGATTTACAGGCTCATGAGAGACTACAGAAAAGAGAAAGAAATTTTTCTCGATTTAAGCACTACTGAGATAAGAATCTTGAGGGATGACGCTACAGGTGAAATTTTTGGCATTGAGAGAAAGAAACAGGGAGAATCCGATCAACTCGTAGAAGAATATATGCTGGCGGCTAATTCAGCAGTCGCAAGAGAATTAACCAATAAAAAAATTCCAGGAATATACAGAGTGCATCCCGAACCTGATCCGGAGAAGCTCGAAGAATTTTCCAATTTTGTGGCTGATGTATTTAAGATAAGTACTGGAAATCTTGCCTCAGGGAGGGTGGCCTGCAGAGCATTCCTTGATGGGATTCATGGGAAAAGTTCAGAAGAAATAATAACATCAGCATTTTTAAGAGCTTTAAACAGAGCTCTATATTCAGAAAAACCATCGCTTCATTATGGTTTGGGTAAAGGCTTTTACAGTCATTTTACAAGCCCGATAAGAAGATATTCAGACCTTACGACTCACCAGCAGCTGTGGGATGCTGATACTAATACTAAGCCCAGAACTGAAGAAGAAATGGCACGGGCAGCGCTTGAGTGTACTGAAAAGGAAAAAAATACTGATGATGCTTATTTTGCGGCGAACGACAGGCTGAAACTGCATTATCTTAACAAGCTTATGATGGAGAAAAAACTGGAAGTGTACGAATCTGTTATCAGACATATAGGATCAGCAATGATATTTGTCGACATTATGGATTTAGGTCTTTCGGGAGGTATTCCTGTAGCATACATGAAAGGCAACTTCAGAAAAAGCAGAGGAAAACTATCTTCTGAAAGAGGTTCTTCGAGTTATAAACCCGGGGATACTGTATTTGTACAGCTTGAGAAAATAGATTTTGTTAAAGGTGATGCTGTATTCAGGCCTTACCAATACTAGAATGATGAAGATATAAAAAAGAAGAAGCTTGCCAGTAATATATATAGTGTTATTTTCTAGTGCAGTACGGAAAGTAATAAAATGCCCAGAGAAAAAACCAGAGAAAAATTTGATAAGATATTTGAGTCTAGTGATAAAAGGACTTTCATATTTCTTCCGACAATAGACGGATATATATTCCGTGAGTTCATGGTTATTTACCTTTGCTGCATGTTGACTTTCTGCGTACTTTTTCTTATAGGAGATATGACCAGTCATCTGGGAGATTTTCTTAAACCGCAGGCAACAGTACTTGATGGAATATCCTTTTTTCTCCTGAAGCAGCCCGGAGAACTGGTCTTTATTTTACCCTTGGCGCTAATGCTGGCATCTCTTTATACTATGGCCAAAATGGGAGTCCATAGTGAAATTACCGCGATGAGAGCCTCAGGGATTTCTCTTGTAAGATGCGGGGTGCCAATATATTTTGTAGCATTGATCATGACGGGCGTAAACTTCTGGTTCAGCGAAAGTTTCGTTCCGGAGTGCAATCTTAAAAGCAGAATAGTTTTGGGTTCTATCAATGATCCTGATTATTTCAGGAGAATATCAACAATGCTAATGTATAGAAGCCCTGATAATGAAAGGACTTGGATGGTGAAATCATTTAATTCCATGAATG
This sequence comes from Lentisphaerae bacterium GWF2_38_69, assembly GCA_001803205.1. Classification (GTDB taxonomy): domain Bacteria; phylum Verrucomicrobiota; class Lentisphaeria; order Victivallales; family GWF2-38-69; genus GWF2-38-69. The sequence goes on along the minus strand of MHBE01000059.1, from coordinate 216,102 downwards.
AACAAAATGATATTCAGCTTAAAAAATACGACAGCAAAGGTAAAATTCAGCTTGAGCTTTATGCTTCAAAATCCCACTATTCTCACAAAGACGGATGGGTATTCAATAACGCCATGCTTATTAAATATAAAAACCTTGAGATAAAAGGCGTTAAAGACTATTCAAAGGCTTATGAAGAAAAAACTTTTTTAGTTCAGGAAACAAGCAGCCTGCCTGTATTTGATAAGCATAATCCTGATTTCCATCTATTGGGGAATATTATCGAAAGACCTAGCGATATATTCGATACAGTTAAACAGCCAAATGAAATTACTACAAGAGATATTATCAGAAAACTTTCAATTTCTGACAATTTGGATGATCTTTCAAAAAATACTCTCAGAACAGAACTTGCTACGAGATTCGCTTTTCCATGGGTATGTTTGCTCGCCGTAATGATTTCAATTCCAATTGCCGGTCAAAATGTCAAAAAAGGACTGGTAGTTTCTGTTGTTTCAGCTGTAGGAATTATTATTGTTTATTTAACTATCTCAAAAGTTTTCATAGTTTTTGGAAGCAAAGGAACCATTCCCCCATATATAGCAGGAACCCTTCCTACAATCATTCTTGCTATTTTTGCGTGGAAATATCTTAACCATAATAAATAAACAAAATATTAAATGGCAATGGAAAACCAATATCCAAAGGATTGTTTAAATGGCTAAAGGGACAGTAACACAGAAAATACTTGCATCACATATTGTTGAAGGAAAACAGACAGTAAATTCAGATATATCTATAAGAATTGATCAGACTTTAACTCAGGATGCTACCGGAACGATGGCTTATCTTGAGCTTGAAGCGATGGCTGTGGATAGAGTCAAAACTCAATTATCGGTTTCTTATGTAGATCACAACACACAGCAGAATGGTTCGGAAAATAATAATGACCATATGTATCTGCAAACTGTCGCGGCTTCACAGGGTTTGTATTTTTCAAGACCCGGCAATGGTATCTGCCATCAGGTGCATCTTGAGAGGTTTGGAGTTCCTGGTAAAACTCTTTTAGGTTCTGACTCACACACCCCAACCAATGGGGGGATAGGAATGCTTTCTATCGGAGCCGGCGGGCTTGATGTGGCTTTGGCAATGGCAGGAAAACCTTTCAGGCTTTCCTACCCGAAAATTATAGGAGTGAAGCTGAGCGGGAAGTTTAAAGGGTTTGTTTCTGCAAAAGATGTAATTTTAAAAGTTCTTGAAACACTTACGACAAAAGGTAATGTCGGATGCGTTATAGAATATTTTGGGGATGGCATTAAAGGTCTTTCTGTCCCTGAACGAGCCACAATCACGAATATGGGGGCAGAACTTGGAGTAACTACCTCTATTTTTCCGTCGGATCAGAACACAAGAAAATTCCTTGCTGCAGAAGGAAGATCTGAGTGCTGGATTGAATTTTTAGCAGACGAAGACGCTCAATATGATAAAGTAATCGAAATAGATTTGGACACTCTGGAACCTCTGGCAGCCTGCCCTTCAAGTCCAGACCTAATAAAAAAAGTAAAAGAGCTTAAAGGTACTAAAGTAAATCAGGTAATCATAGGGTCATGTACTAATAGTTCATATCTTGATATATGTTTAGTTTCAAAAATGCTGGAAGGAAGAACCGTTCATCACGAAGTATCATTAAGTGTGGCTCCCGGAAGTAAACAGGTATTCGAAATGGCTGCAAGGAATGGCTTGCTCGCGCCGATTATAGCTGCAGGAGCAAGAATTCTTGAGTCTGCCTGCGGCCCATGTATCGGTCAGGGGATGAGTCCTGCCGATGACTGTGTTTCGCTCAGGACCTTCAACCGTAATTTTTCAGGAAGAACCGGAACCAGGAATGATAAGGCTTATCTTGTCAGCCCTGCAGTAGCGACGGCTTCTGCTCTTACAGGAATGATTACTACTCCTGATGAGTTAGGATTTGTTAGGCCTGTATTGGAGTTACCTGAAAAATTTATGATTAACGATAATATGATTATTCCTCCAATTCCTGTAGAAGAGTCAAAGAAAGTTAAGATAATAAGAAAACCTACTTTGGGCGCTCCACCACACAATTCAGCTCTTCCGTCAACTATAGAAGGAAGAGTTCTTATTAAAGTAGGAAGCAAAATAACCACAGACCACATTATGCCCGCTGGAAAACATCTAAAACTCAGAAGCAATATTCCCGCGTATTCAAAAGTTGTCTTTGAGTGCTTCAACAAAGACGGAGAGCTTTCGTTTGCCGAAAAAGCCGAAGCTTTAAAAAAATCAGGCAAGCATGGCATTATTGTAGCTGAAGAAAGCTATGGACAAGGGTCGTCAAGAGAGCATGCTGCCATATGCCCAATGTACCTGGGCATAAAAGCTGTAATAGCTCTTTCAATGGAGAGAATTCATACTGCAAATCTTATAAACTTCGGAATAGTGCCTCTTTTTTTTAATGGAAAAAAAGATTATGAAAGAATTGAAGAAAATGATTCTATTGTTATAAAAAATATCGACACTCAATTGCGACTGGGCAATAATATAAAAGGAACACACCTCAAATCGGGAGGACAGTCAGGCGAAATAGTATTTAAACATTTTCTGAATAAAGAGAATGTTGAAATAATAATCGCCGGCGGAGTACTTAATATGAAATAATATGGACTGAAGACTGATGCCTGGAAATTCTTTTGGAACACTTTTTAAAATAACTACATTTGGCGAATCACACGGCATAGCGCTTGGCGTGATAATAGATGGAATCCCTCCCAATATTGAGCTTACTCAATCAGACATCCAGTGTGAACTTGACAGGCGCAGACCCGGTACATCTGAATTAGTCACACAGCGCAAAGAAAGTGATAAGGTTCAGATTCTTTCAGGAGTTTTTGATGGTGTTACGACAGGTTTGCCTATCTCACTTATAGTATTCAATGAAGATCACAATTCATTTTCATATGACAATGTGAAAAATCTTTTCAGGCCAGGGCATGCAGATTATTCTTATTTCCAGAAATATGGAGTCAGGGATTACAGGGGAGGAGGCAGGTCTTCAGGAAGGGAAACTCTCTCAAGGGTAGCAGCAGGAGCAGTGGCAAAAAAAATGTTATCTCTGAAAGGCATTTTTTGTAAAGCTTATGTAAGGAGAGCCGCAGGCATAGAGTGCAGGAAAATTGATTTAGAGGAAATAGAAAAAAATGAAATGAGAGCTCCTGACTCTGAATCTGCAAGACTTATGATAGAAAGAATTCTACAGCTCAAGAAAGAACATAATTCTGCCGGCGGAATTGTTGAATGCATTATTAAGGGAGTTCCGCCCGGATTGGGCGAACCTGTTTTTGATAAAATTAATGCTGAACTGGGTAAAGCCATGCTCTCTATTCCTTCAGTCAGGGGAATTGAATTTGGAATCGGATTTAAGTGCGTGGATTTAACAGGCAAAGAAAATAACGATCAAATGACTTCAAGCGGATTTATCACAAATAACAGCGGGGGCATACTTGGAGGAATCAGCAGTGGGGAAGAGATAGTTTTTCGTATCGCGGTGAAACCAACCCCTTCAATTTCTATTGAACAAAAAACCATAAATACAAATGGAGACGATTCTATATGTAAAGTGGAAGGCAGACATGATCCATGCATCTGCCCCAGAATGGTTCCGGTAGTTGAGGCTATGGCTGCAATTACTGTAACCGACCACTTTTTGAAACAGAAAACAATCGGATGGTGAAAGTATATGATCAGAATATTAATATTGATTTTTACTATTGCATTCTTTTTTTCTTTGAATGGTTATGCCGCAGATACACAATCTTCAATAACAGGGAAATGGAAAACATTCGATGACGATGGACTTCATGATGGTGTTATCGAAATATATCAAAACGATGCTAAATATTTTGGGAAAATTGTTTTTCTGCCAAAGCCTGAAGATAAAGACGCCATATGTGACAATTGTGAAGGAGAAGATAAAGATAAACCCCTTTTAGGGTTGGTAATCCTTAAGAACATGAAGGAGAACAAAGGTGAATATTCCGGCGGAACTATCCTGGATCCTTATTCCGGTAAAGTATATAGCTGTATAATTAAACTTCTTGAAAACGGCAACAAACTTGAAGTCAGAGGATTTTGCGGGATTTCGCTGTTTGGCTGCTCTAAATACTGGGACAGATTAAAGGGGAATAGTCAATTTACTGAAAATAACGCTTCCAATACCTGATTTCGCCTGACTTTCCTGATAAGAACAGTATATCCGTCTATATGGATAACATCGCCTCCGTTTATTTTCTTCTTGTCATGATTGGACTTCACCCACTCGCTGAAATTCATATTAGGTTTTTCCAGATCTCTTAGGATTTCAAGTTTATTTGTTCTTGAAGCTAGAATTGCCATATTTACTCCACCTCCAACTACAAATTGTTTTCCTGAACTTGTGATATGCTTTGGCAGTCTGTCGAACTCATCCTGAATGTCCCCTGTAACTTCTTCAAGGATGTCTTCCAGAGTGACCATTCCCAAAACTTTCCCATTTTTATCCTTAACCAGAGCAAGATGGATATGCTCTCTCATCATCATTGTAAAAGCTTCACCAATGCTCATTGTTGATTGATAGGACTGTATTGGCCTTGTTATTTCCCTGATATTCGGATTTGCAGGATGAGTTTTGGCAAGGAAAATAATTTCTTTTATATTTGCATATCCGATTATTGACTGCGGATCCGCGACTTTTTCTGTGATGGGAAATCTGGTGAAGGATTCAAGGTGGGCTGTAACAAAATGGTCGGCCAGATTGGCTTCTGCGTACAGCATTACTATTTCTTCAGCTGGAATGAGGATGTCAGAGAGTTTTATTTTGGCCAGGTTGCTTGCGCCAATAATCATTTTCTCCTGAAAAGGATTAATTATCTTTTCCGCGGTAAGCGCTCTTGCCTGCGCTCTTAATTCTACGATTCCAAGGTCAATTGGCGAGAAGTTGTCCAGATTCTTTTCAAACAATCTTACAATTCTTTTTGTGGACCATTCAAATATTATTACAAGAGGATATAGAACTGAAGAAAAAACTTCCATAACCGGACTCAGCAGCAGACATATTTTTTCATTGTGCCTTAACCCTATGGTTTTAGGAACAAGTTCGCCTATGATTATAGTAACTGCAGAAAGCGGAGCTACTACGAGAGCAATAGCAATTACTTTTATCAGCCATTTAGGAAGGGAAGCAAATTGATTTAGATAGGGAATCAAATCTTCAGTTGCCTCAGCTCCGCCTATTGCCGCAGTGATGGCGCCTATGATGGTTATTCCTATTTGTATGACAGCAAGGCTGGCTTCGCTCCTGGTTCTCATTCTGAGAGCTGATGCTGCTCCGCTGGTTTTCTGTTCTGACAGATACTTAAGCCTGCCTGATGATATCGAAGTTAATGCCAGCTCAAAAGCGGCAAAAAATCCATTCAAAATTATCATTAAGCAGATAATAATCAGTGCTATGCTTATCATTTGAAATCAGTATAAAATATTTCTATTACGGAATAGAGATTTTAATATCCTTTTGATATAATGCGATTCGTATTAGACAAGTTTTACCATGCTCCTTATGGAGAATTGACAATAACAATTATATGTAACGGGCTTAAAAATTATATAGGATGTAAAGGATTTAAATGCATAAAAACACTCTTTCGCGTGGTTTAAAGAAAAGGCATATACAGCTTATCACTCTAGGGGGAATTATTGGGAGCTGTTATTTCTTAGGAAGCGGTTATGTCCTGGAGCTGACTGGGCCTGCCGCGGTAATTAGTTATTTCATTGGCGGTTTGATAGTTGTTTCTGTAATGTTCAGCCTTGGAGAAATGGCAGTTGCGAACAAGGATGCTTCTTTTATCAATTATCAGGCAAAATATCTTTCACACACATGGGCTACAGGAGTTGGATGGTCATACTGGATGACATGGGTATCTTATGTCCCTTCTGAAATGATAGCTGCCGGTATTATTATGAATACATTTATCCCCCAAGTCAGTCCCGTAATATGGGCGATATCCTTCGGCGCGGTGATAACTGCAATGAACCTTATAAATGTATCTTTATTCGGAGAGCTTGAGTACTGGCTTGCCTATATCAAGATAGCGGCTCTTGTCGGCTTTTCAGCAATAGCTTTTCTCATAGTAATAGGACTAATAGGGCATACTCCTTCGCATGAATCTCATTTTATAGGATGGTCTGTCATAAGGGAATCAGGAGGTTTTTTCCCAAAAGGGTTTCTTGCTATTCTTCTTACAATGGTAATAGTACTGGTCAATTTCCAAGGATCTGAGATTGTGGGTCTGGCGGCTGCCGAGAGCGAAGATCCTGAGCATACCATTCCTTCAGCTATAAGAAATGTCACTATCAGAATTGTCGCTCTTTATGTAATTCCTATGTTGCTTCTTGTAATGATATTGCCATGGAACAAGGCAGGTCTTGCTCATTCTGTTTTTGCAGATGCGCTTAGCACATATGGCTTTACTAGATTAGGAGGGCTGTTTTCTTTTATAATTCTAACTGCGGCGATATCAACTTCAAATTCAGGGCTTTATGCTGCAGCAAGATCCATCTATTCTCTTTCGATGGGGAGAATGGCTCCTGCTTATTTTATGAAATTAAATAAAAATAAAATTCCTCACAGAGCTACTATTTTTTCAATCCTGGTCACCTGGATGTTTGTAATCTTTTATACATTTGATCAGAGCGAATATGTATACAAGTATCTTCTGGCACTGTCAGGTTTCTCAGGAGCTATGTGCTGGTTATCTATAGGCTGGACTCAGTATAGGTTCAGGAAACTGTCTGAAGCCAAAGGAAAAGAACTTAAATTCAAAGCGCCATTTTTTCCCTATATGACTTTAGGCGCTGTATGGCTTCAGATAATATGCCTTGGGTCTATGATTTTCATCCCTGAGTTAAGGGCTTCATTGTATATAGGTCTTCCTATATTCTTTATGCCTATGCTGCTTTATAAATACAAAGAGTACCGCAAGACGAAAATAAAAGAAGAAAGATCTGCATCTTTCTACCATTAAGGATTTATTCAATCGCACAAAAAATAATGTTATAGATTTGCCAATCCGTAAGCCGAAGGCAGATTTGCCATTATAGAGTTCTCATCAATAGCTATATGGAAATTTTTATCAGCTTCTGAAAGGAATCTATTTGCCCATTCGAAAAAAGCCATAATATAGAAATAATCCCAATGCGCAAAATGTGCTGATTTTGCCCTTTCGAGATGGCTTCCTTTAAAACATATTTGCGGCTGAATTTTACGGAGAGTTAGATTTTTTTCCCTGTTTTTCAGATTGTTGCTTAAAGTAGATCTAATATAATTTTTAAGCAGGTTTTCAGTTTGTCTTGACGCAAAGCACGGAAAAGGCTCTGACGAAGAGCATGCAGCTTCAGGAAAGTTCTCAGAAAGTGCTACATTCGCCAATGAACTAAACTTAGTATTTACAGGGGCGAGTTTATTGTTTATCAAATCAAGAATTTCTACTTTCCGTTTCGGCGATTGTTTACTCTCTAGAGTTTTATTCTCAAATTTAACCCAGGAAAAATACCAGGTAAAACGGAAGTTATATTTTGAAATTTCATGATCTGACTTCCAGACAAACGGTTTTCTTTCAAAGAGTATTGAATCTTTAAGTTTTTTTATTACAAAGATACTTTCAGCGTCAAACTTTTGCGAATTATTCCATCGCCACAGATCATAACCTGCTCCTATTTCTAATTCTAAACCATCGTTATTTCGAAATACTACGGCAATGGGAATAAGCTTAAAAGAAAGTCCTTTTGAGGTAAGGTTTTCGACAGGAAATGTTTCCTTGTTTATTTTCGTGGAGGTCTGATGGTTTAAAGTATAGATATCAATCTCTGTCCAATCTCCTTTGATTTTCAATGGATCGACTGAAATTGAATCGACCGCTATCTTTGACGGTACTGAAATATCTGTAGTAATCCTAAAATGGTTAGCTATATTTTCACATTTTCTTTTGATTCTGGGTTCTGAACCGAATGGAATAAGGATTTCAGAATCAACAGAGCATCCAGCTGTTTTTACAGAAAAATGAGGTCTTACAGCTTTTGTTAATCCGGAATTTTCTCTAATTATTCCTAGTTCAACACCCTCTGATTCAAAAATTTCTTGATCCGCGTAAGAAAATGAAAAAATGTTCTTTGAGGATTTTTTATAGTTTAAAAACCATTTTTTTTTGCAAGTGGTTCCTTTAAGTTCTGTTGTCATCAAAATCTAGTTCCTTTAAAAGGCATATGTTAATTATTTACTATAGGCCAATAACGCCCTGCCTGAGTCGTTATTAAATTTATATTAAGATCAAATATATTTTTTAAATTTTGTTCAGATATATCCAAGGATCATCCGTGTAAGAGTAGTTTTGCCCGAACCGTTAGATCCTATTACGAACCAATGCTCTGATTCAGACATTTGCCAATTTATGTCAAAAAGTATCTGTTTACCGTCAAGAAAAAGGTCGGCATTTTTGATTTCGATAATTCTATTTTCCACTATTATCAGGCGATGTTGAATTTTGTTTTTCCATATAATCTCTTCCTTCTACTGCAAGTATTCCGCCAATTACCTGAATCCGCCCGTTCTTTTCATCTTTAAACAAGTGGGGTATTGTATAGTCATCTGTTCTTTTATAGACCTCCTTATCCTCAAGGCGGCAATGTATATCATATACGAAATAAGAAAAAACTGAAGACGAATTCTGAATAAGCATATGAAGTCTTGAAAGGTTGTCGATTTCGCATTCAGGTTTGTTGGTTCCTATATCAAATCCAATTTTTGTAAGTCCATAAATATGGGTGGGGTCATCCACTAGAAGGCAGTATATTTTATTTGTGCCGTCAAAGTAAGAAATTATTGAATAGGTTCTTTTGTCAATACTTCCATCTTCATCCAATGGTACACCTACAGATGTGGTCCAGGCTACATTGCCTGTTAATATATTGAATTCAACTGGTTCCGTTTCATATGCCTGCTGGAGTTGAGAGTGGGTTACAACAGCTTTAACCTGGTATTTCCCTGCAGTAGAGAATTCAAAATACTTTGTGAGGGGGATGCTTATGGAGGTTTTATCTCCTGCTTTCAGAAGAATATCCTTAATTTCATATTGGGGATTTTGTATTCTTTTCGGAGCATTGCCTCTCAGAGTATCGACCTGAAATGTGATTTTTCCCTGTAGCTTTTCATTTGAACCGAAAACTATTGCTTGTCCGGACTGATTTTTAATAGTGAGGCGAACATATATTTTTTCATATCTGATATAGTTCTGCGCATTGAGTTTCAAGTTCATGGCAAGCTGAGCATATGAGGTTATGGATGACAGAAAAACAGATGTTAACAGAAGGAGGAGAGTTTTTGTTTTATTCATGTAAGTTTTTTAAGTTTGGTGATTATATCTTTTATTATGGGTTCAGTTTTTAGTTTGTAATGGCACTGGAAATTTTTTTCAGGGCAAATACGCTTCAAGCATTTTATGCAATCAATTTTAGCCTGATAGACATTGCTGCATGGCCAGTAAGGTCCAGTTTTCTCAGGATCAGTAGACCCGAAAAAGGTAAAAACAGGCACTCTAAGAAGTGAAGCAACATGCATGGATCCGCTATCATTTCCAATAAATATTTGAGAGTTTCTGATTAATTCAAAGAGTTCTTCAATATTAGTTTTGCCGCAAAGGTTAATAGGTTTTGCAATTTTACAGCTGGAAATTACTTTTGAAATAGCTGAGGATTCGTTCCAGGAGCCAAGAATTATAATTTTTTTCCATGGAAATGCTAAGGCTACAGAATCAATAATTTCTCCAAAGAAGTCCGGAGGCCATGTTTTTGTTTTCCACCTGGCAACTGGTGAGACAGTTATATATTCATCGTTACTTTCAAGGCCTAAAGATTTAAGTTGGTGGCTCATCTTAAATCCTAATGGTTTGGGCAGCACAAAGTTAGGAACTCTATTTTCAATTCCAAGGACGCTTGAGATTAAATAGCAGTTTTTTTCTATTGCATGAACTATTTCTTTTGGTGCTGAAATCTTGTTATCATAGAAAAAGCCAGATATCTTTTCTTTTGCATCAGAAAAACCAACTTTGTATTTGGACTTAGTAATAAAGGCCATCAATGCACTTCTAATAAGACCTTGCATATCAATTACTAGATCGTATGTATTTTTTCTGAGGACATTGATTAGATTTATCAGTTCGCCTGGAATTGAAGAAAACATCCTGAACTTGTCACGCCTGAAATATATAATTCTACCCAAATCATTTTTAATATATGAAAAAACATCTGAAAGGTTGGAATTAACTAACCAGTCTATTTGTGCTTCAGGCAAGCTTTTTCTGAGAAGATAAAAAGCAGGTAAAGCCTGAAGAATATCCCCCAGGCTGCTTGGTTTGATTATAAGTATCCGCTTAAACTTCCCGGTATTTGTGCACGGTAGAATTTCATCTAGACTGCATATTTTAAGTGTTTTTACACTCATATTATTTTTATGGATAATCACCTTCCGCTTGCAAGTCTTATCCCGAGAGATTCGGGAAGAAAAGCATCATAGATTTTCTGTTGGGCAAGCTCAATATCGTATTTCACGCAAATTCTGCTTATAGTATTTTTTTTGGTATCCATAATAACAAAAGAAGCTCTCGGGTCACCATTTCTGGGCTGGCCTATGCTTCCTGGATTGATCATGTATTTTTTGCCTTTCTCTGGTTTAAAAGTAAACATCTCTTCATTTGGAGGTATTATTTCCCATTCTATTATCCTCATTACTCCTTGTGTTGAGTCCACAACTTTTGGATCTTTCACAAAAAGACCGGGGATATGGGAATGACCAAAAAAACAGAACTGGGTCATTTGATAAGAAAAATTCGCAAGCGCATGTTTGGCGTCAAAAATGTAATTCCATGCTTCTGGAGAATCTAATGTGGCATGGACAATTGTAATTCCATCTTTCATGCTGACTATTTTTAACTTGTTTTCAGTTAACCATTTTCTGTTATCATAATTTATCTGAAGTCTTGTCCATTTTATAGATTCCTTGGCATATTTATTTATCCCTTCAATTGAGCAGTCCGTTCCAACATATTCGTCATGATTCCCCTTCACTATCATATGCAGAGGTAAGGATTTGATCAGATTTATGCACTCAGAAGGATTGGCGTTATAGCCTACTAAATCGCCGAGGCAGATATATTTTTCTACCTCCATTGAAACGCATTTTTCAATAACAGCAGTAATTGCTTCCAGATTTGAGTGAATGTCGCTTATGATGGCAAATATCATGATTTAGTGAAAATTTAGGAGTCTTTATGGATACACGGCTATCGCATTAACATTGTAGCCTTTGAGCTTTTCTCTGCCTTTTAAAGATTCAAGCTCAATAACAAATTCGAATCCAAGTACTTTGGCATTAAAATGCTTTATGAGTTTCTCTGCTGCAATTGCAGTGCCGCCTGTAGCGAGCAAATCATCCACCACTATTATCCTATCCTTGCTGTTAATAGCATCCTGATGTATTTCAATAGTGTCTGAGCCATATTCCAGGTCATAAGTAACAGAATATGTCTTGTAAGGGAGCTTCCCTTTTTTTCTGATAGGAGCAAATGGAACACCCATTTTAGTTGCCAGAGCCATGCCAAAGATGAATCCTCTGGATTCCAGGCCAACGATAATAGTTGGGTTCTGATCTTTATAATTATCTGCCATTATATCCAGGATTTCATTCATGAGGATAGGACTTTTTAATAATGGCGTAATATCCCTGAAAAGTATTCCCTTTTTCGGGAAATCCTGTATTTCTCTGATAGCTGCCTTCAGAAGCTCTATCGACATGAGTTTTCTCCTATTGTTTTTGAATTAGTCCAGCCACCGGCGGAGCCTGAAATTTCACAATGAAATTTTTATGAGCTTGTACCATGGGCGTCTCGCCCATGGCAGAGCACAGGCGAGACGCCCGTGATACTGTGTCAAAAAAATCTATTTTCATATTTTAAAAAAAGCGGTAATGGAATAAGCCGGATTCTGTTTTCCTTTTCAGGAATGGCAATCATCTATCTAAGCAGCCAGAACCCGGGATTATAGCTGCGGGCAGCAGCGAATCCCCTATTTGGCCTTGCTCCGGAAGGGGCTTGCCTTGCGAAAACCCTTGCGGATTCTCACGGTGGTCTCTTATACCGCCTTTTCACCCTTACCACACTACCTAAGCGCTAAAGAAATAACGCATGATTTACATCGCACGCATTTATTATGCGCTTAAGTAGTATGGCGGTTTATTTTCTGTGGCGCTTTCCTTCCCACGGATTTTCTCCGCAGCATCCTGTTTAAAACAGGACTTCCCGCCCTATGGAGTCCGGACTTTCCTCCACCCCACAAAAATTTTCAAAATTATTTCCTGGGAAGGGAATATTATTTTTTGACAATTTAAGCGAGGTGGCGATTACCTACCATTACCGCTAATATTTTAAATATACTCTAATATAAGTTTATATCAAAAAAAACAGTATTCAGCAAAAACCAGGCAAAATGAAACAAAATTAAATCAATTTAACTATTTATCATATGTTTTTTTTAAGACAAAGCATAGTGTAAGGGATTCTAAATCATGTTTAAGTCAAACAGATCAGGAGGGTACGATGCTAAAACTAGACTTTAGCAAGTCACCGGATGGATTAATTCCAGCCATTGCGCAAGATTACAAGACAAACGAAATCCTAATGCTGGCCTATATAAACGAAGAATCCTGGAATGAAACTCTCAAGTCAGGCGCCGCCACATATTGGTCAAGATCAAGGAAAAAGCTCTGGAAAAAAGGCGAATCATCTGGTCATGTGCAAGAGGTCAAAGCTATTTTTTTTGATTGCGATAACGATACAGTTATTTTTAAAGTAAATCAAATAGGCGGAGCTGCTTGTCACGAAGGGTACAAGTCTTGCTTTTTCAGACAGTACAATCCCAAAACTCGTGAAGTATCCGTAATAGGAGAAAGAGTTTTCGATCCAGCAAAAGTTTATAATAATTAGCTTCTTTTTAATAATAAATTTAATTTTATTATGAATATTCTTAATAATAGCATTATTCAGAAAATTAAGGTGGAACTTAAAACCTCTAAATTTTATGAAAATGCCGTCTGGTCCAATCTTACGACAATAGGTATTGGCAGTTATGCAAAATTTGTCATTGAGCCATCTGACGACATGACTCTTTCATCGATACTTAAAATATGCCATAAAGAAGAAATTCCTATTTTCTCTTTGGGCTCCGGGAGCAATGTAATAGGTACAGACTCTCCATATGATGGAATTGTTATTAAATTGAAAACCAATGATTTTGCCAAGGTAAGATTTGGTTCAAAACATGCCACTGTAGGAGCTGGAGTTACATTATATGAACTAGCTGTGACATGTGCCTATCATGGGTTCGGGGGATTTTCTAAATTGGCTGGAATTCCAGGAACAGTTGGAGGTTCTTTAAGAACTAATGCTGGAAGGCTTGGAATGTCAATTTCTGACGCAGTTGTTGATATTGTGGGATTTACTTTAGACGGGGAGCCATGGATAGCAGAAGGAACAGATATAAAGTGGGGTTATAGGCGCAGTTCAATTCCTGAGAATGTTATAATTACCGCAATGATCGTTAAACTCGAAAAAAATGAAAAAAGCGCTGAATGTTCTTCTATAAACGAGTGCCTTAAAAATAGGAATAAGTATTATCCAAAAGAGAGAAATGCGGGATGTATTTTCAAGAATCCTGCTCAAGGATACGGAGCTGGAAAACTTATTGATATTGCCGGCTGCAAAGGGCTTGTTCTCGGGGGAGCTAAGGTAAGTGATGTGCATGCAAACTTTATCGTTAATGATAATAATTCTTCAGAGAAAGACTTTCTTGAACTTGCTATGGAAATAAAAAGACAAGTGCTGCAGAAAACCGGCATCTATCTTAGTCCTGAAGTTGTCTTTGTAGACGATAAGAGCAGGGAAAAACTTTCAAACGAGCCAAAACCCTTTAATGTTCTTTTGCTTAAAGGCGGCAATTCTCATGAAAGGCCAGTATCTTTGGAATCGGCTGAAGGAGTATCAAGAGCGCTCAACGATGCAGGCTATAATGTAAAGGAATATGATATTGTTGAACCTCTTATTACGCAGAAAATGCTTGAAAATGTTGATCTTGTTTTTCCAGTGCTTCATGGAGGATTTGGAGAAAATGGCAAGCTTCAGGAAGCGCTTGAATCAATGAACATTAATTTTGTGGGTTCCGACAGTAAGGCTTCCGGGATAATTATTGATAAAATCAAGACAAAGAAAATCTTTGTTGAGAACCAAATCCCAACTGCAAGGTATGCGATACTTAAAGACGGAGATAAAACTTTTCCTTCTGAATTGAAACTTCCTGTGGTAGTTAAAGCTCCCAATGAAGGATCTACTTTTGGAATATCAATAGTTAAGGAGATGTCTCAATGGGAGACAGCCCTTCAGAATGGATCAGGAGATGTATCTGGTCTCATACTGGTTGAAGAATTTATAGAAGGTTATGAACTTACCGTGGGAATTCTGGATGGGAAAGTTCTTCCTATAGTTCATATAATTCCTCCCTGCGACTTCTATGATTTTGATGCTAAATATACACACCAGAATGGAGAAACGGTATATAACTGCCCGCCAGAACCTGAGATTATTCCAGAAGCAGCGCAGAAGGAGATTCAGACATTTGCATTAAGAGCTTATAAAGCTACAGGAGCAAGAGATATGGCCAGAGTAGATGTGCTGCTCTGTAAAAATACAATGCAGCCTTACTTCCTGGAACTAAACAGTATTCCCGGGTTTACTTCAAGCAGTCTTCTCCCAAAGGCTGCAAACGCTGCTGGGATTCCCTATATTCAACTTTGCGGAACTCTTGCACAGTTGGCAGCGAGAAGATGAAAGTTCTGGAACGACGCAAAGACTATATTTGCGTTGAGATCTACCGTACTTTATTTTCTATTTATGGAAAAGTTAAATGCCCTCTTTTTTATAGAACTCCATTTCAACTTCTTATTTCTGTTATTCTTTCAGCACAATGCACAGACGAAAGAGTAAATAAGACAGTTTCCGGACTCTTTGCGAAATATCCGGATTCGATGGCTCTGTCAGAAGCAGATGTCAATGAAATTGAAAAAATAATCAAACCCATAGGCCTTTATAAGATAAAGGCAAAAAATATCATCAATGCTGCAAAAAAACTCAATGAGGAATTTGGCGGGGAAATTCCGGAAACAATTGAAAAGTTAACTGAACTTCCAGGCGTTGGCAGAAAGACTGCCAATGTAATTATATCCCATCTTTTTGACGGATATGGATTTGCGGTAGATACTCATGTAAATAGAGTTCTCAACCGAATAGGAATTGTTAACACCCATAATCCATATAAAATAGAAATGCTTATCATGAAACTTATGTCGCATGAAAGTTTGGGGAATTTCTCTCTCCTTCTTATTATGCACGGTAGAAATACATGTCTTGCTAGAACTCCAAAATGCCCTGATTGCGCGATTAATAATCTTTGCAGAAAAAGATTATAAAGTATTTCATTTTTCGCTGCTGAAAACTGTTTCTTATTAGATTTCCTTCTGCTATAATCTTTTCAAGGCTATACCTCTAATTGAACATATTTAAGAGAATCCAGGAGAAAATTTATGCCATCAGAGGAAAAGAAACTATTCGTACTCGACACAAATGTATTGCTCCATGACAGTTCATGTATCTACCAATTTCACAACCATGATATTGTTATTCCTATTACCGTTATTGAAGAGCTGGATAAGTTCAAAAAAGGCAATGATACTCTCAATTATCATGCGAGAGAATTTCTACGCTCTCTTGATGAATTAAGCGGAGATAAACTCTTTGAAGAAGGTGTTCAGATCGGGCCTAACAGCGGCAAAATAATGGTTAAACTGGAAATGCCTACAGCAAAAGCTTTAAAAGATAACTTTAGTTTGGATATCCCTGATCATCATATTTTAAATACTGCATACTGCGTGGCTAAAACTCTGCCGGACAAACAGGTCATACTTGTTTCAAAAGATGTTAATCTAAGGTTGAAAGCAAAATCAATCGGACTTACAGCCCAGGATTATAAAAAAGACATGGTAAGAAATGTCGATACTCTATATAAAGGCAAAAGGTTCGAAGAGAATATTCCTGAGGAAATAATAAATAAACTCTATACTGGGTCTGAAGAAGTAAGCATAGATGAGCTTGTGTTTTTAAAAGAAACTCTTTATCCAAATGAGTTTATGGTTCTCAGAAACGGTAAGAAGTCAGCGCTTGGGGTATATGATGCTTCAAGCAGAATGGTTAAGCATATCGATAAAATGCCTGCTTATGGCATTGTCCCTAGAAACGCAGAACAGATTTTTGCTCTTTACGCTCTGCTCAATCCGAAAATTAGACTTGTAAGTATTTCAGGGAAAGCTGGAACCGGAAAAACCTTGCTTGCTCTCGCCGGAGCGTTGGAACGAAAAAAAGAATATGTACAAATATATATGGGAAGACCGGTAGTTCCTCTAAGTAACAAAGATGTAGGATTTTTACCAGGGGATATAAAAGCAAAATTAGATCCATATATGCAGCCTCTTTTTGACAATTTGGGAGTCATTCAGAATCAGCATTCGGATGGAGATGGAAAGAATTCTAAAATCAAAGAGTTCCTTGATGATAAAAAACTCGTGATAGCTCCTCTTTCCTATATCAGAGGAAGAAGTATTGTCAAAACATTTTTTATAGTAGACGAAGCCCAGAATCTTACTCCGCATGAGATTAAAACTATTATTACACGGGCTGGAGAAGGGACAAAACTAGTCTTTACGGGTGATATCTATCAGATAGACCATCCTTATCTGGATTGCCACTCAAATGGGCTAAGCTATCTGATTGAAAAAATGCAGGGGCAGCCTCTCTACGCACATATACACCTTGAAAAAGGAGAAAGATCTGAATTGGCCGAGCTTGCCAGTAATCTGCTCTGAAATTAATTTGTATGATTATTGATAAAGTCATATCCAAGATAATGCCGATAGAAGAAGCCAAGCTTTGGCGTTCCGGTCTTAAGCAAAAAGGGAAGAAGCTGGTTATGACAAACGGCTGCTTTGATATTCTTCACAGAGGGCATATCACATATATGATGAAAGCAAGAGAACTCGGAGACGCGCTGATAATTGCTATCAATTCTGACCGGTCTGTAAGAGAATTAAAGGGTATTGGAAGACCGGTTATTAATCAAAATGACAGAGCCTTTATAATTGCTTCGTTATTGTTTGTTGACGGAATTATCATTTTCGATACACAGAAATGCGACGGAATTATAAGCGAGATTCAGCCTGATATTTATGCCAAAGGAGCAGATTATAATTTACAGACAATGGAACAGAGCGAAAGAGCTGTTCTCGAAAAAATAGGCTGCAAAATAGAATTCATATCTTTTGTCGATGGGTATTCCACGACTTCCATTTTAAAGAAGATATCTAACTAGGATCAGATAAACTCAGTTAGGAAATTGTTAGAGCTATAAGCGTATCTTGAAGAAATCTCCACTATGCCTTAAAATCCTTAATTTACAGATAAATATTTATTCACATAAATGATGGAGAAAATTATGTTAAGAGCCATTATCAAAAAGATTATTCCGAGTAAAGGCGATATATTTTTTATCCTTTTCGAAGATGAAGCCAGATATGCTAATGATTCAGCAAAGCTTTTAGTAGAAATAATTAATTCTCAAAATGAACAAAAGACAACATTGTTATACAATGATCTAAAGATACTAAAGCAAAAAGCATCTAACACCAATAGAAGAATTTTGCATGAAATCGACCGAATGTTCATTACTCCTATCGACAGAGGGGATATTCAGAAACTCTCAACTGTACTTACCAAACTTACTAAAAGAATTTCAAAGTGCGCTATCAAACTGAAAGCATTTAATGTAGATCCTAATAAAGATGCTTGTCTTATAAAAAGCGCAGACACATTAATTCTAACTACTCAGGTACTTCTTGATACAGTTACTGCTTTAAAGATATTTGACGCAAAAAAAATATCTATATCAAATGAAAGGATCAATGAACTCGAAGAGAACAGTGTGGAAGATCTTAAACATACCGTATCAGAAATGACTTCTGGTACATTTGATATACAGACAATTCTAAAGCTTGAAGGTATCAGTAAGAATATTGACGCTGCAGGAGAACTTGCTGTGTATGCTGCTGACCTGATTATGCAGATTTCAATAGATACCATCTAATAAAATTAAAGGTGATTTATGACCTTAGTAATTGTCATAGTGCTTATAACAATAGCTCTTGGATTTGAATATATTAATGGCTTTCATGACACTGCAAATGCTGTAGCTACATCTATTTCAACTAAAGCCCTTACTCCTCTTCAAGCTATTGTGATTGCCGCGCTTTTTAATCTTATAGGAGCTTTTTTAAGCACAAATGTCGCAGTGACTATAGGGAAAGGCCTTGTTGATCCTCATGCTGTTTCAGGTACGGTTATTGCTGCAGCCCTTTTTGCAGCTATTATTTGGAATTTGATAACATGGTACCTTGGAATACCTTCAAGTTCTTCTCACGCTTTAATGGGGGGACTTGTAGGCGCTGTCTGGGCATACAGCAGCATTCATTCTGTTTTTTTTATAGGGTTGATCAAGAAAGTAATTCTTCCAATGTTATTTTCACCGATAATAGCTTTTTTCTTAGCCTTCATAATCATGATTATTTGCAGCAGAATTTTTTATAACACTAGAAGAGCTAGAAAAGTTAATAACAATATCCGTGAAGTACAGGTTATATCGACTGCTCTAATGGCCGCCAGCCACGGATCAAATGATGCCCAGAAAAGCATGGCTATTATAACACTTACTCTTATGAGTTACGGATATATTGATAATGTTGCTGTGCCTGCTTGGGTTATTTTGATATGCGCGATATGCATGGCAGCAGGTACTTTGAGCGGAGGGATGAGAATAATAAAAACTCTCAGTTCTCGAGTGGCACAACTTAAACCTGTAAGCGGTGTATCCGCGGAATTAAGCTCTGCTATATTGATATTTACAGCATCCTTCCTGGGTTTTCCTTTGAGTACGACTCAGGCTGTTTCCGGTTCTATTATGGGAGCAGGAAGCACAGGGAAAAAATCAATTAACTGGGGTGTAGCCAAGAGCATGGTTATAGGGTGGGGTCTTACTATTCCTATATGCATGGTAGTAGGCGCTGTAATTGTATTTTTTATTAACTGGGTACACCATATCACAATTTCATAAATATGACTGTTAGATTGATCTTATAAGTTTGAGAAGACTATCACGCTTGCTTATCATTTTTTCTTCAGAATCAGCTTCCACATTGAGCCTTAGAAGGGGTTCAGTATTGGAAGTTCTTGCATTGAACCACCAGTCGTCATATTCAACAGAAAGGCCGTCGAGTTCAAATATCCTTCCATCAAGATGAGTCTCTCTGAGCTTTCTGAGAGTTCCTTTTGGATCATGTACTTCAGAGTTTATTTCACCAGAAGCAAAGTATTTTCTTAAAGGTTTAACCAGCTGAGCTGAAGTTTTCCCGCTCTGGCATATTAAGTTTGCAAATTTAAGGAAAGCCAGAGCCTGTGATTCTGCCGTGAAATTTTCTCGGAAATAATAGTGACCTGAGAGTTCTCCAGCAAATATGGCGCCTGTTTCGCGCATCTGAGCTTTGATGAATGCATGACCTACTCTGCACATGATGGCATTTCCCCCATTTGCTTCAATGGATTCTCTCACTACCCTGCTGCTTCTAAGGTCATACAGAATGGTCTGTTTTCCATCTTTTAAAATATCTTCAGCAATAAGTGCTGTGAATAAGTCCATTGGAATAATATTTCCGTCGCTGTCTATGAAACCGCATCTATCAGCATCTCCATCAAATGCAGCGCCAAATTCTGCGCCTGACTCCTTAACTTTCTTGCAGATATCATTCAGGGTTTCTGTTTTTAGTGGATTTGCTTCGTGATTTGGAAGAGTCCCATCGAGTTCCTCATAGAGAGGTATAATTTCAAAAAGGTCTCTGATCCCTTTTATTTCCATTGATCCCATTGCATTCGCAAAATCTACCGCAACTTTAATTTTCCGAGTGAGTTTTGAAAATTTCCTTACATGAGCTCCGTACTCAGGCGTTATATCGTAATTAATTACTTTGCCTTTTACAGGAGGATTGTCCCAAGTTTCTTCCATTACAATTTTTTCAATATCTTTAATCCCTGTTTTGCCGCTAATTGGAACGGCTTCTGCTCGACAGGGTTTCAGTCCATTCCATTCTGCCGTATTATGAGATGCTGTTATCATGATACTGCCGTCAGCCTTGAGCTTTCCATTTGCGTAATATGTCATAGGAGTTGAACAAAGGCCGATATTGATTACATCAGCACCGGCAAAAATCATACCCTTTGTTAATGCTTCAAAAAGAGGCTTGGAATGTGAGCGCATGTCATATCCTACGACGACTTTCTTTGCTTTGAGAAAAGTAACGAAAGCTTTTCCTGTTTTTTCAACTATTTCTTCATTAATTTCATTAGGGTAAATACCTCTTATATCGTAAGATTTGAAAATCGATGACATAGTCTTGAATCTCCTTTCAGAAAAGTTCGTTATAATATTTTGAATAGTAGAGAGTGATAATATTTAAACAATAGCCAAACTTGAAAAAAAGGAAAGAAAATAAATAGATAATGTTTGCAGCTGATTTTAAGTTTTAGCTGTTTTTGTTTTGGATGATTTGGCCGACATGTTGAAATCTTTCATATTAATCGCTAGTGCCAAAGCCAGAATAACCAGTGTAGGCAGAATTCCTGCAAAGAAAGGAGGAAAAACTCCAATATCACCAAATAAAACACAAATTTTATTTAAAATAAAGTAAGATATCAGGAAGGTAAAACAGAAGTAAACCTTTCTACTCAAGCTAGTTCTGTCGTTTAAAATTAGGTATGGAGCTATAATCATTATGAAGAAAATTGTTAGGAATGGAAATGAAAGTCTGCGATAAAATTGCGTTTTTATTGATGATCTGAACCTTTGATCCAGATTTTGGTTATCCAGGTTATGCAAAATTCTAGCGCTTGTCAGTTGATACGCGTTTTTGGCGACATCCTGAAAATCAACCGGCGTTTCAGTTATTTTTCCTAAAGCAGAGTAATATTTATTGTTCCTGTCCAGAACTGTAAATTTTTCAATTTTTTCAGGGATATAAGAAATAAAGGTAGAATCAATAGTTTGAGTTTTAAAGAATTGCATGTCGACATTATTAAATACCCATCCGGTATTTGCTGAATATGTTGCTGATTTTGCTGTCATATCAAGAGCTAATGTTCCGTCAGGATTGCTTTTTTTAAGTCTCACTCCTTTTATCTTATCTGAACTTTCAAAAGTCTCTATATACCAAATTCTTTCTCCGTCTGAACTATTATATATAATTGATTTATAAATATTAACAATACTGCCTTTATCGTAATCGAAAATATTGTCTTTAATAAAAATGAATTGAGGAATAACGCTTAAATTAAGAAATAACACAAAAATGGAGATTACTGATGCCAGTATATAAATGGAAGCAACAATTCTTACAGATCGGATTCCTGAACCAAGCAAGGCTATTACTTCATTAACGGTTTCCATTTTGATTATTTGATAAATACATGCAAAAAGGATGGCTAAAGGGCAAACTTCATTAAAGTTAACTAATAGCCCCATACTATAGAATATAATCGCTTTCTCCATGGCATCTGGACGGGTTGAAGTAGTAAATTGTGATACACTGTTTAGCATATCCATCGAAACAAGGATAAAGGAAAAACCTATAAAACAATAAGAAAGGATTTTCAAATATTCTTTTAGAACATACGAATCCATTGTTTTTAGTATAAAAAAAGTACGCCCGACAGGTTTATTCATTATTTGTTCCAAGTAACTTTATTTAGTCGAAGATGGTTAATTTCCATTTTCTGTATTTTAATACTAATTAACCGAAATGAAATCTTGAATTTCCTATTTGCCTGGAATTATTGAAAAGCTTTTAGAATTTATAAATCCTAATAAGTTATGGAAGATATTCACCGCAGGTAAAACTTGTGGGCATTTAAGCGGAGATATTTTTCATGTTCTCTATAGTCAGGCATCATTCTTCCTACTTCATTCCAGAAATTTACCGAATGGTTCAACTCAACGAGATGAGCCAATTCGTGAATTATTACATAATCAATTGCATTGGGTTCTGCCATAATTAATCTAATGCTAAAATTTACATTGCGCTTAGCGCTGCATGAACCCCATCGACTGGACGCTCTGTTGATTGAAACGCGATTAAACCGGATACTAAAATCATTTGCAGTCGCAATGAACCTGGGAATTATAAAATCATGTGCTTTCGTTTTTAACCATGATTGAAGGATTTCTTTTCTGTGGTTAAAATATTTTTCCGAGAAATAAAAATTATCTTCAAACTTAAAAGGGATAAGCAATTCTTTTGACAGTATCATTTTATATTTATTGCCAAGATAATAAACAGTATCAGATTCAGTAGATTCCGAAAAATTGCTAAACAGTTCCAATTTCTTTTCGATCCAGGTTTGATGTTTGCTAATAAAGTTATTAATTTGAGACTGATTTGAAAAAATAGGAGCTCGAATAATGAGTTCGCCTAAATGCGTTATTTCCAATGAAATCGTTGTACGCCTGGACTTTATTATTTTGGCTATTTTTAATGGGTCAGAAAAGTGCATTGTTTTTTAATAAAAACTTTTGAAGAACATGCAAAATATTGATTTGATTTTATAATGCTTTATAATTATTCAATAATATTGTAAATAAAATTCATGTTATTAAAACTCACCAAAAAAATAAAAAAAAGGAAAGCAATAATGTTCAAAAAAGTAACAGCATCTGCTTTGTGCATGCTAAGTATGACGGTTTTTATGCCTGTATCACTTACAGCTGAGGATGGTTTGAATCAAAATCAGGCAGTAGTTACACCAGTTACTGCGCCACAATCTAATTCTGCTTCACAGAGAATAGGACCAAAGAAAGATACATGGGGAGATAAACTTTTGCTGTACTTTCCGAATAGGTTTGTTGATATGGCAGATATGATAGATTTGTCCCTTGGCTTCGGGCCAACAGTAAAAGCTAAGATATGGGCGACAAGATATGTAGCTCTGGGCGGAGGCATTGGTGGAAGCGCAAAACTAATAAAAGGATATAACAGGCAATACGGAGCAGGGCTTGAATCAGGATGGAATGCAAGCTTTCTAATGCTGTCTGCTGAAAATATGGAGATGTCTGATACGACAAGAGGAGTCCAGAAATACTTCAATTATTACACTGGAATTCCATCTCTGGACAACAGTGTTTATAATTTCTGGAAAGGCCCTCAGGACATGTTTTCAATTGGAGCACAGGGTGCTGCTTTTGTAGAAATTGATGCAGAAGTTCATCCATTCGAAATATTTGACTTTTTAGCTGGAATATTCTTCCTTGATCCTAAGGGAGACGACTACACTATGGCTGATATTTGAAACATAATATCGATAAGTTAATCAAAAAGGGCGTTTTGACGCCCTTTTTTTTTCTTTAAATTGAATAAATTCCCGATTGTAGTTAAAATTTAGTAATGCTGATGTAAGTCATTTTAAAAATAATTTGATTTTTTATGTTCAATAAATAACGAAGGGTGGTTTAACATGGATGAATTAAAAAGAACTCCTATATACGAAAAACATGTAAAACTTGGCGCTAAAATGGTACCTTTTGGAGGATGGGATATGCCTGTGCAGTATAAAGATGGAATCCTTTCCGAACATCATCACACAAGGGAGAAAGTTTCCCTTTTTGATACATGTCATATGGGTGAATTCACAATCAGTGGCAAAGGTTCAGCACTGGCACTCGACAGGATATTCCCAAGGGCAGTTGCTGATCAGAAAGTAGGAGTAGCTCGTTATAATTTTCTTTTGTCCGATAAAGGTACAGTCATGGACGATCTTCTAATATACAGAATGGGCGAA
The DNA here is from genome assembly GCA_001803205.1 of Lentisphaerae bacterium GWF2_38_69. Taxonomy (GTDB): domain Bacteria; phylum Verrucomicrobiota; class Lentisphaeria; order Victivallales; family GWF2-38-69; genus GWF2-38-69. The sequence continues at coordinate 192,001 of MHBE01000059.1, read as the reverse complement.
GAAGAATTTATGATTGTAGTCAATGCAGGAACAATTGATTCAGATTTTGCCAGAATCAAAAGCCTTATTCCATCTGATCTTTATATCTCAAATAATTCTGAAAAAATTGGTAAATTGGATCTTCAAGGCCCCAAGGCCGCAGAAATCATGGAAGAGCTCGGATTCAAACGGGAAACCCTTCCATCTAATTACAAATGGATTAAGACCAGTATAAATGGTATTCCGGCAATAGTTAGCAGGACTGGATATACCGGTGAATTGGGTTTTGAGTTCTATGTCGAGGCTGACAAAGTTGGAGAACTTTGGAATATTCTCCTTTCGTTTAATGATGTAAAACCTGCAGGTTTGGGAGCCAGAGACACTCTCAGACTGGAAGTAGGCTATCCTCTTTATGGACATGAAATGGATGAAAACACTACTCCTGTTGAGGCAGGATTTAGTGCGATAATGAGTTTGGAAAAGAGATCGGCTTTTATGTGCGAAAATATTCTCAAAGATCCTTCAAAAATCACTAAAAATTTAATAGGAATAATCCTTGAAGGAAGAAGAGCTGCAAGAGCCGGAAATAAAGTTTTTACTACAGAAGGCAAGGAAATAGGAAGTGTTACATCAGGTATGTTCTCGCCTATATTGGAAAAAGCAATTGCGCTTGCATATGTTAAGCCTGAGTCAGGGCTGACTCCGGGAAAGAAAGTAAACCTTGAGATAGGGGGTAAATTATTTCCTGGAGATGTAGTGGAAATGCCTTTTTACAAAAACGGCACAGTCAGAATGAAGATATGTTAAAGTAAATAAATTAAAAAAGAGGAGAGCAAAATGAAAAAATTCACAAAAGAACATGAATGGGTTTTACTGGAAGGAACAGTTGCCACAATAGGTATAACAGCTCATGCGGCTCATGAACTTGGTGATATTACTTATGTGGAATTACCTTCGTCAGGAGCACAAATTAACGCAGGTGAAGTTCTCACGGTAATTGAATCAGTAAAAGCAGCCTCAGATGTATATTCACCTGTTTCAGGAATTGTAGAAGCAGCTAATCAGGAACTCGAGGGAAATCCTCAGCTTGTAAACGAATCTCCTGAAGAAGAAGGTTGGGTTTGCAAACTCAAAGGAGTAGACGCATCTGAATTGGACGATCTTATGGATGAGAAAGAATACAGAGATTATGTAGAATTATTATAATAGAATTTCCAGAAAGAGGTTTACCATGCCTTATGTAGCAAATACAGAACAAGATGTAAAGGAAATGCTTCAAGTTATTGGATGCAAGAACCTTGATGAGCTTTGGATTAAGGCAGAAGTCAAAGGTCCTTATCCGCAATTTAAATATATGCCTCAGGCCAAATCTGAGTTTGAAGTAATTAAACATATAAGAGAACTTGCAAAGAAAAATAAAACTGAACTTGTTAATTTTGTGGGAGCCGGATACTACGATCATTTCATTCCTGCGGTTGTAAGTGAAGTTACATCAAGAAGTGAATTTTACACTGCCTATACTCCATATCAACCGGAAGCTTCACAAGGTACTTTGCAGGCTATTTACGAATATCAGTCAGCTATATGCAGACTCTTGGGAATGAGCGTCTCGAATGCTTCTCTTTATGATGGTGGAACAGCTGTTTTTGAGGCTATGATGCTTGGGTGTAGAGTTACAAAAAAAAGAAGAGCGGTTATTTCTGGAGCCGTTTCTCCAATATTTAGGGAGATGCTCCGTTGTTATTCAAGCAATCTGTCAGTAGAACTTGTAGAGGTTCCCAATACAGAAGTTGAATCATCTATCTCATCCCTTCTTGATGCGATAAATGATAAGACAGCGTGCGTAATTGTGCAGTATCCCAATTTCTTCGGTGTAGTTGAAGATTGGACTGATTTTGTTCAGGAAGTCCATAAAAAAGGAGCTATCGCTATATGCTCGACTTATCCTACATCTCTTGCAATGATCAAGACACCAGGTGAAATGGGGTTTGATGTAGTTACTGCTGAAGGTCAGTGTCTCGGCATACCATTAAGTTTCGGCGGACCATATCTTGGAATCATGGCATGTAACGATAAATGCATGAGAAAAATGCCTGGAAGGATTTGCGGGCAGACAGTTGATAAAGACGGGAAAATAGGTTATGTCCTTACTATTCAGGCAAGAGAACAGCATATCAGGCGTCAGGATGCAATGTCAAATATTTGCTCTAATGAAAATCTATGTGCTCTTACTGCCTTGGTGTATATGACAGTAATAGGGAAAGAAGGGTTGAGACAGATAGCGAAGTTGTGCTCTTCGAAGGCTACTTATCTGAGAAATCTTCTTCTTGGAATTAAAGGTATTGAACCTGTAGGCGATTTACCTTTCTTCAATGAGTTTGTAATAAAACTTCCTTGTGATGCTTCTGAAATAGTCCAGAAACTTATTGACAGAGGGTTTGCTGTGGGATTCCCTCTCGGAAGATATTATCCGACAAGAAGAGATCAGATGCTTATATGCGTCACCGAAAAACGCACAAAAGAAGAAATGAAGGCTCTGGCCAATAATATGGAGGCAATACTATGGAATTGATTTTTGACATAAGCAAAAAAGGAAGAAAAGGTTCAACCCTTCCTGCTTTGGATGTTCCGGAAAGTTCAGCTATTCCTAAGGAAATGCTAAGAGCTGCTCCTGGCGAGCTTCCAGAAGTTACTGAACAGGATGCTGTCCGTCATTTCACTAAACTAAGTACAAGAAATGTTGGAGTTGATACACAGTTCTATCCTTTGGGATCTTGTACAATGAAATACAACCCCAAAATAAATGAGAAAGTCGCTTCGCTGTCAGGATTTTCTGAACTCCATCCACTCTGGCCTCAATTAAGGCACGGCGGTGCTATGAGTCAGGGTGCATTAGAAGTTCTTTATGAAACAGAGAGAATGCTTAGTGATATTCTAGGTTTTTCCCAATGCACTATGCAGCCGCTAGCCGGGGCTCACGGAGAATTGACGGGTATAATGATGATTGCTGCGTACCATAATGCTAGGAGAGACAAGAGAAGAAAGGTTATGCTTATACCTGATTCGGCTCACGGAACTAATCCTGCAAGTGCGTCCGTTGCCGGTTTTGAATGCAGAACATTACCTACAGATGAGCGCGGCAATGTCAATATGGCTGCTCTAAGGGAAGAGCTCGGACCTGAAGTTGCCGGCCTTATGCTTACAGCGCCAAATACTCTAGGCCTATTCGACAGCAATGTGAGAGAAATTTGCAGACTTGTGCATGAAGTTGGCGGACTTGCTTACTGTGATGGCGCTAACTTCAATGCATTGATCGGAAGAGTTCGCCCCGGAGACCTCGGCTTTGATGTGATGCATATTAATTTGCACAAAACCTTTTCTACCCCTCATGGCGGAGGTGGACCTGGTTCAGGACCAGTAGCAGTTTCAGAAAATCTTGTGCCTTATCTCCCGATTTCCAGAGTTGTAAGGTACGAAGACGGAATGTTTGGACTTCGCTATGATTTTCCTGAATCGATTGGTTACATAGCGCCGTTCTATGGAAATTTCGGAATTATATTAAGAGCTTATGCGTATTTGCTTACAGTAGGGAAGGAAGGGCTTGTCAGAATTTCCCAGAATGCTGTATTGAATGCTAACTATATTAGAACGAAACTTGCTCCTTACTATAAGCAGGCTTACGATAGATTTTGCATGCATGAATGTGTATTGACCGCTGAAGTTCATGCTGAGAAAGGAGTCAAGGCTATTGATATTGCCAAAGCATTACTCGACAGAGGATTCCATCCTCCTACAATGTATTTTCCATTGATAGTTCATGAATGTCTGATGATCGAACCTACTGAGACGGAAAGTAAAGAGACTCTCGATAAGTTCATTGAAGCAATGATTGAGATTGCGAAGGAGGTTGATACAAATCCTGAGGCTCTTCGCAATGCTCCGATAAGTACGCCTGTCCACAGGCTAGATGAAGCTCTTGCGGCAAGGAAACTTAATTTGAGAGTTTAAACAAATCTTTGCTACAATAACTAATCAATTTATATCCAATAAGTTGCCTAAAGTAGCTTATTGGATATTTTATTTGGAGGGTAAATTTTAAAAATTTAAAGGAGATTGAAATGGCTAACCTCACTATGGCAAACCCCGCCTCTCATAATAACGAGGCTCCGGTCAAATATAAAACAATTGTTTATTTTATTTGCACAGTGGCGGCACTTGGGGGATTGCTTTTCGGTCTTGATCAGGGTTTTATAGCCAATTCTCTTGATACAATACAGAAGGTTTACAGTCTAAATGTTGAAGGGGCAGAACACTATGCGGCCGCTCTTGCCTGGGGAGGGATTTTGGGCGCCCTTCTATCTGGAATTTTTGCAAGATTTCTTGGACGCAAAAAGAGCCTTATCTTTGCGGGTTTTCTTTTTAGCGCATGTTCGGTAATTTCAGCATTTCTTCCGCCATTAGGGATGCTGACCATCTGCCGTTTTATGCTTGGTTTCGCTGTAGGTGTAGCTTCATTCATTGTTCCTCTTTATTTATCGGAGACTGCTCCTGTAGGCATAAGAGGATCGATGGGTACGTTATTCCAGTTAATGATAACGCTGGGGATTTTTCTAATTTCACTTACAAATGTCTTGATAGCAAAGTTATTCACTTCTCCATCAATGGCTCTGCCTCTTATGTTTTTAGTAATTGGAATTTTTGCGCTGTTGATGTTCTTGGGAGCTTTTATTCTTCCGGAAAGTCCGAGGTGGCTGTTGTTGAAGGAGAGAAGAGAAGAAGGCAGAAAAGTTCTTCAGAAAACTTTAACTTCAGAAAATGAAGTAAATTTTGCGTATACTGAGATACAAAACACCCTTAAAGAGACGAAGTCTGTCTCAAATATTATTTTCAAAGGTTATTTTTTAAAGATACTTGTTGTGGGAATTCTTCTTCAGATGTTCCAGCAGCTTGTCGGTATTAACCTTATGGTTTACTATTCACCTACTATATTCGGATATGCCGGGATGAAAGGATTCTACGCTGTTATGGCTGTTCCTACTGTTTTTCTTATTTTTACTTTTCCTGCAATCAGGCTTGTCGAAAAACTGGGCAGGAAAAAGCTTCTATATATAGGGGGAATAATGATGCTTATAACAATGCTTGCAGCTGGACTGGCATTTCTTTCAATAGGCAACAGCACAGATTCAGCATCAATAAGCGCCTTTCCCAAAGCGGTTCTCCTGATATCGATGGTTATTTACATAATAGGATTTGCTTTTACATGGGGACCGGTGGTATGGCTGATGTGTTCTGAGATATTTCCTCTCGAAGGCAGAGAAGTCGGTATGACTATTACAACCATGGTCAATTGGAATTTTGCCGGGCTAGTTATGTACAATTCACTTACAGTAATGAAAGATTTTGGAAACGCGTCAATCTTTTTTGTGTTTGCATTTTTCTGTTTGATTTCACTTGTTTTCGTAAGATTTCTTGTGCCTGAAACCAAAGGTATTACGCTCGAAGAATTTGAAGCTGATTTGCGGTCAGGAGTACCTCTTAGGAAACTGGGCACCATTTCTCAGAATCAATTAGAACCCATTTCAGATTTAACAAAATAAGGAGATAAAGAAAATGTACTTTCCGGAAGTAAAGAAGACAATTCAGTTTGAAGGCAGAAAATCAAAAAACCCATTGGCTTTTAAGTATTACGATGAAAATAAAGTCATCATGGGTAAAACCATGAAGGAACATCTCAGGTTTGCAATTGCATACTGGCATACTCTCAAAGGTACTGGCGCTGATATGTTTGGAGGTTCCACAGTTTGGAATCGCCCATGGAATAAATACGAAAAACCTTTGGATGCTGCCAAAGCTGCAATGGAAGCGGCTTTTGAATTTTTTGATAAACTAGGTGTGGCTTTCTGGTGTTTTCATGATATTGACATTGCTCCGGCCGGTAAAGATTTTTCTGAAAGCTGCAAAAACCTTGAGACTATGGTCAAACAGGCAAAAGCTCTTCAGAAGAAAACGGGAGTCAAACTTCTTTGGGGAACAACCAACGCTTTTTCTAACCCGAGATTTACACACGGTGCAGCTACTAATCCTGATGCGCACGCTTTTGCATATGCTGCCGCACAGGTAAAACATGCACTAGATGCCACCCAGGAATTGGGAGGACAAAATTATGTTTTCTGGGGAGGAAGAGAAGGTTATGAAACACTTCTTAATACAGATTACAAGCATGAACAGGAGCAGCTTGCCAGATTCTTCCACATGGCAGTGGACTATAAGAAGAAGATCGGGTTCAAAGGATCTTTCCTGATTGAACCAAAACCTAAAGAACCTACTAAACATCAATATGATTTTGACAGCGCTACAGTTCTGAATTTCCTGAGAGCAAATAATTTGATGGAATATTTCAAGCTTAATATCGAAGCAAATCATGCCACTCTTGCCGGGCATACTTTTGAGCATGAACTTACTGTAGCGTCAGAAGCAGGGCATCTTGGAAGCATAGATGCAAATACCGGTGATCCTAATTTAGGCTGGGACACAGACCAGTTCCCGACTTCCTTCTATACTGCAACTTATGCTAGTTTGGTTGTGCTAAAACAGGGAGGAATTGCTCCTGGAGGAATCAATTTCGACGCGAAACTGCGCAGAGGTTCCTGCGATCTTAACGACCTCTTTTATGCTCATATCGGAGGAATGGATACTTTTGCCAGAGGTTTGGAAACAGCTGCAAAAATAATTGAAGACAACGTTCTAGATAACTTCGTAGCTCAGAGATATTCCAGTTATTCAAAAGGTATAGGCAAGAAAATCATGTCAGGCAAATCATCCTTCGAAGAGTGTGAGAAATTCATCATAGAAAAGGGTGAACCCACCCTTGTAAGCGGAAGGCAGGAATTCCTTGAGAATATAATTAACGATTACATAATAAATGCATAGTCTGGGAAAAAGCTCATCCTACGGTTGCTCTAGGTAGAGATACAATATTTTGTGTCTCTACTGCAAAAAATTCTGCCAAACAACTTAAAGGAAAATTTAAAAATGAACACTGTTCTTGGAATTGATGTAGGTACGCAGAGCGTCAAAACAATATTTTATGACTTTGAAGATAAAAGAATCATAGCAGAGGCTTCAGCTCCTCTAGAACTTATTTCAGCAGATGACGGCACAAGAGAACAAAAGGCTCGTTGGTATATTGATGCGATTAAAAAAAGCCTTTCTCAAATTGATCCAAAAATCAAATTAACTGCTGTCGCTGCAGGTGTTTCAGGCCAGCAGCATGGTTTTGTCCCTTTGGATAATGATGGAAATGTTCTTTACAATGTCAAACTCTGGTGTGATACTTCTACAGCTCAGGAATGCAGGGAGATAGCTGAAGCATTTGAAGGAGGAGAGCAAGCTCTCCTTGATGAGGTAGGAAATCTTATACTTCCAGGGTACACGATACCAAAAGTACTATGGCTTAAGAAGCATAAACCTCAGTTATACGCTAAGCTCGATACAATTCTTCTGCCCCATGACTATATAAATTATTACCTTACAGGAAATAAGGTTATGGAATATGGAGATGCTTCCGGAACAGGCTGCCTTAATATCAGAATAAAAAAATGGTCAGAAAAAATCTTAAAAGCAGTTGATCCTAGTCAGGATTTGATTAAAAAGCTTCCCAATCTTATTTCTGCTGAGACTCCTTGCGGCAGAATAAAGGCAGATATTGCTCGGCAGCTGGAATTACCAAAAGAGACGATCGTCTCCTCCGGCGGCGGAGATAATATGATGGGAGCAATTGGGACAGGAGCTGTAAGCAAAGGAGTCATTACAATGAGTCTCGGAACATCAGGGACGCTTTACGGCTACTCTGATATTCCTATAATCGACAGATCTCTTGCGGCATTTTGTTCATCTACAAATGGTTATCTTCCGTTACTGTGCACAATGAACTGCACAATTTCCCTTGAGCTTACCAGAGCTTTGCTTAATACAGAAATTTCTGAAATTGAAAAACTCCTGGCAGATACAAAACCCGGCTCAGATGGAATTATTACTCTTCCTTTCTACAACGGAGAAAGATCTCCAAATCTCCCGGGAGGAAAAGGGTGTATTCTGGGTTTGACAATGAACAATATGAATAAAGCCAATATTTTGCGTTCATCTATGGAAGCGACAATATTCGGAATGAAATATGGTCTTGATACTTTAAGGGATTTAGGATTTCAGCCAAAAGAAATCAGATTGACAGGAGGAGGTTCAAAGAGCAGGATATGGAGGCAGATGGCCTCAGATATTTTTGAACTTCCTATAGTAGTTCCTGAAATTCAGGAAGGCGCTGCTTTCGGAGCGGCTCTTCAGGCTCTCTGGTCTTATCAGGTTGTAGGTGGCGAGAAAATTAGTATTCAAGCAATTGCCGAAAATCATGTTAAACTTGATTCAAGTAAGGGAAGTTTTCCCGTAATGGAAAATATGAAAATTTATAAATCCATATATTCACAGTACAATAAGTATCTCGAAACCCTGCGGCCTACATTTTGTTGATCCAGTTTAAGTCAAGTTATAACTATATAATTATGGTGACATGCAATGCAAAAAAACATACCTCAGATAGATAAAAGCACTTTTATTGCCGAAGGAGCTAAAATAATGGGAGATGTAACAATCGGCAGAAGCAGTACCGTTTGGTATAACTGCGTTATAAGAAGCGATATACCGAATACAAAGATAGTTATTGGAGAAAGAACAAATATTCAGGACTGCAGCGTCATTCATAATGATCATAATAAATCAACTATTATCGGGAACAATGTTACAGTTGGGCACGGCTGTATAATTCATGGATGTGTTATTGAAGATGAATGTCTTATTGGCATGGGAGCAATAATCCTAAGTGGAGCTGTAATAAGAAAGGGATCTATAATAGGAGCTGGCGCTGTGGTTAAAGAGAATGCTATTATTGAAGCAAGCACCCTAGCTGTAGGAATTCCTGCCAGACAAGTAAAATCTTTAGATGAAGACAGTAGAAAACATATTCTTGAAAATGCTGATGAATATGTAAAACTGGGCATGGAACACAGAGAAGGATTATATCCTTTATAGATAAACTCAATTATTTTATTAGGAGATGGACATGAAAATCAGAACTCTCACTTATATGTTTACAATATTTATAACATTATTAACAATAGATGTTAATGCTGAAGGAAAAGGAATAGAAAAAACTGAAAAGAGCGAAGTCAGCCCGATAGGAATAATCAGTGCTCTTAGTGTTGAATCAGCATATCTTAAATCCAGGATGTCCGATGTAGAAATAAAACATATAATGGGAAGAGATTATTATATCGGAAATCTAAATGGACATCATGCGATAGTAGCACAGGTAGGAATTGGGGTAATCAATGCCGCAGTGGGCACGGCAATCCTTATTTATGAGTTTAAACCAAAAGCTATAATAATGACCGGAGTAGCCGGAGGAACTAATAAAACCGATCCTGGAGATATAATAATTGCAAATCAAGTTACTTTTTATGATCTTGGAAGTTTAGACGATAAAGGTAATTTCAAAAGAATGCCTTCTTCAACTCCAAGTTCCGAATTCAGCGGTTCCGGCGTCGAACATGATCCTCTTTTCTACAAGGCAGACAAGACACTTCTTGATAAAGCTGTCAAAGCGTCTAAATCAGCTAAATTTAATATCCTTGAATACAATAATAAAAAATATAACGCCAAGCCTGTCGAGGGAATAATTACTTCGACTGAAACATTTACCGAATATCCTGAAAAAATAAACGCAATGATTAAAGAAACAAACTGCATAGCTTTCGATATGGAATGCGCCGGCGCGGCTCAGGTTTGTTATAACCAGAAAATACCTTTTCTAACTATCAAGGCTATCAGTGATGACGGTGATTTTGATATGTTTAATGCTCTGCTTGAACCCTCAGCTAAAAACGCTGAAATTTTGGTTTATGCTTTAATATCAGAACAATAATTTCCTTAAGAGTTTTCCTTGTAAATTCAATATCTGCCTATAAAGCAGAGGATTGCGTTGATAAAGGTTAGAGGGTGAATAGGGCAGCCTGGAATGTAAAGGTCTATTTTATATTTTTGAAGAAATGACCTGTCAATGGCTGTAGAATCCTTAAAAAGCCCTCCGCTTATAGCGCAAGCTCCAGTAAGAATAACTACTTTGGGATTAGGTGTGCTATGATATGCGTCCTCAAGAGCAGGTGCCATATTTCTGGTTATTGGTCCTGTTATAACCAATCCGTCGGCATGTCTCGGCGATGCTACAAATTCAATTCCAAACCTTCCCATGTCAAAGTTAGCATTAGAGCAGGCATTGAGTTCAAATTCGCAGCCATTGCATCCTCCGGCTGATACCTGACGGAGTTTTAATGAATTTTTAAAGATATGTTTAATTTCCTGCCTTACTTTAAAAGCTGGAGGCAAGAATGCTTCAGATGTTGTTTTTTCTGTTATGACTAAACCCTCTCTTGAAGCTGAAGAAAGCTTATTAAAATTACTGAAGATAATCGCTCCTGTTTTGCAGATTCTTTCACAGTCACCGCAGAAAATGCATTTGCCCAAGTCGATGCTGATAGGGTTTTGTCCTATTGCTGCTGTAGGGCAGATTGTTTTGCAATTGCCGCATTGGCTGCACTTTTCGGTATCCAGTATTGGCAAACCCCTGTGCATTTTGTCAGGCAAGGCTTTTTTAATATCAGGGATGAATTGTTTCTTGTTGTAATATTTTATTTTAAGAGTATTGGCCATAATCAAATTATCCTATAAGTCATTGCCTGAGTAAGACAAATTGAAGCTTTTATTTATAAGGGGAAAATCCGGTATTATATCTTCATTAACAGAATGTTCTAAAATAGTCCAATTTATAAAAGATGGGTCGCGTACATCTACTCTAGCTATCTCTCCTTTAGAATCAGTAGCTACAAAATATACAATATCTCCTCTCCATCCTTCTGCTATACCTATGCTGTAACTATTGGAGCGCAGAGCAAAGTTGTTTTTGTTATGCAAGATGTTGTTATCAGAAGGCATTTCAAGAATAGCCTGCTCTAAAATAGAAATAGAGGTAGAAACTTCTTTGATGCGAACAGACCATCGGGCAAGTACATCTCCTTTCTCTTCTAAAGCCATGTCAAAATTTAATTTATTATACGCAGCATAAGGGTATTCGATACGGGCGTCATGTTTAATCCCTATAGATCTGCCTGATATGCCAATAAGTCCATGATCTACTGCAACTTGTTTAGCTACATTTCCAGTGCCGGAAAGACGGTTAATAACAGAACTGCTGCTCTGAGAAACTGCTATAATTTCGTTAAAGTCATGTTTTATTTTTTTCAGTGTCAACAATAATTCGTGGCACAACTTAATCGGGATATCTTTTTGAATTCCTCCGATCATATTTACTCCCCTTAAAAAACGGCTATTAGTAAGGCGTTCATTCCATTGCATAATTACTTCGCGTAAACGAGCGCAATTGCTGCCGCCGAAACTATAGCCTGTGTCAAGCATTATAAATCCGATATCATTGAGGTGATTTGCAAGTCTTTCCAGTTCAGAAAAAATAACCCTTAAATATTTTACTCTTTCAGTAACATCGATATCAGCAAGCATCTCAATAGATTGGCAAAAAGCCATGGAATGAGTAAAAGAAGTATCACCAGAGACTCTTTCGGATAGTCGAACTTTATCACTTATTGGCAAAACTTCGAAAAGTTTTTCTATGCCTTTGTGTTTATATCCTAACCTGGGTTTCAACAATAATATTTTTTCTCCGGCAACGCTAAAACGAAAATGCCCAGGCTCAATGATACCCGCATGAACCGGCCCAACAGGGATTTCGTATACTCCTTCTCCTTCAACTTTCTGAGATTCATATACTCCATCAACATAATCTGGTCTTGTCTGGTATTTAAAGTCTTTTCGCAGAGGAAAAACTTTATCCGGCCAGTTTTCATGAAGCAAGATTTGAGTCATATGAGGATGGTCTTTCGGGCGTAAACCGAAAAAAGTATAAATTTTTCTTTCATAAGATGAAGCTTCATGAATGAGTTTAGTAATAGAAGGAAATTCCTCTTCATCTTTCAGAGATATATATGGAAGTAAAAATATATTTTCAGGAGAGATTCCAAAGACATAAAAAATTTTGAATTGCCCGGTGTTCTCCCTGTCATCAAGAGCCGTTATTAGTTTAAGCTGAAGTTTATGTTTAAAGTACAAATCGTTGCAGACTTGTACTATATCGGCAACTGGAACAGCATAAGATAGTACATTGCCTTCTTTCTTTATTTTATACTCGTCTGAAATGTATTTTTTAATCATTTTTAATTTCATGGTGATGTTATTTTGCAGCAGCTGCGTGCAATAAAAATTGTAAATTTTGTGGAATAAAAAAGCTTAACACTATCAGTATAGCGATCAAAATTAACGGCGGGAAAACAGTCAAAAAACTAATTTCGCATTTTGATGTGCTTTCATCAGATTTTCCGAAGATCATTTTAACGATATGTTTAATGATAGCGGTAAATACGAGCACTAATGAGAATAAAGCAATACAGGTAATGACCGGATGGGAGCTGATTCCTGCTGATAGTATTGTGAATTCTGTTATGAAAATTCCAAAAGGTGGAATTCCTGTTATCGCTAAAAAGCCAATGAAAAATAATACACTGGTAATGGGTAGAACTTTAATCATTCCTTTTACTTCAGATATTTTGGTAGTGTTATATCGGATAAAGACATTACCCGACAGAAGAAAAAGAGCAGATTTGGCTAAGGAATGATATATCATGTGAAGCAAGGCCGCGAATGACCCTATTCCGCCAAATCCAAAGCCTAGCGCAATAATCCCCATATGTTCAACGCTACTGTATGCCAGAAGCCTTTTATAGTTTTTTTGAACAAAAATAATAAAAGCCGCTACAGTTATTGACAGAATGCCAAAAAATATCATAAGCATTTGTGAAAAGGACGAACCGATTGCAATATCTGTAACAGCTTTGAACTTGAGCACGGCAAAAAATGCGACATTAAGCAAAACTCCTGAAAGCAAACTGCTGATGGGAGCAGGTGCTTTACTATGGGCATCAGGAAGCCAGGGATGCATTGGAACAAGTCCGACTTTTGTGCCATAGCCAATCAGGACAATAACGAAGGCTATTTTAGCTATGAATGGATCAAAAGCAGATGCGTTATTTAGAAGTAATGTCCAATTTACAAATCCTCTGTGATTTGCATGCAATGTTGGATAAAGGAATAATAGAGTTCCAAAAAATCCAAGAAGCACTCCAATGGAATTTATTATCAAATATTTCCAGGCAGCTTCTATCGCTGAAGGTTTATTATAAAAACTGACAAGGAATGCTGTTGATAAAGTCGTGGCTTCAATTGCAATCCACATGAGGATTGGACTTGTTGTCATAATAGCGAAAAACATAGCAAAAATGAACAAATGAAGAAGAATGAAGTACTGGTGAGCTTTGTATAAAACTATAACTTTATTTTCTACTTCTTGCTTTATATAGCCAACAGAATAGACTGAGGCCATGGTTCCTACGAGTGTTAATATCATCAATAGAATAATTCCCAAAGGATCTATAGCAAAATAATAAGTAGAATGAACTATTATCGATCCGCCATTTAGGATAGATATAACTATCGTAAGTGCTGTCGAGAGCTCAAGGATAGAGACAATAACCGCAATCCAACTTAGCCACAATAAGCTTTTTCTAAAAATATATGATAGAAGTGCTGCTATAACAGGTAGTATAATGATTAGTATTAAAGCCATTGTATTATTCTTCTTTTAAATTCTTCATCTGACTAACATTAAGAGTGCCAAAATGAGTATATATCATTGATGCAAAAACAGTTGCTATTATTATCCAGATAAAAATGATAAACAATATGCCAACTTCAGCTCCTGCATTTGTTTCTAGTCCGGTAATATATGCAAAAGAAACGATTGCATTCTCAAAAGAAAGAATACCAACCATTTGGGACAAAGCACCTTTGCGATTAACTGTCAGAAATATAGCTATAAAAATCATAGACATGGAGAGCAGCAGAGCATCTCCATTAGACGGAGAAAGTATGGTTAGCTTTCTGAAATAATGTGAATAGGTAAACGCAGTAAGCAGTGCGATAACTATAAATGTCATAGGGCTATTTAAATATGTGCTGACTGAAAACTGCAGGCGATGGAGCTTAATAAGCTTGAAAAAGAAATATGGAGCTATTCCTACTTTTACAATAAAGGTCATTGCAGCAACGATAAATAGCAGGAATGAAGCTTCTTGTATGGATGAATAAAATAAGACTCCGGATACGACTAATGATTGTACAGTATAAAGAAGAATGACTGTGAAGTTTTTTTTGGTAAGATGCATTAAAACCACAGAGGTAAAAAGAATTGTTTCAAGGAAAAATAAAAAATGTGAGGATAGATGATTCATAGTTTTTATATAATCAGGCTAATTGAAATTATACTTAAAATAAATGAAGTGAATAATAAATCAGGCAATCTAAAAAATCTGAATTTGGCAATGCTGGATTCCAAAACAGCAACGAAAACACATAGAATTAATATTTTTACTGCAAATAAAAATAATGCTAGCAAAGTATCTGACAAACAATTTGTTAAAGACATTCCCCATGGGAAGAATAAATTTGCTCCCAAGCTCAAGAAGATAAGAAATTTATTTGCCGCCGCCCATTCAATCAATGCCAGTCTTTTTCCGGAATATTCCAAGATCATAGCCTCGTGAATCATAGTAAGTTCGAGATGTGTAGCGGGATTATCAAACGGGAATCGGGAAGTTTCTGAGAGCATGGTGATAATGAAGGCTCCAAAAGCAAGAATTATCGGAGCAAAAGAGAAAAAGGATAACGAAGAAATATTTTTTGCTATTACAAACAAATTTGTTGAATGAGCGGCAAATGCCAAAGTTAGAATAGAAAACATTAATCCGCCTTCTGTTAAAGCTGCTACTGTCATTTCTCGACTTGAACCAAATCCGCCGAATGCGCTACCTGAATCCATTCCTGCCAAAGCCAGAAAGAATGTTCCTAGAGCTATCAGATAAATTACAACTAATATGTCACTAAGCAGATTAGGATAAAAAATTGTGCTGAATATGGGGATGCTTGCCCCTAAAATAACAGTGATTGAATAAATGAAATACGGAGCAAATTTAAAAATCCATGAAGCATCTTTACTTATTACTTCATCTTTTTGAAATAGTTTCCATAAATCTCTATAAGGCTGAAGCACGCTTGCGCCGGTTCTATTTTGAAATTTAGCTTTTATCTTTCTTACTATTCCAATGCAGAGCGGTGAAAGAAGAGGAATAAGAATTAATTGAATTAACCAAAGAAGAACAGACATAATATTTAAATAGATGCCAATAAGAGCATAGCAATTAGTATTATTAATATATAAAGAATGTAAGTGTTTATATTACCGCTTTGAATCTTTTTCACATATCCTGAGACTTTGGTGGTAAGAAGTTGGACAGGCAGGTAAAAATAACCCCGGTAAATATCTTTGGTTCCGAGTCTGACCGTTTCGGTTTTGGGAAAATAGCGCATACTTGCATCGCGGTATTCAATAGTAATTTGTTTAGTCGGCTTGAGAACTCCATGAAAAATAGAAATAATAGAGTTGGCAAATGCTGTTGCAGTAATCTCCATCCTCGAGGTTAGGGTAGAACCGCAATCCCAGGTATCTCCTATTTGTATTTTTGTATTTAGAGTAAAAGCAGATACAAGAATAAAAATTAGCACAGTTACAACTATTAAGATTATGAGTATAAGTGGTATTGATACAGCGGAAAAATTATCTTCTAATCGAACATTGACAGCAGTTGCAAGCAATACTGGTTTAACTTTATTAAAAATTCCCAAGTTATTTACAATTCCTGATAATATGTCAGTAACAGTGCCCGAAGCAAGCCCGAGTAACAATGTAAGAGTTGAGAGAATTAACATACTAAATCGAATTTTTATGCCAGCTTCTTTAGCATGGGATACTTCTTTGCTTCTGGGGCGGGCAAGAAAAGTTGATCCAAATACTTTAACAAAACACATTGCTGCCAATCCTCCAGTAAATGCTAATGAACCTGCGGCTGTTAAAAAAGCCCACCTCACAGAAGTATCAGAAATCATAATGCCTTTAAAAAGAGCTTGAAAAGTTATCCATTCACTAAAAAAGCCATTGAAAGGGGGAAAAGCAGAAATAGCCATGGATCCAATGAGAAAGAAAAAAGCTGTTTGCGGCATATACTTTATCAAACCCCCATATTCTTCCATATTTCTGGTATGCATTTTTGAGATAACAGAACCTGCTCCAAGGAACAGCAATGCTTTGAATATTGCATGGTTGATAGTGTGAAAGAGAGCGGCAACTAGCCCAAGTATTGCATAAGGTTTCATATCTAAAGACCAAAAGATCAAGGAACTGCCGATTCCCATCATTATAATGCCAATATTTTCTATGCTGTGGTAAGCCAAAAGCCTTTTAATATCGTGTTCAGTTAGAGCATATAAAACTCCCAGGAGCGAAGATATTGCACCGAGAATCAAAATTACAGTTCCCCACCAGACTGGCGCGGTAGTTATAATATCCATAAAAATTCTGATAAACATATAAATACCAGTCTTAATCATTACTCCGGACATTAATGCTGAAACATGTGAGGGTGCTGCCGGATGGGCGCCAGGCAGCCAGATATGAAGCGGAATAATTCCTGCTTTTGTTCCAAATCCAACTATGGAAAGAATAAAAACAATATTTTTGACAAGTGGAGTAACATTTCCGATATTTTCTTTTATGATGGAAAAATCCAAAGATCCTGTCGCACTATATAAGAGTAGAAATGCCAAAGTAATAAACGCAGTTCCTATGTGGGTCATAATGAAGTAGAGAGAACCTGCCTTCAGGTTATCTTTCTCTTTGTTTTCATATATCACTAAGAAATATGAAGCAAGGGACATTATCTCCCAGACAATCAGAAAGAAGAGTGCGTTATTTGCGCTGACGACCAAAACCATTCCCAGAATAAAGATATTATAAAAGAAGTTCAAAGTTCCGATATTATATTTTGTGTAATAATGCTTTATATATTCCAAAGCATAAAGAGAAGACAGCAGAGCTATAAGAGAAATAGTGAAGATAAAAAATGCGGCTAATTTATCCACTTTGAATGATAATGACAAAAGCGGAAGAGAAGAAACGATATTGAATGAAAATTCAAAACCTCCAATAAAAACCAGGGAAGAAGAGATTAACCCTAAAATAGAGCCTAAAACAGCAAAACAATTGCCAAAGGTATTTGATAAATTGTCATTTTTTCTGAGAAATAAAGACCCAGCGGCTCCAATTGCCCATAGAACAATTGCTCCTATGAAAATATTTGATGAGGTAAAGGTATTAAACATGATATTCATAAGATTATTTATTTTTGCCAGATGAATCTATCATTTCTAATATTTGAAGTATATGTGAAAGTATTGTTTTAGGAGACGGAGGATCTCCGGGAATATTAAAATCCACAGGTATGACATTGTGTACTCCGTCAAGAACCCCATAGGAACCTTTAAAAATTCCACCATCTATTGCGTCATCACCGACTGCAACGACAATTTTTGGATCAGGTGTGGCTTCATATGTCTTTAGTAGCGCATCTTTCATATTTCTTGAGACTGGTCCAGTAACCATTAACATGTCCGCGTGTCTCGGAGAGGCCACAAAACGAATACCAAATCGTTCAATATCATAATAAGAGTTTCCCAAAGCAGTAAGTTCCTGTTCGCAGGCATTTGTAGAACCGGTATCCACGGCTCGAATTGCCAGAGAGGATTTAAAGAGCCGTTTTATCTTCTGTTCTACTTTTTTACCCGTTTCTGAAAGTTCATCATCATTAATTAAATCATGAAGTTGTATAACTGTTTTTTCAGTTGATAATATTTTAGATATGAATTTAAACATAAATATTTCCGTTATAAATCATTTCCACAGTATGAGAGGTTAAAACTCTTATTACAGAGTGGGAAATCGGAGATGCCATTATTACGGACTGCTAAAGCAAGAGCAAACCAGTTAGTGAGGGAGGGATCTTTTATTTTATATTTTAACAGATCTCCTTCATTGTTTGTAATTGCGCAGTGTATTATTTCGCCTCTCCAGCCTTCTACAATGGAAACAACAAGTGAAGAAGGTTGGAATTTATCTTTAATTTTAGTCATTATCTGAGTTCCAGTCTTTTTGTCTTCGAGTTCATTCAAGAGAGTAAATACAATTTCGATTGATTCAATAATTTCTTCATATCTAAGATATGCTCTTGAGTGAACGTCTCCTTTTTTGTGAGTCTTTTCCCCAAGAAGAAGCTTTTTATAAAAACCAAAAGGATGTGAATGCCTTGCGTCTACATTATATGAAGAAGCTCTGGCAGTCATCCCAACTGCGCCAATGCTGATAGCTTCTTCTTTTGTTAATATCCCTGTATTTTCAAATCTAGATGCGACAGTATGGCTTTTGAACATCGTTTCAGCCATTCTGATAGTATCTTCTTTTACTTTAGATAAGTTTGTTCTGATTTTTTCAGTAAGCGCTTTGTGTATATCGAAAACGCATCCGCCGGGGCGCATCAGCCCTCTTCCGAATCTATTTCCGCAGATAAGCAGTAAAGTGTTAATTATGATCGTTCTTGTTACTCCGAAGACTGAACTGCCCATAAGATATCCTATATCGTTTGCAAGAGCGCTTAGATCTGCCAGATGAATGGCTGCTCTTTCCATCTCCAGAGCAATCGTGCGTATAAGTATGGCTCTATCAGGTATAATTGTCTGAGTTAAAGCTTCTATGAGATTAAGGCAAGCAAGATTATGTCCTATGACAGTGTCACCGGCTATGGATTCAGCGAGATGAGGCATGAATTTTAGGTTTCTTTCTAAAAATAAATTTTCAATATTTCTGTGCTGATATCCAAGCTGAATTTCAAGATGATAAACCTGTTCGCCATTGCATAGGAATCTGAAGTGCCCGGGTTCAATTACACCAGCATGAATAGGTCCTACGGCAACTTCATGAAGAGACTCTCCATCCATTTTGAAGAAAGGATAATTTTCCATGCAGGATTCTTCATTTGCTCTTCCTGTTCTGAAATTAACTCCTTTGAGCCAGGGATGCCCATCTATCTTTATGCCAAATTCTTCATAGAAATCTCTTTCATACATATGAAAAGATGAAATCTCTTTAGTTATTGATTCGTATGATGAATTTTTATCAAGATGAGCAGATGAAATATGAATTAGATGTTTGCTGTCTTCCGAAAGGAGAACAAAGAGTCTTACGGTATCTATAGACTCTTCAACACCAAAAAAGCCAATGCACCTTAGCTGCCTTTTTTTGAAGTCTGCAATAATTTTATCTCTGAGTATGGTATAGGAAAGAATAGGAATTTCGACAAGTTTTGCTATTTGGTTATTCGTGATTTTCGTAAAACCTTCCATATATTTACCTCAGATAAGCTGTGCTGCAGTTTTAATCATTTCGATTAGAAATGGACAAAGGTAAATTCCTGAAAAAGCCAGGATTGCCAGCAAAACAAACTGCGGAGCATACATCGTCCATGGGAGTTTAGTTTGTTCAATATAATCAAAGTGATCGCTATTAGGTCTTTTGCCAAATGTCATATTAATTACGCATCTGGCTATACCATACATTATTATTGTCAGAAGCAATATGAAGAGAACTAGAATGATATAATGTTTATCTGCCAGCAATTCTTTGATAATTAGAAACTCACTGATAAATAAAGGAGAAGGGGGGATGCCTGAAATTACAATAAATGTCAGAATCCAAAGCCAGCCAGTAGGAGGATCGCAGGTAATCATATCGGAAACTTTATCTATGCGTTTAGTTTTAAATTTTACATAGATGTTTCCTGAAGTCATAAAAAAAGAAGATTTTGCGAAAGAATGAAAAATCAGATGAATAAGTGCTGCATAGACTCCAGTTTTTCCAAGAGCTAGGCCTATCGAGATAATTCCCATATTTTCTACGGAGGAATATGCCAGCATCCTTTTGTAATTTTTTATAGTGAAAACATATACTGCAGTAACAAAAATTGAGAGAATTCCCATTATCAGAAAGAGAAGTCTGCCATAAGAAGCACAATCTGCAAGATTAAGAATATGATAGTATCTGAGCACAAGAAGCAGAGCCGTATTTAAAAGCATTCCGGAAAGTAATGCTGAAACAGGTGAAGGAGCTTCTGAGTGAGCATCAGGCAGCCACGAATGCACTGGGGCAAGTCCTGCTTTTGTTCCTATTCCAATAATAAAAAAGACAAAACCTAAGTTCATCCATAAAGTATTGAAATTGCTATAATGACTGTATAAATCTATAAAAAACATACTGCTTGAATTATGTGTTGAAAGTGCCAGCAGGATAATCCCGACAAAACCAAGAGATATCCCGATCGAGCATATAAAGACATATTTCCAGGTAGCTTCCAGGGATTGTTTTGTCTTTTCGAAATAAATTAAGTAGGCGCTAGTAAGAGTCGTACCTTCAAGGAAAACCCATGAAAGGGCAATATTTGAACTCAAAACTGTTCCTAGCATGGTAAATATAAATAAAAGAAGTCCTACTGAATAATAAGTGGCTTTTTTATTATGCATGTTTATGCTTTTAACATAACCGCAGCTATATATCGAAACTGCCATGAAAACTATTGAAAGAATAAGAAGGAAAAGAATATTCAGCGCGTCAATTTTGAAGTATTGTCCAAGGAGGGAAGTTATTTTGGAATTATTTATAAACGCTAAATATAATGATAGTGAATAAAACAAAAGAGCAAAGGCGTTTACTAATACCAAAATTCTGGAAAAGGTAATTTTCTTAAAAATAATAAGAGCCACACAGCTTATGAGAGGTAAAAACAATATAAGTTCAATTATCATTTTCTGTGTCCTTAAGTTCAATTAGCTTATCCAGGCTGTCACCGTTGAATGATCTATTTATTCTCTTCACAAGGAATCCTAGTATGAAGACCGCAATGAATAGGTCAAGAAGCACACCCATATTCACTATCATCGGCATTTCATTTTCGATTGAAAGGGAGAGCAGGAAAATGCCATTTTCCATCATAATATAACCAATTATCGCTGTAAGTATTTTCTTCCTCAATGTTATAAAGAGTAGGCTTATTATGATGGTAGACATGGATATACCAAACGGCAAAGGATTGTCTACCGGCAAATGATGTTTGGATATTATTGCAAAAATAAACCCGAAAAAAAGTATTATAGTTGATGCAATGAGTGAGTAAAATCTTGGAATACTAGGTTGAGTATCTATATAGGTTTCACTTTTTTTGATTATTTTCCAGATAAACAAAGGTATTACAATTGCTTTTATTACAATAGTTTCAAAAGCTAGAAAACAATAATTAATGATATTGATGTGATCAAAAAGCTCATTAAAAATAAGGAAGAGAAGTACTCCCTGAATTACCAGCATATTGATATATGGCCTCAATCTGCCTGAAGATGCCATGTAGAGCATCGTGAAAGAAAAGAGCAATGAAAGTGTATTTTCCATGGTTATATAATCCTTAAGAAAACATGCTCACAACTATCAGTGCAAGCATTATTATTCCAAGTGAACTTGTGAAGCATATAAAATCAAAAACTCTGCTCATTCTCAGCCTCGCTATGGCAGATTCAATTGTTCCTATCCCAAAAGCTACAGCAAAAACAATTAAAAAGTAGAGAAGGAGAAACAATAATAAAGGCGAACTTTCAGGGATTATCATATTTGCTATAAGCGAAGTAAATATGAGCATTTTAAGTGCAGATGCATAAGTCAGCATAGCAAGGTCTATCCCGGAGTTATCAAGAATCATTACTTCATGGATCATAGTTAATTCCAGATGAGTATTGGGGTCATCTACAGGAATTCTGCAGCCTTCAATCAGAATCAGAATTAAGAATGTTATAATAGAAAGAATTTTAATTAAATAACCAATAGTCCCAGCTTTTTCCAATATAAGAGTAATAGCTCCAAAAGTATTGTCAGAAGTGATTGCTGCAATGGAACCCATAATTATGAAAAATGCTACTTCAACAAGAGTGGAAAACGATGCTTCTCTGCTAGCTCCCATTCCCTCAAAACTGCTTCCCACATCCATAGCGCCAACAACCGAGAGAAATTTTCCGAAAGCCATAATATAAGCAAAAAATATAAATCCTCCTTCTATTGTTATCACAGATGAATGCATCACAAACGGGATAAGTAATGCTGCCATGAAAACAGCTGCTAGAGTTATTGAAGGGTATATTTGGAATAGAAAAGAGGCAGTCCTGCTTATAACTAACTCTTTTTTGAGCAATCTTAAAACATCATAATAAGGCTGGATTATCGAGGCTCCTTTCCTTCCGCTCCAGAAAGCCTTTGTCTTGTTTATCACTCCGATAAAAGCAAGAGGCAGCAAAATAATAAAAACGATATTTAGAATTACATTAAGCATAATATCCTTAGGAATAAATAAATAAACCGATAATTGCAAGAATCAGGAAAATGAATCCGTACAGTATATAAATTTGCGTACTGCCGTTTTGAATCCAAATGAATTTTGCAAGGATCTTTTTTATTCCGTTTATGATGGGTTCGGTAAAATAAACTTCCAGGAGGTCATCTATATTGACTCTGAAGTGTCCTTTCGAGGGGAAAAGAGTTTTAGGAGAATTTAGGTTTTCTTTTTTAGTAAAGAGATTACTGAACATCTCTACGAATGGCCCGACAAAAGAGTAAGAAGTATACTGCATTTTCTGATTACCTGCCTGATAGCCACAGTCCCATGTTTTGTAAAGGCTGATTTTCTTGTTTTTAAGCAAAAAGCTGCGTATTGCCAAAATAATAATGATTAAAGATAAAAAAATAATCGATACTAAGGAAACTATATTTAATAAGTTAAAAGTAAAAAACGAAGCCTGAGAAAAATTTTCTGCCCTTACAAAAGATTTAATCAGAGGTTCAAATACGAGAAGCATGACATTCGGCAGAAGCCCTATGATTATAATAAAAGCAGCAAGCGCAATTTTCGGCAGAAGCATCCACATTCCCACATCAGTAGTTACTTCTTTAACTTTTTCGCTTCTTGGCATTCCCTGAAATGCTATTCCGAAAAGTTTTGTAAAGCACATAAGAGCCATGGTTCCGGTAAGAGCCATTGAGGCAAGAGAAATCATAAAGACAATTACAATATTCAGATCATGAATTTTAAATCCGCTTAATAAAGCCATATATATTAAAAATTCGCTTATAAATCCATTTAAAAGAGGCATCCCTGAAATTGCTAGAACTCCTGTAAAAAACAAAATAGAAGTCGTAGGCATCCTTTTTGTCAGTGAGCCTAGTTCATCTATGTTGAGAGTATGGGCTTTGGTATATACAGATCCTGTCCCGAAAAAAAGAAGTTCCTTAAAAATCGAATGGTTCAATATATGTAAAAGGCCACCGAAAAAACCAAGAAATGCTACAAGTGTGTTGTTATAAACTATTCCAAGTAATCCTACTCCGATTCCGCATGTTATTATTCCAATATTTTCAATACTGCTATAGGCAAGAAGTTTCTTAATGTCATTTTGCACTGACGCATTTAGTATGCCATAAAGCATTGTTATTATTCCTATGGCAAGAACAAAATATGCTATTTCAATATGAAGATTGCCCATTATAAGAAGCATTCTGAGAATGCCGTAAATGCCTATTTTTATCATAAGTCCTGACATCAGTCCAGATATATGGCTGGGAGCTGCCGGGTGTGCTTTTGGAAGCCAGAAATGTAAAGGCACAAGACCTGCTTTAAATCCGAATCCGATAAACAGAATAACAAAAACAGCATCAGCTAAAAATCGGTTATTATTAAAAATATTATGGAATGAACTGAAATCGTAACTTCCCGAGAAGAATGACAAAATAGAAAAACCAAGAATCAGGAAAATAACTGATATGTGCATAGTAACAAGATAATTAATTGCTGCTGAGATAACTTCCTTCTTCTTCCTGTCAAAAAGAACAAGGAAAAAGGAAGAAAGAGACATGAATTCCCATGCTATTAGGAAGAAGAAAGCATTTCTGATTACAGGCAGTAAAATCAGTGCTGAAAAAAATACGCCAAGGAAAATATAGTGAGAAGTAATTCCATAATCTTTATTGAGATAACTCTTTAAATATGAGTTGCCATAAAATACGCCAAGGAATCCCATAACGGCGATCATAGAAATAAAAAACGCTGAAAGAGGATCAAAAAGAAGTTTTACTTGTCCTGCAGGGAAAGGGAGATTAAAAGAAAAACAGTAAAATGTTGAAAAGAAAAGGCTGTCAAGAGAAATAACAAGAGCAAGGAAAGAGCCTGTGCTGAAAAATAGCAAAAACAGTAGCCCTTTTCTTTCCTCTCTGGCAAAAATTGAGGCAAATCCGCCTGCCAGAATCAAGCATACTCCTATTAGAAAAAAGTACATATACCTTGTATATAAGTTAAAAAAAGCGACATAAACTAAACTTCTTTTCCACCGATTCAAGGATGTATGTTTAATATTTAGTCTAGATAATTACCAGCCCAGGAAATTGTACCATGGCTTTGCTTTTGCTTCCATTTTGGCCGTATCTGAAGTAGTATCAGGGGTTATTTCTGTTTCTGCCTCTTCAACTGTATGGCCTTCCTGATCTGAAGCTGTTTCGTCCTCTTCTTCATATGAACTTTCAAATATGGCAGGGTCGAAGTTAATTCCTACAAGCATTGGAATCCAGGCTTCTTTATTGTAGCAGAGAATCCCAAGCTGGAATGAGGAAATATCTTCTGCATAGTTAATTACTCCGATCTGCAAACCTTCCGTTACGCGTGAGTAATTGAATAAGCTAGCCTGGAATCCTTCAACTCGTTTGGCAGTAAAACATATTATTCCAAGCTGCCCAGATGTGCCATGCTGTCTTATCATGTTAGCTATTCCCATCTGAAATCCTTCAATATAATTGGTCATGTTCACAAGAATTGCACCCTGAAAACCTTTAATATTGGCAGTATCACTGCTAACAAGAGAAATTTCAGCGCCTTCTACTGTTCCCAACCCGGAGGACATCGGCACACCGAATTTAACCCCGTTTACATCGGTATTATCTCTGTCATATGGCGAATATCTGAATTCTATTCTATTGACTGTTTCTTCTGAATAATCTTCATCATCCGAGCTGGTGTCTTCTGAAGAAATCGAATCATGTGGGTCTTCATCAATTGTATCTTCCTGGGCAATTCCGTGACATGCAATGAAAGTAATAGATGATATAAAAAATATTAAAAGCTTGTTTCTGATTTTCATAAAGTCAGGCATCCTTTATTTTGTTGAAGATTCAGACTATAGTTTAAGCAATTGATCAATTCTGGCAATGCGAATATTATTAAATGTTCGCTATGTTTTTAGAAAGTAAACCATTCGACAATTAGCATACTATGTGTTCAGATAGGGAATAAGGACGAACTATCTGATAAATGAATGTGACAGTGTTGCAGAATGAATAAAATAGAAAGAGCAATTTATGGACAATTTTATTTCTGATGATCAGAAAATTATGGCTTCAGCCGAAAACTATAACAGATATCTCTTTTCTCTAATAAAACCTTATTTAAACGGCGAAGTTATCGAGATTGGCTCAGGCATTGGTAACATAACTAGACAAATGCTTGAAACGCCTTCTAAAATATCCAAACTATTCTGCATTGAACCAGATGAATCATGCATAAATTCATTTAAGGCTATTACAAGTCAATCACGATTTCCTATCCAAATTATTAAAGGAAGTTTTCCGGAAACATACCCTTCCCAGACAGGCGTAGCAGACCTCATTTTTAGCTTTAATGTGCTGGAGCATATTAAAGACGATAATGGAGCATTATTTAAAAGTTTTGAATTACTCAAGTCAAGCGGATATTTATTCATTTATGTTCCTGCTTTTCAATGCCTGTTTGGTTCAATGGATAAACGACTTAATCATTATAGAAGATACTCGAAAATTCAACTTTCTAAAAAACTACAATCTATTGGGTTTAAGTTAATAAAATGCGAATATACAAATTTTGTGGGTTTTTGGGCATGGCTAATTAATAATAGAATTTTTAAGATAAAATCACAAAAACCAGGACAAGTTAAAATTTTTGATAATTATATATTGCCGATCCAAATACAATTAGAAAAATATATAAGATTTCCTATTGGACAAAACCTTTATATAATTGCGCAAAAGATGTTATAGCAATAATATGATAGTAGTAAGATTTGGCTATCATCGTATGCTTCAATCAAATGTATTTGTAATATATGCTATAGTGTCAAAGTTTAAGTTTTGGAGATGAACTCATTAAAATGCGACGAAAGAAACTATCTATTATCATCCCGTTATATAACGAAGAAAAAACTATAATAAAACTGCTTGAGAAAGTTTCTTCGGTCGAACTTGGTGTCAGGAAGGAAATAGTCATTGTAAATGACGGTTCAACTGATTCATCTTCCTGTATGATAAAAGAATGGATAGCTAATTCTCAAAATGATTCTGAGTTTATTTATCTTGAAAAGGAGAATGAAGGCAAAGGATCAGCGGTCAGGCACGGGATAAAAAAATCCACTGGCGATGTGGTTATAATTCAGGACGCAGACCTTGAGTACAATCCGGAAGATTACAAACAGTGTATTGAACCTATTCTTAATGGAAATGAAAAAGTAGTTTACGGATCGCGCGAACTTTCAGCAGGTGAAAGGCATTATTCATATTTTCTCTATTTGCTTGGAGGATATATTGTTACTAACTGGATTAATTTTCTTTTTGGGGCGATTTTGACAGATGAACCTACTTGTTATAAAACTTTTGACGGAAATCTTATCAGAAATTTGGATTTTAAAGGGAACTCATTTGAATGGGAACCGGAAGTCACATGCAAGCTTTTGAAACTAGGGTACAACATAAAAGAAGTTGGAATTACATATAATCCAAGGACAAAAGAGCAAGGGAAAAAAATTAAGCCGTCCGATGGCTTTCAGGCATTGTGGATTACATTTCTTTGGCGGTTTATCTCTGTCAGAAAAGATAGAAACAAGTTGAATCTTTTATCCATTGAATCAGAATATTTAAAAAAATGCAGAAGGCTAACAAGTCTAGTATGGCTAGTTGTGGGAATTGCATTCGCAGTAAGGCTTTTTGTAGCACTTCCATCTATTGACAATCCTTTGGAGAAACTTACAAGGCCTGATTCAGGAGGTTATATAAACTCAGCCTTGTCCCTTGTAGAAACGGGAAAATACAATGAGACTCCTCAATCAGATTCTCCGGAAGTATATAGAACGCCGGGGTATTCATTATTTCTTGCAGGGATATTAAAAGTCACAGGAAGTTTTAAATGGACTGCCATAATGTCGTGCTTTTTAAGCGCGCTTACATGTTTATTTATTTTTTATTGCGGAAATTTATTTGGAGGATTTTATGCCGGAATAGGAGCCTCTCTTTTATTCTGTTTTAATATTACAAGTATCGCTATTTCTCCATTGCTGCTTTCTGATACATTGTTCACATTTTTTGTAGCCGTTCAGGTTTTCTTTTTTTTCAAATTTATTAAAAGTAAACGCTCCTTATATTTTTTACTTGCTATACTAGTTGCTTCGCTTGGTTCAATGATAAGAGATTTTAACCAGTTTTGGATTCTTCCTGCAATTTTTATTCTTTTTATATACAAAGAAATTCCATTAACCAAAAAGTTAACATTGTCTTTATGTTCAATCATATTAGCCTTTTTTATCCTATGTCCGTGGATGGCTAGAAATTATATGGAAGGGGGCGGATTCAGGCTAAGCAATTTATCTGGAAACCTATTATTTAACAATGGAGCTGTTCTTCTAAGCAAGGTTAATAATTACTCTCCGGACTATAATCGTGAAAAACTTAGGGAGATGGTAGAGCGAACTTACGAAGCCAATCCTCAACTGTATAATACACTTAAGAAAAAAACAGATTATCAGAATAAACTTTTACTTGATATTATTGCAGAGCATCCTGTTACTTATGCACTCCTGTGTTTCAGGCCTTGGATACTTCTCCCTGACGCGCCGACTTTTTTTGAAGTCCTTGGATATACTCAGACGGGGCGTGGAACCTTTACTGTTCTGAGTGAAAAAGGAATTTTGGCGGCGACTTTGTATTATTTTAACGGCCAATTGTATCTCTTATTTCTTTGCCTGCCTCTGCTGATTGTTGTATTTATCACCTACCTATTGTTCATCATTCAGCTTTTAAAATGGATCTTCTGCAGGAAATGGATGCTGTTTTTTGTTTTTTTAGCCTGCGCTGAATATTATCTGTTTGCTCCTGGGCCGATTACGATGCCCAGATATCAGCTTCCGGCTTTAATTACAATTTGCGTTATGGCTTCAATGACCGCAAACCAGATTATTAAAAAAATAATTCTATTAAAACAGAAAAAATCTGCATGAAAGACCTTTTTTCTTTCAATGGACAATATCCAAAGCCTTCGGAAAAAGAAATTATTCCTATTTTAGAAGGTGAAGTTCAAAAAGTTGTTTATACCAATGAAGATGAAACTTATTCTGTTGTAAGGATCAAAGATAAAACCAGTAAAATAGTTACTCTTACAGGACCTTTATCAGGAGTTTTTGAAGGACAGGGAATTAAAGCTTCAGGGAAATGGGATAAACATCCTGAACACGGACAATTCCTGAAAGTAGAAAATTTCTCATTTACTCTTCCGAAAACCAAAGAAGGAATAGAAAGATATATTTCGTCCGGATTAATTTACGGAATCGGCCAGAAACGAGCTAAAATGATTGTTTCTCATTTTGGAGAAAAAACTCTTGATGTCCTTGATAGTTATTCATCCCGTTTATCTGAAATTCAGGGCTTTGGCAAGAAGACAATAGAATCAATCCGGAAATCATGGCAGGAGCAGGCGGATAAAAGAGAAGTAACAATTTATTTCCAAGGCCTTGGAATTAGCATTGCGTATTGCAACCGCATTTATAAACGCTTTGGGCACAACGCTCTAAAAATGGTAAAAAACAATCCTTATGCTCTTGCGGATATGGTTAGCGGTATAGGTTTTATCAGAGCTGACAATATAGCAAAGAATCTTGGTATCGAGCATAATGACCAGAAGAGATTGTTTGCCGGCATTAAACATACTTTGAATAAACTTGCGGAAGCAGGCCACACTTGTTATCCTCTTGAAGATTTCATTAAAATAAATGCCGAGACACTTCAGATTACTCCTGATGAAAGCAGACACAGTATTGCCATGGCTTCAGAGAAAAACGTTTGCATTGTAGATTCAATTGTCGCCAACTCTCTAAACGGGCTCTTTATTTTTGACCCTCTGATGAGAAATTCTGAACTACAGTTAGCCTCGATTTTAAAAACCCTGCTGAGGTTGAAGAGTCATAAGGGAATGTTTTTAAACAATATAGCGCCTTCAGATAATGAGAAAATGACTTTCAATTCAGAACAGAATGAAGCAATTAATAACATTGCAGTAAGTCCTATTTCCATTATTACCGGTGGTCCTGGCGTAGGCAAGACGACAGTTATAAGCGAGATAATAAGACGGGCAGTGAAAGCGAAATTAAGAGTATATCTGTCGGCTCCTACAGGGAGAGCTTCAAAAAGAATGTCTGAAGCTACAAACTTTAAAGCTCAGACTATTCACAGATTATTGAAATGGGATCCTATAAATAAAGAATTCATTTTCAATCAGAATAATAAACTTAAAGCAGATCTTCTGGTGATAGATGAGTGCTCTATGCTGGATATGCCTTTGGCTTTGAGTTTATTTAAAGCGATAAGAAACGGAACAACAGTCGTCCTTGTGGGAGATGTGAATCAACTGCCTTCTGTTGGTCCAGGAAATGTTCTCAAGGACATTATTGTCACTTCAATATGTCCGGTAACAGTACTTTGGCAAATATACAGGCAGGCATCAACGAGCAAGATAATTAGTGTCGCTCATCAAATTAATAAAGGGAAACTTTTCAGTTTTGCGAAAGAAGATTCCAGGAAGCTTAGTGATTTCTACTGGATTGAGCAGGAGGAGCCGGAAAAAGTTTCAGAACTGATTATAAAAATGGTTACCGAAAGAATTCCCGCGCGATTTGGTTTTGATCCTATTAAAGACATTCAGGTACTTTCTCCCATGAGTAAAGGACTCAATGGGACTTTTGCTATTAATGAAAAACTTCAAAAATCCCTAAATCATAAATCAACTGTAAGCTTTAATTACGGAAACAAATTTTTTAAAGCCGGCGACAAGGTTATGCAGACCAGTAATAATTATGACAAGAATGTTTTTAATGGTGATATCGGCTTTATCATATCAATAAACACAGATTCAAGGACTTTCATTGTAAAATTCGATGACAGGATGGTCTCGTATGATTTTGAAGAGTCGTCAGAATTAAATCTTGCCTATGCAGTTACTATTCACAAATCTCAGGGCTGCGAGTTTCCGGCAGTGATAATTCCCTGCATAATGTCACATTATATTATGCTTCAGCGCAATTTAATTTATACCGGAGTAACAAGAGCAAAGAAACTTCTTGTGCTGATTGGATCAAAAAAAGCAGTATCTATTGCAGTGTCTAATTATAAGAGCGTTCCAAGATATACCAGTCTTCACAATAATCTTATGTCACAAGCTTAACACTTTTTACTTTTTCGCTTTTATCAAGGAATGCGGGGAAAGAATACGGATTCTAAAATAACTCCTAGAATAAGGAATATTAGGGCAAGTATTACGAGTTTAGGCCCATATTCGCTATAGTCTACAAATCTTGGGCTTGTGATAGTGGTCTTTTCCAGCTTATTTATTTCATTTAGGACAGTTTTTAGTCCTTCAGCATCATTTGCTCTGAAATATTTACCGCCTGTCATTGCAGCTATTTCTGTAAGTAGTTTTTCGTCGAATTGCCCATAAACCGGCAGGAATTGTGCGCCGAACGGAGAGTTCTGGAAAACAAATGCCGTATTGCTTCCTATCCCGACCGTGTATATAACGATATTAAAGGTTTTGGCAAGTTTTGCAGCCTGCAGGGGGCTTATTCTGTCATTAACGTTATTGCTTCCGTCTGTAAAGAGAACAATTACTCTTCTCTTTGATGGGGCATCTTTGAGGCTGTTTACCGCTGTAGCTATGGGGGCAGCTATATTAGTGGAATCTCCTACTATTCCAGAAGTTACATTGTCAATATGCGAAAGCAAAAATGTATGGTCAAGAGTTGGAGGAGCAGCCAAATAAGATTTTGGAGCAAAAACCACCAATCCAATCCTATCGTTAGGTCGTTTCTTAATGAAATTTGAAATCTGATCTTTCGCATAATCCATTCTTTGTTTGATGGAACCATTCTCAAGGCCGCTTTGAATCTGTGAAGAGTTCATGTCGGGGGAAATATCATAAGCCTGCATGCTACCTGATAAATCCATTAAGAGCATCATGTCAATTCCTTCGGCTCTCTGAATTAGCTGTTCTATCCCAAATTGAGGCCTGGCAAGAGCGATAACAAGCAATATAAAGCCTATCGAATAAGAGATAAGGCCAAAATAAACAGGGGTGAACTTCCTCCTGGATTGTAAGGTGTCTGTAAAAGGTTTCAGCCAGGGAATCCGTATAGAAGGCATTCTCCTTTTCAGAGATAGATAAATAATTAAAGACAGAAGAATTAAAAGAAGTAAATACCATGGAGATTCAAATCTGAATCCTGCAGTAAAATTATGATAAATTTCGTTCATAATCAGGTCTTTGGAGTTTCCGTTTTATTATCTTCCGGTTTGGGAATGGTTTCTGTTATCAGGAGCAATGCTCTATCTATAGAATTTTCAATCAGTACCTTGTCCGCGTCATATTTAGCAAATTTAATCATATCACCTGAGCGCATAAATTCCCTCAGGAAATTTCTATCCCTATTATTAAGAGGGCTCAAAGGGTTTTCCATATCAGTCATAAATTCTTCTGTAGTTTGTTTGGGAGCATGGAGGTAGAATCTTTCCTCCAGATAGAACCTGACAGAATCCGTGAGCTTGAGAAAGCATTTTACTGGTTGGAGCTCTCCTTTGGTAAATTCAATTTTAATACCGTTGAGAGTCAGTATGGCTTTTTCCCAGGGGGTTAGAATCCTTGGCAGAGTTTTCTTCTTCCTGAAAATAACCCATAAGAATAATGCTATGATAATAACAAGAAAAGCGCCTATGATATAATAAAAAACTTTCGATTGTGTTATAGCCGTAATTTCTTCTTTTGACGCAAGAACAGGCTGACCTGGTACATCTTTGATTTCCAGCGAAGTAATTTCAGGAATTTTCAGATCAAGAAAGTCTCTTTTCCCATCTTTATCAGGAGAAAATATTATCTTTGCTGTTCCTTCAGGGATTAAACCTGTAGTAAATGGCTGAACTTTTACTATTGCATTCCATGTGGAGCTGCCCCATGAATTTTCAATTTTTTCAAATTCTATTTTGCCTATTGCCTGACTGCCGTCAGCAGCTTTTATTTCTGCAGAAACAGGTGATTTGTTCCAAGGCGACTTAAAAGTAAAGACAGCACGCATCACATCTCCAAGCGGTGCTTCATCTGATGGCAATATCTGGCTTTTAACAAATGCCGGAGCAGGATTCTCTATTGTAATTGACCTGTATTCCAAATATATAGCAGCGGCAAAAATTAATATTGCAAACAATATTATCGCTAAAGATATTATAGATATTTTTATAAGTTTTCTAATCATGCTTTATTATAAATCTTTTCTCTCTTTCTGAAGAATGAAAGTAACGGTTTGACCAGGTCTTCTCCACATGTAATATCTATTAAATCAACTTTGGAACGAGTGCAGATATCCTTGCTTTCCTTATGCAGAGCACTGGCTTTCTCTTCAAAGAATTTCAGATTCTGTCCTTTGGCGCAGAAAAAGGCGTCTTTCCCTGTTTCTGAATCGCTTAGATTAAGATATCCGGTGGCATGCATGGAAAGTTCGAGTTTATCAAGAACTCTTACTGCTATGACATCATGCTTTTTATTTACAATTGTCAAAGCCTTGCCAAAGTTGCTGTTTCGGTCTATCAAATCACTTATCAGAAAAATAACAGCTTTTTTAGGCAGAAGTTTCATAATTTTCTCAAGCGCCATGGAAATATTTGTGCCTTTTGATTCGGGTTTTCTTACTACCATCTCTCTTATAAGCCTCAGGATGTGGATTCTCCCTGATTTTGGAGGTAGATAGAATTCTACTTTATCTGTAAATAGCAGAAGTCCGACTTTGTCATTATTTCTGATTGCGCTGAAAGCAAGGAGTGAAGCTATTTCTATGATTGTATCATTTTTTGTCTTTTCAGAACTTCCGAAGAAACAGGACGAGGACATGTCCACGAGGAGCATGACTGTCAGTTCTCTTTCTTCAACATATTTTTTTATGTAAGGGGTTCCCATCTTGGCTGTCACATTCCAGTCAATATCCCTTACATCGTCATCAGGTGTGTATTCTCTGACATCTTCGAATTCTATACCACTTCCTTTGAAGACACTGTGATATGCGCCGGCCGTAAGATCTTCGACCATCTTACGGGTTCGTATTTCAATTCTTCTGATCCTGGAAAGAAGTTCAGACGATATCATAATCGCAACTGCCTAAAAGGATTAATATTAAGGTGTAAGAAGCTCGTCAAGAATAATTTTTATGATGTCATCAGATGACATATTCTCTGCCTCTGCTTCATAGCTGATCATTATTCTATGCCTTAAAATATCATGAGCTACATTTTTAACATCCTGCGGGACTACATATGCTCTGCCTTCCATGAATGCCGCCGCCTTTGATGCAAGAACCATAAATATTGAAGCCCTGGGCGAGCCGCCGTACTGTATTAAAGAATCAAGCTGCTTTATCTTGGCATTTGCCTGTCTTTGAGAAAGCTCAGAGTGCTCTTTTGGCCTCGTTGCAAAAGTTATATCTAGAATATATTCGATTACTTTATCATCAATGTAAACTTTATCGACCCATTCACGAGCTTCAAGTATTTTATCAAGCGTAGTTACGCACATTGCGCTTAGGTCAAGTTTTGTAT
The DNA here is from genome assembly GCA_001803205.1 of Lentisphaerae bacterium GWF2_38_69. Lineage (GTDB taxonomy): Bacteria > Verrucomicrobiota > Lentisphaeria > Victivallales > GWF2-38-69 > GWF2-38-69. The sequence goes on along the minus strand of MHBE01000059.1, from coordinate 157,848 downwards.
GGGCTATTCTGTCTAAGATAAGCTTTTCTTCATTGCGCTTTGGATATGTAATATTGAGTTTGAACATAAACCTGTCAACCTGAGCCTCCGGAAGTGAATATGTGCCCTCATGTTCAATGGGATTCTGTGTGGCCATTACAAGAAATGGATAGGGTAGCTTGAATGATTGTCCTGCTATTGTTATTTGTCCTTCCTGCATACACTCAAGCAGTGCGCTCTGTACTTTTGCAGGCGCGCGGTTGATTTCATCAGCTAGAGTAATATTCGCGAAAACAGGTCCAATTTTAACACTGAATGTATTATCTTTAGGATTATAAACATTTGTGCCTATAACATCTGAAGGGAGCAAATCAGGGGTAAACTGTATTCTGGAAAATGCCCCGCCTACAGATTGAGCAACTGTTTTTACAGCAAGAGTTTTAGCCAGCCCAGGCAGACCCTCAAGAAGAATATGTCCATTTGCGATAAGTGCTAAAATCATACGATTTACCAATGCTTCCTGACCGACTATCACTCTTCCTATTTCGGTTTTGAGCTTAGGAATGAAAGCTGATACTTCTGAAATTTTGTTCTGGAGTTCCTGAATGGCATTTTTATCCATAAATTCAATACCTCTTATGTATTGGTTTTAGTAGATTATATTGACTTTGAAAAATAATATGGTTGAAATCATTTTCCAATCGGAAAATTAAGAAAAATATTGTATAGTTTCAAAAAAGTTAAATTTCGAGCATGGAGACATTAGAATGCTAACAACTAAAATGCTTATTATTGCCAGTAATAATAAGCACAAAATATCGGAATTAAAAAGTATTTTATCAGGTTCAGGCTTTAAAGTCATAACTATGGCAGAAGCAGGTTTTTTCCATAACATAGAAGAAACAGGAAATACATTTGAAGAAAATGCGGTTCTCAAAGCAAGATCTATTGCTTTGCAAAAACATACTTTCGTATTTGCTGATGATTCCGGTTTGGAAGTTGAAGCTCTAGACTACAGACCGGGTGTTTATTCTGCAAGATATGCTGGAGAGGGAGCTTCAGATATGGATAAGATTAATAAACTCCTGCATGAGCTTAAAGGGAAGACAAATAGGAGAGCAAGGTTTGTAAGTGTAATTGCTATTTCCAGACCGGACGGGTCTGTGGATACTTTCAGAGGTGAAGTGCATGGAAAAATCATTGATGCGCCAAGGGGAATAAACGGATTTGGATATGACCCCGTTTTTGTGCCTGAAGGATATGATAAAACTTTTGCTGAACTGGAGGAAGCTATAAAAAATTCAATCAGTCATAGAGCTAAATCTACGGCTAAAATGCTAAAAGTAATCAGTTCTTATTAACTAAAGGTTTTATTGTTTGATGTTTTTAGCCACATGCGTGAGCGTGTGGGGGATCTGATAAGAGATTCTCTTCCAGCCCTCCCGAATGGGAACGGCGACAGATTATGAGGCATAGAAAATTATCAAGATATTCAAAGTTAGGTGTTACCACCATTATTCTGGCAATGATATAATCTAGAAAATCATAAAGATGGATTAATGGAAGTAAATTTAACACACCCTTTATGAAACTACATATTTTTGGCGCATCAGGAAGCGGAGTTACGACATTGGGGCAAGCGATAGCTAACAGGCTAGATGTCCCTTATTTTGATTCCGATAACTATTTTTGGAAAAATACCGAACAGCCGTTTACAGAACGATATAATGCAGAAGAAAGGAATTTGCGAATCATCGCTGATCTGGAAAAGCATGATGATTGGATTTTGGGAGGTTCTGTAATTAATTGGGGGGATCATGTATTTCCAACTTTTGACTTAATCGTTTTTTTGTATTTGCCAAAGGAGATAAGAATTGAGCGGCTCAAGAAAAGGGAATTTGAAAGATATGGCGACCAACTTTGTTCAGACCAGAAAAAATTGAAGAAGTTTGAGAATTTCATTAATTGGGCAAGTGACTACGACGACAATTCAGGCATTGCAAATAGAACTTTACATGCACATGAAAAATGGATTGCAAAAGCAAATACTAAAATCTTAAAACTAGTTGGTGACTTGACAATTGAGGAAAAAATGAAGCAGATATTGGAAATATTGAATGAAGAAAAATTACTGCCTGCAAGGATCAAACAGATATAATGGAAACAACTAAAATCAGTATTAGAGATAAATTGCCTCTGACTTGTTCAAGAACAGGAACTTGCTGTTACGGTAAGCTAGTGCTGCTTAACCCATGGGAGTTGGCGTGCCTTGCCAGGGAGAAAAAAATTACTCCAAGGGAATTTCGTGATCTTTATTGTGAGTTTGGAGGGATTCGTTTACGGTTCGATGGAGAAGCAGGGTGGAAGAATCAAAAAGCTTGTAGTCAATATATCGCTAATTTCGGATGCAGCGTGCATTTGGGGCGCCCGCTATGTTGTCGGTTATATCCGTTGGGTCGCCAGATACAAAGCGAAAAAGTTCACTATATGTACCAGGGGAATAAGTTTCCATGTCTGGAAGGATGCCCGGAAGTTTCCGCGTTGCCTCATTTGACTATAGGCGAATATCTTAAAGACCAGGAAGCAGATAATTTCGAAAAAGCTCAAGATGAATATTTGGAAATGATGCAAAATCTGGCTGATATAGCATTTATGCTTCTTCTTGACACCGGATTGGCTGAATCTGGAGACAAGAAAACATTATTTCTATGGAGAAAAATGGGCAGCGAACCACCAGAAGTATTGGCAAATAGGATAGGACACGAATGGATAGATTGTTTGATGCTTCCTGAAATTTCTGATGATTTAGAAGATCCAATTTTATTTGTCAAAAAACATAATGATTTACTTCAATTAAAAGTACAGGGAAAATTTGGATATTTGCAAACAAATCAGGAATTACATGAAGCTTCTGTTCTAATAATGGGAGCAGCATTGCATCTTGCTCGCGGAATAGGAACAAATCCAAAAAATCTTGCTGAACATTGGATAGATATTGCAAAGAATCATGGGGCTTTGGAATAGTGTTTCTCATGATTTGTGTGCAGAAACTTATTATCTCTTGTTAATCTAAGCTAATTTTTGAGCGGGGCTGAATTGTATGAGCTGAAGAACTTGTCCGCATCGGCCGCCTTGAACATGTCCTTTAAATTTCTTTCCATAAGAAATTTTTAGCATTTATAAAGGTCTTCCCATCTTTTGCCTTGCTTGTAACTTTCTGACAGAAATACAAAAGCGTTGGAGCCTATAGCATACTTGCTTATATCAGATGTTTGAAACTTTGGCGTGTCAAAATGATAAAGAGAAGGAAAAACTGCAACATAGCCTTTGATATTTCTGATTATTTTATAATTGATTGAGAGCAAAGTTGAGTCATCGAAAGTTTCCGAAGTTACAATGTCCGGCAAGAGCATGGCAATTGAAAGAGGATTTACATCTATCGAGCGACAATTTGACAGATAGCCGAATTTGGATTGGCTCCAGTTTCTGAGCGTAGAGATATGTTTATTCCCTCTTGTGCTGTAAGATATTTGAATGCCTAGGTCTGTCCCGTCGCAGACTATGAATTTGTCCTTAATGGATGACTCGCCAAGGTAGTAGTTTCTGAGGGCTACGCTTGAGTTAAACCTCAATTCCATAATAAATTGGATTGAGAAAATAATTTGAATAACATACAGAAAGAAAAAGAGTAGTCTGAATAGAAGTTTTGTTTTGAACTGAGTATAACCCCATGCAATCAGACAGCAGAAAAAGGGCAGAAGCGGCAAATAGAATCTTATGGAGGAAAACTCAATTATCTGAACAAAGAAAAACAATATAGAAAAGTAGGTTGTAGCCCCAAAAGCGCTATAAGTTTTCCATATTGGAACGATTCAGCTTTATTCATTACGCTCTTGCGATATATGAACAGAAATAGCGCTGACATAAGCTGCATTGATGCTGTACCCCAATTCATGGTCATTATTTTTTCAGTTCGTAACTTTATCACGGTTTCTAGGCTCTGACTTCTTTCATTATACTGTCTTAAAAACATCGAATTGATCAGATACTGAAGTGGCTGGTATTTGTTTCCTCCTGTGAGCAGAGCCTTTTCGGCAGTATAGGAAGTATTTGACGGAATCGAATCAGGAGCAACGCTTCTCATATTCGGCAAGCCCCATCATATAGAAAGTAGATGTGATGCTAACCACAATGTTATTACAGCTCCGTATGCAGCTAAATATCTTCGAGACAAGAAGTTCATTTCCCTGCGACAAGGCTTAGTTTTCGAATAACTTTCTCTACTAATGATATAGGGCATGAGGCTCCAGCAAGAATTGCAATCTTTCTTATCTGAGGAATAAAGGAATTTAAGTCAGTTTTGGCGATAGTTTTCTCTGAAGGAATATAATATTCTATTGAGAAATTAGAGCTGATTGAAGAGTCATCTTTGATATAGAATGTCTTTTGTTTTTTTGACTTAGCAAGCTTATAAAGATTATTTGTATTGCTGCTGTCATATCCTCCGACGACAAAGACCATATCTATATACTGGTTTGAAAGTAACTTTTCGGCAGCAATTTGTCTCATATATGTTGCCTTGCAGATAGCCTGGCAGGCGTTCAGTTTAACACCTTTTTTTTCCAGCTCTCTTCTAAGAAATGACTCAATTTCACATGTTTCAGAATAGAGCATCGTAGTCTGATTTGCCAATGCATAACTTGAGGTTGTAAGGTTATGTTTCACAAAGTTCTCTGCAGAAAATATATCAGGAATAACTCTGACTGCTGATTTATCTGATGCTCTTGAAATACTTGCCTCGACTTCAGGATGAAAAGGATATCCGTGAATGAGAATGTTTGAACCTTTTGCTGATTCCGATGATATAAAATTCCATACTTTCTTGACATCATTGCAAGTTGTGTCAATGACATTTGAGAATTCACTCCTGATGTTTTCTTCGAGTTCTTTTTTTATACCAAAAGCAGGAATTACAATAATATCGTTTTTGGATGCAATTGAAAAAATGCTCTCAAGTTTATTATAGTCTATAATAGTTACTCCTTTAGAGGAGAAATAATCATTGACATTTTGATTGTGTATAATTTCTCCCAATAGGAAAATTCGTTTTCCGCAGTTCTGCAAGATGGTTTCCTCCATAAGATTTATTGCGCGGACTACTCCGCCGCAAAAACCGAATACTTCAGGAAGAACAAGTTTATACCTGCCAAGATTAATAACACTTGGTAAAGGTTTTTGGGTAAAAAAAGTCACCATTTTTTATTATTTGCACTGAAAGAAAAAAGACCGCCCGAAATTGGCGGCCTTAATTTAATTCAAAAAGATATTACTTCTCAGATGCGTCAATGACTTTATCCTGAGAAAATTCGAACGGAGCAGTCCCATCAAAAGCAGCCGCATCTCCAGCAACTTCTGTCTGATGCTGTTTGAGAGAGGAGGCTCTTTGATAATTAGTATCGCTATTTAGCTCATCAATAAGTTTTTGATAGTCTCTTGATAAATTAGTCAGATTAAGAAGTCTTCCTGCAGATTCAGCAGTTTTAATCCAATCTTTCCCTGTAAGCCTTATTATGGTTCTATTCTCCTGTATTTTTTTAAAGTATATATCAGGTACATATTCAGGTCCTCCTAGTACAAGAACCATTTTCGGGTTGACAAAGTTGATAAAATTTGTCATTTCGGTATATGGTACTCTGAGAGATTGCCCATCTTTTTTTGGGGGAACAAAGAAAAGGTCGTCTCCTGAATTTTCTCCTACATATGGTGCTAAAAGAACAGGTTGGGCATTATAGGATTGGATAAGTTCAGCAAGCATTCTGGATTTTGAATAATTGCCCGTCACAATAAGCAAATTGATATTCTGTCCAGGCCCCTGAAAAGGTTTCAGCCAGTTTTGCATGAATGCCGCGTAAGTGAAATTTGATGCAAGCATTAACGAAAGGCAAAGGGAAACCTTAATTGTTAAGGACTTAAGTTTTCTCATAATTCTTTACTTCTTCCTTATTATATATATTGTTGGTTATGAATTTACAGCTTATTGAAAATTATCGCATATAACTTTAAAAAATCAACTTACATATAAGAGTTTGATAAAGTTTGTTGACGAAGAGCCTAAAAAAAAATGGTCGGGGCGAGAGGATTTGAACCTCCGACCCTTTGGTCCCAAACCAAATGCGCTAGCCAGACTGCGCTACGCCCCGAATTAAGTCGGAAAAGAAAATAAATTTAACAATCATACAGAATTTATCAAATAAATTTACTGAAAATTCATTCATTTAGCCAATTCTGTTTATTGCAAAATTGTAAGTGCTGCGCATTGCAAAAAGCCATATTTGTTAGTTTTATAAGAAACATCAATACAGTACAATAATTGTATCTTATTTATAGTTATAAGTTACTAATTAAATCATCTTCACTGGCACACGAGTTGCTTGTCTTTAAAAAATATTTCAGTAAAAATTATATTTAGAGGAAGAGCAATTGTGAAAATTAGGAATCTTTGCTGGGGGTTGTTTGTAATAGCTTTGATTGTTGCGGGGCTGGTAGTCCTTGCGGCAGGAGAGCATAGTCAGGCATCTAAAGAAATTGCAGTTTTAAAATCTATTGACAGCGGAGATACTGCCTGGATGCTTATAAGCGCAGCTCTTGTGATGTTTATGACTCCAGGACTGGCATTTTTCTATGGAGGACTTGTAAGAAGGAAAAATGTTCTTTCCGTTTTAATGCAATGCATGTTTATTCTCTGTCTTGTTACAGTGCAATGGATTCTTTTTGGATATTCTCTTTCTTTTGGCCCGACTATTAATGGTATAATAGGAGATTTATCTTTTGCTGGGCTTCTGGGAGTAGGGATGGCTCCAAGCGCAGTTTATGCAACGACAGTGCCGCATTGCTTGTTTATGATTTATCAGGCGATGTTTGCTGTAATCACACCTGCTCTTATAATAGGAGCCTTTGCCGAAAGAATCAGATTTGTACCTTTCTGCATATTTACCCTTCTCTGGTCAACAATTGTTTATGATCCAATCGTTCATTGGCTATGGGCAGATAAAGGGATACTTGGCGTATCAGGAGGAATGGGTGCGCTTGATTTTGCAGGCGGAATAGTTGTTCATATCAATGCTGGTATGGCTTCTCTGGCAGCAGCGCTTTTCCTTGGCAAGAGAATCGGATATCCTGACAAAATTTCACCTCCTCACAATCTTCCCTTTGCAGTTCTTGGAGCAGGAATGTTATGGTTTGGATGGTTCGGATTTAATGCAGGGAGCGCTCTCTCATCAGGAGGCCTTGCCGCAAATGCATTCGTAGTTACTCACATTGCGGGGGCTGTGGCAGGACTTACATGGGGTGTTCTTGACATTATTTATAACAATAGGTCAACTGTTCTGGGGTTAATAACAGGAGCTGTAGCAGGTCTGGCAGCTATTACGCCTGCCGCAGGATTTGTAACTCCCCTTGGTGCCATTGTAATTGGGATAGGAGCAGGAGTTATATGCTACATGTCGGTAACTTTTGCCAAAGCCAAGTTTGGTTATGATGATTCTCTTGATGCTTTCGGCGTGCATGGAATAAGCGGGATATGGGGGACGCTTGCAGTTGGGCTTTTTGCTTCAAAATTTGTTAATGAATCAGGAGGAGAAGGGCTTTTGTACGGCGGCATTGAACTTTTTTTCGACCAACTAAGCGCGATTGTAATAACGATGGTCTATTCATTTGTCCTTAGTTATATACTCTTTTGGATTGTCGACAAGATTTTTGTTCTTAGAGTAACAGAACACAGTGAAAGAGTCGGCCTTGATCTTACGGAACACAGAGAAGCTGCATATACAACTTTAGAATAAAGAAATCATTGGAGGAAACTAAAATGAAATACATCGTAGCAATTATTCAGCCTGATAGAATGAATGATGTTCTTGAAAGACTTGAAGAAAAAGAAATCCATCTAGTCACAGTGACTTCAGTTATGGGAAGAGGACGACAGAAAGGAGTTTCAACCGTTTACAGAAGCCACAAAGAAGCCGGAAGCCTTCTAAGAAAAATGAAAATTGAAGTAGCAGTTAATGACGAATATGTCAACCCTACTATTGATGCAATAGTTGAAGGCGGTCGAACAGGATCCGTAGGAGATGGCAAAATCTTTATTCTGGATCTCAAAGAGTGCGTCAGGATAAGAACAGGAGAAACAGGAGCTATCGCCATAGGATAATCGATAATCCAAACGAGACTGGTTATTTTAAATGATATTCATTCGTACCTAAGGGCTTCGATCGGGTCGAGTTTGGAGGCTTTCCAGGCAGGATAGTAACCGAAAGCGATTCCTACACCTGCAGACACTGCAAAGGCGAGTGTTATTGCTTCGGGAGATGCGGACATCGGCCAGCCGAGGATTCCGGCAAGTATCATGGAGCCTCCATGCCCGATGATGATTCCGATGATTCCTCCTGCCAGGCAGAGAATGACAGCTTCGGTGAGAAATTGCCTCAGAATGTCTCTTTGTCTTGCGCCGACAGCCATCCTGATTCCGATTTCCCGGGTTCTTTCTGAAACGCATACGAGCATGATATTCATTATACCTACTCCTCCTACTAGCAGTGAAACCATTGCTATACACAGAAGAAGATTAGTAACAAGCTTGGTGGTCTTTGTAAGGGTATTAAGTATTTCATTGAGGTTTCTGATAGTGAAGTCATTTGGAGCTCCGTCTTTCAGGTGGTGCCTCTGTCTGAGGAGCTGAGTTATTTCCCTGATTGCAGAATCAACTTCTTCCGAGGATTTTGCCGCAGCGAAAATCTGTGAAATATTAGCAAATCTTGTGTACATCATATAATTGGCTATCTGAACTGTCGATTGATCAGGATAAAACTTAACGGCGGTATTAGGATATATTGAACTTGTGGAGTTTACAGTTGAAGCTGCGGCAGAAGTCGTGGCGGCCTGATTTATCAGGTTCTGGCCTGAGCCTGAGACTCTGTACTTTACAGTTGTCCACGGAGCGATGATGATATCGTCCTGATCCATTCCCATCATATTTGCCCCTTTCGGAGAAAGAACGCCTACAACTTTGAAAGGAACATTCAATATGCGGATTTCCTTATCTACCGGACACTCATTTTCGAAAAGTTCTTTTGCGACAGTTCTGCCTATCACGCACACTCTGTTTGCATTCATCACATCCCTGTCAGTGAAGCATTCTCCTTCTGACATATTTTCCCAGTCGCGGACATCCAGAAAACCCGGATTCGAACCCATTATTGAAGAGGGCGACCAATTTTTGCTGCCGTAGACCACCTGTCCCCTTGCATAAACAAGTGGGGCGGCGTTCCTGACAGAAGGGCACTCTTTTATAATTGCCTTGCAATCGTCAGGAGTAAGAGTTTTTACGCCACCTGCGCCATATCTGACGCCGAACGACATAGAAGATTCAGGAAATATGATTATTGAGTTTGCACCCATTCCGGATATTACTTTTTTTATAGCTTCAGATGAGCCCTGTCCTATTTCCATCATAGTAATCACAGACGCAATTCCGATGACTATACCGAGAGTTGTCAACAAGGCTCTCATCGGATTGCGTCTAAGAGAGTTAAGAGATGTTACGATGGCCACTTTGATTTTCATTTCTTCTCAGCTCCCGCGTAAGTGCCGTCAATGAGCCCGTCTTTAATATGGATAATCCTCTGAGCATGCATGGCTACTTCGATGTCATGAGTAACCATTAGGATCGTGATACCCTTTTCTCTGTTGAGTCTTTTGAATAGGTCAAGCACCTCAATGCCGGTTTTTGAGTCAAGGTTGCCGGTAGGTTCATCGGCAAAAAGAATCTGCGGATCGCAAACGAGCGAGCGTGCAATTGCCACTCTCTGTTGCTGCCCTCCGGAAAGTCTGGAAGGTTCATGGCGGGATCTCTCAGTAAGACCAAATTGGTTGAGAAGCTGTATGCCTTTCGCCAAGGCTTCTTTTGTAGAAACATGGCATCTGGCATAGGCAAGCGGCATAATTATATTTTCAAAAGCGCTTACTCTTGGAAGAAGGTTAAAACTTTGAAAGACAAAGCCAAGTTTGAGATTTCGTATTTCTGCCCGGCCGTCATTTGAAAGAGATGAAATCTCCTCTCCGTCAAGGTAGTATTTGCCGGAAGAGGGCCTGTCAAGGCAGCCGAGAATATTCATAAGAGTGCTCTTGCCAGAACCTGATGAACCCATAAGGGCAACAAATTCACCTTGTTTTATACTCATAGATATTCCTTTGAGTACAGGGACATCTATGTCCCCCATGTGATAAGTCTTGTAAATATCTTTCAGGTCTATGAGGGTATTTGACATAAGTTAATAGGACACTGGCAAGATGCCAGTGTTGCATTATTTTTTCATTTTAAACTGGGGTACAAACGGACTGTTTGACGAAGAAGAAACTTCATCAGCGCTCTTAATTCCGCAAACAGCTTCCATCCCATCTTTTAGTCCATCTCCGCTGATTTCAGTAACAGCACCATCTGTAATTCCAGGTGTAACTTCAATTGGATTTACCGCTTTGGCATCAAGAATCCAGATTTGGGATTTCTGACTTTTCTTATCTACTGCATTCTGCATTGAATCCGGCTTCCATCTCAGCGCACTGTTGGCTATCATAAAAACATTTTTGCGAGTTTCTATCTCAAAGTTGACATTAGCCGTAAGGTAGGGAAGAAGTTTTCCTTTGGAATTATCTGTTTCGACTTCTACAATATAAGTAACGACATTCTGGTTAACAGAGGCGTTCATCCTGATTTTAGCTACCTTTCCATAGAAAATGTCATTAGGGAAAGCATCGACTGTAAAATTTACATTCTGTCCGGGGGTAATCTGCCCTATATCAGCTTCATTTACGCTGACCCATACTTCCATATGAGTCAAATCTTTTGCAATGAGAAACAGGCTAGGAGCGTTAAGATTTGATACAACTGTCTGGCCGATATTTACTCTTCTGTCTATAACAATCCCTTTCACAGGAGATCTGATAGTGCAGTAATCAAGGTTCTGCCTGGTTCTTGTCAGGGAAGCTTCTGCTACTCCGACAGATGCTTCTGCCTGTGAAACAAATGCCTTTCCGACTTCAATATTTGCTTTAGAAACATCATATTCAGCTTTTGAGGCATCGTAATCGGCTTTGGAGTTTGCATTGGAAGTTTGAAGTTTTTCCGCGCGTATAAAGTTAAGTTCGGCAAGTTGCCTTTTAGCTTCGAGTTGAATTAAATCAGCTTTGACTTTCATTACATAAGCCTTCGCGTCTTCGAGCTTTGCCTTTGCCTCTAGGACATTCGACTCATAAAGAACATCATCTATTCGTGCAAGAATGGAATTTTCATCAACTTTTGAACCGTAATCAATAGATTTGCCATCGCTGTCCTTGCCGAAACTGACAATCCTGCCTGCAACCTGGGCTCCCACATCAATCAGGTCTTCTGGTTCGACCGTGCCTGTAGCGCTTATTTTTGATATAAGATTGCCAAGTTTGACAGGAGTAGTTTTATAGGAAAAATCATTAGTGCTGCCTGAATTGATAAAATACAAAATAACCAGCCCTATGATGACAAGAATAGCCGCCACGATGATAATACGAGTTTTCATTAGCACTCCTTAATTGGGTTTCTGTGAAACCGTTCTTTCATAATTACTGATCAATTTGAATTTTGAGCGAGACGCTTGCGCTGAGCGTCACATCGCCTGGCGCAAGGTCCGTGGCAGGCGCGGATTCGCCGGCATCATACAATGCAGCCTTTGCTGCAAAATTGCCTCTTCCGTAATCGTTACCAGACATATAGGTATTGTTAACATTAATAGTTAATATCCTGCCTAATTTTACACCTGAGGCTTCTGCCGCAGACTGAGCATCTGATATAGCATTCTTAACTGCCTTTTGGATTGCTTCTCCGTTGTACTTCTGTTCATTAGAAACATCGAAATAAATCCTGTCTATCTGGTTTGCGTCGCTTGTCAAAGCAGTCTGTATGATCTTGCCTGCGAGGTCAAGTTTAGTTGTTTTAACTTCAAGCGAATTAGTCATTGTGTAGCTTCGAATCCCCGTTCATAAGCATGCTTGGAATTTCAGTCGCTATGGGGCACTCTACAGCATAACTTGCTGAGAACATAGCAGTTGAAATAACACTTGCTGCAAGAATTTTCTTGAGTGAATGAGTGAACATATAGAATTCATCCTCTGTGATGTTGCTTAAATATTGCCCTTCAGGCAGTTTTTTCAATCTTTATGGATTTTATAATGTAGTCGCCATTACTGTTTTAATGATTGTTAAGGCGAGATGTCTAAGCTTCATTATTTCAGGAGGTTGGATACCAATTCGCCTATTATTTGCGAGAGTTCATCTTTTGAAAGAGGTTTGTTTTTAAGCGCTTCGGAATAAGCAAACTCGGTGTTTAGCGTCGCAAAGCGGCACATTTCGACACTTTCGCCTTTCTCGTTTTTGGATTTTACGCCTGAGAGTCCCAGCTTTGCTATTTTATTGTAACCGCATGAGTTTGGACAACCTGAGATTTTAATGGACTTGAGAATCTTCTTGAACAGTGACTTTTTCTGTTCCGGATGCTGAGAGAAATATTCATCCAGAATTTCCGCGGCGGCATCGCCAAACTTTAGCGAATCTGTTATCCCGACATCGCATACTTTTCCGCCGATACAGGTAGTGATAAGCCCCTTGAAAGACTCACCAGTGTAATTTTTGCCTAACTGTTTTAAAGCAAGATAAAAATCATAAACAGCTTCTTCCTTAAGGGATAGGATAATATTCCTTTCTCGGGTCAATCTGATAAAGTTAACTTTATACTCTTCAAGGAGTTTTATGATGATGTCAAGCTCGTCTGAACTGCAGATTCCATAAGGGATATAAATCGTAATAAGTTTGCCATTAAATTGAGCTGCAAATTCTGACCTTTCATGCAAAACAGCGCTCTGGATTTTGTTCATAGAAGAATAATAGGACATGAAGAGTTTATTAAATTCTTTTTCTCCTTTTGCTTCTACTATAAACTTAATTCTGGCTTTGTTCCTATCCTGGTAATTGCCGTGCTCATGAAAGAGATTCATTACGGCAAATAGAGCCGACAAATAATTTTCAACTGGCATTGAATCAAGAATTTTTATCCCTCTGAATGGTGTTTTGCCTAGAGTCCCTCCAACATAAACATCAAAACACTTCTTCCCGTCAATGAGTTTAGCTACAAATCCCATATCCTGATAGACGGCATTGTCGCAGTCATCGGAATAGCAGGAAAAACCTATTTTTATCTTTCTTGGCAGAGAAGCAGTCGTCTCAAACTTCTCAAAAATTTTTTCTACTTCCTGCGCGTAAGGAACTACATCGAAAATCGAATTCTGATGAACTCCGGAATGGGAAGAAGCCATTGCGGCTCTGATACAATTTCCGCCGCCGCCGTAGAATCCAAGGCTGTTTTTTCTGTATTTATCGATTAGGGCAGGTAACTTTGACGCCTCTACTCCGTGAAGCTGAATGTCTGCTCTGGTAGTAAAATGTATGTAATCAACTTCGAATTCTTTTGAAAGCGCACTTACTATCTTTAGCTTTTCAATGCTGATTTCTCCTCCTGGAATCCTGATTCTGGACATAAATTTGCCGTCTTTCTGCTTGTATATGCCGAGCTTGGAAGAGGTCTTTTTGAGTTCCGGATAATCAATTTTACCTTCACTGAAGAGGGTGATTGTATTTTTAAAGCTGGCAATTAAGTCCATTTTATTCCTTTATTTTAAAAATTTTTCTCTGATCAGTGAGGTCATGAATTAATAAGAACTTCAGAACCGGAAATAACATCGAAAAGTTCATTATCGATTGATTCCTGACGTAGTCTATTATAGGACATGGTCAAGTCCTCAAGAACCTCCTGAATGTTTTTTTCTGCCCTTTGCATAGCGGCCAAACGCGCAGCATTCTCGCTCATGAGAGCCTCGGCAGATGCTTTGAAAAGCGAGACAAAAAGATATTCGCGGATAAGACCTTCAATCGTTTTTTCTTTATCCTTGACTATTTCAGGCAAATTTCTTCCTGCCCATTTAATGTCTGTGATATTTTTAGCCCACTTTTCATCCAGAGGAAGGAAGCTGGCCTGTGCAGGCTCATATATAACGCCGTTTCCTGGAGAATTGTTGAAAATATAGAATTGATATTTATCGGTCTTATTTAAACTGCTTTGGGTTTCAAAGAGTATTTTTGAGCACAAAGAAGAGACTGACTTGATGGAAGGAGGCACATCAAATGTCCCGGCGATCGGTATTTCAAAATCCAGCAGCCTGTCCCGTATCCTCTCACCTACAGCCCAGACATATTTCCTGCCCGGAAGAATATTCAGAGACTTAGCGCTGTAATCTGCAAGAATATCATTGTACTGACCTACAAGGCCCTGATCTGACCCATAAACGACAGCCAGCACAGGTGTGTCCTCTCCGGTATTTTTTATCGAATAGGGAAGTAATGATTTGCCGCGGCTAAGACATACATTAAGTCCGAGCCTGACAGAGTGATAATAGTCTCCAAGAGAGCGTATCGCAGCTTCATATTGGCCTATATTTGATGCAGCCAGGATTTTCATGGTGCGAACTACTGATTCGAGCTTCCTGGCTCCGGCTATCTTACGGTTAATATTTTGCAGTGTATCACTCATATTTGCAGCGTCATGCAGGTTTATTTTTAATCTGTATAAGTCCCTTGAGAGCATTCTCCGAGATACTGATGATCCTCTTGATGTCGTCATTTCCAAGCGCCTCATTTGAATGTATTCTGGCTTTGATATCGACGGGAATGGAATCCTGATTTTCATGGATAATGATTTCAGCCTTTCTGACTGATTCAAGCGGGATGTTGTCGAAAAGATTATTTGTCAGAGCCAACAGTACCACGATCTGTTCTACAACTGAAACTGGCTTATTATCAGGCTGTTTTAAACATTCCCTGATTTTTCGCCCGTGTTCGATAACTTTTTTTGTATGAGCATTAAGCCTGGTTCCAAATCTGGCAAAAGATTCCAGCTCTTCAAATTGGGCATAGGCAAGTTTCAGAGAGCCTGCTACAGCTCTGTATGCAGGTAATTGAGCCTTGCCTCCTACACGCGATACTGATTTGTTTACATCTACTGCCGGAAGAAGCCCAAGGTCGAAAAGAGTTGGTGACAAATAGATTTGGCCATCGGTTATTGATATAAGATTTGTTGGAATATAAGCTGAAATATTCTGCGCTTCCGTCTCAACAATAGGCAATGCTGTGAGTGAACCGCCGCCGAGTTCTTTTTTCAGATGGGTGGAGCGTTCCAGCAATCTGGAATGAATGTAGAAGATATCGCCAGGAAAAGCTTCTCTCCCCGGTGGACGGCGGAGCAGCAGCGAGAGTTCCCTGTATGCTCTGGCATGATAAGTGAGATCATCGTAAATAATCAGGACATCACGGCCTTTTTCCATGAAATATTCGCCGATGCTGGTAGCTGCATAGGGAGCAATATATTGAAGTCCCGGCGCATCTCCTCCTTCCGCTGCCAATACGACTGTGTAATTCATAGAACCTGTTTCTCTGAGTTTTGCAACCACCTGAGCAAGTGATGCCGTTCTCTGTCCTATGGCGCAATAAATACAGATTACATTTTTATCATGCTGGTTTATTATCGTATCAATGGCGATGGTAGTTTTGCCTGTCTGTCTGTCCCCAAGGATAAGCTCACGCTGTCCGCGCCCTATCGGGACCATGGAATCAACGACTTTCAATCCTGTTTGGAGGGGGGCAGTAACAGGAGCTCTGTCCAGAATTCTGCGGGCAGGTCGTTCTACAGGTAGCCGTTCGCTGAAATCAAGAGGGCCTTTTTCATCAAGAGGAACGCCAAGAGGGTTGATGACTCTGCCAAGAAGCTGTTCGCCTACCGGCATATCCATAACGCGCATTGTTCTTTCGATTTCTTGTCCGACTGAAAGATTTTGATAATTGCCAAGAAGGACTATGCCTATCTCATCTTTATCTATATTGAAGGCTATGCCATAAAAGTCTTTAGACAGTTTTAGTATTTCATCAGAGAAGACACCTGGAAGTCCGGAGGCTTTAGCTGTGCCATTTGATACGCTTGTAATCCTTCCTATTTCTCTGGGTGCCAGATCTGGCGAGAATATTTCTTCTTTCTCCTTAATATCATCTAAGGCCTTATAAATTGTTTCTTTCAGGTTGTCAGACGACATTATTGAATAATTCCCTCTGTTGTTTTGACTTTTATCTTTTCAGCCAGCGTTTCTGTCATGGTCTTTTCCATTGAACTTATATAATCAGAGATGTTCCATTCTATTTTATAGTCGCTAGTAACAAATTCGATTCCGAATATACGGCTATCTGAATCCTGAAAAACTATTTTGTACTGAATGTCTCCTGTTATCTCTCTGAGGGAGGCTTCGATTATCTCACGCTGTTCTGAGGCTATACCGAATGTTGAGCGGATGAGGATGGTATTATTTCCTGATGCTTTTATGGCTGAAAGCAGAAGTTCTTTTTGTTTTTTGTCAATGGAAGAAAGTCTTCTTAAAAAGGTTCTGGTTATGCTTTCTTCAAGGCTTGAATCAGCAAGATCTGAAAGAGTTTTCCTTGCGATTGAGAAAACCTCCTGCTGCGTTCTGGAATAGATATCTTTCTTGAGTGTAAGATATTCATTTTGTATTGAGTTCCAAAGTTTAATCTTTAGGGATTCAGACTCTTTGCGGGCATCCTCTAAAAGTTTTTGCCTTAGAGATTGGGCATCCGAGGCAGCTGTTTTCATAAGATTTGAGCGCTGTTTGTCGAGTTCTGTATTTTTTCGCTCGAGTTCTCTTCTTTCCAGAATTGATTTTTCTTTTTCGTCATGAGCTGACTTAAGCTGATCAGCAATCCTCTTTTCTCTTTCGTCAATTACCTTAAGGATAGGAATATAGAGATAACGCCTCAGAAACCATAAAAGGATCATGAAGTTGATAATCTGCGCTACGACTGTAAAGGCGTCAATTAACATTTATTCTACCTCTATATTCATTGTAGAAAAGCAAGATTATCCTCCGCCTGCTGCTTTGGCGATGAAATGATTCCAGAAAGGATTGGCAAAAATAAGAATCATTGAAATCACAAAGCAATAAATAGCAATAGATTCAATCATAGCCAGTCCAACAAAGAGAGTCCTTGTAATTGCAGGAGAAGCGTCCGGCTGCTGCGCAATGGATTTCAAGGCTGTGATAACGGCCAATCCTTCACTTATTGCTGGGCCTATGCATCCGATACACGTCGTAAGACCTGAAACAATAATTGATGTTAATGCTACGATGGTTACACTGTCCATAATAATACCTCCTGATTAATTTTCATATTGTTCTTTTTCATCACTTTCACTTCTTGTCGCAGCTGCAATAAAAACCGTTGCAAGGACGCTGAAAATATAAGCCTGAACTGAGCCTATAAGCAGGCCTAGCGCACACATCAAAATAGGGAAAAAAAAGGGCGTAATAGTAAGCAGTATGGCTATAATCACTACGCCGCTCATCATATTACCAAAAAGACGAACAGCAAGCGCAAGAGTCCTGGTGAATTCGCTTATGATATGAAAGGGGAACATTATCGGAGTCGGTTTCATATATGATTTCAGGTAGTTGATGAATCCCTGTTCGGATATACCGTAATATGGAACTGCCGCAAATACACATATGGCAAGAGCCGCGGTAGTCGAAAGGGAACTTGTCGGTGGTTCATAAAACGGAACTACAGTAAAAAGGTTGGCAATGAAGATAAAGAGAAAAAGAGTACCGATGAAAGGAAGATAGTGTTCAGCCCGGCATAATCCTATCTCTCTGATCTGATTCCTGATATTAATTACAACTATTTCCAGCATATTGCGCCATCTGGTCATGGGCTTGTCAGGAGAGAGGTTTCTCGTGATGAGTTTCGCTCCTATAATTATAATAAACATAAGTCCCCATGTGATCGCAATTGAGGCATTGATTTTAATAAATCCGTATTGCCAGAAAATTATCTGATCAGGAGTTATGTGCATTATCCGAATCCTTTTTCAGTTGAGTCTGTTTTTCCAGAGGTGATTTATAAAACCACTTTATGATTATCTTTGATATTATAAACCCAATCAGGCACGAAACGATTCTTTTCCAGTCCTCGTTTGAAACAAAATAGAAACCTGCGAGGACAATAACAGTCCGTATTACGAAACTGCCGGCAAAAAGAAGCACAGGACTGGAAGATGAGACTCCCTTACGGACAGTCCAGAGCAAGCCGCCGAAAAAAAATCCTCCGAGTAAAAGGCCGACTATGCCGGCAAAGATTATACCGATGCCCTCATTCACTTATTCTTTTCCTTATCTTTTCTGATTTTTCTCTCTTCCCTGGAAATCCAATACCATGCGCAGGCGCATCCCAGAAAGAGACCTGCGACCAGAAGAGCCAGAGTCCACGAGTGTTTTATAGGATAATGCTTGTCTAGCCACATGCCTATGAGAGCTCCCGCGACAGTAGGAAAAGCTATCGACCATCCGACAAGGCCAAACATCCCGAAACCATACAGCACGCTATTTCCTGAATTGCCTCGCCTTTTGAGTTTCAGCGTTGCTTTTTCCCCTACCTTACGGCTTAATAGTGTTTCAGTTTTCTTTTCCATATTTTTCCTGCTATTTCACAGATAGATCATCTTTTTTGGGCATATACTTTTAACTGTTTTTTAATTCCATAAACTGCCTGACAAAACCTCTCTCTATTTTTGCCAGGCTCATACGCATATTTTTTTCTTCTTCAGTAAGAGCAATAAATTCATTTTCAACGGCTTCCTTAAGTTTGTCAAGGTCTGTCCCGCCAACCGCGTTGCGTATTGAAACAGTTACATTTGTTCCCTCCTTAACGAGTATTCCTTCATCTACAGCTGTATAAGTTTCTCCGTCAGCGTCAGTCTCATATACCAAGATTCCAGGTGCAATCAATGATGTACAGTCAAGGCGGTGCGGGAGGATGCCGAAAGATCCCTCAGGAGTTTCGGCAATAATCCTTTTAACTCCCTTTTTTTCAGCAAACACTTTGAAAGGGAGCAGGATTTTGAGATTCATGGTATCACTTTGCATTTTTATTACCTTAAGGTTTATTTGCCGTCGCTTTCAAAGACTCCATTTTTTCCTTCGCTTCGTCAATGTTTCCGATCATATATAGAGAACTCTCAGGATATTCCATGAATTCATCTTTCAGGATTCTTTCGCACCCGTCCAGAGATTCCTTCAAGCTTACAAACCTGCCTTTAAGGTTTGTGAATTGCTCAGTTGTGAAGAAAGGCTGTGTCAGAAAACGCTCCAATCTTCTTGCCCGGAAAACTACATTCCTGTCCTCGGGAGAGAGCTGTTCCAGCCCCAGCATAGCGATTATGTCTTTAAGCTCTTCATACTGTGCGAGAGTTTTTCTTATTTCGCGGGATAAAGTGTAATGTCTTTCGCCAACAATGCCGGGGGTTGCCATCTTTGAATTGGATTTGAGAGGATCTACTGCCGGCAGGAAGCCTTCGCCTGCGCGTTTGCGCGAAAGCACTATGGAAGCAGAAAGATGAGAAAAAGTATGCACTGCGGAAGGGTCGGTAAAGTCATCTGCCGGGACATACACGGCCTGTATGGAAGTAATTGCTCCGGTATCTGTGGAAGCTATCCTTTCTTCAAGCTTTGAAAGTTCCGTTCCCATAGTCGGCTGGTAACCCAGTCTGGATGGCATTTGTCCCATCAATCCTGAAATTTCCGAGCCTGCCTGAATAAAACGGAATATGTTATCAATCAGAAGCAGCACCTCTCTCTTTTCATCATCCCTGAAATATTCGGCCATGGTCAACGCGGTCTGCCCGACACGGAAACGGCTTCCTGGAGGTTCGTTCATCTGACCGAAAACCATAACCATGTTATCAAGGACGCCCGCATTTTTCATTTCCCTGTAGAGTTCTTCGCCTTCGCGGCATCTCTCTCCGATACCGCAGAAAATACTTATGCCCTTATGGTACCCGATCATGTTATGGATCATTTCTGTCAGGAGCACTGTTTTTCCGACTCCCGCGCCTCCGAAGAATCCTGCTTTGCCTCCGCGTTCCAGTGGCATAAGAACATCAATTATTTTGATCCCTGTTTCGAATATTTCCGACTTCACAGAACGGCGTGCCAGAGGAGGAGGTTCGCAATGGATTGTCCTGCGTTGAACGCCGGAGAGTTCTTCTCTGTCATCAATCGTATTGCCGAAGACATCAAACATCCTTGAAAGAACATTATTGCCTACCGGCGCTGTAAGGGTTTCACCGGTGTTTTCTACAATTGCGCCTCTGCTGAGTTTCTGCGCCTGGGTGAGCGCCATTCCTCTTATATGATTCTTATCAAGCTGGGAGAGAACTTCAACTAAAATTTTCTTATCCTTTCCGGTCTTCAAAAGAGTGTAGATTGGCGGCAGGTTGCTCTCAAAAAAGATATCTATAATATTTCCGCGAACAGTAACAACAATCCCTTGATTTGATAATTCATTATCAGGCATACTAAAAGATTCCCAATGTTATTTTAATTCTATAACAAAGTTTTTTTTAATCAGCTAGTTTGAAAAATTTTCTCCTGAAATAGAAAGCGACATTTACAAGTCCGATAAGAACCGGAACTTCTACAAGAGGCCCTATAACTGCTGCAAATGCCGCGCCTGAATTTATCCCAAAAACAGCTACTGCCACAGCTATGGCAAGTTCGAAATTATTGCTTGCCGCCGTGAAAGACAAAGTAGTTGATTTCTCATAATTTGCTTTTGCCTTATAGCTTATATAGAAGGAAATCATGAACATCACTACAAAATAGATAAGAAGAGGGATGGCAATCCTGACTACATCCATCGGCAGCCTGACTATGTATTCTCCCTTGAGAGAAAACATCACGAGAATAGTAAAAAGCAGCGCAATAAGAGTTATAGGGCTGATCTTTGGAATAAATTTGGACTGATACCAGACTTTATCTTTGGCTTTTATGAGAATGATCCTGGTCAGTAAACCGGCTGCAAACGGTATGCCGAGGTAGATAAGAACGCTCTCGGCAATCTCCCCGATACTTACATTCACTACGACAGAAGACAACCCAAAAAGAGGAGGAAGCAGGGTTATAAAAAACCATGCATATACGGAGAACAAAAGAATCTGAAATATTGAATTGAACGCAACCAGCCCTGCACAGTATTCGGAGTCTCCTTTAGCTAATTCATTCCAGACAATCACCATCGCAATACACCTGGCAAGCCCAATCATAATTAAACCTACCATGTATTCAGGGTAATCACGAAGGAAAATTATTGCCAGAAAGAACATCATGACAGGCCCGATTATCCAGTTTTGAATCAGCGATAGGAAAAGGATTTTCTTATCTTTGAAAACATCCTTCATCTCTTCGTATTTGACCTTTGCAAGAGGCGGGTACATCATCAGAATCAACCCAACAGCAATGAGCATATTAGTAGTTCCGACCTGAAATTTACCCCAAAAGTTAGTTAATGAAGGAATGAGATAACCGACAAAAACGCCTATGAACATCGCCAGGAATATCCACAGGGTTAAATACCTGTCCAAAAATGAGAGTTTTTTTGTGATTTGCGACATATGGTTTCCCCTATTTATTTTGTTACTGAAACATCAAGACTTGTTATATAATCGCCAAGCTTCTTATCCTTAGGCAAGAGTTCGATTATTTTGCAGTATAGAGGGTCATTCCACTGGGTCATCTTCTCAATATACCCAGGCTTCTTATCAAATCTGTATTTCAAAAATCCGGCATCTTTGATCATTTTTTCTGTTTCATCAATCAGAACAGCTCCGGCGACACATCCTACTAGAGCAGATACCGATTCGACAATATTTTCAGGAAGTGGTCTGAGTAGCGCCAGATCAGATACGGCAGCTCTGCCGCCTGGCTTAAGAACTCTGTAAATTTCTTTCCAAACCTGAGGTTTATTAGGAGAAAGATTTATTACGCAGTTGGAAATAACTGCATCTACGCTGTTGTTGGCTACAGGCAGGTACTCAATCTCTCCAAGCCTGAACTCCACATTGTTCAGCTTCGTTCTCTCAGAAAAGGTTTTTGCGTTTTTCCTTGCCTTCATCAGCATTTCATAGGTCATATCAACGCCGATAGCCGTTCCTGAAGCGCCAACTTTTTCCGCTGCTATAAAAACATCAAGACCTCCTCCAGACCCCAGATCCAAAACAACTTCTCCGGATTTCAATGACGCAATTGCTGTCGGATTGCCGCAGGAAAGCCCCATATTAGTGCCTTCAGGCAATATTTCCAGTTCAGTTTTGCTGTAGCCTAATTCTTCAGCAAGCTTTTCAGGGGCATCTGTCTGAGTGCAGGAAGTGTTTGCTCCGCAGCAGGAAGAGTTCTTGCTTGTAGCTATCTGAGCGTAAGCGTCCCTGACGAAACTGCGTATATCTTCTTTTTTATCCATATTTTACTCCTTATCGATATTAAATATTAAATGAATTACTAAAACATAACCAGAAAATAGAATCCGGCAATAAGCATTATCAGACCTGAAATCCATCTTATTATTGGTTCTAAACCTTTGGCGGCAAGGCAAACTTTGCTCATTGAAATACCTAGCAATAATACGCCCAGAGGTATTCCGAAACCAACAGCAAACATAGCCAGCATTAGAACTGACCAAAAAACTTTTCCTTGTAAAATAGCAGCTCCGATCACAATGAATATTCCAGGATTGCATGGTAATGAGCTAACTGCTACAATCCCTCCAAGAACAATGCCTGTCAGAACTACTCCAGATTTACTCAAACCACCTCTTAATTTTTCAAATTTTCCAAAGGATGTTTTGAATGGGAGTAACTTCAAAGAGGCTAAACCCAGCAGTATTGCGATTATTCCGGCAAAGAGCGACCAATATTTTCCTAAATTTGTTTGAGCAATTTGGCCTACAAACCCTGCAACAAGTCCGACTATTATCAAAGAGGCAATAATGCCTAATGTAAAAAATAAGGTAGATTTTAATGCTGCCTTGCAATTTTCATTCGCCTTGCTGCCGGAATACCCAACAAGAATTCCTAGCGCCGGAATGGTGCAGCAAGCGCTGGTCAATGCGCTAAGCAGTCCAAGAATAAATGCAAATACGAGTCCTATTGGTTGTGATGAGACTTGTTGCAAAGTGTTTGTAATAGATTCCAGCATTTGATTTCCCTGAATTTATTAGTTACAACCCACGCTGGATGGCCCGCATCCTGAAGAAGTGCCGCATCCTCCGGATCTTGATGAAGTAACAAATGCTTGTAAAAGTTTTGATTCAGTAACATCCCCCGTAACAGCAGCCATACCTCTGCCTTTATTTGCCACCAAAACAGCCGGAGCCTGAATTTGCCTGGAAATCATCAGATAATCCTGTGACACTGGCATCAGTGTGAATAATCCAAGAGAGATGCCATTTGAATTCAAAGTTTGCTGGGCAGCAAGAACAGCAGACTGTGTTTGAGCATCTGCAAATTCACTTTTCGGAGTTGGTATAAAAATCAAAACAGCATCTTTACTTGAAGCAAGTTTGTTTAATTCGCTAAGCGATTCTATGTAATCACCGATTTTTTCCCCGTTTTGCTTAGAAGCCAATATCGCATTATTCTCTTGTATCGACTGGATTTGAGTATCATCAGATTCTTTAGATTTATTGGGTTCCGATACACTATTAGATTGAACTTCCGCTTTAACGCTTTCCTCTGATTTCGGGAGGTTAAAGGCTGAAGTATTGGTCTCAACTAATTTATTTTCTTGTTTTAACGAAGCCTTATAAAAGAAAATTCCGACAATCGCCAATAGTACAACCAAGGATACAATAACTTTGACCTTTTTGCTTTTGGAAGAAGCGGTATTACAACTGCATCCTTCTCCGCAAACAGATACTTCTTTTTTTCCGTTTAACTTATCAGATAATTGCAAAATAAATTTGAATATCTCGTCTCTGACTTTGCGGTAGCAGTTGAGTTTGTCTTCTTCTGTTTCAAGCTCTTTGGCAAGCTTTGGCGGGTCTTCAAAGCCGACATGAATGACTTTTGTTTTTCCTGGGAAGAAAGGACAGTTCTCATTGGCATGTCCACAGACTGTTATAACGAAATCAAACTCAATACCTTTGAGTTCGCTTAGAAGTTTGGAATAATGTTTTGAGATATCTACTCCAGCTTCTGCCATCACTTTAACCGCATACGGGTTAAGCCCGTGTTTTTCTATTCCTGCCGAATAGACTTCAAATTCTGAACCTTTGAGATGTCTAGCCCAGCCTTCAGCCATCTGGCTTCTGCAGGAATTCCCTGTACATAAAAACAGGATTTTCTTTTTTGTTTGTTCCATAATTTATTCCTTTATGTAAATATTTTTCTCAGGTTTTCATGTCCTTTGAGGTTTGCTCCGAGCCAGGGAGAAAGAACTGTCTTTTTGGATAGCCTTTGAGTAACTTCTTTGATGTATTTAAGTTCGCTGAAAGATTTTTGCTTCAGAAGAGTGTCCTTTGTATCTGTAGCAGCGAAACTCTGATTTATAACCCATGCATACGGTTCGATGCCAGCCCTTCTCAGGTCAGACTGCAGTTGCTCTGCTTCATGAACCGGTGTCGCCTCAGGCAGAGTTACAATAAGGATTTTGGTAAAGTCAGGGTTCTTAAGTAGTGGAAGCAGATTCTTTACCTCATCGCTTACACCATCTGAATTTTTAGCTACCTGTTTGTGATAGGACTCCGTAGCGTCAAGAAGTAACAGCGTATGCCCGGTGGGAGCTGTATCAAGTACAGTGAACTCACTCTTTCCATTTGAAACCATCTTGGCAAAAGCGTTAAAAACAGCAATCTCTTCGATACATGGAGATTTCATTTCTTCTTTGAGGAGCTCAATACCTTCTTCATCCAATATCTGGCTGTTCACTTCCATGACTGATACTACATACTTTTGAGTTTCTTCTTTAGGATTGATACGGCTTACTTTCAGATTTTTAACTTCTGAATTGAGAGTTTGAGAAAGATGCTCGGCAGGATCCGTAGTGGATAAATGAACAGAGTGCCCTCTGAAAGCAAGTTCACATGCAATTGCCGCCGCTATTGAAGTTTTTCCGACTCCGCCTTTTCCCATCGTCATAACTACTCCCGAACCTCTAGCTTCGATTTCGCTCAGAAGTTTATCCCATGAGAAAGAGGCATTCAGCACTTTTAATTTTTCATCGTCTGAAATAATAGAAATTGAAGGTTGTTCAGACTTTTCTAAAGCTGCATTTCGCAATGCTTCAGCTCCGATGATGCCAAATGGCATAAAACTTACCAGAGTTTTTGGAAGTTTATTCAGGAAATAAGGCATATTCTTCATTGTTTTATCGGTTTTTTTGGCAAAATCCAAGGCCAAAGAATCGCTGGATGCAGATTTGAATATCCCGTTTATTATGAGGTGCTGATATTTAATGCCCTGCTCATAGAGTTCCATTCCTGCCCTTTCGGCTTCTTTGAAAGACATTTCATCTGCCCTGGTGACAAGAACAAGGATAGTGTAATTCGGGTCAGTGAGTATATTCCTGGCATTCTCGTAATATTTCTTCTGCCCCTCAATTTGTGAGAGGGACCCGATACAGGTACTTCCTGTTTGATTTTCCAGGATAAAATTATCCCATGCCGCAGGCAGACTCAAGAGTCTCAGAGTGTGTCCTGTAGGAGCTGTATCTAGAATTATATGGTCATATGCGTTTGAAATATTCTCATCCCCGATAAGCCTTGAAAACTCGTTAAATGTCGCAACTTCCATGGTGCATGCGCCGGAAAGCTGTTCTTCCATTGAAACAATTGTATCTTCGGGAAGCACCCCGCGGAAAGGACCTATCATTTTTTCTTTATAATCATGTGCGGCTTTATTGGGGTCGATATTCATTGCCATCAAATTGTTGATGTGCTTAACTCCTTTGGGAATATTGGCCAGGGAAGTTTCCAGCACTTCGTCAAGGTTTGATGCTGGATCTGTGCTTACAAGCAATACATTTCTTCCCATATCGGACAATGCGACTGATACGGCACATGCCATTGAAGTCTTTCCGACTCCGCCTTTGCCTGTAAAAAAGAGGAATTTAGGCGACTTGTCTATTAGTTCCCGGAACAACATTTTGAACCTTCTTTACATTTGCAGTTTTCTGAAGGAAAGGAGTCGATATTTACTATATCGAGAAGTTCCTGCCTTGAAGGATATCTGCCTTCAAAGGCAACATCATCATTGAAGAAAATTATCGGAAGTCCCTGCTGTCCTTTCTCTTTAAGAAATCTCTGCACTTCAGGATTCATCACAAAGGCCTGAGGTTGTTGAGATAGGTTATATCGCTCGACATTTATTCCTGCTTTTTTCAAACCATTGACAGTTCCTGCAAAGGAAACCAGTTCAGAGTTTACACTCGGACCGCAAACGCCTGTGGAGCAGCACATCGGAGGATCATAGATTTTTAATGTTTTCATAGTTAATCCTTTCTGTTTAAATGTTAATTCCATAAATATTAATAAGAGAATAATAGAGGCCGATTAGGACAAAGATTATTCCAGTGGCATATCTGGCATATTTCCCGAAAGCTGAGACTTTGTTATAAGCTGAACTTAGTTTGTTCATCCCTAATGCGATAATGAGGGCAAAGATGATTACCGGCAGAGCGGTTCCTACTGCATAAACAAACGGAAGCAAAAAAGAGGAAGTCTCTTCAATTGAGAGAGGGATGAGGCCGCCGAAATAGAGTCCGGCGGAAACAGGGCAAAAGGAGAGGGCAAAGAACGCTCCAATGGGCAAAGCCCACCAGAGGCTGCCTTTTTTTGCATGCTCCTGAAGTTTTTCCGCCCCGGCTATCGAGAAAGAGAAACCTGAACCGAGCAGCTCCAGTAATATCATCCCGATTAGGATCATAACAGGCCCTATAATCTCGCTCATATATTTCTGAAGGAATCTGGCTATTTCTCCGGTTCCAAGCAGCCCTGAAACAATCAGTGAGGCTAAAATGACATAAGCAATAACTCTGCCAGCAGTATATAGCACCCCTGAGATTATCACATGGTCTTTCCTGCCTATACGGTGACCAATGAAAGATATTGCCGCGATATTTGTCGCAAGCGGGCATGGGCTTATGGAAGTAAGAATGCCCAAAAAAAGCGCAGAAGTTATGGCCATGAGAGTCATGTGTTTTCCTCCCTAAGCTTAAAAAATTCATTGATATTTGTCTTTAAATAGGAATCAAAATCAACCGGCTTATCCAGAAGCGTCCAGACTTCGTCCAGTTTCCTGCTCTCAAGGATTTTATTGCCTTGATAAAGGGCAATAATCACCCCGCTTCCATAGACATCGAGTTCACCTGCAAGAGTTTCATTTTTCTGGAAATCCTCAGAGGTAAATTTGATAATACCCTCATCCATATAGTCTTTGTAATAAGAGTCAAGAAACGCTTTTGTCTTTAGTTCAATGCTGTTGCAGCTGACACACCTGAAAGAGGAATGAAAGTAGAAAACGCTGACACTCTTTTTGTTCTCATGCGAAAAAGCGCCGACAGTTTCATTTCTTTCGTTTTGCGCAAAATTCTTGCCGAGGGCAAAGCCGATAGAGATAAGAACAAAGGCAAGGAGAAAGTTCTTGATTATTTTTTTCCACTTTTCCATAATTCGCATTTACCTTTTATTTCAGTTCCGACAGAGCGTCGCCTTCAATGAACAGTTGTATTATTCAATGTCATTAATTAAGGAAATGGAGGGACGCAATTCTTTGCGTCCTAAGATAAACGGACGAGACGGAGCTCGCCCCTCCACATGTTTCGATAATCCTTAACTTCAACAGCATTGACATGCTATTTATTGGGATTTTCTAAAGCGGTTTTAGGTTCGAAGTTATATCCAAGGTTCTTCCATTGTGCGAGGATATCTTCTTTGGAAATAAAGCCTACATGTCTTGCCAGTTCCTTCCCGTCCTTATCGAGAAAAATCTGCGTTGGGATGGACTGGATATTGTATTTGGCAGCCTGCTTGGAGTTTTCTTTCTGCCAAACATCTATAAACTCGACATCAAAGATTCCGCTGTATTGGGTTTTAAGTTCCTCAAGTATCGGAGCCATCTTCTTGCATGGGATACATTTTGTAGCTCCAAGATCAACGAGTTTAGGAATAGCTGAGGCTGTTTCAGCCGCCCAAATCGCTGAGGCAAGAAGGATCGCTGTTAAACTGATAATTATTTTTTTCATATCTGTACCGCCTTAAGAGACAAGAATTTTTTTGATTTCATCGAGAGAGGGAACTTTGCCGACACATTTTACTTTGCCGTCAAGAACCAAACCAGGAGTCATCATTACGCCGAACTGCATAATTTTCGTAATATCTGTCACTTTTTCGAGTTCGTAAGTGATACCCAGCTCTTTAGCCGCTTCTTCAGCTGTTTCAGCAAGTTTTTTGCATTTTGGACAACCCGTTCCCAGAATTTGAATCTTCATATTTATTCCTCATGTTTTGATATTAAAAAATTGAACCGTAAAACATTCCTGTAAAAGTGGACATGAATATTACAAGCACTACATATACAATAGTTTTTTTAGTGCCCATGATACTTCTTATTACAAGCATATTTGGAAGACTCAAAGCAGGTCCGGCAAGAAGAAGGGCTAATGCTGGACCCTTTCCCATTCCGCTGGCAATTAGACCCTGCAGAATCGGAACTTCAGTCAAAGTCGCAAAATACATAAATGCTCCAGCGAATGAGGCAACAAAGTTAGCAAAAAAAGAATTTCCGCCCACAGCCGAGCTGACCCATTCTGAAGGTATTAATCCTTCATGTCCAACTCTTCCAAGTAACAGTCCTGCCACAAGTACTCCAAAGAAAAGCAGAGGCAAAATTTGTTTTGCATATCCCCATGAAGAGGAAAACCATTCCTCTCCGTGCCCGCCTTTATCAGAAAGAGTCAGAAATGAGAGGCAGATAGTCCCGACAAAAAACGGGACAAGAGGCGTTTCCGGAAAAAGTATAACTGCAAGAATTATTACAACGGCAGAAATTAGCAGTTTCCAGAGTTTAACGGCAAACCAGAGATAAAGAGTTAAACCAAGCAGCGCTGCGAAAAATCCAGTAATTATCCACTTATAGCTGAAAGTTAAAAACCATAAACCCGACACTTCATCGGGTTTTCCCCAATTTGCGAAGACCAGTATTCCGACCAATAACAGAAAGAATAGACCGTTCTGAAGGAGCGTCCGCCCTTTTTCTTCATCGAGTTCTGCCATTTGAATAGTCTCACCCCTATGCTTTTCATCTTTATAAAATATCAGGTGCATCAGGAGTCCGATAACTATGCTGAAAGCTATAGCTCCTATTGCTCTGGCTATCCCAAGTTCAACTCCTAGTATTCTGGCAGTCAGAGCAATTGCAAGGATATTTATTGCAGGCCCTGAATATAGAAATGTGCAGGCGGGTCCCAATCCGGCTCCCATACGATAAATTCCGGCAAAAAGAGGCAGAACTGTACAGGAACAAACCGCAAGTATTACACCTGAAACAGATGCCACGCCATAAGCCAGAAGTTTATTTGCCTTCGGTCCGAGGTATTTCATGACGGCGTTCTGATTGATGAAAACAGTTATAGCGCCTGCGATAAAGAAAGCCGGAATCAGGCAAAGAAGAACATGTTCCCTGGCATACCATTTAGAAAGGTATAACGCTTCAAGAACTGCGTTGTTAAATCTGTCATAGCCGACTGGCAGATAGTAAATTACTGCAAAAATCACCGCTATCCATACGAATATTTTTACTTCTTTGTTCAATTTCATGAATCGAGCTTACTTAATATTATAGGACTTATAAGACTTATAGGACATATGAGTCCTATACTAGGCTTTCGGAATATTTTCAGACATCTAAACTCTTAAGAATTTCGGCCGGGGTTTTTCCATCAATGCTAACTACTCTAAGTGTGCAGTTGTAGTCGTTCAGTACCTGAACACAACCATCCTCATCGCATACGACAAGAAAATCCTCTTCATGATCTCCAAAGTTTGCCGGAACTCTGCCTGCTCCTACAAGAACAAAGTGGCTGGTTGTCCCGTTAGTTTCTTTTTTTTCTACTATTGTAGCCATACTCTAATCTCCTTTTTTGTTTATGTTATTTATAGCAGTTACTTAATCTTTTGGTTTTTACACAATTCTTCTCTGCTCTTCTGCAGAATTCTTCCAAGTTTGACGGCATCTGTTTTAATTATACTGTCGTTCTCAAGATTCTTTCGAAGTAGTTCTAATGTTTTAGTAACCAGGTTTTCTTGACTGGAATCATTTAATTCAAAATAAATCCACTTTCCATCTTTCCGGCTTTTCAGGAACTTTGCCTGCCTTAATATTGAGAGATGTTTTGAAATAGTTGAAGGAGCAAGATCCAGAAGAGCCGTTATCCGGCAAACACATAGTTCCCCATTCATCAAAGACATGAGAATTCTCATCCTGGTAGGATCGGAAACGGCTTTTAATACTTCCACAACTTTATTCATCTGTAAATCTCCTGTTTTTCCTTTTAGTATATTATATTTTTATAATTCGTCAAATAACGAAATAATAAATAAATCAATTTAAAAAATAGAAAAAAGATATAAGTTCTATTAAGCTTTATAAATTTAATTATTAATGTATGACTATTGGTAAAATGTTATGTTTATTGACGGTTTAAAGCTGATGATAACCGGAATGGGTACTGTCTTTATTTTTCTTGGTCTTATGATTCTAATAATAATACTTCTATCTAAACTGCTTGCTCCATACGCATCTATATTAAAAAAGGAAGAAAATATCCTTCCGCAAAATCAGGAACTTCCTGAAAACTCAACTTCCGACAGGACTTTGATAAGTGCGATAACTGTAGCCGTTCATAAATTTCGTGAAAAGAGAATAAAGTAATAATCTTCTCACAGTCAGCATTTTAATCTTCATGGCGTTACCTTTGTATTAAATTAATTCTGATAAAATAAGGAATCATGCAATGAAAAAAATCTCATATATGGACACATCTTTCAGAGATGGGTTTCAGTCCTGTTACGGTGCAAGAGTCAAAGTTCAGGATTTTTTGCCAGCGCTTGAAGCGGCGGTAGCAGCTGGAACAAGGAACTTTGAGATTGGCGGCGGAGCACTGTTCCAAAGCCATTACTTTTACTGCCAGGAAGATGCTTTTGAAACAATGGACATATGCCGAAAGATTGTCGGTTCAGATATAAATCTTCAGACTCTCGCAAGAGGCGCAAATGTAGTAGGATTGGTATCCCAGTGCAGAGATGTAATTGATTTGCATGCTAAACTTTTCAAGAAACATGGAATTTCCACCATTAGAAACTTTGACGCTCTTAATGATGTAAGAAATTTGTCTTACTCAGGGAAAAAGATTCATGAACATGGATTAAAACATCAAATAGTTATAGCCATGATGGGGCTTCCTCCTGACCTTGACAAAGAATACGCTCACTCTCCTGAATTCTATATCGAATGCGTAAAAAATATAATAAAAGCTGAAATTCCTTTTGACAGCGTATGCTTCAAGGACGCATCGGGAACAGCGACTCCAAAAACAGTTTATGAAACAATAAAAAGATCAAGAAAGCTTCTCCCTGAAAAAACAATAATTCAGTTCCATACTCACGAGACCGCAGGCATGGCTGTGTCCTGTAATATGGCAGCGATAGAGGCTGGCGCAGACATTATAGATTTATCGATGAGCCCATGCAGCGGAGGGACTGCCCAATGCGATATCCTTACGATGTGGCACAGGCTCAAGGGAACTGATTACACTCTGGATATTGATCATAATAAAATTATTGAAGCTGAAGAGATATTCGCAAATCAGATGGAAAAATATTTTCTGCCTCCGGAATCCCGAGAAGTCATGCCAATTATCACTTTTTCTCCTATGCCTGGCGGCGCTTTAACTACGAACACGCAAATGATGAGGGACAACAAGTGTCTGCATCTTTTCAGAGAAGTAATAAAGGAAATGAAGGATGTTGTTGCTCTCGGCGGATTCGGAACATCCGTTACACCTGTTTCCCAATTTTATTTCCAGCAAGCCTTCTCAAATGTAACTCAGGGGAAATGGAAAAAGATCACGGACAGCTACGGGAAAATGGTTCTGGGATACTTCGGAAAGACTCCGGCAAAACCTGATGAAAATGTAATTAAAGCGGCATCAGAACAAACTGGTTTAGCCCCTACTACAGAAGATGTTCATGATATAAATGACAGAAACAAAGAACTTGCTCTTGATACTCAAAAAGCCAAACTTCTAAAAGACAATCTTCCTGTAACTGAAGAAAATATCTTCATAGTAGCCACCTGCGGTGATAAAGGACTTGAATTCCTTAAAGGGAATAAACCTCTCGGAATTCATTACAAAAAAGAACCACAAAAAGAAATTCAAAGAACTTCGTCAGCCAAAGCTGTTCAGGCTGTTTCTGATGAAGAGGATTATACTGTAACAGTTGATGATAAGACTTATATAGTTCATGTAAAAGCCGGCATTACTACAGTAACAAGTGCTCAAAGTTTACAGACTGAAGAAAATTCAGCAATGAAAAGTTCTCAAAACAATTTTGAAATAAGAGCTCCAATGCCCGGGACAATCAGCAAGTTGCTCGTCAAAAAAGGGTACAGCGTCAATCAGGGAGATACTTTACTGATATTGGAAGCTATGAAAATGGAAACTCCTATCAAAACTCCTGTTTCAGGCAAAGTCATTCAAATTATCGCAAAACAGGGATATACGGTAGCTGTAGAAGATTTGTTACTAATTATCGAACAAGGAGTTTAGAATGCTAAGACTAGGATATTTATTTTTATTTTTTTTAGGCTCTTTTTGTCAGAATATTTCGGCTGGAGAGATAAACAATAATGAAGAGCTCTTTTACTGGAAAGATAGCTCTGACGGAACGAAAGAACTCATTTACAACTATTCTAAACCTGCTGTGATTTATTCGATGAATTTCATAGAAGGCGAAAAACTTACTCCTGGTATGAACTTCATTACTCTGGCTATAGAAGGGAGAAGCAAAGCTGAAATTAAGACAGGCAGTACTATTGAGGTTATTGGTACTGGACTTCTTAGAGGAGCTCCTCTTGTGCCAGCTGAAACAATCGAAAAAGGACAATTGATTTTGAAAGGCAAGAAGATAGATATATATCACGAATCGCTTATTGAGAGCACAATTGATAACTCAGTTAAGCTCCCTCCATGGGGTAATATGCTTAAACAGTTCTGGAAAACTACCGGTATATACGATTTGTACAGGCAGTCTTCCGAGAATTTCTCTCAGACATGGAATCTGGGAGTTGGCAGGCTTCTGATGATCATAATCGGCTTAGTTTTGCTATATCTTGCAATTTTCAAAGAATTTGAACCTCTTTTGCTCCTTCCGATAGGTTTCGGGGCGATTATGTCTAATATTCCTCTTGCCGGAATAGCAGGCCCTGAAGGAATCCTCGGAATGGTTTATACAGTAGGAATTCAAACAGGAGTCTTTCCGCTCTTAATATTTCTTGGGGTGGGCGCAATGACAGATTTTGGTCCTCTCATTGCAAATCCTATTACGGCACTTCTGGGAGCGGCGGCTCAATTTGGAATATTCTTTTCTCTTCTGGGTTCTTTATTGCTCACCCATGTAGGAATAAACTTTGACCTTTGCGATGCTGCTTCTATAGGAATCATTGGCGGAGCTGACGGCCCGACAGCTATTTTCCTGACGAGCAAGCTATCGCCTAAACTTCTTGGCGCAATTGCTGTCGCCGCATATTCATATATGGCTCTGGTTCCAATCATCCAGCCACCCATAATGAAACTATTGACATCCAAGTCAGACAGAAAGATAAAAATGAAACAGCTCAGACATGTCTCGAAAATTGAAAAGATTTGTTTTCCGCTGGCTATAACTCTCTTGTGCGCTTTTCTGCTTCCATCCGCGGCGCCTCTTATAAGCATGCTTATGCTGGGGAACCTTATGAGAGAATGCGGAGTTGTCGACAGACTCAGCTCTACAGCTCAGAACGCGCTGATAAACATTGTTACTATATTTCTCGGTCTGGCGGTGGGATCCAAACTTTCAGCTGAAAACTTTCTTAATTTGCAAACTCTTGGGATCCTTGTGCTTGGAATGATATCCTTTTGTGTGGGAACTGCCGCTGGGGTACTCTTTGGGCAACTTATGAAAATATTTTCAAAAGGGAAAATCAATCCTCTTATCGGAGCGGCCGGAGTATCGGCTGTGCCAATGTCGGCGAGAGTGGTAAACAAGCTTGGATTAGAGGCTGATCCCCATAACTTTTTGCTGATGCATGCGATGGGACCTAATGTTTCAGGTGTTATAGGCTCAGCCGTTGCCGCGGGAGTAATGCTTAGTTTTCTATCGTAGGTTATCTCCTCCCCTCAATATTGGGTATATTGGGGGAGAAAACTAAAGTTATCCGATCAAATGAGAGAAGCGATCAGTTTTTCAAGTTTTACAGTATCAATTGCAAAGTTCCTGATGCCTTCAGCAAGTTTATCTGTACCCATAGCATCTTCATTGTGTATCCAGCGAAAAGCTTTTTCATCCAGAACTATTTTGTCTTCTTTTTCTGCCTGCGCCTTTTCAGGAGAGAGTTTTCTTTCAAGCTGATCCCCCTGAGAATTTTCAAGTTTATCAAGAAGATCGGGAGAAATGGTAAGATAATCGCAACCTGCAAGTTCTGTAATTTCATCAACATTCCTGAAGCTTGCGCCCATAACAATAGTTTTGTAGCCGTAGTTCTTATAATAATTGTAAATTCTTGTTACTGAAACTACACCTGGATCTTGCGACGGAGCATATTCAAGCATTGCAGTATTTTTCTTATGCCAGTCTAAGATTCTACCTACGAACGGGGAAATGAGAGTTACACCTGCATCAGCGCATTGAATAGCCTGTGCAAAACTGAAAAGAAGAGTCAAATTGCAATGGATATTGTTTTTTTCAAGCTCTCTTGCGGCCACAATCCCTTCCCATGTAGAAGCAATTTTAATAAGAATTCTTTCAGAAGAAATTCCAAGTTCTTTATACATCTGAATTATTTCATGAGCTTTTGCGATAGTTGCATTCGTATCGAATGAGAGCCTTGCGTCAACTTCAGTGGAAACTCTTCCAGGGACAATTTTGAGGATTTCTTTTCCGAAATTAATTGCCACTTTTGTTATTGCTTTATCTAGAATATTATTTCTTCCTGCAGCTTTTGACTTTGCGTATAAAATTGCTTCTTCGATTAATGGTTTATAAGTTTCATTTACTGCAGATTTAAGAATCAGGGAAGGGTTTGTTGTAGCATCAGTGGGTGTAAATTTTGCTATTGAATTAATGTCGCCTGTATCGGCAACTACTACAGTCATTTTCTTGAGTGCTTCTAGTTTATTCATATTTCTTCCCTCCAGTTTGTGTTGTATGGTTGGTTAAATGTGATTAAATTAACAGGCATAGTAATACAGAAACTAATTATTACACTAGATAGCCGTGAAAAAAATTCTAATCCTATTATTTTTGATTGCTTTATCTTTCGGAGTTTACTATGGATATACAAATTTCGTTAAAATAAAAATATTTAAAGATTATACTGCTAAATCTGAAATCAGAGACAAAGCTCTAAAAGATCTTTCAGTCAATACATCAGCCGATTCACAAGGAAATAACCTAATTATCACGGCAAAATGGATTTCTGAATTAAAGACCAATCCTAAAACTTCGTCTGTAAAAATGGAAATAATTTGCACTCAAACAAAGTCTGCAAAAGGAAAAAACCTAATTGTTTCAGCTTTTATGAAAGGAATTACAGAAACAGATTCAAATACTGGTTCTATCAGCTGCACTATAAAAAAATCTGATATTTCTTCTGACAGGCCTTATGCATGGGTTAAGATAATCTCTGTAATTGATGGCAAATCTCAGCCACCAATAATCAAGTATTTAGGCAAGTTCAATCAATAGAATCAGGATTGTGCTTTTTCTTGTAATAATTGTAAAGATTTGTATAAACGGAATCTGGGATTTTCAAATTTCCATGGCCTGTGCCTAGCTCTATCCCAGGCTGGTTTGATCCGTGATAATCAGTTCCTCCTGATACAGCCAGGTTCAATTCTTCTGCGCATTTCAAAAGATAATTGTGCTGTTTAATAGAATATTCAGAATAGTAAGCTTCTATCCCGTCAAGACCTAATTCCATAAGAGATATAATGTCACTTTTAGTATTTCTTATATCATGTTTGTTCCGGTGAAGGGGGTGTGCCCAAACTGCCAAACCTCCAGCTGAATGGATTGCTGATATTACTTCCTTCATTTCAGGGATAACTCTCTGAACATAACATTCAGAGCCTCTTGCCAGACAGGCGGAAAAAACATCTTGAGCGCATTTAAAATATTTTTTTCTTACAAGCAATGAGGCAATATGAGGTCTTCCGATAACTTCTCCCCGTGACTCATCTAAAAGTTCATCGTAAGTTATAAGATAACCTCTGTTGTTAAGTTTATTAATGATATTTGAATTTCTTATGTCTCTATTTATTCTGGAGTATTCCAGTACAGATTGTAATTTCTGCTCTTTCCAGTCAATCCAGAATCCGAGAATATGAAGTTCCCGCATATTCCAAAGTCCAGCCATTTCGACTCCGGGTATTATAGAGATGGTTTTTTCTTCAGACGCCTTTAAAAAATCTTCAATTCCATCAGTAGTATCATGATCTGTAATCGATATGGCTGTCAATTCGATCTTTTTAGCCTTATAGACTATTTCTGCGGGAGAAAAAGTTCCATCTGAAGCTGTGCTATGTATGTGTAAATCAATCATATGTTTTAATCAATCACTTCAATTTGTTGAGATTCTTAACAATCTTTTAAAAGCAATATCTTTTATGTTGCTAGACAGTTCAAGTAACTGTGGCTGTTTCTTAAACTATTCTGAGTTGAAAATATCATTTATATTTTAGTCTATTTCGTTTCACTTATTTTAGTTTAGATTTATAATTCTTCTTATTTTATAAAATTAAGGAAACATATCAGAAAGCATGAAAAAAATTCTTAAGTATACATTTATATATATTCCTATAGCTGTAATTATTTTATTAATTGCTCTGTTTTTTCTCATCACAAACAATTACGGACTGACCAAAATAGTACTGCCAATCACAGGAACTGCCTTGGGCATGCCAATAGAAGCTTCTAGCGCAAAACTACATTTATTGCATCCCTATATAGAAATAAACGACTTAATAATAGGAGATAAAAATAAACCTTTTGTCAAGTGTGAAAAACTTGCTTGTTCTCTTGGTTTATCGGATCTTCTATTCCATAATACTGTAAAGATTAACAGCATTCTTATCAAAAACACTTCAATAACAATGGAGGAAAATAAGGATGGCAAATGGAATGCCTCATTTATGAATTATCCGACAGAACCAGAGTCGGAATCTTCTTCTCCTTTGATCCAACTGGATATATCTGATGCTGCTTTTGAGAATATTAACTTCAATTATAAAGACAGTAACGGGCTTGTTCTATCAGTTTCAAATTTTAATCTTTCTTCCCCTTTGCTTAAAAATGAAAATGATTCCAGTTTGAAGTTTAATGGAAAACTCTTGTTGATATCCGGCAAGAATGTCGATATAGATTCTGCTGATATATCTTCTGATATTAAGGTAAACCTCAATAAAGATTTCATTCCTCAATTTTTAGATCTCGCTCTATTAGTTACAAATCTTAACGGCAATATCAAGGGAAATGATCTTTCAGACAAAAATCTGAAATTAAGCGCATCTATCAATCACGCCAGCGACGATATAAACATCTCGTCAATAAGCCTGCAATCAATTACAGGAAACAAAACTACTACTAATATCATGATAAGTGGAGATGCTGTTCTTGATCCCTTAAAAGTAAATTTAAATGCAAAACTTGATCCAATAGGCTGCGATACAATAAATCTGGTTACTAATATATTATACGGAATGGATTTCGGGTCGAAGGTTTCACTCGTTCTAAATGGACACCTGAGCTATTCAGAAAATGTCCTGGCAACGCAAGGTGAACTTTATTTTTCTGATGCAGAAATTGAAATACCAAACGATTCATCCCAGGATAAATGTTTGGTTTCAG
This sequence comes from Lentisphaerae bacterium GWF2_38_69, assembly GCA_001803205.1. Lineage (GTDB taxonomy): Bacteria > Verrucomicrobiota > Lentisphaeria > Victivallales > GWF2-38-69 > GWF2-38-69. The sequence continues at coordinate 119,690 of MHBE01000059.1, read as the reverse complement.
AACAGCTATTATTCGATTTTACTACAAATTTTAACAAAAAAAGGGCATTTGTAAAATCATTTAAATTAATGACATCCATCAACGGTAATGACTTTGCCAAAGTATTTGTTAAAAAGCCTCTTTCCTTTGATTGGAGTGGGGATCAGATAAAGACAAGAGGCGATATGCCTGAAATATTCTTAAGCACAGATAAACTTGATCTTGCGCTCCTAAAACCATTTTTTGACAAAAAGGTAACACTGAAAGGAAAGCTGACAACAGATATTAGAACTCAGGTCGATATTGCAAATGGAAACTTTGCTACTGAAGGGAAAGTTGCAATCGATAACCTTACTTATAAAAAAGATCAGATTAAATTTGAAAATATTGATATTAACCAGAAGATAGACGCAACACTGAAAAATCTCAGCCAGATTGATATTAGTAATCTGACATTGTCACTTTCCCAGAATAGCTCAAAGATAGCTACATTGTCTCTGAATGGAAATTACAACTTGAATGAGCGCAATGGACATCTTGCTCTGAATATTTCTGAAATTAATAAAAATATAATGGTTTTACTCTCTCCAAACTTCATAAATTCCAGCGATGCGCCAATGATCAAAGACATAATTTCTTCGCTTGGAATAGCTGCAGATTCGGAAACCTCTTTTGTCTTGACAAAAGATGACAATCTGGATATTAAATCATTATCAGTTCATTTGGAAACCAATAATTCTGGATCACTTTCCTTAGCTCTTAACTCCCCTCTTAAAATTAATATGAACGGGAAAGGGAAACCTCTTAATTCTGATATCGGGATAAATTCTTCTATAAAAAATTTTGATCTCTCAAGACTTAACCTTTTCCTTCCGTCTCTCTCAGATACTAAGATAAATAAAGGACAGCTGTCTCTGGATGGGAATTTGTCGATCGCAAACGCTGATTTCCAAATCCATTCTAAAATTCAGGCAAACATCGAAGGATTAGACTTATATGCCAATAATCAGACTTATAGCGATATCGATGCTTCTTTTGGTTCCTCCATTGAGTTAAATTCAACAAGTTTATCAATTAGTAAAATTGATTGCAGCGTTTTTTATTCGCGACAAAACGCATTAAAGCTTAAAGGGGAATATACTCTTTCTCTTACAGGCTCAAAAGATTCCTCCATGAATGCAAGTTTGTTTACAAATGAGACTCTTCTTCAGGCGCTCCACCTTACAGGTTCAGAATATCAAAAAGTTGGCGAGTTTGAACTAGACGGAAGATTGAACTTTAACTCCACTCACAAAAATATTATTATAGATGCTAATTTAAACCTCCCTCAGTTAGTTGTTTATAACACTCAAAATCCGACTCTCTCTAAAGAAGTAAACGGGAAAATTGACTTTTCAATGTCCAAGGACGAAAAGCAAATATCTTTAAAAACTGCAAATATAAGCCTTGCTGATAAGAACATTCCCTTTGTGAATATCAGTTCTTCAGGAAACATCATATTTAATAGCAATACCCGATCTTCACTAGATGTAGATTCCAGTAAGCTAGATTTGAAAAAGCTAAACGAAATTTATTCTTCAGTCTTTGCCGGTACTTCGAATCAATCCGGTAAAAAGAAAATTTCAAAAATAAACTCAGAAAATGGTAAGGAGCCACAACCTCTTGATCTGAAAGGAATAAACCTTATAAGCAAAATCAAATTCAATGATATCGAATATGGTCCTCTTATCAATGCCAAAGCAGATGCTGTTTTAACTATAAAAGATAACAAGATTACTCTCTCTCCTGCGACAATTTTCATAAACAATTCTCAGGCAAATATTTTCTTCACTATGAACCCTTCTTATTCAGATGGATATACATATGAATTTAAAGAAACCTTGAAAGATCTTGATATCAACCCGTTTTTAAAAACTTTTATAGAAGGCAATTACAGTGATACAAAAGGTAATATCATGCTCTTTGAGACAGCTCTTGAAGGAAAGGGATTCACGGATGCAAATTTAACAAAATATTTTAAAGGCAATATGAATTTGGACTGCAATAATATTTCTCTGCCTTATGACATTACTCAAAATAGAATATTAGCTCTTTTAGTTCTTCCTATAAGGCTGATTTCTAATGCCATGCAGTACTTTCCAAACACACAAATGCCAGATTTTCTTACTCAAGCTTCTAATATTACTAACCGTATTATGGCTCAGAAAAAAAATCTTGATTTTAAGAAAGGTGAAGTCAAGCTTGATGCTTCAAAAGGAATTGTTTATGTAAAGAATTTCGATTTCAGAGGAGGAGAAGGAGATTTAATCAGATACATTACAGCCGTTGGCAGAATAGGTTTTGACAGCTCTCTTATGGTAAAAACGAATACTAATTTAAGCGGTGTTGATATCCCTCTTTCCATAGATGGGACAATTGACAACCCTCAGCCTAATTATTCTCTGCTGGCAGCACTTTTTATAACTAAAAATGCTGAAACATTCCTAAGCAATGCGGGCGGAGACAGAATTCTTAATTATCCAGCGCAAAATGTTACAGATTCTTTAACGGAAGGAGCAAAAAATATCTTCAATATCCTGGACAATCGCTAATTTTAATAATAGAGGTCTATTATGGCAAATTTCACTTTCTCGACAATTAACTGTAATGAAAAGCTTATTGCTCCATCCTTGCTTGCAGCAGACTTTGCCTGCCTTGAATCAGATATACTTGAAACAAAAAGAGCAGGAGTAAAAATCCTTCATATTGATGTAATGGACGGACATTTTGTTCCAAATATATCAATAGGAATTCCAATAGTATCTTCTATCAGGAAAGTTTCAGATCAGCTTTTCGATGTGCATCTCATGATCAGCCATCCTCTCAAATATATTGCGCCTTTCGTGAAAGCAGGTGCTGACAATATAACTTTTCACATTGAAACGGAAGATAATCCCTTGGAAGTTATCGCTGAAATTCGCAAATTAAATAAAACTGTAGGAATGACGCTTAAACCAGGAACAAAACCTGAAGAGATTCTCCCTTATCTGGATATGATTGATATGGTTCTGATAATGTCAGTAGAGCCAGGCTTCGGCGGGCAATCCTTTATGCCTGATATGATGCAGAAAGTTGAATTTTTCAAAACAAAAGCCAGGGAAATGAAAAACAAAAATTTCCATATAGAGGTAGATGGCGGCATAGACTTAAATACAATAGGGATGGCCTCCAAAGCAGGCGCTAATATTTTTGTGGCAGGAACTTCAGTATTTAAAAATAAAAATAAAATTCAGGCATCTATAATATCTTTGCTTGAAGAAGCAAAAGAAGATGGGATTCAATAAAATTCTGATTATTAAATGATAAGCGTTTGAATTTTTCCACTTTTAAAAATATCTGTATTCTTCTTTTTAAAAAAAGATTTTTATAACCTAATGAGGAAAGAATGGGTAATTTAAGAAAAAAGCGCCGCAAAAAAATCTCTAAACACAAGAGAAAAAAGCAGCTTAAGGCTCAGAGACATAAGAAGTAATTCTTAGGTTGCGTATTTTAATGCCTGCAAAGTAAAGTTACCTCACTAACATTGACAATTTTTAATTATGTTAATGCTGTGGGGTTTCTCATTTTTAGACTTTAATATCCGGAAGAATAATTATGAAACTAGTTATTACTGGTCCAAAATGCTCAGGTAAATCAATACTAGGCAAAGGCCTTGCCGATCTTTTTTCTATTCCGTTTCATGAAACCGATCTCATGATTGAGGATCTTTATATTGCTAAATACGGTTCCTCTCTCTCATGCCGGGCGATTTGTTCTCAGTACGGAGAGGACTTTTTCAGGACTCTGGAAAAAGAGGTTATTGCTAATATTGGCAAGTTAAACAACTGTATTATTTCAACAGGTGGTTCAACTATGCTCAATAAAGATTCAAGAATGATTCTAAGAGAAAATTCTTTCCTGATATTAATTACAGTTTCTTTGGAAATTCTCTTTAAGAGACTTTCTGCAAAAGAGATACCTGGCTATCTTAACAATAAAGCAGCTTTAGATATGTATGCGGCACGAGCTTGCCTTGTTACAGAGACAGTAAAGCCGTTCGCAGATATTTTAGTAGATTCATCTGATTTGTCATATGAAGAAACAATTAATGGCATTGTCCAAGAACTTCTGTCATTAATAACCTCATTAAGAAAATCAATTGCGCATAAATTAAAGTTTCTTGAAGACTGCCAAACAATATCACAAGGCTCTGAAATTAATAAAGAGCCTGATTTGAATATTTTAAAATTAGCCTTGAAATTATAAACTTAATTTTTAGAGCCTTGGTTCCTCGAGCTGCAAAGAATTTAAGAAATATCTTAACTCTTATATACTAAATTATTATCGATATGAAAAGGATTAAATAATGGATACGCCCAATACTACATATGCTGAATTAATCATCGACGGCATCAGTTATAAATTTCCTATCGTAATAGGGACGGAAAATGAGAAAGCAATAAATATTTCAGGGCTCAGAAACAAAACAGGATATATTACTCTTGATCCGAGCTTTATGAATACAGGCGCATGCCAAAGCACTATTACTTACATAGACGGAGAAAAAGGTATTCTCAGATATAGAGGCATACCTATTGAAGAGCTAGTGGAAAGCTGCAGCTTTGTTGAAACAGCTTATCTGCTTCTTCATGATAAAATTCCAAACAGAGATGAATATAAACGCTTCTCTTCAATTTTAAATGAAAGCTCTCTTCTTCATGAAAGCATGCACCATTTTTTTGATCAGTTTCCGCTGCATTCCCACCCGATGCACATACTTTCTACTATGATAAATGCTTTATCGACTTTTTACCCTCATGTTGATTCAGAGTCAGTCGAACATGACATTTTTAAATCGTCTGCATTTCTAATTTCGGTATTCAGGACAATTGCTGCCTTTTCGTATAAAAACTCAATTGGAGAACCAATGGTTTATCCTCGGTACGATTTACCTTTCTGCGCGAATTTTCTGAATATGATGTTTGATTCTCCTGTTAAACCTTATAACATCGACGAAGATGTTGTTTCTGCGCTTAATAAACTTCTTATCATTCATGCAGATCATGAGCAAAACTGTTCAACGACTGCAGTCAGGGTAATTGGAAGCGCTCAGGTTAATCTTTATGCCACAATCTCAGCAGGGATAAATGCTCTTTCAGGCCCTCTTCATGGGGGAGCTAACCAGGCTGTTATCGAAATGCTTGAAACTATCAATAAAGATGAGGGTGACTATAAAAAATATGTGGACATGGCTAAGAACAAATCTAACAATTATAAACTTATGGGGTTTGGACACCGGGTTTACAAAACATTTGATCCCCGCGCAGTTATAATGAAGAATGAATGCCATAATCTTCTGAATAAATTAAAAATAGACGATCCGCTTCTTGATATAGCAATGAAACTTGAAGAAATAGCCCTGAATGATGAATATTTCATCTCTAGAAATCTATATCCCAATGTGGACTTTTACAGCGGAATTATTTATAAAGCTATAGGCATTCCGACAAATATGTTTACTGTCATGTTTGCTATTGCAAGGCTTCCGGGATGGATTGCGCAATGGAGAGAAATGATAAACAGTGCAGACAAAAAGATAGCAAGGCCAAGACAAATTTATGTAGGGCATCCGTTAAGGCATGTCGATAAACAAATATCTCATTTTATTTGAATATTATCCAAAAATTCAGCTGCTTCGGAGTCTCCTTTATCTCTGGACAAGGAGAGCCAATTTAGCCCGTTACCGTAATTTTGTTTGGTTCCTTCTCCCATGATACAGTAGAACCCGAGTTCCTTCTGAGCTTTGGTGTCATCCTGTAAGGCAGCTTTTCTCAACCACAAATAAGCCATGCTGGAATCATTATCGTTGCTATCATTGTTTCCAGCGTAGTACATAGCCAGGTTGAATTGAGCTTTTGGAAAGCCCAATTTTGCTGATTTCATATAATACTTGAGGGCTTTTTTCTTGTCTGCTTTTTCTCCTAGCCCCTGTTCTGCAAAAGAGCCCAGCATAAAAAGAGCATAAGGATCATTCTGGTCTGCTGCTTTTTGAAACCAGTAAATTGATTCCCATATATTCATTTGAACAATAGTTCCATTTAGATAGTATTCCCCGAGTCTAACCTGGGCAGATATTACATTGTTATATGCAGCTTTGGTATAGTATTTGATGGCTAACTCCTTATCTTGTTTTATCTCACCTAATCCTGTCTCATAGCAAACCCCTACATATTCAAAAGAATCAACTACATTATTGTCTGCTGCAACTTTAATATAAGAAAAAACCTCCTTAACGGGAGTTCCGTTTTCCATTTTTATTTTAGCAATCATATAAAGCGCTTCCGGGTCATTTCCCTGGGAGGCAAGGATAAGATATTTCATGCCAAGCTCCTGATCCTTAAGAGATTTTTTTTCATTAAGATATATTTTTGCTAATTCTCTATTGGCTGGTGCGAAAGAAACAGTGCTGCATTCCTGAAGCAGTTTAATTGCTTTTGGCATATCTGAATTCAATATCACTGTACCGGCATTAGAAACGAAATTGTGTCCTTCTTTATAATAAATAGCAAGATTATATTTTGCCTGTATAACTCCATTCTCCGCAGCTTTATTGTACCATCGCAATGCTTCAATTTTATTTTGCTCTACTCCAATTCCCTGATCATAGCATAGGGCAAGATTGAATTGCGCAGTAGGGTTGCCTTTATCAGCAGATTCAAAATACCAACGGAAAGCAGAGTAGTAATCTTTTGGTATTCCGCTGCCATAATAATAAGCATTACCTAGCGCAAGGCATGATTCAGAATTGCCGTTAATCGCCGAAGCCTTTAATTTCTTAATGCGTTCCTGATCTGCATTATAAGCAAAAGATGAACTACCATATATCAGGAAAATAGTGAGAAGAAGAAATAAAATCCCGGTTTTAGGCATAAAATACACTATTCACCAATAATTTTTACAAGAACCCTTTTGTTCCTGTTTCCGTCAAATTCTCCATAGAAGATTTGTTCCCATGGGCCAAAATCCAAATTTCCATTAGTCACTGCTACGACTACCTCTCTTCCCATTACCTGTCTTTTAAGATGAGCATCAGCATTGTCTTCTCCAGTCAAATTATGCCTGTAATTGCTTACAGGTTCATGAGGAGCTAGCTTTTCAAGCCATTTTTCAAAATCATTGTGAAGCCCGTTCTCATTGTCATTTATAAAAACTGAAGCTGTTATATGCATAGCGTTGCACAATACAATGCCTTCTTTTATGCCTGACTCATGAAGACACTTCTCAACATCATGAGTGATGTTTACAAATCCTCTCCTGGCATTAATGTGAAACCATAATTCTTTTCTGTAACTTTTCATTTATTGCTCCTTTATTATTGTCAAATAAAAGCATTCCAATTTTTCTCAAAGATAGTAAAATTAGCATTAGTATGCAATTTTCAACAAATATCATTTGGGATATTTTAATATTAACATAAGAACTTTCTTGGATTATAAAGTAGCATGTTATATAAATGCACATCCTGCGGGAAGGAAGTTGAAGCAATAAATCCACCTCAGCAATGCAAAGCTTGCGGAGGAACCAGTTTAAGTTCAATCCCTTCTTCTAGTTTCTCAAGAGGCGCAGTTATTGCCGGATTCAAGCTTATAAACAGAATAGGCTTCGGAGGCATGGGAGAGGTATGGCTTGCCGAGCAAACAGCAATGGACAGACTTGTAGCCTTAAAAATCCTTTATCCTGATTTTAGCAAAAATCCGAATTTTACCAATAGATTTCTTAATGAGATTAAGCACTCTGCCAAGCTCGATCATCCGAATATCGTTACGGCCTTTGATGCTGGTATGTATGAGGGAATTTACTATCTGGCTTCTGCGTATATAAAAGGAAAACAGCTTCAACAACGCTTGACTGAAGAAAAAGTATTGCCAGAGAAAGAAGCCTTGAATATTGCTCTTGGTGTCGCCAAAGCTCTTAATTATGCATGGAATGAGTTCAATATCTTGCACAGAGATATTAAACCTGGCAATATTATTATTGATCTATCAGGTATTCCTAAACTGCTTGATATGGGGGTAGCTAAAAATGTTACTGAAGATAAGTCCATAACTATAGACGGTGATGTTGTTGGCACTCCTCATTATATAAGTCCGGAACAGGCTAAATCAGAAAATATAGATTTCAGGTCTGACATTTATTCGTTGGGAGCTACCCTTTATCATGTCGTTACCGGATGTCTGCCTTTTGAAGGGCAAAATGCAATGAGCGTAATTGCTAAACACATTACCGACGAAGCCATCCCTCCTATTGAGAAGAATCCCAGAATATCTAATGCTATTAATAATATGATAGTAAAGATGATGGACAAAAAAAAGGAGAATCGCCATCAATCTTGGGATGCCGTAATTTTTAACATAGAAGGAATCCTTGATGGAAGATTTGTAACAGAACAAATCACAGTCAAGAAAAATCAATCAGCCGGTAAAAACATATCTTTATCTGAAAATATTTCCTCCATTCCCAAAGAGAGCCTTACAAGAATAATTAGCGTGGAAAATAATTTTAATCAGCCGTCAGCTCAAAAAATTGCTCCTATTCCAGAAAAATTTTCAAGTGAATATATTCAAAAAACCGAGCAACAGTTAGAGAAAGCCAGCCCGTTTCAAAAAAAAGAGAAAATACTACTCAAAATTATAATAGTATCACTTTGCGCAGCATTGATTTTTTTATGTTTTATCCTTGGGGGTCTATATGAAAAGCAATTAAGACTCTATCCTTCATTTTTATTAGTTTATGAAATATATGAAAAATGCCAACTGGTTTTAAATTTGCTAATTATTTTTGCGGTTAAAGCATTAACAGGTAAAGAATTAATTTTTAATAACTCATATCCTATAAAAATATCTTGGGTTTTATATTCTTTTGTCTCATTATCTGCATTGTTAGCAAGTGCTTTTTATTCTGCATCTCTTGCTGAAAAGTATATAAAAAAATTAAGATTTCCATATTTCATTTTTGGGTTATTTTTACCATGGGTGTTTCCGATATTAATTAGAAACAAGATTATTACTTCCTTTTCAAAAGAACGAAGAGAAAATTCAAAGACTTCAAATTTTCTTGCAAACCAGGAAAAAACTTCTTATCTGTACAAATTATTTAAAAATATTGCGAAAAATGATGATGGTTCTTTTAATGGACCTTTTGTTTTTGAACTTACTGATAATTCGATGCTTAATGTTAAAAAAATATCTGATGTAAAAAAGGATATATTAGTCCTTGATGTGGTAGTTGATAGCGGTAACATCCGAACCTTGCGTATCCCGTATTCTAGCATTAAAACTTTTTCCACTTCTCATGATTAATGATTTTCAAAAAAAAATAAATAAGCATGGTAATAATAATGTTGCTGTTTATAATTTATACTTATAGTCAACTATATAAACAACTAACATAAGGGAACAGAATATGTCAGACCCCATAAATATTAATATTCTTGAAAATGCTTGGGCAGATGTCAATAAAAAATGGCCGAAAGCCAAACCCTTCGGAAGCTTTGTGCTAGGTTCAGGTTGGGGAGATGCTATAAACATATTCAATATAAAAGCGGAATTGGCTTATAGCGAAATTAGTGGTTTCGGGAAAACAGGAGTTGTCGGACATGCTGGGAAGTTATCTCTTGTTGAAATAAAGGGAAAAGAGTTCTTTGTTTTTCAGGGAAGAAGGCACTATTACGAAGGTGAAGGATGGACTCCTGTTCTAATTCCTGCTTATATAACCATGAAGAGCGGGGCTAAAATATTCTTTCTTAGCAATGCTGCAGGAGGAATAAAATATGCACCTGGTGATCTTATGGTTATTACCGGACATATAAATGCAATGGGAGCCAATCCTCTTATCGGGCCTCATCACTCTGAATTGGGACCTAGATTTCCCGACCAGAGCAATACTTATTGCCCCGAACTTATAAAAGTCATGGAAAAATGTGCTGCTAAAGCAAAAGTAAAACTGAAAAAAGGTGTATATGTAGCTGCTTCAGGCCCAAGTTACGAAACTCCTCCTGAAATTAAATTTTATAAAGCTATTGGAGCTGATGCAGTAGGAATGTCCACGGTTCCAGAAGCAATCGTAGCAAATTCAATGGGGCTAAGAGTAGGGGCTATGTCATGTATTACAAACTTTGCTGCTGGAATCAGTCCTGTTCCTCTGTCCCATAAGGAAGTAGTTGAAACTCTTGATGCTACAATGCCTAACATACATAGATTGATCCCTGAAATAGTTAAGGCTTTTTCAGAACTGACATTCAACTAATTATTATCTTGATGTTTGAAATATGACAGCAATATGCTACTTTATTGATGTTATTATAAAATGTTTACTGATATGTTTAATCAGGAGGTTCTTATGAATCAGAATATAGAAAAAGCGTTAAACGCTCAAATAGGTTTTGAATTGTATTCTGCTTATCTGTATATGGCCATGACTTCATATCTAAAGTCAATTAATCTGAATGGATTTGCTCATTGGATGGAAATTCAGACGAAAGAAGAATTAGCTCATGCTTTAAAACTCTTTAATTATGTGACTGAAAGAGGCGGTTCAGTTGTATTTGAAACATTGAAAAAGCCAAGGAATAAATGGGAATCACCTACAGAAGTTTTTAAAGATGCTCTTGAGCATGAGCAAATAGTAACTTCAAAGATTCATGAGATTGTTGATTTGGCTCTCAAAGAAAAAGACCATACAACGAATGCCCACATGCAGTGGTATCTCAATGAACAGGTAGAAGAAGAATCAAATGTGCTAGGTATTTATCAGCAGCTGAAATTTGCAGATAATTCACCTCAGGCTTTATTAATGTTTGATAGGGAACTTGCCCAGAGGGTGTTTGTCGATCCTAATGCAGCTACCGCTGCAGGGCAGAATAAAATTAACTAAATTTAATTAAAAGGAGATAAATAGTGAAAAAATTTGTATGCAGTGTTTGCGGATATGTACATGAGGGGACTGAAGCTCCGGCCAAATGCCCGCAATGCGGAGCTCCAAAAGAGAAATTCAACGAACAGCTTACTTCAGGCGCTATTCAATGGGTAGATGAACACAAAGTGGGTGTTGCCAAAGGATCTGATCCTGATATTTTAGCTGGACTTCGTGCTAATTTTCAAGGCGAGTGTACAGAAGTGGGAATGTACCTGGCAATGGGAAGACAGGCAGCAAGAGAAGGTTATCCTGAAATTGCTGAAGCCTATCAGAGAATCGCATGGGAAGAAGCAGAACACGCGTCAAAATTTGCAGAACTTCTTGGAGAGGTGCTTGAACCTGACACAAAAACTAATCTCAAGGTAAGAGCCATAGCTGAAGCTGGAGCGAATAAAGGCAAGAAAGATATTGCTACAAGAGCAAAACAGCTTAATCTGGATGCCATTCATGATACAGTGCATGAAATGTGCAAAGATGAAGCGCGCCATGGCCAGCAGTTCGCAGGTCTTCTTAAACGCTATTTTAACGAAACTCTTTAAAAATATAGGAGAAAAAGTTCATGAAAAATTATGTATGTGATGTTTGTGGCTACATCTATGATCCTTCAAAAGGTGATCCTGACAATGGCGTACCAGCCGGAACTCCTTGGGAAAAAGTGCCCGAAGGATGGGTTTGCCCAGAGTGTGGAGTAGGAAAAGACAGTTTTTCTCCCGCTTGATTTCATAGATTGTTAACTATATACTTTGTTAAAAAGTGATTTACCTGTTCGTAAATCACTTTTTTTTTGGCAAAATCAGGTCTCTGTGATATGATTACTGATATTTAATTTTATCAGGAGGAAATACATGAATACTTCAGTAGTCAGAGACAATGTTTACTGGGTGGGTTATGTGGATTGGGATGTAAGGGATTTTCATGGTTATTCGACAACAAGAGGCAGCACATACAATTCTTATCTTATAAAAGACAAGGATGTTGCCATAATTGATTCGGTAAAGGCTCCTTATTATAAATATCTTCTCGATAATATCAGGAGTCTGGTGAGCTTTGACGAAGTAAAATATGTTGTTTGTAACCACGCAGAACCTGATCATTCCGGATCAATACCTATTCTGATGCAGGAGTGCAAAAATGCCGTTATTGTATGTAATGACAAATGCAAGAGCGCCCTTTCTATGCATTATGATACAAAAAGCTGGAAATTTATGGTAGTTGACGAGTCTTCAACTCTCTCTCTCGGAACCTGTACCTTGAAATTTATTAATACTCCTATGGCTCACTGGCCGGAATCAATGGCTACATATCTTCCCGAAAAGAAGATTTTGTTTTCCATGGACGGTTTTGGACAGCATTTTGCAAGTTCCGGAAGATTTGATTTTGAAGAAAATATCATAACAGTGCTTCATGAAGCAAAAAAATATTATGCCAATATAGTTATGCTTTATGGGAAACAAATTAAATCTGTGCTTGATAAGACTTCAAATATTGAAATAGATATTATAGCTCCCAGTCATGGAGTTATGTGGAGCAAGTATATAACTGAAATTATCGAAAGATATCGCAGATGGACAGAGCACAAACCTGTTGCGAAGGTACTTATATTCTTTGATACTATGTGGAAGAGTACATCCCTGATGGCAGATGCTATATACGAAGGAGCGCTTCTTGATGGAGTCATGGTTAAAAAATTTGACCTTAAAAATACAGATATTACAAATATAGCTATAGAAACTCTCGAATCGGCGGCAATAGCTGTAGGAACCCCCACTCTAAACAAATCGTTCATGCCGAAAGTGGGAGAGGTTCTTACCTATCTTAAAGGTCTTGCCCCTCAGGGCAAATCTGCCATAGCTTTTGGTTCATATGGATGGGCAAAGAAATCAGGTCAGCACGATGTGTTGGAGATACTTAAACAGATGAATTGCAATCTGCTTCTTGAGGAACCTATCCAGTCTCAATATGTCCCTACTCCGGAAGTTTTGGAAAAATGTAGAGAGGCAGGAAAACTTTTGGCTCAAACGGCTCTTAAATATAAATGATTCTCCTTAGAGAGAAATTAGATTCTCTTTATTTAAAATATAACAAATTCGAGCTGATTCATCCAGATCCGCTCGAATTCGTCTATAACTATAATCTTCCTGAAGACCGTGAAATAGCGGCAATAATAGCGTCATCTCTTGCATATGGAAGAGTCTCTCAAATCCTTATCAGCGTTAAAAAAATTCTTTCTTTTTTGGGCGATTATCCAAGCAAAACTCTTCTGAAAGCTAATTTTGAAGACATTCATCCTGATATTAATTTATTTAAGCATCGTTTTACTACAGGAAAAGAAATATTTCTCCTCTTAAAAGGAATAAGAAGTATTCTTATAAAGCATGGTTCTCTAAGAAATTGTTTCTGCGAAGGGGAAAAGCAGTTTCTTGAAAGAGTCTCAAATTTCGTTTCAGAACTGAATATATATTTCGATGATAAAAAATCTTATCTTCTTCCTTCACCCAAGGACGGAAGCGCATGCAAAAGGTTAATGCTCTTCTTTAAATGGATGATAAGAAAAGATGAAGTTGATCCCGGCACTTGGAATTTGGCTGTTCCTGCTTCAGAGCTTATAATACCCCTTGATACTCACATGTATTACATTTCCAGAGAACTAGGATTTACTAAAAGAAAAAGCGCTGATCTGAAAACTGCCATCGAAATAAGCAGATGTTTTAAAGAAATTAATCCTGATGATCCAACAAAATACGATTTTACTCTAACCAGATTCGGTATCAGAAGTGATATGGAATATAACTCTCTTTTCAATCTTCTATCCTATTAGTAATTAACCTCAATTCCCGCTAACAAGCAAGTCTGTTTGGGAAAGATGGATAAGGAAACTGGAGCGCTAATTCCGTCGAAACGAAACAGAAGTCTTGCTAAACGAGCATCTTCAGCGCCGGAGGTAACCGCGAAAGCACTGGTAGCCGGATCATATCTGTTGCTGGAAAAAATTACTTCTGAAATCGGTCTTGATATAATGCTCAAGAAGTGTTTTCCGGAGATATATGCCGAGATTATGAGCATCGTTTACTTCATTGTTCAGAAAGGATTACCTCTGGCTCATTGTGAACCGTGGAGCATCGGGCATCTGCATCCGTTCGGAGACCTCCTAAGAAGTCAACGCATCAGCGATCTGCTGCGCCGGATTACGGAAAACGATCGTCAGCACTTTCTCTCCCTGTGGTTATCAAAGATGACGGAACACGATTATCTGTGTTATGACATTACATCTGTTTCATCGTATGCTCAAAGTAATGAATACCTCAAATACGGTTACAATCGCGACCATGAGACCTTGCCTCAGATCAATCTGGCGATGCTGTTCGGCCAGAACAGCCACATTCCGGCTTATTATCGCCGCGCATACAGGGCAACATTACTGATGTTGCTACATTAAAAACCACATTGAGGTCTCTGGATCTCCTTGGTACTTCTGGCATGAATTTTGTTCTGGATCGGGGCTTTTACAGCGAACAGAATATCGATGATCTATTTGAGCGCCACCACAAGTTTACCATTGCTCTGCCTTCCGGACGCAAATGGGTGGAGAACATCATCGACAAGTATGCCGACACGATCCAGTCTCCTGTCAATTACAGAAAAATTGATGATGTTGAATCGCTGTTCATAAAAACCGTGCTCCACAAATGGGGAAAGAGCAGCAAACGCTCATATATGCATATCTATTTCAATGATCGGCAAGCCGCTACAGAGTTCGACCGTTTTACCAACGAAATGCTCCAATACAAAGAGGAAGTAGACTCCGGGAAGCGGCTCAAAGAACACGAGGAATATTATCAGCGATATCTTACTATAAAGGAAACTCCGAAGAGGGGACTGAAAGTTTCATTTAATGATGAAGAAATTCGTAAAAACAGAAAACGCTATGCCGGATTTTTCTGCATATTGTCCAATGCTATCAAAGACCCGATAACAGCATTAAGGGTATATCGCGCCAAAGATGTTGTTGAAAACAGTTTTGACGATCTCAAAAATACCTTGGACATGAAGCGATTGCGCATTCATTCCTCTGCCGCAATGGATGCAAGACTTTTCCTGCAGTTTCTTGCGTTGATCTACATCTGTCGTATTCGTAACATCATTCAAGAGGATGAAGTCCTGCGTAACCTAACTGTTCGCGAAGTCATGGAGGACATGGAGACGCTGGTGCAGATCAAGTATTCACATCGCTATGGTCAACTGCTTACCGAAACCAACCCTATTCAAAGGAAAATCATGGAGGCTTTTGGTGTCACTTTGCTGGCATAGTTACAACATTTCTGGAATTCAGGTTAAGAAAGAACCATAATGCTTTTATCAAAATCTAAAATATTATTCCGATTCTAGTGGCAATTTATAAGCGCCCTGAAAGTCTGACATGCAGGCTTTCAGAGCGCTTTTTTGGCTCTTCTTCATTTTGATCAAAAGAATTGCTCTTAACATATTAACCCAAATTTTGGGATTAAGGCCGACCGATAACAATTACAGAAAAGACCACCAGATATTCCAATATATATTTGTTCTGAGTTTTTGAGTATAAAATATAAACATAGTATTTCATAGATATATGGCGGAGAGACAGGGATTCGAACCCTGGGATGATTAAAAAATCATCAATGGTTTTCGAGACCACCCCGTTCGACCGCTCCGGCATCTCTCCATAAAAAGGTCAGATTGAAAAGTTATACCGTTAAAAAGTTTATTTCAATAGAGAATATATTCATAGTACTGATTGTATTCACCCTGCATTGAAGTAGCTACTTTGAGGGAAATTATCAGTTCTCTTTCGTATGAACCATCGCTAGCCGCAGCATTAATAACAAAAGTATAGTTTCCAGAGTCCTGAAAAGAGAATTTCTGTCTAAGCACTGACATATATTTCTGATCAATGAAGTCGTAGAGTGATAAATTAGAGTTACCAAACCATCTATCTCTGCCTTCAATAATATATTGAGCATCTTGATCTGAATAATTACATAACGCCATTATGATAAGTTTACTTGCGGAAAAGAAATTAACCTGATTTGCGTAAAAGTCGTTGGCAATTACATCAAAGATAGACAATCTTCCATTATCATCAGGATAGAAAAACAACTGAGAGCCAGGGATCCATAGAATTTCATCCCGATACTGTATCTGTCCGTTTCTAGGAAGAGGAGCTAATCCAAGATTGTTATAACCGGCTTTGCCCAACCCATTTACAGTTTGTCCAAAACCTGTTCCTATATAATCTGTAAATCGGTTTATAAATACTTTAAATTCATAATACAGGTCAGGGGTATTAACATAGACTTGCTGGAGCTGCTTAAGGGAATTAACTCCCTGTCCTCCTCCTATATTAAGACCTGAGCACATATCGTAAATTCTTACAGTAATACTTGCATCGTAATAAGGAATACTTACCGGAGCGCCATTTGCCATATATTTTCTTGAGCCGGAAGTATTATTATCGTTCATAATGCTATCAAATCTTTTTAAAGCATTTGAATTTGGATGAGCCTTTATATCGTCCATGAGGAGCCATTGAAGCCTGGCTGCAGCGCCTTCAGCCAGATATCCTGAAGTTATTCTGTCGCCTTCAATTATTATTTTCGTTGAAGCGGATTTAGATAGAACCACTATTGTAGAAACTATAAGTGAAAGAAGAACTAAAAAGGAGAGAACTACAATCAAGGCAGCCCCTCTTTGCAGTTTGAAAGTTTGAAGTTCCATTTTCGGACTTTGTATTTCAGATTTAGTCATTGGACACTCCCATTCTCATTCCCAGTGATTCATATTGGCCAGAACCTGCTGTTCGCCTGAGCCATTGCTCTGAAGAGCCATCTTGCCATTCGACTTTGATTTGTATAGCCAGAGGAATGTTCATATTGTTATTAGTATTCCATCTATTAGACCAGACAATCTGATTATTAACTCTGTCTGCATATAAGATATTCAGAGATCTGACCTTGGTAGCTAAAATTTCTGTTTCAGCAGCATTCAAAGTTCCGTTATCCCATGGGAGAATTGGAATTTCCCTATAAGCAGCAATAAGATTGTCCTGTTGAAGATAGAATTGAATAAATCTGATACCTCCATCGTTAGCGTCTACTACCCGATGGAGATAGGCAAAGCTTGTTTTATTAGGTTCTCCAATGAAGATAGACCTATTTGTTTTAGATTGGTCAGGCCATTGAAAAGGAACTGCATTTCTTATTGAAAAAGTGAAAACTCTTTCTAGTCCCTGAAGAGACATCAGTGAAACATTTTTAGCGCTAACTTTTCTAAGGCTCTGCTGGGCAGTTGCCATGGCTGTGCCTAAAATGATCATGATGATGGAGAAGATGAACATTGACAGAATCATCTCCAAAAGGGTGAAATTTTTTAAATAGCTTTTAACTCTGCTAGAAGATTTCATTTTTTATTAATTTATCTATTTTAACTGAGCTTATGTTCCGGCCATTAGGACCGCGTATAGATATATCATATGTAACTAATTTCCAATTGCTTCCTGTGTTCATTGGAATATTGTTATCACGACAGTCATTTATAATACAATACGCAGAATAACCTGAGTAAGAGAAAAAGTCAGGAGTTATTGGTTTATTGCCGCAAAGCAGATAATATTCTGCAGCCTGAGAAAGCATGTGCTGCGCAAAAAAACTATCGTATGCCTTGTCCATCCTGTTTTTAGACATGGAAACAATTGCCATTGAACCCATAATTCCTCCAGTCAGGATTGCCAATGCAACAACAACTTCTATAAGAGTAAAATGCTTTATTTTTTGTTTTCTATTCATCTATCTTGAGGATAGGCATACCAGTAAGTTTTGAGAGTTTAAATGTGGCAGAATGTCCTTTGTAAGAAAAAGCCATATCAGGTCCGCTTGAAGATCCGTCAGGAAAAAAAACAAATTGCTTCAGTGCAGGACTCGTGTCATTAAAAGATACATCTATAAAAGAGGGTAATTCAAAATCTAGATTGGAGCCTCTTCTCCTTATCCTTTCATCTTGAGGATAAAATTGCCCGTCGTTATAGATAATTACTATTTTTTTCCCATTCAATTCAGCCCAGTTAGAAGCTTCGTCCATCAAGTCGGAAACTTGATACAGATTATTCTTGAAAGTAAGATAGGCAGGGACTTTACCTACCCTGCCTATTACCAAACCTATTAAAAGAGCTGAAATTGCCATCACGCAAATAAGTTCAAGAAGCGTGAAAGCCTTAAGTTTAATCTTAATTAGTCCAGTTTCCGATAACACTATCACCTGTTGAGCCTCCACCAGGACCTGCTTCTCCATAACTGTAAAGATCATAATCTCCGTATTTACCAGGAACTACATATTGATAATCATCACCCCATGGATCAGGAGGAAGTTTATTTGCCTGCAGATATGGGCCATTCCACTTTTTCATTCCTGAACCATTTGTCAGCAAATCATTTAGATTTCTTGGAAGTTTACCTGTGTCAAGCCTGTAATCGTCTATAGCCTCACCAAGAAGTGAAATCTGTGTTTTGGCAGACTGAATTCTGGCTGTCTTTACATGTTTAAAGTACATCGGTGTGACGATAGCCGCAAGTAATGCTATAATAGCTATTACAACTACCATTTCCATCAATGTGAAAAATCTGGTTTTTTTTCTTTTTAACATTGTTTATACTCCTCCTTTTTGTATTGATTAAACATTGTTCATTTCCATAATAGCTAAAAATATAGAAATAACCACAGCTAGAACAACTACAGCCAGGAAAAGAATACAAGCCGGCTCAAATAGAGCAAGAAGCCTCTTAATTTTAAGTTTCATGTCTTTTTCCAGTTGTTCAGCCACATCGGCCAACATTCCTCCCATATTACCTGATTCCTCGCCTACCTCAAGCATTTGAAGAACGATTTTTGGAACATATGCTGATTTAGATAGCGCTTTTGAAAGTTTTTTCCCCCCTTTGAGATCCGCATTAACAGCTGAGAGGGAGATTTTTAATTCCTTATTTTCTAAAATTTTTGAAGCAATATTAACTGTGCTTATCAGATGAACATTATTCTTGATAAGGACTGCAAGAGTTTTAATAAATCTTCCTATTTCCATAACAGTAATAATTCCGCCTATGAGAGGAAGGGTAAGCATTTTTTTATCCCACCAGACTCTTCCCTTCTCATTTCTGCGAACTTTTATAATTGAAAATGAGATTGCGGCAATTAAAGAGAGCCATAACCACCAGAAACCTGTCATAATATTACTTATCCATACCATTATTTGCGTGGGAAGAGGTAAGGCTTTACCCATATCGAAGAATATCTTTGTAAACCTTGGAACAAAGACCGTAAAAAGCAGAATAATCACTACAACAGTTACAAAGATAATTATTGCCGGATAAATTGAGCTTGTAACCATGAATTCAGAGGTTTCTTTTTTATAATCCAGAAAGTGTTTAAGCTCTATCATGACTTCTATCAAGGCTCCGGATTCTTCTCCAGCTTCGATCAGGTTAGCGCATATGGAAGGAAAATATTCTGGTTTTGCTCTAACAAGTTCTGAAAGCTTTTTACCTTCATGGAGTCCACGCCGCAGGTTTTGAATAATTTCCTTCTGTCCTTTATCTTCTGTCCCGTCTGCCATTATCCCAAAAGCTCTTTCAAGTTGAATATGAGCTTTTAGAAGAGGTACTAGCCTGTCAATAAACTGATAAATATTAAAAGAGGTTTTTTTCCTAAAAAGTCCTGTTCTTTCACCAGATGCTCCTTCTCCAAGGTTTTCCAATGGATTTAATCCTCTTGCTCTCAGTCGTTTCAAGGATTCAGCAGCATTTTCAGCATCGATAGAAACTTCAACAGTTTTTCCGTTCTTATCAGCAACTCTGTATCTGAACATTGTCATAAAACTTTATAAATCCTAAATATTAATTATTAAATCCTGAAGGCTATTTGCCAAACTTAATATTACTTTTGAGTAAATATTAATCTTTCTTTGCAGCTACATAAACTTCAGGTTCCGTTGTCAGACCAGCTTTTACTTTTTCAATGCCGTCATCCTGGATTGGAATCATTCCATTCTTGATAGCTATTTTATTAAGTGTAGAGCTGTCTGTATTTTTGATAATTGCCTGCCTTACTTCATCATCAATTACAAGAAGTTCCATGATTGCGAGGCGTCCCTTGAATCCTGAAGAACTGCAAGTTTTACATTTAATCGTATGGTCGGTAGCGCTCTTCCCATTGCAATCCTTGCATATCCTTCTTACCAAACGCTGCGAAAGGACAGCAACTAATGAAGAGGCTATTAGAAACCCTTCAGCTCCCATATCAAGAAGTCGGCTTATTGCGCCTACTGCGTCATTAGTATGCAATGTGCTTAATACCAGATGCCCAGTAAGAGCAGCGTTAATTGCTATATCGGCAGTTTCCTTATCTCTTATTTCTCCAACTAGTATTATATCCGGATCCTGGCGAACAATGTTTCTCAGTGCGTTTGAAAAATTTAAGCCAATTTTTGGATTGACCTGCATCTGTGAGAGACCTGGAATCCTGTATTCCACAGGATCTTCAATAGTGATAATTTTAACTTCCGGGGTATTAAGCTGTGACATAATACTGTACAAGGTAGTGGATTTACCACTCCCTGTCGGACCCACAACAAGTATAATACCGTGAGGCAGAGTAATTATTCCCTCAAATCTTTTCCGCATTCCATCGATCATTCCGGTGTTTTTCAAATTAAATACCATTGCATCTTTTCGTAAAAGACGAAGGACAATGCTTTCTCCGCTTAGTGTTGGGATTGTATTAATACGCATATCAATTTCGCTTTTGCCAAGATGAATATTTGTTCTGCCGTCCTGCGGAAGTCTGCTTTCGGCGATGTTTAACCCCCCGACAAGTTTAATTCTTGAGGCCACCGCCGGGTACTGATTGATTGATCCTGTCATAAATTCCTGCAGATTGCCGTCTATTCTGAAACGAATTGCATATTTATTTTCTTCAGGTTCTACATGGATATCACTGGCATTCATTTCTACTGCTCTTGAAAAAACTTCATTTACCAAACGGACTATTTTGGCTTCAGTAGCCATGTTCATCAATGCTTCCTGGCTGTCTGCAGGGCCGAACCCCTGTTCTTCCTCTTGAGATTCCTTATTGTAAGTTTCCTGAATAAGCCTTTCCAAAACACTGCGTCTTGCGTAGGAAAAAGTTGAATCCATGTCGTAAAGTTGTTTAAAAATATATGCGATGGAGTCGATCCTGTAAGGAGAACTTACTACAAGCTCAACTGATTTTTCATCCCATTTGAAAGGGATAAAACAAAAATTTTCCAAATACTCCAACGATATTTTAGGAAACTTTTCAACATTTGTAAGTTCATCTTCTTCTCTGATTTTTATTTCGGTTATTCTAGAGTAAGTCCTTATCAGCTCAGCTTCAGGAATAGTTCCTCTGCTGCAAAGTTCCCAGTCGAGTTTCTCTCTTTCCTTGGAAGAAAGATCAAATGGATATGCTTCGTATATCCTCGTAAAATCTTTTGAAAATTCGTTTAAAGAGTTGAGAAAATTCATATCATATCGCGCTTATAGCCTCTTAGTCGCCCTTGATGTAAAGCTTATTTATGTCTTCTGCCTGAAATACATGAGAATTGTCTTTTTCATCTTTAGTGAAACTCTCTTTTATAAGCTTAACACTGTTTAGGTACCGTTGATTCATCTGTTCAAGTTCATTTGTTTTAGTTATTATTTTGGCAGTAATCAGAACTAATAATTCTGACCTTGTTTTTACTAAAGAGGAACTGCCAACCATTCTACTTAAAAAAGGAAGATTCCCAATAAAAGGAATGGTTTCTACCACATCAGAAACATTATTCATAATAAGCCCGCCTATTATAATTGTTCCTCCGTCAGGAACATTCATTACGGTAGTCAGGACTTCCTGGGTAAATGTGGGATTGCCGCCTGCACTGTCACTTGATATATCATTATCAATTTTAGAATTTGTCTGACTGAATTCCAGGTTGATCAGGCCGCCTTTTGTTATATGCGGAGTCATTTGAACAATTATTCCAACATCCTTATAATCGTAAGAAGTTGTAGTTCCGCCCTGTCCACTATTTGTCGAACCGGTATTTATAGGGACTGACTGACCGATAGAAATTGTAGCAGGAGAGTGGCTTTGTACAAGAATTTCAGGATTTGCCAGCATCGTTGTTTTATGTTCAGTCTGTATCGTATGAAAAGTTGCGTCTGCTAGTCCAGAATTATATACCCATGAGAATCCATCAGTTTTTCCGGCGCCTCCGGCAGGGAATTCATCTCCTAGACCATAATCAGTTCCAAAATCACCGGCAATTGTTTTAAACTGAGCTTGTACTCCAACATCAAGGTCGTTCTCGAGGCTTATATCTGCTACCGTGACAGTAAGAAGAGCCTGAGGAGGCATTGTATCAATCCTGTCAAGGAGTGCTTTCACAATAGCATAAGCTCTTGGTATGCATCGTACGATAAGCCTTTGGTTTTTTGCATCAGCCATGACTCTCATAGGATAATCATAAATACTGATAGTATTTTGCCCCACACCGGTTTGCCCGCTGCCTGCCTGACTTCCTCCCTGTTGTGTATTTTGAGATGTAACCTGAGTAACATCGTATGCTGTAGCTCTCATGGAAGATCCGCCACCACTGAGGCCACCCGAGCTGCCGCCACTGAGACCACCCGAGCCACCGCTAAGCCCTCCAGATGAGGATCCGCCTGTGGCGCTTGAAGAGGTTTTAGAAGGAGTAAGGGTTGCTCCTTGCACATTAAAGAGTATCGATAAGGTCTGAATGAGATCATCTGCATTGGCATTGTGGATATTGTATATGAATATCTGATCTTGGTCTCCTACATCGCTTCTATCTAATACATCAGCCCATTTTTTTACCTCGCCAAGAACTTCATCATTCGCGGCTGATACTACCAGCAGCTGAAGCCTATCGACTACTTGAAGATTAATAGCGCCTATTTCACTGGTATTAGAATTAAGCATTGTTTGATTTGAAGAACTCGAGCCCGATGAACCACCAGATGATCCATATCCTTGAGAATTGTTATCAGGAGGATTATAATCTACGGGAAATCCTAAAACAGGAAGAACTCTAGTCAGCTCAGCAGCTATCGAACTAGGAGTGATATTAGAACATTTTATAACAGCCCTAGGCCAGGAATGCTTACTGTTCACATCCAGCATATTTATCACAGCTCTTATTTTGGGCATATTCATCGGGATCTCCACAATAAGAAGTGAATTTTGGTCAGCAATATCAATAATAACTCCCCCATTGCTCATAAATGGTTTTATCTGCTGGGCAAGATTTGATGATTTTATATTTTTTAATCTGAAAAGAGTAACGCTCACATTAGATTGATATCTGCCAACTCCAGGATGCAAACTCTCTTGAGCTAAGTCGCTCAGAGGAAGAATATGAACTATGCCGCTTTCTACAGAACAGTAGGCGCCGTTAAAGATTAATATTTGTTCAAATATCTGCCAACCATCGCTTTTTGCAAGATCTCCATCCACAGACATCGTAACTGTACCCTTAATAGCTGGATCAAGATAGAAATTAAAATCCAAAATTTTGGCAAAGGCAGGAACTACTTCTTCAATTGGAGCTGCATTAAATGAAATAGTTACTCTGTTTTCATCATTAAAATCTTTTTGTTGTTCGGCAAAATAAGAATAAAATGGAGGTTCTGTATTTTGGGAAAAGTCCTTTATTTTTTGTTCATCAAGAGAATCTATTTCTGATTCAGCTACGCTGTGCCCCATCATTGCGACAGGTTTAATTTTTTCATCGCTAGGCGAAGTAGTGTTAGGCTTTGATTCTACAGGCATTATTGGGTCTTTTGTATAATTATTCGGGTTTTCTTTTTTATCTCCCGGTAAAGAATCATCAACATTGCTGCAAGAAAAGATAAGACTAAAAGATACCACATAAAGAAATAAGCATATTCCTTTTTTCCAGGCTGTTCTTAACCTAGTAAAAAATCTATTTGTCATAACTGCAGAGCATCTCCTAAATAATTAAAGATATGAAATTAAATTGATATAGACTCAACTCTTTCTTTCTCCGGGGCTGAATTTGTTTTGACAGTCACTGTCCCAATATTGCTAATATCGGCTTTGATATTGTTTATACTGCTTTTCACATCATCAAGACGACTTCTTATTTCACCAATGGTTTTCAGAGTTTCTTCATGGTTAGATTTTAGCCATTGTTTAAAAAAAGCATTGTCTGTCGGAATTATCGAAATAGTTTTGTTCTGTTCTTGTTCAACTGAATATATTTTATCAATTTCTTGGGAAAGGTTTTTTATTTCATCGGAGAACTCATTAATTTGTTTGCCAACAAATAGCTTTGTTGATTTGAGTTCTGCTTCAGTCCTATTGGCAGATTGAGCCAAATTTTCAAGGATTGACATATTTTGGAAGTGAAGTACCAGAATCAAAATAACAATAATTGCTAAAAATACATATGTCGAACTATTCATTATTTTTTTCAGAAAAACTTTTGTATCCATACCTTTGATTTTATCTTCATTTAACATATTTTTCACCTTTGATATATTTTAAACTTTAATTATTCTGTTTTTGATCCGGATTATTCCTAATAACTATACTTGATGAATTTGAGCTTGAAACATTCTCTCCTGAAGAAGCTTGATTTCCGCTTTCAATTATTCTTGCTTGTTGTTGGACAATATTCCTTTGTCCTTCAGCTAATCTTTTTGTGCTGTCTTCATCAGCAAATTGAATTTGAAGCGGTACGGAGCTGTCTCCTCCCTGAAGAATTACAGAATCTTTATCGACTGATTTGAGAACATACCCATTTGGCAATTTCTCTCCTATGAGAAATACCATTTTAGGTTTTGGAGGAGCTTCTTTACTCTGCTGGTTAGGTGTTCCATAGGAATAATCTCCTCCTTGAGGATTTTGAGGACTGTTAATCTGAAATACTCCACCTAAGATAGGGCCATTGCCGAATACTCCTATAAGCGTGACATCTTTTAGAGATAATTTTCCTCCAGAACTATCAGCTGATGAAGCTCTTGATGGATTGAAAATATTATTTTCCCAAATTTCTGAAATTATTGGAGGTGTTGAGTGATTTACCTCTATTTCTGATGAATTCTGAGTAGGGCTATTCTTTATAAGCATTTCGCTTGTTTTTAGCATTTCCTGATTTATGATTGGCGATTTATATGTCAAATTAAGAGCAAGGAAAATCAGTATAAGCAGAGTAAATAAAGGAATTGATGCCATGTAGAGGATTTTAATCATTTTTTTCTCCGATACCAAAAAGGGTAATAATGTCCTTATTACTTATTATTAGAAACTTGGCATCGCAAGTCATATATATGGTACCTTTGCTGTTGTAGTTATCAGGTCTAAGTGAAAACCTTTCCCAGTACATTTTTGGAGTAGAATAAGTCAAAGCATAAATAAATTTTGTTATTTCCTCCATGCTCCCTGAACAGGATATCTCGACTTCACCGATGCTGAGATCATCGCTGATTTTTGAAACCTGCACGGAACCGGCAGTACTTAAATCCACACTGGCTTTTGATGCGGCAGATGAGATTTTCTGCTGAAAACTCTGATTCATATCACCGTCTCTCTGTGTAATCCAATATTCATTTTTTTGAGAAATAAATTGCGCCTCTCTGTCAAGTATATCCCTATACGCTCCCTGTTCTATCTGGATCTGCTTTTGAATTCCAAGTATTTCTTTAGTATATTCTTTTATTGTTTCCTGTCCCATAAAAGTTGTGCTTAATAGGCCAAAAGAACTTTCAAGGATCGAAAGTATGATAATTACGCCTATGATAATGCCAACAGGAATAAGTAAATTCTTTTTCCCTTTTATGAGTTTATTTTCTCTTATTGCTTTAGGCAGTAAAATTTTAAATGATATTTTCTTCATTGCGGTAGATAATCAGAGTTGTCTTTTGACTTTTTAACCAAACTTATATAAATGTACTCAGATCCATCTGAAGATTTATTTTTTCTGCTGTTTTGAAGTGTATATTCGGGAGATCTGTAAAGCTCAGAGATAAGAGCATCAGAATTGCCAGTCGTCTGCATTGTAAGATTTGCACTATTGCCGTAAGTATTCAGATAGTTGGCCCAGACATCTTTGGGAGTAATTTTGCTTAAATAATCAAGAAAATTTAATGCGTCAATATCATCAGGTTCGGAAGTAAGCGTTAGCTGAATGTAGTCATTAGTAGTTTTCTCTTTTGAAGCTTTTCTTTTAATGTCATTAAGTTCAGTTTTTAATGAGGCCAATTGATTTTTCAAGCTATCCAGTAATCTGTAATTATCAATCGATTCCCTGCAAATATAAAATCCAGCAAGAAACAGAAAAACCGCAAAGGCCGCAACAGCTCCGAGCTTTAAAAGCTTAAACCGCTTTGGCTTACAGGAGGGAGGGACTGGAAAAAAATTCTTTCTCTCAATATCAAATGTCCTGGAAAGAGAGTATTCGGCAAGGATTATACTTGGAATAAAATATTTGAGACTCTCTTTAAGCATTGACTCGAAGCGATGAAACGCAAAATTCGTTTCTTCGGCTAGTAATTGTTTCTGAGTCTCGTCTTTTGGTAATTCAGACATGAACCAGCCTTCTTGTTCAATAGAAGCTCTTGAATAGAATTTATCATCAATAGTTTCCAGATATAAATCAAAAGCAGTATAAAGCGGGTCTATAACAAAAAAAGGATGAAGAATAGCATCAAATTTCATTCCTGATTCAATCAATGATTTTGCGATTTCATCTGCTACTGACTTGTAGAGAGCAATAATTTTTATTTTTTCTATTTTATTTTTATCAGCTCCAGGATAAAGAATCGGCCTGAATGTCCAGGCGTAGTCTTCTGGATTTTCCGGAATGTATCGGCTGATTTCAAAGTCAAGGAATTTCTTGATTTCTGTAGGTTTGAGATTTGGTATATCTAAAGAGAAAATTAAAGCATTAGGGACAAAACCGCCGAGTACTACTCTCTCGCTGTTGTCCCCGCCAAGTTTCTTGTATACTTCAGACAATCTCTGTGCAAAGGTTCGGTTCTTATCAATACAGGAAGAAAAATTCAATAAGGTAAATTTTTTACCTCTTTTGGATAGAAGAGCACCGTAAACAAGATAATCTTTATCCCATACTATTGATAAACAAGTTTTTACTTTGAGCATGACAAGGATTCTATTTAACCTATATAATAATACTTTTCTAAAATTCTATCTGATTAATATTTTGTAGCTATACTCTAATTAAGAATTTTTTGGATTATTTTGGATATTTAGCTGAAATAGTTTATATCTCACTGATAGAATTAAATCTAAAATTACATTGCAATATCCTATGGTCGTTCAGAGCAAAAAAATTCAATTAAAAGAATTTCTTCCGCATGTATTGGGGATGTTGCTATTCAGTAACGGATTTCTTCATCTTTCAGTATCAATTTTATTAGCATTCGGGCTTGAAACACAATTTTTAAGCATTCTTGATGGTAACATACCATTTTGGAAAACATCTGTACGCTTGTCAGGCGTAATTATAGGATTTATTCTCGCAATATGGCAGTTTTTTAATGGAGTAGGAATATACAGAAGGAAAAAAAAAGCTGTTTATTCAACTATTCTGCTTTTATTTCTTTCAAGTATTAAGTATCTGGTATTTAATTCTTTTCCTCAAGTAGTATTTCTCAATGTCTTCTTTTTCGTATTTCTTGTTATTGCCTGGAATTCCTTTGAAAAAGACAATTCAGAGAAGATGAAAAATTATCAGGAATTTGTCGCGTGCATTGCTGTAGTCCTGGCTCTCATCTATGGAGTTGCAGGCAGTTACATGCTGAAAAAACATTATGTGGGAATAGATTCAATTCTAGATGCTGTTTACTATACCGTAATAACTTACAGTACAGTAGGGTATGGAGATATTTTTCCAAAAAATGCCGAAGCAAAACTTTTTACAATCACAATGGTTCTCATGGGACTTGGGGCAGGCGCCACAGCCGTTTCATTTATAATTGGACCTAAAATAGAAAGTAAAGTAAAAGGAATTTTTAAAATTATGGGAAATATGAACAATATGAAAGATCATGTTATTCTCTGTGGTTTTTCTGAACTGTCAAAAGCTGTAGTAAAACAACTCAAGATGCATCAAATTCCTTATGTTATTATTGATAACACTTCAGAATTAATAAATGCGCAGCAGGACGAAGAATACATTATTTACAGGGGAATGATCTCATCAATTAAAACCTTTCAAGATGTGAACATTAAGAA
This sequence comes from Lentisphaerae bacterium GWF2_38_69, assembly GCA_001803205.1. GTDB lineage: Bacteria > Verrucomicrobiota > Lentisphaeria > Victivallales > GWF2-38-69 > GWF2-38-69. The sequence continues at coordinate 91,394 of MHBE01000059.1, read as the reverse complement.
AGCTAAAGCTGTTATTATAGCATTCGAAAGAGATCCTGAAAATGTTCTTGCTACCCTTACTGTAAAAGAAGCTTTAGAAAATCTAAAAAATGCTGATAAAATTAAAGTTATCACAAGAATAGAAAATGAACACAACCTTGAAAAAGCTCGTAAAATTGGCGTGCATGATATAATTTCTCCCTCAACTCTGGCCGCAAAATCTATCTTAGACAGCTTATAAAATTTAACAATCTGAAATGGATAAAGTTAAGGTTATAGTCATTACAGGGCCTACAGCTACAGGCAAAACTGCTCTTGGAGTAAATATTGCTTTAAGGTCTAATGGAGAAATAGTAAGCGCAGATTCAAGGCAGGTATATAGAGGGCTTGATATCGGGACAGGCAAAGATTTATCTGAATATTTGAAAGACCCTCAAAAAGTTAAATATCATTTGATTGATATTGTTGAACCTAATGAAGTATATAATCTCAAACAATTTAATTGCGATGCGTTAAAAATAATCAAAGAATTATCCGATGTAAAAAAACTTCCTGTAGTTGTTGGCGGCAGTCCTCTTTACATCGATTCATTGATATCAAAATATGAATTCCCGTTATCTCCACCAGATACTTCAATAAGAGATTTCCTGAAAGATAAAACAGCTGAAGAAATTGGTAATTATTTGAAAACTAATCATCCTGAACAATATAATCAGATTGAGAACAAATTGAGCCGTCCGAGGCTCATAAGAGTGCTTGAAGACCTTGAACAGGAAAAGAATGGGAATAACGATTCTGAATCATTAAACTCTAACTATGAATACTTAATAATCGCTCCATATTACGATAGAAAAGAAGTTCATTACAGGATTGAAAAGAGACTGGATGAAAGATTAAAAAGTGGATTGATAGAAGAAGTTTGTAGATTACACTCAAATGGTGTTTCCTGGGAAAGACTAGATTCATTTGGGCTGGAATATAGGTATATCAGCAGATACTTAAAAAATGAACTTAGCTGTCAGGAAATGAGAAATACGCTTCTTGCAAAGATAAGGCAATTCGCAAGAGGCCAGGATATCTGGTTTAGGAAAATGGAAAGAGAAGGACATGAAATTTATTGGATACAACAAGGAAATTTTCAGGAAGCCTCTGAATTGATTAAACTTTTCATCTCAAATAGAATGCTTCCTGAACCAAAAATCAGAATCAGCGAAATTATTTACGGGAAAAAACAAAAAAAATAAAATCTTTTCTTAATTTGAGTTTGACTCGTGAAATCAATATAGTATTTTATTAACCCTTTTGCGTTCCCATCGTCTAGAGGCCTAGGACACCAGGTTTTCATCCTGGTAACAGGGGTTCGAATCCCCTTGGGAATACCATTTTCTTATTTATCTGCATTAAGCTGATAATCTTTTTTATATCGGTGCTTTATATTTGCCGGAAAAGTTATATATCGTATTGTTATTCCTCGAAATATTTTTATCTGTAAAAAGGAATTAATCTATGAAACAGAAAGCACTAATAATTATAAGCGGAGGGCTTGATTCAGTAACCGCACTTTATCAGGCTACAGCAAATTACGATGTTGAGCTTGGCGTAAGCTTCAATTACAGTTCAAAACACAATCACAAGGAAATCCCTTTTGCCAAATACCATTGCATAAGAATGGGAGTCAGGCATATAGTCGTCAATCTTGATTTCATGAATGAATATTTCAATTCAACCCTTTTAAGAAGCGGCGGAATGATCCCTGACGGACACTATGCGGACGCTATAATGAAACAGACAGTAGTGCCTTTCAGGAACGGAATAATGTTGTCAATCGCAGCAGGAATGGCAGAAAGTTTGGAAATAAGTAAAATAATTATTGGCGCTCATTTTGATGATCATGGAATATATCCTGACTGTCGAGAAGCTTTTATAAAAACTATGTCAAATGCGGTCTCTCTTGGTACCTTTAATAATACGGAAATTCTCTCGCCTTTCCAGAAAATGAAGAAAAGTGAAATAGTTTCCCTTGGGAATTCATTAGGAGTAGATTTTTCCAGAACATGGTCGTGTTATAAAGGAAGAGAGGTTCATTGCGGAAAATGCGGAACTTGTATTGCTAGAAAAGAAGCTTTCATTTCAGCTGGTGTAAATGATCCTACAGTATACGCGGAATAAAATAGAACTCTTAATAAGATTCAGTCTCAAATAATAAGAAAAATTGGAGCCTGAAAAAATTCCTGTTTCATTTGAAAAATTTGGATTTTATCCCAAGCTGGAGTATTTTTGAATTTAATTCCTGCAGATATTCCAGACTTGCAGGCTCTATTCTAACATCTTCTTCAGACGCAAAAGGTTTTCTGCTTGATGTGTACAAATAGACGCCTTTTATGAAATTTTTAATAGAGGAAAGAAAAATTAAGTATTCGCATGTCTCAGCTTCTGAAGGAAGAGTATTATTGAATTTAAAAAAGCATGTCTGAATATAGAGATTGCATATTCTGGAAATAACTTCAATCGAGTTTAATATATTGGCAGCATTCACTCTGGTGCGGTTTATTCTTTTGATGCTGCTCTCGATTATTGAATCGATTTTAAACCATACTTCTCCATTTATTGTTGCAAGAATTCTTATAGCATTTTGAATTATTTCCTCTTCAAGACGGCTTCCGTTTGTAATAAGGAGTGTCTTCACATCAGAACTAAGCGAATATTTTTTCCTTGCATTGGCTATTATCTTAAAAACTTCTCCAATTTCATTGCAAAGAGTTGGTTCCCCGTTTCCTGCAACTGTAATGCTTTTAAGCTTTGATTTTATTTTAAATTTATGGGTTATTATTAGTGTTAGAACTTCATTCAGCTCTTTCTCTAATAACTCTAAATCAATTTTCTGAGGGGGTGATTCATTATTTACAGTTTTAGGCGCGTCACAGTATACGCAATCCCAATTGCAGTAATTAACTAAGTTTATCCCCACGGACAAACCTCCAAGCCTTCTGGAAATTACAGGATAGATATATTTGAGTTTGCCGAACTTGAATTCGTGTATTTCATAATGGAGATTTTGATTCATTCTTTTAAATGTGCGGGTAAGTTATTTTTATACAATTTGATGAGATTCAAGACGGTAAGTTTTTCAAATCTCATAATGAGAAAGACTCCTGATAGTAAGAAAATAAAGATAATTATAAAAAAGAGCTTATATAATGATATCTCTGATAGTTGTAAAAATTCAAGGGATTTGAGAACTACTGCTCCGGCCAGAGCTCCTACAATTCCTGCAGTAACAGAAGAAAAGACAGATATTGCCATGTTTGAGCCCACAAGTCTTTCCTGAGGTGTTACATTCAGGAAATAATGAGAAAGCGATATGAAAATTCCGGCCTGCCCAACACCTGCAAGCAGGAAGATTATAAACACATAATACCACTTAAAATCAAAAGGCATTGCGGTCCATATCAAAGTTACAAGAGTAAGCAGACCATAGGAAAAAAAAAGCAGTTTTTTGAAGCTATCTCTTTTAGAAAATTTTGAAATAAAAACAGACATGACAATTGCTCCGCCGCCTTGAACTATTATGAAAAGTAGAGCGCTATAATCTCTTACTTCGTAAATTTCTTTAAGAGCTAAGACTGAGTAAGGAACAACCAGTGCTATGCTACAGTAACAGATGGCCTGGACAATCATGAGAGTTCTTATGTTGTCTGTAGAAAAACAAAACTTTAAGGAATCTCTAAAGGCATATGCCGCAGATTCTTTAGCTATACCGCTTTCAGGGATTTTGGAAACCCTGTAGCCTGAGTAACAGCCTATTAGAAAACCTCCAACTATAATTAACTGGAATGTAGATATTTCATCTGAAATCCCGAAGAGAAAAACTAGAAGTGTCATTGCTATAAAATAACCAATATTGTAACTAAAAGCAGTTTTAGAGTTAAACTTTCCTTTTTCTTCTTCATCTGTGATTTCTCCAATGATAGGAAGCAGCGCGGCAAGTCCTATTCCACGGGATGAATAGAACCCAAATGAACCGATAAGAATAACAACTGCACCCAGAAAAGGCGAATAGTAAACCATTATTATCGGAGCAAGCGCAGTAAATACCCCAAAAGTATTTCTCATGTACCAGCTAATAGAAGCAGTCCTGGTAGTTCCCAAAGTTTTTACAAATACTCTTCCGGCGATTACAAAAAATGTTCCCAAGAAAGCAAATGAAGCCATTACAGCTACGATATAATCAGGCACGCCTATCTTCAACGCGTAAAGTATTAGGGTGGTTTCTGCGAGAAAAGCCATGGATAGGCCATTCATAGTACAAAAGGCCAGATAATTTTTCTGTCCGCTTTTCTTTTCTTGCCGAGTTAAAGTTTTCATGTGCTTAAAAATTAGCTGCTGAAACTCTTTCTTAATTCGCTGAATGTTCCGTTTTCAATAGAGACCCTGATGTTTTTCATTAAGTTCAGGAAGTAATATAAATTATGAATAGTAAGGAGCCTTAGACCAAGGATTTCTCCGACATTCATGAGGTGGCGGATGTAGGCGCGGGTAAAATTTTTGCATGCGTAACATTGACAGCCTTCTTCTATAGGAGAAAAATCTTTCGAATATCTCCCGGCTTTGACCGGTAGAGTTTCTCCTTTTCCGATAAACGCGCTTCCGTGCCGAGCCATTCTTGTCGGCATGACGCAGTCAAACATATCAATTCCTCTCGCTACCGATTCAACTATTTGTCTGGGAGTGCCGGAGCCCATAAGGTAACGGGGTTTGGTTTCAGGCAGAACAGGTGTGACATAATCTATACATTCCAGCATTGTCTCTTCAGGTTCTCCTACGCTTAATCCGCCTATCGAATAGCCTTCAAAATCTACTTTAACCAGTTCACTTGCTGAATGTTCTCTTAAATCCTTATAAGTTGAACCCTGCACTATACCAAATAGATTCTGATGATTCTGAAGTTTTTCATCTCGTGCTATCTTTTCCCATCTGAGAGTTATATCAAGAGATTTCTTGGCCTCTTCATAGCTGCAAGGATACGGAGTGCATTCATCGAAACACATAACAATATCCGAACCTAAATCTCTCTGAATGGACATTGACTCTTTCGGGCCAAGGAAAAATCTGCTTCCATCAATGTGGGAAGCAAATTCCACTCCGTCTTGAGTCATTTTCCGCAGATTGGCAAGGCTGAAAACCTGGAATCCGCCGCTGTCTGTAAGTATAGGCCTGTTCCAATTCATAAATTTGTGGAGACCTCCTGCCATCTTTATGATTTCCATGCCGGGCTTCAGAAAGAGATGATAAGTATTTCCAAGTATTATTTCAGCACCCAAATCCTTGAGTTCATCTGGGCTCATGGCTTTGACGGAGGCTCTTGTTCCCACAGGCATGAAAATAGGCGTATTTATTTTTCCGTGAGCCGTTTCAATGATTCCAAGTCTTGCCTTTGAAGCAAAGTCTTTTTTAAGAAGAGTATATTTTAGTTTCATAAAATCTTACCGGGTTAGAAGTCTGTTTTATAATAACTTAAATCCCTGCAGTCTTCTTTACTATTGGAGTTTGCCAATTATGAAATACATCATTGGTTATGGTACAGCATCTCCCACTTTTAATTTGTTTTGTTATTTAACAGGCAATATTTTGAAATATGAAATATTTCGCGCCAATCATTAATTTATTATTTAGTAAAGATCGCATGAATACGATGTTTAGAGCTCTAAGACATCATAACTTTAAACTCTTTGTAGAAGGGCAAAGCTTATCACTAATAGGGACATGGATTCAAAGGATTGCAGTCAACTGGCTTACATATGAATTGACCGGTTCAATGTTCTGGCTTGGAGCTGTGAATTTTGCAGGCTCAATCCCTTTCTTCTTTATTGCCCCTCTTGGCGGAATTATGGCCGACAGATGGAGCAAGCACAAAATTTTGCTTATAACTCAATCCCTTGCATTAGTCCAGGCACTTGTTTTTGCGGGTATATATTTTGCGGATATTACAAGAATCTGGGAAATACTTATTCTGAATTTTATCCTTGGAGTGATAAGCGCTATTGATATGCCTGTAAGGCAATCCTTTGTTCATGAAATGGTAGACAATGACAAAGAAGACCTTTCAAATGCCATAGCAATGAACTCTACAATGGTAAATACAGCGCGTCTAGTTGGACCCAGTATAGCAGGAATTCTTATTGCAACTGCAGGAGAAGGTTGGTGTTTTCTCCTGAACAGCCTGAGTTTCGTGGCAGTAGTTATTTCGCTGCTGAAGATGAAAATAACCTATGTACCAAAACAAAAGAAGAAACGAAGAGTAGTGCATGAATTTATGGAAGGCGCTAAATACTCGTTTACTTCTATCCCAGTCAAATATTTGCTGTTTATGATGATTGTTATGGGGCTTGCAAGCACTGCTCTGCCTACGCTTGCTCCCGCATTTGCTGAAATCTGTTTGAATGGAAATGCTGAGACTTATGGTTTTCTGATTGGTGCATGGGGGATAGGAGCTCTTTTCAGCGCAGTTTATTTGCTCAATAGAAGAAGCGTATTAGGCATGGAAAGACTGATTGCTGTCGCTCTTGTGGCATTTGGAGTGAGCGTTGTCGCCTTCTCCTTATCATCTAAAATTATTATAGCAATGATTTTCATGGCAACCTCCGGGATAGGACTTCTTCTTAATAACGCTTCGACAAATACTCTTTTGCAAACTGTTTCAGAAAATGAAATACGCGGAAGAGTAATGAGCTTCTATGCAATGTGCAACAAAGGTATGTCTCCTATAGGAGCAATTATAACAGGTTATATAGGCGATCTGATTGGAGTTAAGTACACTCTAGCTATATGTGGTATCGTATGTATCATGTCAGCAATAATATACACAACTAAGATGCAAGTAATTAAACTTCATGTTATCAGAAAATACAGGAAAAAAGGATAAGAATTGAAAATTTTTAATACCGTAAGGAGATTAATAGAGCAACTTAAAATACAAATACCGCAAAGGGTTTTCTTGAATCGTTAGGAAATAGACGATGGAAAAATAAACCCTAGTTAGAAAAGTTTGGGAAACAGATTATGTTTAGGCTTTTCAACCTTAAATTTCTATTAGGCTTATGCAGAAAGATTATATGTTTATTGTTTCGTTGCTGCTTTTCAGCATGTTTTGTCTTTTTTCCATTTTTTATATCAAAAAGTACTTTACTCCAGAAAGACTTAAGAATGCCGAAAAAATTCCAAGGAATGTACCTCTTGGAGCTATCTTTGGCGCGGCAGCCATTGCATGGTGCGTTCCGCAATCTTTAGCTGTTTTTTCTTCGAATTCAGTAATGCTTTTTTCAATTATAGCAATTGTTGCTTATCTTATCGGCTGTTTTTTTCTGGATTATCTATTTGCCAGAGCGTTGGCTGGATTTATCATACTTCTTTCGCACTATTTTATGGCACAGTCATTTGCGGTAGATATACCTATGCTTTGGCTGTTTTCGGTTTTTGTTCTTGTGATGGGAACATCTGCTATAGTAATTGGAGGAATACCTCATTATATGAGGGATTTCATAAGGAAGATATGTGTAAGCAAGTCTTTCAAATTATCGATTATGGCAGTTTTTGGCCTATATTTGCTTATCAGTTTATATGCCGCGCTGATACAGTTTCTCTAAAATATGGATGATAGAATAGCAATATTTTTGAATTTATGCAAAGTTTCTGTCAGTGAGACCATTATTCAGAAACTTACAGACCTTAAAGAATTACTGTATCAGGAAAATTTGAAATATAATCTTACTCGAATCAAAGATGAATTTGAATATTGGAACAAGCATGTAGCTGATTCTGCAAGCATAGGGCTGTATTTCTCACAAGTTATTGAGTCTTCGAAAACGATTGCTGATATCGGATGCGGAGCAGGATTTCCGTCTATTGTTCTTTCGATTATGTATCCCAACCAGATTTTTACAGCTATAGATTCTATTGGGAAAAAGACCACCTTTGTCAAAATGGCTTCTGAAAAACTTCAGCTCAAAAATCTTGAAGTAATTACGGGAAGATCAAACGAAATAAAATTATCTAAAAAGTTTGATTTTATAACTGCCAGAGCCGTCTCCGAGCCAGTAAAAATATTCAGAGGAACAAAACATCTTTTAACTCAATCCGGCAATTATATTCTCTATCAAACGCCTGCCAGGATTGAAACGCTTAAATCTGAAGTTGAAACAATCTCTTCTAAATATGGTTTTGCCTGGTTCTTATCTGAAGTATTTCATCTGCCAGGCGGAGAGACTCGCATTTTTCTTTACAGCTCAAGAAAATAATTGTGCGCTTTTATCCTAATTACATTACAGATGATGATAAAGACAGATGGGTGGAAATATCCTGTCCAATTTTGGTAATCTGCATGTTTACTGCAATTTATTTTATTCCTTTATTCAATATAACAGGAGCTGTTAAATCTTACCTTGAATCTCATAGCACAATAAAAATTATTTCTAGTATATTGCCATTCCAGTTTCTTTTGATTATAGGATCGCTTTTGACTCCGATGCTTGCCTATAAGCAAATTGCTATTAAAGAAAAACTTATGTTAATTAACTGGAGAAAAGCCTATATCCTAGAAACTTTCAGGCTCGAACTTAAAATTATTGTTCCGCTAATTATTACTGCAGCTCTGAGTTATTTCATATTCAAAGCTTTTGGCTATGACTTTAGCTCTTCGCCTATCCTTGAACTTCTTAAAAATTCTGATTACAAAGGAATAATTGTTATATTTATTTTCTCTGTTTTTATAGCTCCTGTTGTAGAAGAGATTGCTTTTCGAAGAGTTGTTTTTACCTTTATGGCAAGAATATTCGGTTCAAATGTATCCATAATTATGACATCTTTCATCTTTGCTTGTATGCATGGAGGGGCTGTTCAGATAATACCTTTATTCATGCTTGGTTTGGTGTTGCAGTATTTATTTATTAAAAACAATTCCCTTTATCCGTCAATCTTGCTGCACTGTTTTCATAATAGTATAGTAATGATTCTTTTCATTTTTGGGAAATATGTGCTTTAAGTCAATAACTTCTAAATAAGGATTTTGTATGTTCTACAAATACATTAAAGTTCCATCAGGAGACAAGATATCAGTTAATGAAGACGGTTCGTTAAATGTAAGCAGCAATCCTGTCATTGCTTATATTGAAGGAGACGGGATTGGAGCTGAAATTACAAAAGCCAGTATGCTTATGTGGAACTCTGCAATAGAAAAAGCTTATGATGGAAGTAGAAAAATTTCCTGGATGGAAGTATACGCGGGAGAAAAATCCAACGACATTTATGGAGTAGATACATGGCTTCCTCAGGAAACTTTAGATGCCCTGAAAGAGTATATTGTAGCTATAAAGGGACCTCTAACAACTCCAGTGGGAGGAGGTATTCGTTCTTTAAATGTAGCATTGAGGCAAATGTTAGATTTATATGTCTGTCTTAGGCCTGTAAGGTATTTCAAAGGCGTGCCTTCTCCTGTGCTCAGACCTGATCTTACTGATATGGTCATTTTTAGAGAAAATTCAGAAGATATCTATGCCGGAATAGAATGGCAGGCTTCTTCTCCTGAAGCTAAGAAAGTAATTGATTTCCTTCAAAAAGAAATGGGAGTTAAGAAAATTCGTTTTCCGGAAACTGCCGGGATTGGAATCAAGACTGTTTCTAGAGAAGGAACAGAGCGACTAGTAAGAGCCGCAGTTAAATATGCTATTGAACACAGACGCAGAAATGTCACGCTTGTTCATAAAGGCAATATAATGAAGTTTACTGAAGGAGCTTTCAGGGATTGGGGGTATGAACTAGTCAGAAAGGAATTTTCAGAATACGCAGTTTGCTCTCCTGATTGCAATGGAAAAGCTTCTGAGGGGAAAATACTTGTCAAAGATTGTATTTGTGATGCTTTTCTTCAGGATATATTGATTTGTCCTGATGAATATGATGTGATTGCTACGCTGAATCTTAACGGAGATTACATTTCCGATGCCCTTGCCGCGTGCGTTGGGGGAATAGGGATTTCCCCGGGAGGTAATATCAACTACAAGACAGGTTTCGCTGTTTTTGAAGCTACGCATGGGACTGCTCCTAAGCTTGCCGGGCTTGACATGGCTAATCCTTGTTCCCTGGCTTTGTCAGGAGAGATGCTGTTAAGATATATCGGTTGGAATGAAGCTGCTGATATTCTTCTTAACGCCATAGAAAAATGTATTTCTTCAAAAAATGTGACTTGTGATTTTGCCAGACTTATGCGCGATTCGACTGAACTTTCCTGCTCTGACTTTGCTGAAGCTGTAGTTTCAATGATGTGATGAAGATCAGAAATGAAGTAAACCTCCTGACAATTCTTGCAACAGGTAAGAAGTTTGTTTTCCCAAGAGTTATGAGAAATACTAAAAAGTTAAATTTTTAATAAAAAGTTATTAAATGGTTGTTGAATTAACATTTGCCTAGAATTAAGATTACTCAAGGACATACAATTTGAGTTCATTTAAACCCGCCTAAATAATTAAAAAAGGAGATTAACATGGCAGGACAGAAATTCTACAATGTAAAGAAACGCGAATCAGTAACAGTTGCAGAAGATAAATGCGCAAAGGTTATCTACAAGAGAAAAACTGCTGGCGGAGTTCAAGAACGCTATGCTATCAGAGCTAAAGACAATGATGGAACAAACCTCACAAAGTTCATCAATAAGAAGACTTTTGACACTCTCAAGTGCCCGGTAGCAAAGTAAGTTAATAACTGTTTAACTAGAATAAAAAGCCCGAAATAATTTTCGGGCTTTTGCTTTTCAAAGATAGGAGAATGAATCCCCGAGTGCTTTAGAACAAGCCTATTATATTGCCTTTTTCATCAATATCGACTTTAGTGTAACTTGGATTTGTCCCTAATCCCGGCATAGTTGAAATTAATCCGGTCAGTACATAAATAAAACCGGCTCCCGCAGATAGAAAAACTTCTCTGACTGGAATCGAGTAATTCTTAGGCCAACCTTTCATATTTGGGTCATGCGAAAGAGAATATTGCGTTTTGGCCATGCAAATAGGAAGATGACCATAGCTTTTCTGGAAGAATTCAAGTTGTTTTAATGCCAGTTCGGAAAATTCTACCCCTCCGGCACTGTAAACTTCTTTAGATATTATGTTTATTTTATCAATTAATGAGAGTTTATCCTCATAAAGCATTTTAAATTTTGAAGGTGCGTCACAGGCTTCAACTATTGCTTGAGCTATATCTTTTCCTCCTTCACCGCCTAGTCCGTGAACCTGGCTTACAGCTACTCTATATGCTCCGAACTCAAGAGCTTTTTCTTTGAGGAAAGCTATTTCTTTATCGGAATCAGTAGCAAATTTGTTTATTGCTACAACCGCAGGTATGCCAAACCTGTTAATATTGACGATATGAGCTTTGAGGTTTTCAAGTCCGAGCTCAAGTGATTCAAGGTCTTCTGAAACAAGTTTCGGGTCAAGAGGTTTTCCAGGTACAATTTTGAATCTGCCAGAATGGCTCTTGAGAGCGCGGACTGTGCAAACAACTACAGCAGCATTCGGGTTAATCCCTGAATATCTCGTTTTAATGTCGCAGAATTTTTCAAATCCCATATCTGAACCGAATCCTGCTTCAGTTATGACATAATCTGCCAGTTTAAGCGCGATTCTGTCAGCTATTATTGATGAATTGCCGTGAGCAATATTAGCAAAAGGTCCGGCATGAACGAAGCATGGAGTGTGTTCTGTCGTCTGCATTAATGTGGGTTTTATAGCATCTTTCATGATGACTGTCATGGAACCTGCAATCCCAAGATCTTCAGCTGTAATAGGATCGCCGTTGATATTGAGAGCCATTACGCATTTGCCGAATCTTTTACGCATATCCTGAAGATTTTCAGCTAGCGCAAGTATGGCCATCAGCTCAGATGCTACTGAAATATCAAAATTAGTATGTCTTGGTATGCCGTTATCGTTATCATTTGATCCTGGAGCATGCAATCCTATTTCAATACTTCTTAGTGCTCTGTCATTTATATCTACAACGCGTTTCCAGAAAATTCTGTCTTTATCAATTTTCAATGCTTTCAGTCCTGAACGGCGGGCAAAATCTTCATAACCTTTTCTTTCTTCATGATAAAGTCTTGTATCAAGAGCCGCAGCCCCCAGATTGTGGGCAGCAGTAATCGCATGTATATCTCCGGTAAGGTTAATATTGAAATCTTCCATTGGAATTACCTGAGAATAACCTCCTCCTGCAGCTCCGCCTTTGATTCCAAAAACAGGGCCCATGCTAGGCTGTCTAATGCATGTAAAGACCTTTTTGTCTATTTTGGCCAAACCGAGGGAGGCTCCGATAGTTGTGACAGTCTTTCCTTCTCCCAATGGAGTAGGATTAATTGCTGTGACTACGACGAGTTTGCCATTAGGTTTTCCTTTCAGCCTATCAAGTATATCCAGGGTAACTTTGCCTTTAGTATGACCATAGGGTTCAAGTTCCTTATCTAGAATTCCGGCACTTTTTGCAATTTCTCCTATTGGTTTTAGTTTTGTTGCCTGAGCTATTTCGATATCAGACTTCATAATATTCCTCCACTTTATTGGTTGTATTATTTTGATAATTAAAGCATGTCTTGAATCTTAACATTATCAGTATTTATGAAAATATTTCAGCTATAAAAGTAAGAAAACTCTTTATTTACTAATAGAATGCATTGTCTATTCAAGTTATAATTGCGTCAAGAAAGTTACATTACTTTAGCTTGAGGTTACGGATAAATATGGAAGAAGTCAAACCAAAAACTTCGTTTGCTTCGCCTGAGAGTTCGGAAATGAAAGAAATTCAGGAGGAATCAAAATTATTTTCAGATAATAGCCTATTTGAGAGTTTTTCAGACTCAACTCCTTGTGTCTTTATAATATTAAATGAGAACAGGCAAATAGTTTTTACAAATAATCGCATGGTAGAACTACTGGGAGTAAAAAACAAAGAATGTTTGATAGGGAAAATGTTTGGGGAGGCTTTAAACTGCGCCTATTCTGATGCAAATGAAGCTGGATGCGGCACCTCAGAGTTCTGCTCAAAGTGCGGCGCCCTCAAAACCATCATGGCAGCTATGAATGTGGTGTCTAATGTCGGGGAATGTTCGATCCTAACCAAGAATAATGTTGTAATCAATCTCCGCGTATGGACTACTTCTTTTAATATCGAAGATAAAAAGTTTGTGGCGTTTTCAGCGCTTGAAATTGGCAGCGAAAAAATGGAGAGAACTCTTCAGCGTACTTTTCTTCACGACATAGCCAATATTACAGCAGGAATCTCGAGCCTTACAGAATTGCTTCTTAGGTTAGGTAATACTCACTTAAGGTTCGAATATACAAAGACCCTTCAGGAAGCTACAAAAAAGCTGATTGTGGAAATCCAGGCTCAAAGTGAGCTTAATAAAATTCTTCATGGCGTATTTAACTTATCTGTAAGTGAATTTTCAAGTGTTATCCTGCTTAAGAATATAATAGCAACCCATAAAATTCTTGAAATCGCCAGAGACAAGCCAATTGTAATAGCCTCCAGCGCCGCAAACATAAATATGACTACAGATCAGAATCTTCTGCTTCGAGTAATAGGAAATATGACTAAGAACGCATTGGAAGCAAGTAATGCCGGAGAAGAAGTTAAGCTCAATTGTATCGAATATCTTGACAGTGTGATATTTTCTGTATCAAATAAAAAGCACATGCCTAAAGAAGTCCAGCTGCAGATATTTAAACGCTCTTTTTCTACTAAGAATGCTGATAGAGGTTTCGGTTCTTATATAATGAAGGCAATAGGGGAAAATTTTCTGAAAGGTTCTGTATATTTTGAATCTGACGGAACCAATGGAACCACATTTTATATAAAAATCCCTAAAGTAATAAATCCCGCAGAGAACAACTAATTTGATGAAAATTCCTAATAAAGGAAATATTAAAACTTTTTTTGCAGATGCTGAAAGGCTGCCTCTGGAAGAAGTGAAAAAACAGGCTGTTTTATTCAGTGAGGGCAGAGGCTTTGAGAAAATAGTTGACAAATCGCCTATACATTTGCTTATTCTTAACCGTTATAGACAGATTTTATTTGCTAATAAGAGTTTTAGTATTTTGACAGGAATTCCTGATTTCACCTCCATTATTGGCCTAAGGGTAGGAGAATCGTTGCGCTGCATATATTCAGATGTCAATAAAGAGGGAGGATGTGGGACTTCAGAATATTGTAGATACTGCGGGGGTACGCAAACTATCTTGCGCGCCATCAATAGCTCGTTTGCGAATGAAGGTGAATGTTCAATTATCAGAAAAGATAATACTGCTTTGAATTTTAGGGTTACGGCTGAAAAAATTGAGATTTCAGGACAAGTATTTGTAGGATATTGGCTTGTAGATATCAGCATGGAAAAGCTTTACTCAAGTTTGCAGAAAATATTTTTTCATGATATTGCCAATATCGCAGGCGGCATTTCAGGATTAAGCGAAATTATTTTTACACGCCATAACTCGGAGGCCTGCACAGATTATGCTAAATTGTTGAAAGATGCGTCCGGAAGGCTTGTAGCAGATATTGAACGGCAGCGCGAATTAAATATGATAGTAAAGGGTGATGTAAGCGTATCTCCCTGTCATGCTTCAACTTTAAAAATTCTTAAATCCGTGTATGCGCTTTATCTGGCCCATGAAGTTTCCCATGGGAAAACTATCAAAATATCTCTGAATGCGAAAGATTTGCTTATCGTTACTGATGAAGCTCTTTTGATGAGAGTAATTGGGAACATGACAAAGAATGCATTGGAGGCTAGTAAAAAAGGTCAAAAGGTAGAATTAAATTGCATTGAAGAAGGCGAGAATGTTAAGTTCTCTGTAAAAAATGAAAGTGCTATGCCTGAAAAAGTTAAACTGCAGATTTTTAAACGGTTTTTCTCCACTAAAGGAAGCGATAGGGGCATCGGCACATACAGCATGAAACTGATAGGAGAAAACTTTCTGAAAGGCTCTGTTTATTTTGAATCAGATGAATCCGGCGGAACCACATTTTATATCAAAATTCCCAAAGTACTTAAAAGGTGATTTTATAATCTGAAATCCAATTTTGTTTTATTAATTTATAATTTTACCTGTTGCAAAAAAATAAGTATACTTTAGAATCGAATCTAGCTTCATTAATATCTAAAAATTCACAAATTATAAAAAAATAAGGAGAGGATATGAAGAAATTATTGCTTGGCGCAATAGTTGCGCTGGGGCTAACAACTTTTATTACAACTTCTAATGCGGCTAATGAAGGGGCAGGATGGACTCCTATTCAGTTTTCTGTATGGCCCGGAGTGACTAACTGGCCGGACAGCTACAATGTAGATGGTGTTAAATTTGGTGTTCCTTTCAGTTGGAATGACAGTGGTACGAATCAGGTTGTAAATGGATTTGAATTGGCTTTAGCCTCACAATCAAGAAATGTCAATGGTTTGCAGATAGCAATACTTATTTATAATAACTATCGCGGAAGCGGAGTTCAGCTTGCTTACCTGAATTGGGGAGATAATTACGGGGGAGTGCAGATTGGAGCCGCAAACTGGTTTTCAAAATCAGCCGGAGTACAGATTGGTGTTTTGAACGCAGCTGATGCTAACTGCAACGCATATCAGTTTGCTGCGGTCAATGTCAATACTATTAATGGTAAGGGCGCGCAATTCGGCGCTATTAATTCAAGTTCAAACTTTGATGGTTTCCAGCTCGGAGTACTCAATATTGATGATGACTTAAATGTTCCTGGAAGAGCTGCTTCAAAGGCGCTTCAAATAGGGCTCATTAACTATATGTCTGATGGATTTATCCCATTTATGATTCTATTTAATTTCTCATTATAATCTGAGATTACATTAGATTTTTAAGGCGCAGTTACTCACTGCGCTTTTTCTTTTTTAGAAAATCATTTCATATTCTTGTCTTTAAGATTTAATACTATATAATTAATATAGTATATATATAATATAAATTTCAGGTTTTTAATGAAGCTTACAGTCAAGACAAAATATGGACTTAGTGTTCTTATCCAGTTATGTTCAGATGATTCCCAAACTCCTGTTACAGGTAAAGCTATAGCCCAACTTCAGAATATTTCAGAATCTTATGTAGAACAAATCATGATTCCTCTCACAGCTTCCGGAATAATAAGAACTCTAAGAGGTTCAAAGGGAGGTTATATTTTAAACAGGGAATCAAAAGAAATTTTCCTTTTGGACATTATTGAAGCATATGAAGGTAAAATCGATTTTACAAAGTCTGACGAAACAGGCAGAAAAAATTATTCCATGGAACCTTGTAAAGGACTAAAAGTCTGGAAACTTTTTGAAAAGTCGATACAAAAACTAGCTTCAGAGATAAATATGGAACTGATAATGGAAAAATTTCTTAATAATAGCAAAGAAGGAGAATACATAATATGAAAATTTTTAACGACATAAGCCAGATAACGGGCAATACACCGCTTCTAAAAATTAATCGTCTTGTGACAAGTTCAAGCTCAATTTTTGCAAAGCTTGAATTTTATAATCCCACTTCAAGCGTAAAAGACAGAATAGCCGTAAGCATGATTAATGACGCTGAAAAAAAAGGCCTGCTAAAACCTGGAGCTGTGATAGTTGAACCTACAAGCGGAAATACAGGGCTTGGTCTTGCTATGGTAGCTGCCGCACGAGGCTACAGACTTATAATAACTATGCCTGAAACTATGTCTGTCGAAAGGCAGAAACTTATGAAACACTTTGGCGCTGAGCTTGCTCTTACAGATGGAGCTAAAGGTATGAAAGGAGCTGTAGAAATGGCTGAAAAACTCTGCGCGGACATACCGGGGGCTTTTATGCCGCAGCAATTTAATAATACTTCAAATCCTAAGATCCATTATGAAACTACCGGCCCTGAAATCTGGTCAGATATGGATGGCAAAGTAGATTATTTTATCGCAGGTGTAGGCACAGGAGGGACAATAACAGGAGCTGGTAAGTATCTTAAAGAAAAGAATCCTCACATAAGATTAATTGCAGTCGAACCGTCAACATCTGCTGTTCTTTCAGGAGGCCAACCAGGAAAGCATGGCATACAGGGGATAGGAGCTGGCTTTATTCCTGGTGTACTTAACAGGAAACTTATTGATGAAATTGTTGCTGTAACTGATGCTGATGCGATTGAAACAGCAAAGCTCATGGCTCAAAAAGAAGGGATACTTGCAGGAATAAGTTCAGGCGCTTCTATGTATGTAGCCATGAAGATTGCCCAGAGAGAACATGATAAAGAGAAGAATATAGTCGTAATTACTTGCGACACCGGAGAAAGATATATCTCGACTGATTTATTCAAGAATTAAATTACAGGAAACTTATTATGTCAAAATACGGAAATTCTACAATTGCTCTTCACGAAGGCTTTGCATATGACCCGGCGACCGGAGCATGCGCTGTTCCTGTTTACCAGACATCCAGTTATGTTTTTAAATCGTCTGAGCATGCGGCAAACCTCTTTGCGCTTAAAGAGTTTGGCAATATTTATACAAGGCTGATGAATCCTACTACTGATGTCCTTGAAAAAAGAATAGCAGCTTTGGAAGGCGGAACAGGTGCTCTGGCTGCTTCAAGCGGAATGGCTGCGATATTTCTGGCTATTACAAATATCGCGAAAGCCGGAGATCATATAATTTCGTCAGGTTCTCTCTATGGAGGAACAGAAACGCTTTTCAGATATACTCTTCCCGGATTCGGAATAGAAGTGACATTTTTAGATGAATTCACCTCTGAAAAAATTCATCAGGCAGTTAAACCCAATACCAAACTTGTTTATGCTGAAACAATCGGCAATCCCAAAGGGGATGTCCCTGATTTCAAAAGTATTACTGATAAAGCGCATGAGCATGGTTTGCCTGTTATAATTGACAATACCTTTGCTCCAATATTGTGCAAACCTATAAAATATGGAGTTGACATAGTAGTTCATTCGACAACCAAATGGATTGGAGGGCATGGCAATTCGATAGGCGGCGTAATTGTTGACAGCGGAAAATTCGACTGGTCTCAGGAGAGATTTCCTGAATTTATCCAGCCTGA
This sequence comes from Lentisphaerae bacterium GWF2_38_69, assembly GCA_001803205.1. GTDB lineage: Bacteria > Verrucomicrobiota > Lentisphaeria > Victivallales > GWF2-38-69 > GWF2-38-69. Next base: position 73,297 of record MHBE01000059.1, on the reverse strand, counting down.
TAAGAGTTATCATGGAATAGTCTATTGGGACGCTCTTAAAAATGTTCCGGGAGCTGGGAATATAGCATATATTGTTAAAGCCAGAGTCCAGGGAATGAGGAATATAGGAATGTGCCCGAGCCCGACAAACTCTTTTAATACAATTCAAGGGCTGGAAACACTTGCTCTAAGGATATACAGACATTGTGATAATGCAGTTAAACTTGCTCAGTTCCTTAAAAAACATCCGCTGATTACAGCAGTAAATTATACTGGTTCTTCTGATCATCCTTATCACGATATAGCTTCAAAATATCTTGAAGGAGGATTTGGATCGGTTATGACCTTTGAAATAAAAGGGGGGAGCGCTGCTGGCAGAAAGTTTATTGATAATGTCAAACTGGCAAAACATCTGGCTAATGTAGGAGATGCCAGGACTCTTGTGATACATCCTGATTCTACGACGCATCAGCAGCTCTCTGAGGAAGCCAAATTAGTAGCAGGAGTAACGCCTGGTCTGATAAGAATTTCTGTAGGAATAGAAGATATAGAAGATATAATTTCGGACATAGACCAGGCTCTGCAATTAAGTCAGTAAGGTTATAATCGCATGAACAATGTTCCCTACAAATGAACACAGAAGCAAAATCAGTTTTTCTGGATTACAATTCCACCACTCCAGTTCAAGATGAAGTTATGGAAGCGATGCTTCCATATTTCGCCGGGCATTTTGGTAATCCGTCAAGCTCTCATTCTTTTGGACAGCAAGCCCAAATAGCTATTGATAAAGCGCGGATGCAGCTTGCTTCCTTAATCGGCGCAAAAGCTGATGAAATTATTTTCACAGGAAGCGGTACCGAATCAAATAACACAGCCATAATTGGAATTGCCGACAAAATTAAATCAAAGGGCAATCACATTATAACAACTTCTACGGAACACAGTTCTGTCTATAATACATGCCGATTCCTCGAATCACGCTCGTTTGATATTACATACCTGAGCGTAGATTCGAACGGGATTGTTAGCAAAGAAAGCCTGGAAAAGGCCATCACTGACAAAACTATTCTTATTTCAATTATTCTGGCAAACAATGAAACCGGTGTAATACAAAATGTCAGAGAACTTTCCTCTATAGCAAAGAATAAAGGAATTCTCCTGCACTCAGATGCGGTTCAAGCTGCCGGTAAAATCCCTTTGGAGGTAAATGATTTAGGAATTGATTTATTGTCTATCTCAGGTCATAAAATTTACGCTCCCAAAGGAATTGGCGCGCTATTTATAAAACGGGGACTTTCTCTTTCGCCTCTGATTCATGGAGGAGGGCAGGAGAAAAAACTTCGTTCAGGTACAGAAAATGTTCCTGCTATAGTAGGTTTTGGCAAAGCCGCAGAACTTGCAAAAAACAATCTTTCAGAAAACTCGATTAAACTGCTTAAAATCAGGGATTTGTTTGAACAAAAAATCTTAAATCTGAATTTGCCGGTAAAAATAAATGGCTCTGGAGTTCCACGAGTGCCGAATACATCCAATATCAGTTTTATTGGTTCAGACAGCCAATCACTTTTAGTAAAGCTTGATCTCAATGGAATATGTGTTTCTTCCGGTTCTGCCTGCGGTTCTGCCAGCCTGGAAACATCAAGGACTCTTAAAGCAATGGCACTGACAGACTCTGAACAGCTTGGAACCATACGCTTTTCATTCGGTTTGCAAACTACTATTGAAGAGATAGATTTTACGATTGAAGTTCTAAGAAAAATCGTATCGTAATAAATTATTCTTTAAAAGAAAAGCTTTAGAATTATATAACATGACTACACAGAAAATATTTGTTGCCGCAATGAGCGGTGGAGTCGATTCTTCAGTGGCTGCTGCAATTTATGTCAATGCCGGGCACAAGGTAATTGCTGCAACTCTCAAAATGAAAAATTGTGACGATACGAAAGAGAAGGCTAAGGCTTGCTGCGGGCTGGACGACAACCTTCAGGCAAGATTGGCGGCCGATAAACTTGGTATTAAACATTATTTTATAGATACGAGAGAAGAGTTCAGGGAAAAAGTACTTAGGCATGCTCTAACCGAATATGTTTCAGGCAGAACTCCAAATCCGTGTGTGCTATGTAATTATTACCTTAAATTCGGAGCTCTTATGAAGTTTGCAAAAGACATTGGGGCAGAAGGCATAATTACAGGCCATTACGCGATAATAAGGAGAGAAGAAAATCAGAAAACCAAAATATTCAAGGGAGTTGATGACAATAAAAATCAGACCTATTTTCTTTGTGGGCTGACTCAGGAGCAAATCGATTTTTCATATATGCCTCTGGGAGAATTAACAAAAACTCAAGTAAGAAAGATTGCGTCAGAGCTGTCACTTCCAAATGCCAAAAAAGAAGAAAGCCAGGATGCCTGCTTCGGGTACAAGGGAGAAACTTTTGCTCAGACTCTTTCAAGATCATTCAGTTATCCTTCAAAAGAAGGCAATATCGTAGATGTCCACGGCAAGATTCTTGGCAGACACCATGGTATTGAGAATTTCACCATAGGTCAGAGAAGAGGGCTGGGCGTAGCCTTGGGAGAACCTGCCTTTGTAACAAAGATTGACCCGATTTCAGGAAATGTCTTAGTAAGCTGTGATCATAATCTTCTACTTGTGCGCTCTTTTACTGCCAGCAAAATGAACTATATCGATTTTGATGAAAATTCATTAGAATGTGAAATTCAGACACGCTATAGGCAAACTCCTCAGAAGGCTTTGGTTGCCAAACTTGACAATAGTAAAGTTAAAGTTGATCTGGCTGAACCATTGAGAGCTGTTACTCCGGGTCAGGCCTTGGCTGTCTATAGAGGCGAACAACTCATTGCCGGCGGCTGGATAGATAAATTCTGAAATTTTGATCCGATGGAAACAAGGATGACACTAAACCAATGAATGAAGGACTCATTTGGACTTGTCGTTATATTGTTTTTTGTGGGAAGGGACGCCTCTCCGAGGCGTCCGCTGATTTCGGCGCTTTCGGAGAAAGTCGCCCTACCGAGGCGTCCGTTGATAAGTGGGGACAATCGTCCCTACCCATAAGCATTGAAATCAAAGAGTTACGCCCTGTTTAAAGATAGCTATTTCTCGGAAGTTGTTCTTTTCGTTATTTACATATTTCCCGCTAGCTGCTTCGACTATGTAATCAATAAATTCTTCAGTAAGCTCTTCAAAGTTTTTATTATTGAGAAGGCAGCCGGAGTCAAAGTCTATCCAGTTGGGTTTGCGCTCAAATAGTTCCGTGTTTGTAGAAATTTTCACAGTTGGAACAAATGTGCCGTAAGGAGTTCCTCTTCCTGTTGAAAAAAGAACCATATGGCAGCCGGCTGCTCCGAGTGCCGTAGAGGCTACAAGGTCGTTACCGGGAGCATAAAGCAGAGTTAACCCCTGTCTTTTTATCTTTTCGCCGTAGTTAAGGACATCGACGACCTTTGACGAGCCTGCTTTCTGGGTGCATCCCATTGATTTATCTTCAAGAGTAGATATACCGCCTTCCTTGTTGCCGGGAGAGGGGTTTTCATAGATAGTTTGGCCGTGTCTCTTGAAATAGTTTTTAAAATCATTAATAAGAGTTACGATTTTTTTAAAGGTTGCTTCGTCTTTGGCTCTGTTCATCAGAATTGTTTCAGCGCCGAACATCTCCGGCACTTCCGTAAGCACGCTGGTGCCGCCTGCAGCAACGAGGTAATCTGAAAATCTGCCGATAAGAGGATTGGCTGTAATTCCTGAAAAACCATCTGAACCTCCGCACTTGAGGCCGACGCGCAGAGAGGAGATGGGAACTTCTACCCTTTTATCAAGCATCATATTGATAAATAATTCATTAAGCAGAAGTACTCCTTCGGCAACTTCATCTTTTACATCCTGGATTACAAGGGCTTTTACTCTGGATTTATCGTAAGAGCCGAGAGTTTCAAGAAAATCTGAAACCTGGTTATTTTCGCAGCCTAATCCAAGTATCAGGACTCCTCCTGCATTTGGATGTTTAACCATGTCCTGCAGGATAACTTTTGTATTCTCGTGGTCTTCTCCTAATTGAGAACATCCATAAGGGTGTTTGAAGATGTAAACGCCGTCGATGGCTTCAAGGCTGACATGTTTTTTGAACTCATTAATAATCTGATCCCCGATTGCGTTTGTGCATCCTACTGTCGGAATTATCCAAAGTTCGTTTCTTATACCTATTTCGGCATTGTTTCTTTTGAAGACTTTAATAGTGCGTTCTTTTGCCGCAGTCAGATTTTTCACGGATTCAGGAGTGTAACTGTATGTTTCCAGAGCGTCCAATTTAGTTTTAATATTGTGCGTATGCGCATGTTCTCCAGCTTCGATGTCCCGCAAGGCATAGCCGATGGGCATCGAATATTTAATTATGCTTTCTCCTTTTAAAATTTTCGTAACGGCAAATTTATGTCCTCTCTTCACGCTATTTTTTATGATTATTGAGGTATCATCAATTTGAACGCTCTGCCCTGATTCCAGTCCCTGCAATGCTACTGCCACATTGTCTTTCGGGTTTATTCTGATTGCTGATTTCATTTCACATCACTTCTTTAATGGCTTTGTTTATACCTTTAGTAACAATGTTATAGAGATATCCGGAAACTTGTTCCTCAAACCCGGGTATAGAGTTAAGGTCTACTTCCCAATGCTCTTTCATGCCAAGAACTGTTTTTACGATTCTTGTTATGTCTTTTTGAGTTCCGGAATAGGAGCTCCAAAGTTGAGCGTACATTTCAATGAATTCAGGGCTCTCTTTGGGTTGGTATTTTATGCCGTCATCCCTTAAACCCCTATAGAAAGCAATTAACGCGGCAAATGAGAAGAGAAGTTTTTTGGGCAGTTTCCCCTTGTTTATTTTAATATCTTTCAGAACGGCCGGAAGGTTTCTTGTTTTGTATTTTGTAGTTGAATTCAATGATATATCAAAGAGGAGGTGCTTTATGTATGGGTTTTTGAATCTATTCAAAGTGCTTTGCGCAAAATCTTCCAGCTCTTCCTTGCTGAGATTGATTGTCGGAATAATTTCATCGTAAATAACATCCTTTACAAATTTACCAAACACAGGATGTTCGACTGTTTCTCTTACAGTATCAATGCCGGCAAGAAAGCCAACCGGAGTCATAGCTGTGTGCGCGCCATTGAGAATTGCGACTTTTCTCTTTTTGTAAGGAGTGATGTCTGAGGCAAAGAGTATATTGAGTTTTGCTTTTTCTGAAGGTATTTCCTTGCGAATAACTCTATCTTTATCCTCTATTACCCACAAATGAAAGATTTCGCCATGTACCATGCAATTGTCAATATAGCCAAGTTCATTGAAGCACTCCTGAGCTGTGTCTTTCGGGAATCCCGGCACAATCCTGTCTACAAGCGTATTGGAGAAGACATTAGCGCTTTCCAGCCAGTTGGAAAATTCTGTTCCCAATTTCCACAATAGAGCATACTTAAAAACAATTTTTTTAAGCTGCGTTCCATTATTGTCAATGAGCTCACACGGCATTATTATCAGCCCTTTCCGGGAATCTCCTTCGAATTTCATGAACCTTCTGTACAGAAACGCAGTCAGTTTTGCAGGGAATGTTTTGGGCGGATCGTCATTAAAAGAATCTCTTTCGCTGTATTCAATGCCTGCTTCTGTAGTATTGGAAACAACGAATCTAAGTGTTTCTATTTCCGCCAACTTTAAATAAGCTTCATAATCAGAGTATGGGTTTATGCAATTTTTTATAACATCTATAACTTCTTTTTGAACAATTGCCTGGCCTTCCTGAAGGCCTTTCAGGTAAACAGTATATAAGCAATCCTGTTTGTTTAGTGAGTCGATATTTCCTCTGTCCAGAGGCTGAACAACTGCTACGGATGAATTGAAACTGCACTCTTTATTCATTCTGTTAATCATCCAGTCGACGAAGCATCTCAGAAAATTTCCTTCGCCAAACTGAAGAACTCTTATCGGATAATCCTGTCGGTTTTTATAAACAGCATTATTGAGAATCGGCAAACTCATACATCTCTCCTATTTTAAAGAGGCAGGTTTTGTTCAGAAAGTAATTTCAATATTAAGAAATTTTAGCTGATTTTTAAATCAGGGCAACTCAATATCGGAAATAGAAAATTCTCCGGTTGATTTCAAAAATTACATACAATCAAATTGTATGGTTGACCGTTGATCCCAGATTTTGCAGTTGGCTAGTAAGCTGTAAGTACTAGGAAAAGAGATGCGGCTGTGATGACCACTGCAATTCGAAGTTAACTAAGTAGTTGCGACTCAACTGCTATTTCTGGGTTTAAAATTCCCAACTGATTAGAATATCCCAGCTTGTATAGTTCATCTTCTGTGAACTTGCCGGTTCGAGATAGAAAATCAATGCAGTTCGCCATTGTGGCCGAAGAACCTACAAGGCACTCTTTTTCCGGATTAAAAAGTTTGCCGTCCTCTCTCAGGATAACATTATTTCCCAGCGTTTTATATTTCCCAGGAGGCAGCCCTGCAAGAGGCGCAGCATCACTGACTACCATAGTATTTTTAATGCCTTTTATCTTGATAAATACTTTAATAACTTCAAGTGGCAGATGGTGCCCGTCAGCCACAATCATGAGTTTAAGTTCATCTACTGCCAAAGCCCCCCAGATAGGATTGTTGTGCCTATGAACCATGTTAGGTATGCCGTTGCCGAGATGAGTGAGGATTGAAGCTCCTGCCTGAGCGGCAAGTTTTATTTGTTCATAGTTCGCCATGTGATGGCCAAGAGAAACTTTTATGCCTTCTGAACAGGAAAACTCGATAAGCTTTGCTATTTCCGGTACATCAGCCCCGACTGTGATGAGTCTTATTTTTCTTTCAGATGCGTTTATTAATCTTTTCAGAATATTTATATCAGCTTTCCGGACATATTTAGGGTTATGCGCTCCGATAGCTTCAGAGTCAGAGAAGAAAGGGCCTTCGAGATGAATACCCGGAACATGATTCGTAAACTCAGGCAGAGATGCTACATCGCTGAGAATGTTCAGGTTTCTTTCCAGCAATTCTATGGGATTTGTTATTATTGTCGGAAGAAAAAGAACAGTCTGGCTCTTTATAATTTCTCTGAACGCATGAGCACAGCTTGCATGGCTGAGAGAAGCGGACGAAAAGTCCACACCTTTGTAACCATTTATCTGTAAATCAATATATTTATTGATCATAAAAGAGGGAGAGAAAGATTATTTAAATTAAAGAGCCTGATTCATTATCCAGATATATATAACACGATGGATGAGTTTGTAAGATTGAAGACGGATGCATGTTGCTGACCTCGCATTTGATTGTGTTTTTAACTGCTTCTGCTTTTCTTTTGTCAGGAACAGTGACAATGATGTGTCTGCTTTTAAGTATTTGTCTTATGCTCATTGAAATTGCCTGTTTTGGAACCTCCTCAATTGTTTTAAACCAGCCTTCTCCCATCTGCTGTTTTCTGCAATCCATATCAAGGGCGGCGATTATATAGGCTTTTTCTGTCTCAAAGTCAGCCGGGGGATCGTTGAAGGCAAGATGTCCATTTTCTCCGATGCCGACAAATGCCACATCAATAGGGCTTGCTTTGATAAGTTGTTCGAGTCTATTGCACTCTTCTGCCGTGTTGGCTGCAGAACCATTAACAAAGTTAAAAGCTTTTACCGAGCCGACTTTTTCAAGAAACCTCTCACTGAGATATTTTCTGAAACTTGCTCCATGGGATTCCGGAAGAGCAATGTATTCGTCGAGATGGAAACAAGTTACTTTTCTCCATTCAATTCCATTTATTGAGGTGAGATGATTAAGCATTTCAAACTGGCTTGCGCCTGTGGCAAGTATCACATTGACAGAGCCTTTTTCATTAATAGCTTGTTTGATAAAGTTGGCTCCTTTCTCTGCCGCTGAAATGCCTGTTCCCTGTTTTGTCGGGAATTTATAAACTTTCATAAAACATATTATGATTAGAATTTAATTCCATTTTGGATTTTACATGCCTTGACAGTGTTCTGCATGAGCATGGCGATAGTCATAGGGCCTACACCGCCTGGGACAGGCGTAATAAGAGAAGCTTTTGCGCTGACTTCTTCAAATGCCACATCTCCGACTAGCTTGTAACCTGTTTTAGCACTTTTGTCTTCAACTCTGTTGATGCCCACATCTATTACTACTGCTCCTTTCTTAACCATATCAGCTTTCAGGAATTCAGGTTTACCTATAGCAGCAATAATAATATCCCCCTGCAATGTATATTCTTTCATGTTTTTAGTTCTTGAATGGCAGACAGTCACTGTGGCATCGGCACCTTTGGCTTTCTGTACGAGCAATGACATCATGGGTTTTCCTACGATATTTGATCTTCCGATTATTACTGCATGTTTCCCTGATGGGTTGACATTGCTGTATTCAAGCAGTTTCATTATTCCATAAGGGGTACAGGGATAGAAACCATCAGTCTTGCCGATAAGCATTTTGCCTACATTTACAGCATGGAAACAGTCCACATCTTTTCTATGGTCAATTGCCTCAATTACTTTGTCTTCGTCAATCTGTGGAGGTGGTGGTGACTGAACAAGTATTCCATGAACTTTCGGGTCTTTATTGAGTTTATCTATAAGCTTCAGAACCTCGTCCATTGTAGCATTTTTGTCTAAAACAATCTTTTCTGAATGAAATCCAAGTTCTTTGGATTTTTTTTCTTTCATATTAACATAAACCTGCGAGGCTGGATCTTCTCCAATTAGTACTACTACAAGGCCGGGCTGAAGATTGTGTTTTTCCTTTAGAATTGCAGCTTCTTTGGCTGTTTCTTCATGAATTTTTTGAGCAATAACTTTTCCGTCTATTATCTGAGCCATATACTTCCTCCTCTTTATTATACTTATATACCAATGCCATTGAATTAAGAGCAGGTAGGGCGCCTTTCTCCGAAAGCGCCGAAATCAGCGGACTGCTACGGAGAGCCGTCCCTACCTTAATCAACTGTGAACTGTCAACGGTAAATCTTAAGATATTTCTATTCAATATCAATTTGAATGAGCCAAATGAAAAGATTTAAATCTTAATTATGACTCTTTTTAAAGGTGAATTTGCAATTGGAAGCAAATCTACTAAATTTAAGTTCCTAAAAAGAATGGCGGCTTAGCTCAGCTGGTTAGAGCGTCGGAATCATAATCCGCAGGTCCTCGGTTCAAGTCCGAGAGCCGCCACCAATTTAGACACGCTCTTTAGCCCCAAAATAGTTATCTCCCCATTTTTTGGAAATAACGCTTGTTTGGTTGGGTGAATATAGAAAACTTCTCTTTTGTGTAGTCAACATTTAAAATATAGTTACCAAGAAAGTTTCTGACTCCAATAAGAATGACATTCAAGTTAGGCTAGAAGTCAATCGGTGTGTCATTTATTGTAAGAGCTAAGTTTAAAGTATCTGGATGATATACTTCAAACTTTGTCGTGTGCGAATAGGCTGCAGTAATGCAATTGCCGGTTGATATCTCTTTCTTGTTGCCTTCCTCAAGTTTATGTCCAAGGATAAATGCAATATCTGCCGGTATTGCACACTCATCAGCGCCCGTGTCTATGATGCCGTAGGAAATAAAACTCTTGCCGGTGTGAGGATTTATAATTTTAATGGGAAGCGCTGGGCGAAGAATATCGTCCGGGTTGATTCTGATAAATGAGCAGTCTTTGAGCGGCATTAGTAGATTTGAACCATATTCTTTTCAGGGACATAAAAGACAACAGGGTCAACTATTCCACGCTTAACAGCTTCATTATAAACACTGTTCAAGTCTTTTCCATAATTGATAACAGCTCTATCAGAGAAAGATTTTGTAGCGACATAGTTGCCGCTGTATTTGTTGCCATCTTTTAATAAAACATTATTCATAAGAGTTTCTTTCCTGTAATTTTCTGACCTAATAGAAGGATAACTTAATTGATTTAGAATGTCAATTTCTTTGGTTTCCTGATAAATTAATCAGTTGAAAGTGGAAGTATATTATTTACCAGAATCTGTATTTAGACAAGATGCAAATTTTCTGTTTTTCATTAGACTTACTATCATACTGATCATTTTGACAATGAAAATAAATTCCACTCTCTAAATGATGATCCGCTTAATAAAGAGATTAACAAATCAAAAATAATATAGGAGAATATATGATTGGGCATGGATCCTTTTTTAAATTAAACTTAGCATGCATTATGTTGATGACGGCTTTAATAGTTCTTTGTGCATGTACTAAAGAAAAACATTCTCGTCCGCCTCAAAATGTAATTGTTACTCAGGTAATAGAAAAGCCCATATTTCCTGCTAAGAGTTTTATAGGGGAAGCTATTGCAAGAGAGACAGTAGATCTCTGCGCAAGAGTCACGGGCTTTCTTGTCAAGAAAAATTTTGAGGATGGTTCCTATGTTTCAAAAGGCGATATTATTTTTGTAATTGAGAAAGATCAATACCAGGCCGATTGTAATTCAGCGCAAGGTGATCTCCTTCAAGCTGAAGCAAATTACACTGATGCAAAAATAGAATATGAAAGACAGGAAAAACTAATCAAATCAAATGCTACAAGCCAACAAGACATGGATAGAGCAACTCAAACAAAATATTCTATGGAAGGGGCTTTATTGAAAGCCAAAGCAGAACTTGCGACAGCAAATTTAAATCTTAGCTATACTGATGTTATTGCTCCGTGTGACGGGAAACTTGGCGCTTCAAATTATGATGTGGGGAATCTTGTAGGCTCTTCAAGCAAACCCCTTGGCGTTTTAGCCATGATAGATCCAATAGAAATTCAATTTTCAATCAGCGAAGATTTATTAGTCAGCGCCCTTCAAAGAGATAAAAAAGATCCTGGCGAGATAACAAATATAAATAAGGAGTTAAAAAGTCAGAATGTTGTGCCTAAGCTTATTCTCTCAAATGGAACAGAATATCCTCTTGAAGGCAGGATATACTTTGTAGATAACAATATCAGCAAAACGACAGGAACAATTAACTTAAGAGCTCTTTTCTCCAATCCGAATCACCTGATTCTTCCTGGTGCTTATGTCAAAGTCATGTTGTCTCAGGCAAACCCGGTAAACTCTCTTCTTGTTCCACAGGATGCTGTTCAGGAGAATCAATCAGGGAAGTTCTTATATGTGGTTAATAAGGATAAAAAAGTAGAACTAAGACACATTGAGGTCAAAGACGAATTCGAGACATATTATATTGTTACTTCTGGCGTACAGCAAGGAGAACAAATAATCGTAGAAGGAATACAGAAGGTGAAAGAAGGTGTGACTGTTAATCCTATAATTGACAGCGATAAGAATGGATGAAAATAATCTAAAGCAGTAATATAAAAAGGAAAAGCATGTTCAGTCATTTTTTCATAGAGCGACCCAAATTTGCATTCGTTGTTTCTATTTTGATAGTACTCGCAGGCCTGATTGCGATCGCAATGTTGCCTGTAGCACAATATCCGGAAATAACTCCTCCAGTGGTAAATGTTTCAACTCACTACCCTGGAGCTGATGCGTCAACTGTAGAACAAACTGTTGTAATTCCTCTCGAGGAACAAATCAACGGGGTTGAGAATATGTTATATATGTCTTCAACTTCTTCAAATGATGGTTCAGCAAGTATTGATGTTACATTTAACATAGGAACAGATCATGATATAAATACGGTAAATACACAAAACCGTGTTGCCCAGGCTCTTTCTTCCCTACCTGATACTGTTACAAAACAAGGAGTTACTGTAAAAGCTAAATCAACGGATATGCTAGCTATTATAGACATTTATTCTCCTGATGAAAAACATGATGGGATATTTCTCAGTAATTATGCGTCTCTGAATATTAGAGATGAGATGATGCGAGTTCCTGGAGTAGGAGATGCCACACTTCTAGGGGGGCAGGACTATTCTATGAGAATCTGGTTGGATCCTGATAAACTTACCAGTTTGAATCTTACCGTAGGAGATGTTCTTAAGGCAATAGAAGAACAAAATATTCAGGTTGCTGCAGGAGTAGTGGGATCTGAACCTTCAGCAAGTAACCAGAAACTTCAATATACGATACGAGCTAAAGGGCGATTATCCAATGTTGAAGAATTCAAGAATATGATTTTACGAGAGGACTCAGACGGCAGCATAGTCAAAGTCAAAGATGTAGCAAGAGTTGAGCTTGGATCTTATTCTTATAATGCTTTTGGAGAACTCAATAAAAAACCATGCGCGCTATTGGCTATATATCAATTGCCAGGATCTAACGCTCTTGAAGTAGTAGATCATGTTTATAAAAAGCTCGATACTCTTTCGAAACAGTTCCCCAAGGGGATTGCTGTTAATATACTATATGATTCAACTACTTATGTAAGGCTATCAATTAAAGAAGTAATAAAAACCTTGATTATAGCTGTATGTTTGGTAATTTTTGTAACATTTCTATTTTTGCAGAATTGGAAAGCTGCTCTTATTCCCACTTTAGCTGTGCCTGTATCACTTATAGGGACATTCGCGGTTCTTATGGCTTTTGGGTATAGTATTAATACAGTAACTCTTTTTGGGTTAATCCTGGCAATAGGAATAGTAGTAGATGACGCAATCGTTGTGATAGAAAATGTCCATAGAATAATGTCTGAAGAGGGACTTTCTGCTAAAGAGGCAACAAAAAAATCAATGCTTCAGGTAACTTCGCCTGTAGTAGCAACTACTTTAGTCCTTATGGCCATGTTTCTACCTGTAACATTCCTGCCAGGGATTACAGGAGAGCTATACAGGCAGTTTGGAATAACTGTCGCTGTTGCTGTGGGAATTTCAGCGATTAACGCGTTAACTCTTAGCCCGGCGTTATGCGCGACATTGCTTACAAATGAACATAGTACAAAATCAAAATTTTTTATATGGTTTAACAGAATCTTTGACTCAATAAAAAGATATTATAACTGCATTGTAAGTTTTACTCTTGCCAGACCAAAGACAATCATCATTTTCATGCTTCTCTTATTTTGCTCCATATATTTTATGTACACAAATACTCCGACAGGTTTCTTGCCCGCTGAGGATCATGGAGTCATAATGTTGAATGTTCAATTGCCAGATAACGCTTCCCTTAAAAGAACTTCCTCTGTAGTTCACAAGATTACAGATATTTTGCTAAAAATAAAAGAAATTCAAGATGTACAGGCTGTTAATGGCTACTCTATGCTTTCAAATTCATGCGGTTCAAATAATGCTATGATCATAGCAATGTTAAAACCCTGGGATCAACGAAAACTAAAAGAACAGTCTTCTGACGCAATAACGCAGAATATAAATAGAACGATAGCTGAAGAAGTCCCGGGAGCTAGTGTATTTGCATTTGTGCTTCCTCCAATTTCAGGATTAGGAACAACAGGAGGTTTCGAGCTTGTTCTTCAGGATACTACAGGAAATCATCCTAAAAGGTTATATGAAGTAGTTAATTCAGTAGTAAACAGCGCAATGCAGACTCCTATTGTAGCATTTGCTTACAGCATGTACAGAGCAAGTGTCCCTCAGATTTATCTTGATATTGACAGAGAAAAGGTAAAAAAACTAGGGTTAGGGTTATCTGATGTATTTACTACATTACAGGCATATCTCGGATCAATTTATGTGAATGATTTTAATAAGTTTGGAAAGACTTATAAAGTATATGTTCAGGCAATGGCTCAATACAGAAAAAATAAAGATGATATAGGCAATCTATATGTGAGAAATGAAAATGGAGAAATGATTCCATTGCGAACGCTGGTAAATGTTAAAAAAATATTTGAACCAGAAGTAATTTATCACTATAACATGTTACCTTCGGCAACTATTAATGGCTCAGCTGCATCAGGATACAGTTCAGGAGAGGCAATTAAAGCAATGGAAAAGATTGCTAAAGACGATCTGCCTGAGGGGATGATTTATTCCTGGACTGGTACAGCATATCAGGAAATCTTAGCTGGAAATATTGTCATTCTTATATTTATTCTGGCTATTATTTTTATATATCTCTTTCTGGTAGCTCAGTACGAAAGCTGGACATTAGCCTTGGCAGTAATGCTTTCTGTCCCAATAGGCTTCATCGGAGCGCTGATTGCTATAACCATTGCAAGGATAGATAACAATATCTATGCTCAGATTGGATTCGTACTTGTTTTTGGTCTTGCGGCTAAGACTGCTATTCTTATCGTAGAATTTGCTAAAAAAGAGAGAGAATCAGGAAGTTCCATAATGGAAGCTGCTACGAAAGCCGCAAATTTGAGGTTCAGAGCAGTTATAATGACGATATCAGCATTTTTGTTGGGAGTCCTACCTTTGGTGATAGCAAGTGGAGCCGGAGCCGCAAGCAGGCAATCTCTAGGAACTGCTGTATTTGGCGGCGCCTTGGCAACAGGTGTTATTGGTACAATTTTAATCCCATCTTTTTACGCGATTATTCAAAAAACAAAAGAAGCTAAGAAGAAGAAACGAGAAAATAAGAACTTACAGATCACTCGTTGAAAATAAGATATTTCATTATAATGCACGAATAAAATTGCTGCAAGAAGATTGCAGAGCCTAAATTTTAGCTTTCAGCTTCAAGAAACAAAATTCACTTAAGGCGGCAAGCTTTGGCAATGTTTCATTATAACTGGCAAAGTTTGCCGTTTCCTATCAAATATCTGATTCTTAAAAATAGCACTTTTTATGTTTCCAGACTACTATAAATTACTTACGAATGATTTTCTTCGTTTGGCATGGTAATTGCTGCTTAAAACTTGAGAAACTCTGAGGGAAAATAAAAAATCATTTAAAGAGAGGTAAACCATGCTAGACATATCAGTAAAAAAAGAAGAAGACTTTTACAAAGTAGAGCTGAATGGTGACTTTGATGCAAGGTCGGCTGCTCTGTTCGACCAAGCCATTAATGGATATGAGCTTTAGAAACTGGAGTACGACATGAAGAATGTCACATCTTTGAGCGTTAGCGGCCTTAGAAAATTGGTTATCATTGCAAAAAAGCAACATTTGATAAATAAAACTAAGCCTATAATAATAAATCCATCAGAAAGTGTTAAAAATTTATTACATATGTCAGGGATTATGACTTTCTTTCAATTAATCTCGATGGTTTCCTGATAAATCTGAGAATCTTGTTTTTTTTAAGTTTTTAATTCAGGATATAGTTTTTGAGCACATTCAGGACAGAGGCTGTGTGAAAAGTTTATATCTGTGCGTGTTTTAATATAATCTTCCAATTTTTCCCAGTATCCTGTATCGTTTCGGATATTTTTGCAGCATGTGCAAATTGGCAGGAGAGAGTTAAGAGTTTTTATTTTTGAAAGTGTTGAATTTAATTCCTCTATCAGATTCTGTTTTTCGGAAATAATCTCTTTTAGAGTGTACTGGGATTTTTCAAGCTCTTTTTTGACTGTAATATCTTTGACGAAGACATACATCTGTTCGTTTTCCCTGTCATACCTAATTCCAATCTCAACAGGTAATAGGGAGCCGTCTTTTTTCCTAATAACAGTCTCGAATTTATCCGAGCCTGAAGAGAGGATTTTCTGAATACGCTTAATTACAGTTGGCTTATCTTCAATAGTTTCAACATCAGCAACATGCATCGAACACATTTCATTATAGGAATAGCCACACATTTTGCAGTATATATCATTTACTTCAAGAAATCTTCCTTTTCTGTCAGTAGTTACAAACCCATCCATGGAAGCTTTTGCGATTATCTGGTAGCCTTTTTGTGCTTTCATTTCAGCTTCTTCTTTGAGGAATTGAATTTCCCCGATAGCCTTTTTCAACTCTATCGTGGTTGTTTCAATCGATTTTCTATATTTTTGCAAATCCAGGAGGTTTTTTATTTTAATCTGCAGGATTTCTTTTGATATGGGTTTGATAATAAAGTCGATAGCTCCTAAAGAAAGTCCTTTGATTGTTCGAAGTTCATTGCCTGGGAAAGCCGTAAGGAAAAGCACCGGAATCATTTTATTAGCTTCGTTTTTTCTTATGAGCTCTATGGTTTCAAAGCCATCAATGCCTGACATCATGACATCCATTAATATCAGATCAAAATCTTCTTTATTCGTTTTTTTAACAGCCTCTTTTCCGGAAAACGCAGTGCATAAATCAGCATTTATTCCTTCAAGAAGGCGAAGGTTCACATCCATCCCTATTTTACTGTCGTCGACTATTAATATTTTTTGTCTTTCAGGCATAAGTAATAAATGATATGATCGGAAAGTCTTTTTAAAGAGAGATTCTAAGCAGATTTTAAAAAAAACAAGACCAATTTGAGATTCAATTCAAATTAGCCTCGTTTTAATAGAAACAATAATTTTAGAAAATATTGCAGGCAGTGCCGTGATTTAGTTTAGGCAAGCCATGATGTTTTGCTATTGTCTGTCCGATATCAGCGAAAGATTGCCTTCCGCCAATATTAACTGCTTTTACTTCTGGTCCGAACATTATTATAGGAATATGTTCTCTTGTATGATCCGTGCCTTTCCAAGTCGGATCACATCCGTGATCAGCTGCAATTATGACAAGATCTCCTGGCTGCAGGGCTTTTTCGAATCTTGGAAGCAATTCATCAAAATGTTCAAGAGCCCATGCATATCCTGATACATCTCTTCTGTGTCCAAATGAAGCGTCATAATCTACGAAGTTCGTAAATATTATGGTCTTGTCGCCTGCAATAGACAATTCTTTCATTGTTGTTTCGAATAGAGCATCAATCCCTGTGGCTTTGACTTTTTTTGTTATTCCGCAGTCAGCAAATATGTCTGCAATTTTACCGATTGAAACAACTTGTCCGCCTTGCTCTTTCATTAAATCCAGAAGAGTTGGTTCTGGAGGTTTTACTGCTATATCATGTCTGTTTCCAGTTCTTGTGAAGTGTCCCTTTGATTCTCCTATGAACGGTCTTGCTATAACGCGGCCGATGCAACCTATTTTGGGTTCCATTTCATTGAGTATTTCCCTGGCAATATCACATATTTCATATAGTTTGTCCAGGCCGAAATGTTTTTCATGGCAGGCTATTTGATAGACGCTGTCAGCCGAAGTGTAAACTATAGGCTTGCCTGTCCTTATATGTTCTTCTCCAAGTTCATCAAGAATTTCTGTTCCGGAAGCATGCTTGTCTCCAAGTATTCCAGGAACCTTTGTTCTCTCGATAAAGGCTCTCGTGAGTTCAATGGGGAATGTAGGTTTTGTTTTCGGAAAATAGCCCCAGTCAAACATGACAGGTACTCCTGCAATTTCCCAGTGTCCGCTGGGAGTGTCTTTCCCCTTGGATCTTTCAATGCCATACCCATATGCGCCTTCAATATCTCCATTGTATCCAAGGCCATGAGAGAGGGCTTTACCTCTGCTTTCTTCTGCAAGTTTCTGGAGTCCAAGTCTTGCCAGATTTGGCAGAGTAAGAGGAGTTTTTCCTCTTTTGACTGTTCCTGTAGCAGTTCCGGCCAGACACATATCGACAATATGCCCAAGGGTGTCCGATCCAGTGTCTCCATATTTATCAGAATCTTTAGCACAACCGACTCCAAACGAGTCAAGAATGATTATTACTGTTCTTTTCATTAAACTCTCCATTATATTAACAGTTATTCGTTAATGTCAGCAAACAACTTTATTAACTAGTCTGAGAAATGCGCGTATGGATGTTTCTAATTTTGAGTCTGGAGTGTCCTCTTCTTTGCAATGAGACAAACCTCTCTTAGACATGGCAAACATCATTACAGAAGGTATTATTTTTGCCATTTCTGCAATGTCATGCAGCGGACCTGAATACATGGTTGTGTCTTCGCCTGTTTCTTCTTTGACAGATTCTTTGCAAAGTTTAACAAGTTTTTTATCAAAGATTGTAGGCTCTATTGTCCAGATTTTGCTCCATTCTACTTTGACTTTATCTTTTTCAGCAAATTTCTTAGTCGCTGTCTGAGCATCCTTGTACATTTTGGCAAGGAGTTTCTTGTCGATTGAGCGCTGATCAAGTGAAATTACGCATTCATCAGGAACAATTGTTACGACATCAGGATGAACTTTTACTTTCCCGACAGTGCAAACTCCATTGTATTTAAGAGCAATTTCTCTGAATGCCAAAGCCGATTTTGCCGCGGTAAGGAATGCATCCTGACGGATCTCTGTCGGGAAAGATCCTGCGTGGGCTGCCTGGCCGGTAAATTTAATAAAATGTCTTTCAACACCTGTTATTCCATAAACGCAGGCTACATTTTTATTTTGGTTTTCGAGAACAGGTCCCTGTTCTATATGAAGTTCAAGAGCGGCTATGGCATTGCGTTTCTTAAATTCGCGATGAGCGTTTAAAATTTTATCAAGATGGACATTGTATTTAGCAAGTACATCCTTGATTTTGTTACCATCGTTGTCTACGAGATTTATCAATTCTTTTACATCCATTGTTCCGCTTGCGGCAGAGGCTCCCATTAGACTTCTTCCGAAGCGAGCGCCTTCTTCATCTGCCCAGTTTACAGCATGGATTGTTTTTTCAGGTTTCTGTCCACCATTGCCGTATCTGCGAAGAATTTCAAGAGTGACTACTACGCCGAGGCAACCATCGAGCCATCCGCCATTAGGCACACAGTCAATGTGGCTTCCGACAACTACTGCATCAGAACTTTTACCTTTGATGGTGGCCCAGGTATTGCCAGCGGAGTCTATTTCTATAGAAGCGCCTGATTCTTTAGCTTTATTGGCAAACCAATCCCTGCTCTTCTGCCATAGGGGTGTCCATGCTACGCGCTGGGCGCCTTTTGCGTCAGATGTTAATTTTGCCAGTTCTCTGAGGTCGGCAACTACATGTTTTGCAGCTTGCTTCAGGTCAAAATTCATAGGTTGGCTCTCACATTGATAGATTTGAATGTCGTTCATTATAGCCTGTAAGAATTGTTTTTCAATAAAGTTGTCATAAGGAGATTCCCGAATATAATGACAAACAACGGTTAAGTGGAGATTTTTGAATTAAATTAAAAAAAACGGTGTGAAGATGAGCTTACTTATAAAGTCAGGTTTAATTATTACAACGGCAGGAAACTATAAGGGAGATATATATGTCGAAAATGAAAAGATTTCAGCCATAGGTGTAAACTTATCGCCACAGTTTCTTAGTTCCGCTGAAGAAGTAATTGATGCTGAAGGTAAATATATACTTCCTGGAGTGATTGACCCGCATACTCATATCTCTATGCCTTTTATGGGAACTTGCGCACAGGACAACTATGAAAGCGGCACTATTGCAGCTGCGTGCGGAGGGGTGACCACTTTAATTGATTTTGCTCTCCAGCAGAAAGGCGAAACAATAAAGCAATCACATGACAGAAAACACAGCATTGCCATTGGCAAAGTCGCAATTGACTATTCTTTGCACAGTGGAATTACAGATTTAAACCCGCATGTTTTAAATGAAGTTGAAGATGCAATTTTAAATTATGGAACTCCAAGTATAAAACTTTTTATGACATACTCATTTAGAGTGAATGATGAAGTTATCCTTCAAATGCTGACGAAAGCGAAGCATACCGGTGGACTAATTCAGGTACATGCCGAGAATTACTACATCATTGAGTATATGAATAAAATGCTTGAAGCGCAGGGAAAACTTTCTCCTATTTATCATGCAAAGAGCAGACCGAACTTAGCGGAGCTTGATGCAGTATCCAGACTGATAAAATTTGTAGAGCTGACCGATTCAAATGTCTATGTAGTTCATCTCTCTACGCGAGAAGGGCTGGAAGAGATTGGAGCTGCGAGGAAAAGAGGACTGGAAATTTATGCCGAAACTTGTCCGCAGTATCTTATTCTTACAGAAGAGAAATATGAGGAGCCTGACTGGGGAGGAGCCAAATATGTTATGTCGCCTCCACTCAGAACAAAAGAGAGTAACGATTCGCTTTGGAGAGGAATAAAAAGAAGAAATATTCAGACAATAGGATCAGACCACTGTCCGTTTGATTTTAAAGGGCGCAAAGACATGTTTGGCAAAGATGATTACAAGAAAATTCCTAATGGTGTTCCCGGGATAGAAACTATCTTGCCTTTGATATACTCTGAGGGCGTTAGAAAAGGAAAAATCACAATTAATGAAATGGTAAGCGTACTTTCATCTAACACAGCAAGGATATTTGGATTGACAGATAAAGGTGATATCGATCCAGGAAAAGATGCAGACATCGTTATTTTTGATCCCGAACAAAAATTCACCATATCAGCCAATAAATTGCATATGAATGTTGATTACAGCCCTTACGAAGGCATTGAAGTTACAGGCATGCCTTGGATGGTTTTTAACAGAGGAAAGAAAGTTGCAAAATGGAATAAAGACAAAGTCGATTTTATAGGAAAAGCTGGAGATGGTAAATTTATTAAAAGAAGACCTTCCAAAATTTGAGAATCTTTTAAGTGACTAAACAATATATAAAAATAAAGATGCAATATGAATACACTGATAAAAAATGGATTGATTATATCTTCCAACGGAAGATTTGAAGGAGATGTTCTTATTGAAGAAGACAGAATTGTATCAGTTAAGGAAAAGATTAATATTGAAGAAACTGGCACAACTGAAATTATAGAGGCTAAAGGCAAATATGTTTTTCCTGGAGTCATAGACCCTCATACACATCTTGAAATGCCTTGCAGAGGAACTTATTCGAGCGATGATTTCAGAACAGGCACAATAGCTGCTGCCTGCGGAGGTACGACTTCTCTGATTGATTTTGAGCTTGTTGCACCAGACAAAACAACAAAAGAAGCTTTTTCAGCGAAACATAAATTAGCATCTGAAAAATCTGTTATTGATTACGGATTTCATGCATCATACTCTGTGTTTAATAAGCAGATAAATTCTGAGCTTTATGATGTTGTAAACTCATATGGTTCTCCAAATTTCAAGTTATACACGACATATGATTTCAAGGTAAATGATAAAGCCTTGATAAATTTTATGCTAAGAGCCGCTGAACTTGGAGCAATAGTGCAGCTGCATTCAGAAAATAATGCAATTATAAACATAATGAATGAAAAGTTCGAAAAAGAAAAAAACCTGGGAGTAGAATATCATCCCAGAAGCCGTCCTAATATTGCGGAAGAGGAAGCTGTATCGAGAGCGATAGCATTTGCAAAATTTACAAATGCTGAACTTTATATTGTACATATATCTACAAAAGAAGCTCTCAGGAAAACTATTCAGGCAAGAAAAGAAGGATTAAATGTATATGTGGAAACTTGCCCTCAGTATCTGATTCTTGATGAAACTTGCTATGAAACTAAAGGATGGGACGCTGCAAAATATGTTATTTCTCCGCCTCTAAGAGATAGGGAAAGCTGCAATGCCTTGTGGGAAGCTATAGCCAGCGGGAATATTGACACGATTGGTTCAGACCATTGTCCATTTTTTCTGAATGGCACAAAAGATATATTCGGAAAAAATGACTATAAAAAGATTTTAGGAGGAGCTCCAGGCGTGGAGACACTGCTCATGCTTTTGCACTCGGAAGGCGTTCTGAAGGGAAAGATATCTTTGGAGAAAATGGTAGAAGTATTATCCACAAATACAGCCAGGCTTTTCGGGATGAATAATAAAGGAGAAATAACAGTCGGAAAAGATGCCGACATCGTAATTTTTGATCCAAAACAGAAATACACGATTAGTTATAAGACACTCCATATGAATGTCGATTACAATCCTTACGAAGGAAAAGAAGTCACAGGTATGCCGTATATGGTTTTCTCAAGAGGAAAAAAAGTAGCTCAGTGGAATAAAGACAAGGTAGAATTCCTGGGACAAGCAGGGAACGGCAAATTTATTCATAGAAAACCATTCAAGCCTTTATGATAAGGATTTAACAGTCAAAAAATGAAAAAACTTAAAGAATATTAATGGTCAATGGGTTGAATTAAAAACGACAGATTGTTGACAAAAATTATTCAATCAATTACAATCTCTCAACTGAATCAATCATAATACCATAAAATAAGAAACAAAACATAGGGAATTTTATTTATGAAGAAATCTCTAGGACTCCTCTTCGCAGGAATTTCTTGCTGCATTATTAATTTCAGTGCGAATGCAAGTATTAATCTTCCTACTCCGATAAGCTTTACAAGTCAGTCCCATCCAATTAACCCTGAACTTGTTGATCAAAATGATCTTTCACAATTAGAAGTGCAGTTTAACGGTTCAAATAATCCTCAGGTACTGTTAGTATTGGATAACGCTATTATTAAGTATTATGACGGAAATTCTAACTATAAATGGAAAACTATTCACTCCGGAACTGGTTGGGACGGCGGGCTTCATGATGCTGGAGGAGGAACAACGAAGATTGTTTCCAAACTGAAAGCAAAGTTTAATCAGGGGAGCGATCCTTATATTGTAGTAGGAGAGTGGGGAGGTTTTGTAGACTTTTATAACGGCAGTACATGGCAGGCAATATCGACAAGGAATTTTTATTATGCAAATGTAAGCTTTTTGGATGTTAAATTTAACGGAACAAATCTTCCTTCAGTGGTAGCTGGGTACGGTCAGGGAGATGGAGACATTAACCTTTTTAACGGAAATTCAGATCTTTCATGGGATAAAATCAATCCGAAAACAAATTGGAATAGTTATACTTTAGGATACACGACTCAAAATATTTTTCCAGACCAGGATGATACCAATTATCCTCCTTCAATGATAGCTTATATGTGGCCGATTGATACAACCAATCCCCAATATATATGTTATTACAAATCAAGCACGCAAGCGTGGCAGCCTCTTGTTCAGGCATCAGCAATGGATCATGGTATTGGAGAAGTATATGCCCAGTTTAGCGCTTCAAACTTTGTAATGGCTTTCTCTATTCTGCCTAATAGTTCCCTTCCAGTGCAGGCATACAAGATTGTTTTTTATAACGGCTCTTCATGGATTAATCTTTTAAATACTTCTACTCCAATGACAGGACTGTTTGATATTCAGTTCAATGGGACTGATAATCCATATGTTCTTGCTTCAACAATGACTTCTGGATTGGCTTTTTATAATGGAAAAACATGGAATAAAATACCAAACCCAGAAATAACTATTACAAAACTTTATACGCAATTCAACGGCACGAATAATCCCTACATATTGGCAGGCGATAATTTTAATGTCATTAAGTTTTTTAATGGGACTGAATGGTTGGTACTTAATAGTGGGAACAAAAACCTTTCGCAGAGCCCTCTGAACGGGAAATCATCTATTATAAGGGTACAATTTAATGGAAGCAGTTATCCTTATGTCGTTGTAGCTGATATTCAGAATGATGCGGCTTTTTTCTTTAATGGGACAAAGTGGACTGCTATTTATCAGGATACAACTCTTGCTAAAGAACATGTTGAAGAGCAACAGGCAGGATCAGAAGAAAGCGGTACAGAAACCGGGAATGTAAATGAAATACTCAACGATCTTCCATAAAGAAGTAATGGTTTGCCATTATTTTGAAATCATTGAAATATAAATTTAAAAGAGGAGTAATATGAAAAAAATAATAGTGATGTTTTTTTCTATTTTAATTACTATAGCAGTTTATGCTGATGGTCTGAATGTACCAGTTACTGCTCTGACTGGTTGTCAAAATATTATTCATAGCGGTTCGAAAACATTTGGTTATTTTACGAACTTTTCAAATAGAGCGTATATTGCCTCTTTTAATTATCAAACAAAAAAATGGGATAAAATAATGAATATCCCAGACTATTTATCTTCCAATCTAGTTTTTTTTGAACTTGCAAAGGATAGCAAAGGACAGTTAGACCAGAGCAAAGCAATTATAGTTATTCAAAGCGTGGAGAATCTAGATGTTATAGGGATAAATTTAACTAATGATACTACAAGTCAACTTGCATCTCTGCCATATTCCTCTGGGATAGATGAAGACCCGGAAGAGGGAATTGAGCCTGAAATAACAATGGGCAATGGACTTCTCTTTGTTTATTTGGGTTATGACGGGTCTCCTACAGGGTGGATCGTTGATTACGAACCATTTCTTGCTGATTCGACAAAGACTGATGATTCACCAAAAGATAGCATTGCAAAAATCCCTAATTCAGAAGTTTAAGGGGTAAAAAGAAACTACAAAAGCTCGGCTTCAGCCGTGCTTTTTTGTATAAAAGAGTTAAGCTTTTAGCGATAAATGAAACACTCTTTGACGAGTCGTATTGGCCAAGTTATCCCTTGCAGAAAAAGTAGAGTCAGCATTTTCAGATAATGTCTAAATTCAGTTATAAAAAGTTTTAAGCCGTGAACTGTAAAAAAATAAAACCAGATGGTTGTCAGATAGACTGACATCCATGTAGCAGGGACAGACATTTTAGCGGGCTTAATCAAGACATGCATTCCATTATATAAATCGTAATTATGGGAAAATTTTACTTGCATGCTTTCTAGCTGATTTGTCATTTTTGTGCCTGGAAAAGGTACCATTGCAAGAATCTGAATATAAGTAATGCCCCACTGGCGCAATGTGCGGATTCCTTTGAAAAAAGACCAAAATGTCTCTGTGCCAATACCAGTAATAGTCATTGCCAATGTCTTTATCTTTTGAGTGTGAAGATGACTTAATCCATTTCTAATATCATCAGGTGTCTGGCCTTTCTGAATTGATTTGAGCGCTACTGCATCAGTAGTTTCAATTCCTAGGCATACGACTTTGCAGCCAGCTTCTTTTAATAACTGAGCTGTTTCGATATTTGCATCAGTTACTCTCATTTGGCACACCCAGCCTTTTTTAGGTATAAGATCTCCTGCAATCATCTGTTTTAGCATTTCTTTTGCTATCGGTAAACTTTCACGGTCACCAAAAAAATTATCATCAGCAAAGAAAAACATGCAGTTTTTCCAAAACCAAGGGTAGGCGTTTTTAAATGTTTTTAGCTGTGATATGCGGGATGCGACAGTTGAAAAGCGATAAGTTCCGAAAATAGAACGAACTGCACAGAAAATACAATCATAAGGGCAGCCCCGGCTGAAAACCAGAGGTATCTGACGAATATTCTTATATCCGCGAATTGTGTCAAAAGCAGGAGGCGGCAAGTTTGAAAGCTCAATGCTTGTCAATTGCTTTTGATTAGGATTGTGTTTTAGTGTGTCAGTTTCTGTTTTCCAGCTGATTCCAAGCACATTATTTAAAGAAAGATGTTGTTCAAGCGCATGAATTAATTGAGGAAAAGTTTTGTCGCCTTCCTGCCGAACTACTATATCAGCACCTGTATTTAAAGATTCATTTGGCAAGGCTGTAGCATGAGGCCCTCCTGTTACTATTTTCCCCTTATATTTAGCGTTCTTCAGCTTTTTAATCATATTATATGTTGGATTAGCAGTACAGGAAATAATGCTAAAGCCAATCAAGTCATAATTAAGCAGCTCTTTCCAATTAAATTTTTGAATATTATCTACAAAGCAATCTACTTTATGCCCCAGATCTTTAATAATTGCGGCAAGAAGCGGAATTCCCCGCGGCATTGTGATTACAGAGTAAATATTGAGCAGATCACGGCTTGTCAGTTCTACTAAAGCTATTTTCATGTATTATGCATCTTTTTCATATATAGCGCCTTGTTAGGGTAATTAAGAAAGCTATTCAAGGATTAGATGAACAATGTCGCAGCGGATTGTTCCGAGAGGGCTGCGAAATTACCTACGCCCGCTATTTTAATACCGCTTATTAGTTCTTCTTCTTTCAGCCCCATTACATTCATTGCCATATCGCAGGCAATAAATTCGACACCCATGCATTGAGCCTGGGAGATAAGTTCAGGAAGGGAATTTATATTTTTGCTTTTTATGACATGTTTCATCATAGCTGTTCCTATTCCCATCATGTGCATTTTGGAGAGAGCGAGTTTTTTTGCTCCTCTTGGCATCATTATGCCGAACATTTTGCTCAGAAAGTCCTTCTTCACTGCCGGAGGATTTTCTTTTCTTAGCACATTAAGGCCCCAGAATGTAAAGAATATAGAAACCTTGTGCCCGAGCGAAGCGAATCCGCTTGCCATAATAAAGGCAGCCATGGCTTTATCAAGATCATTAGAAAATAATACTATGGCTGTCTTCTTTTCCTGGACAGAGCAAGACGGATGATCTATTTTTGGAGAATGAGAACCTTTTCTGATTAAAACTGTAGTTACTCCATTTTTATCCTCTTGCTCCAGGGAGATAAGTTCATTTCCCGTTGCGTGGCACCATGCGGGAATATCGTTTAAAAATCCTCTGTCATTGACTCTGATTTTAAGGATCTCACCTTCCTTTATTTTGTTAATCGCGTCTTTTACTTTTATGATAGGTCCGGGACATTGCAGCCCACAGGCATTTATTTCTATATTAACATTCATATTATTATTTTCCTGCCGCAAGTTCTGAGTTGTCGGCTGGATTGAGTCTGGAACAGTTTTTTTGATGGTGTTGAAAAGTTTCCACACTTCAAAACCGCCGCTTAAGTTTCTTGAATCAAAGCCATTTTCTTTAAGGATTCTTTCGGCTAAATAACCTCTCAATCCTACTTTGCAGAAAGTTACTATGGTTTTGTCTTTCGGAAGTTCTGAAAGCCTGCTTCTGATTTGACCAAGGGGGATGTTGACTGAATTGGGAATTGTCCCCATTTCAACTTCATCTTTTTCTCTTACATCAATAAGACAAAGTTCCTTTGTAATATTGTCTGAGTGCACAATCTGACTTTTGCCTTCAAGGATGTCTTCACCTACAAAGCCTGCAAAGTTAATCGGATCTTTTGCTGAATTATAAGGAGGAGCATAGGACAATTCCAGTTCGCTTAAATCCGTAACTTTAAGGCCGTTTCTCATAGCTGTAGCTATGAGATCGATTTTTTTATCTACTCCTTTTCCTCCTACTATCTGGGATCCGAGGATACGGCCATCTCTTGCAATAATCATTTTGATATACATTCTTTCACTGCCGGGAAAGTATGAAGCATTGGACTGTGGCAGGATATAATATTTGATGTAATCAATGCCTGCTTGTTTAAGCTTCTTTTCATTAAGGCCTGCACAGGCAGCAGACAAGCTGAATACTTTACAAATTGCGGTACCAAGAGATCCCTTGTACTCTTTTCTAGAGCCCATCGCATTGTCTGATGCTATTCTGCCTTGTTTATTTGCAGGTCCTGCAAGAGGGATCATTCCCTGTTTGCTGAGGATAAGATCATTTACTTCAATTGCGTCCCCAACAGCATAAATATCCGGATCGCTAGTGCATAGATATTTATCTGTCACTATCGCGCCAATTGCGTTGAGTTTAATTCCTGAATTCTTCAAGAACGCAGTGTTTGGCCTTATTCCTATAGAAAGTATCAGAAGGTCAGTAGCTATTTTATGTCCGGTATCAGTTGAAACAATAAATTTTTTATCAAGAGTCTTTTCTACTTTGGTTATCCCATTATTCAATAAAAGCTTAACTCCATGTGAAGCCATTTCATCTGTCAATGGAGCGCCCATTTCCACATCAAATGGAACCAATAGGTTTGGCATCTTTTCAATAAGAGTTGTTGTTATGCCTCTTTGTATAAGGTTTTCGGCAACTTCAAGGCCGATAAAACCTCCGCCTACAACAATGGCATTCTTTGCTCCATCTTTAATTTTAGATATAATTTTGTCCATGTCAGGAATAGTCCAAAGTACACAGATATCAGGATCATCTGTTCCTGGAATAGGCGGGATGAATGGAGAGGAGCCAGGTGAGAGAATTAGCTTATCATAAGTTTCAGTATAAATCTTTGCAGTGAGATGATCTTTGACTGTAATACTTTTTTCTTTAGTATTGACTGCTGTAATTTCGCTTTTGATTCTTACTTCGATATTGGCTCTTTCTTTGAAGGATTCAGGAGTCATTACTAGCAAGTCATCTCTGTCTTCTATCACATTACCTATATGGTACGGGAGTCCGCAATTTGCAAATGAAACATATTCTCCTTTTTCAAAGAGAATAATTTCAGCATTCTCGCTGTTTCTTCTGGCTCTTGCAGCAGCGCTTGCGCCTCCGGCAACGCCTCCAATTATGATGAGTTTCATTTTATATTTCTCCAATGATGGTTTTTCAGCTTCTGGGTTGGTAAAGGCATTCTGAACGGCGTTTTTCCGAAAGATCGCTGATTTTTGTTCCTTCTTTTATAGGCAGTCCGAGTTTTACGCCTATAAGTTCTTTAAGATAATTTATATGGGGGCATGGAGGTGCGTGAAAATTATCGAATGCTATGCATGACGCAAGATGAACAATTACGCTCTCTTTTTCTATGCCTTCTCTTTTCTTTAGTGTCTTAAGCAGAAGAGAAAGTTTTCTATGAACAGCTCTTCCGCAACAGCCCCCGCAGCTGACAGTGATGCAGCGGATGTGGGAATTGCCTTTATATTCAGTAAACGCTCCAACTCTTTTAGTGAAGGCATTTTCGCAAAAGAAGCCGGGGCATTTTTCTGTGACTATATGGCATTGGACAATGACTATATATTTTATTTCCATAAGCTTAAATAGGCTTTTTGATTAAATTCATAAGTATTTTCATAAGTTCTTCATCTTTGATGAATCCCAAAGCTCCGCGGGAGGCTTCATTTTCTGAATAAAAAGTAATGCTATCAGGTTTAATATGCGGTCCCATTACTGCCGCAGGAACAGGAGTTCTGGTGTGCTTTCTTAGTTTGACAGGTACTGGATGATCCGGTAAAAGCGCATATGAGATATCCTTAACATTTTGAAGTTTATTAAGGACAGGGCCTACTATCCTGGAATCAAACTCCTCAATAGCTTTAAGTTTCAGATCAAGCCTGCCCATATGAGAGCATTCATCAATGGCTTCCACATGCAAATATACAAAGTCATGATCTTCCAATGCTTTGACCGCAGCATCAGCTTTGCCTTCATAATTAGTATCTATAAATCCTGTAGCTCCCGGAACTTTTATTATGTCCATGCCGGCACATATGCCAATTCCGAAGATAACATCTACAGCGCTGATAATTGCTCCTTTCTTGCCCGAATACAAGTTGCTGAATTTAGGAAAGGCCGGTTTCCTTCCCGGACTGTGAGGCCAGATAGCACTAACTGCCAGATTCTTCTTCTTAATAAGTTCATTCTCTGCAAAGAGTCTGCGGCTTTCGCTGACAAGTTCAGTAAGAATACTGGCTGTGTTTGCTGCTTCTTTGGAATTTGCCAGAGGTTTATATGGAAGTTCAAAGAGTTTCATTCCCTGGCAGGAATCCGGTTTTGCGCATTCTACATTCGGGCAAAACTCATTTCCGCTCAGCACAAGGATATTCCTATAGCTCACTCCGGGATAGAATGTGACTTTTTCATTTCCCAGTTTTTGTTGAATAAAGTTAATAAGCTCAGTCGAATCTGAATTATCAATGTGCCCTGCCGAGTAATCCGTCAAAATATCATCTTTAATTGTAATGAGATTGCACCTGAAGGCTATATCATCAGGTTTGAGCTCAATTCCCTGGCTTACAGCTTCAATTGGCCCTCTCCCAGGGTAATATTGCGCAAGGTCATAACCTAACACGGACATATTAGCCACATCAGAAGAAGTAGGAAATCCCTCCGGCAAAGATACGAATAAACCATTAGCTCCATTTCTGGCGATAAAATCCATATTTGGAGTATTAGCGTACTCAAGGGGCGTTTTACCGTTTAGTTCCGGCAAAGGTTCATCCGCCATTCCATCTGCTAGAAAAACTATGCTTTTCATTTAAACCTCTTATCTGTAAATATTATAAAAATTACAACTTACTCTAATTCTATAATATTTAAATGCGACTATTTGAATTTCATATAGAAATTCGAATCGTGGGAATATGCAGCGTCAAGCTTAAATATATTAAAGTTGGTTTTGTGGTCGTACATGTCAAGGCATTCAAACTTTTTAAGCTTTTTTGTAAGTTTGATCGAAAAAACTAAGCCAATGAGTTCAACGACTACTTTAATAAGCCACATTGCCGCATTGAACTTGATGAGATCTATCCCTGGTATAATGCCATAAAAGGCAATTGTTCCGAATATGAAACTGTCAAAAAATGAAGCTATAAAAGTAGAAAAGACAAACCTGAAGGACATATATTTGCCTTTGGTTTTTATCTTGAGTTTTGCCATAATATAAGAGTTAACCGGCTCGCTCAGAAGATAAGAAATTGTAGAAGCAATGATTATTCTGATGTTAAAACCCATCAGGGAATCAAATTTCGTATTGCTTTCAAGCGCGTATGCCGGAGATGGAAAACTTATAACAATCTGGGAATATGCAACAAATATAAAGTTAAATACAAATCCTGTCCAGATGGCACGCCTTGCAAATTTATATCCATAAACTTCCGTTATCAGATCGGACAGCAGAAAGGTAAACGGGAAAATAAGTGTGCCTGCATCAGTAGCAATAGGCCCAAATTCAATAATTCTGATATCAAACCAGTTTGCAAGCAGTATTACCGATACATATGCTACCTGAAGCAGCCACAATGCTTTTGGAAATTGTTTTATTTCAGTATTCATAACACTTTTATTATATATTTATCCAAGGCAATTGGTTTTAGAGCTTTGCCCTGTTTGAGCGTATGTCACATGTACTATGTCCGGCATATTATTCTAACTTCTTTAGTTCGCTTTCAATTTCTTCGATGCTTGGCAAGCTTGATTTTAATTCCTCTGGTAATATTTCTGTCAACTTGAATTCGCTTACACCCATTGGTTTATGAATATCCCTTAAAGCAAATTCAGTTTCAAAATTATTTTTATCTCTACACAGCAATATGCCAATGGTAGGCTTATCGTCATCTTGTTTTATTAAACTATCAACCGCAGAAAGATAAAAGTTCAGCTTTCCTGCATACTCGGGGATAAATTTGGTATTTTTAAGCTCTATTGCCACATAGCATTTCAGTTTGGTATGATAAAAGAGTAAATCTATGTAATAATCGGTTTCTCCCACCATCAGATGAAATTGCTTGCCTATAAAAGCAAAACCTTTCCCCAATTCCAGTAAAAACTTGGTTATATGATTGATCAATTGCTGTTCGATATCTTTTTCATGAAAGGGCTTGGTCATCGTTAAAAAATCAAATACATAGGGGTCTTTTAAGGTCTGTTGAGCCAAATCTGAGAGAGGTTCGGGCAGAGTCTTTTTGAAGTTACTAATGGATTTGCCCTGCCTTTGGTATAACTGTGATTTGATTTGCAAAGCCAAAACTTCCCGCCCCCAACCACTTTCTATTGTTTCTTTGATGTAAAAGTGAGCTTCTTCCATCGATTTAGCTTTAGTGAATATCTCTACATGATGCCGCCATGGTATTTTTCCACCAGCCTGGTGGGAAAATACATCGTCTTTGTAAAACTGGTATAACCTTTTGATATTGTATAAGTTGGTCTTTGAAAACCCCTCCATGTCAGGAAACTCATCTTGCAAATCTTTCGACAAAGCTTCAATCCAATTTTTACCCCATAAGGCACTAGCAGATAGCTTTTCCATCATTTTTCCCAAATCCCAATAAAAACTTATAAGTTCACTATTGGCAGCCAGAGCCACTTTTTGACGAGCTATCCTTATTCGCTCTTTTATTTCTTTGAGCCAATTTGCATAACCAGCAGAGTCTAAAAGATTCTCTCTCATTTACTTTTCCTATTTGTGTTCAATTTGCTTTTTCTCTTTCGCAGGCGGTAAAAAGTTCTCTCCTGTCACTACATTCTTGCCGGTTTTTGCTTCTAATGCCAATCGCGCATCCTTGGCAATGGCTCCGCCTTTTTTACTTGCTTTTGCATTTTCTGTTAACCCTGTTGCTTCTTCTGTTTCGGCTATTTGGCGCGTAGATAACTCTGCTAATGCCGTAAAGATAAGTTCGGCTTCATTCATGTGGTCTCTTAGGTTTTGTGATTTTAAGTTTTTTAAGTCCTTATGCTTCTTTACTGTTAGACCTGTCCATTCCTGATGGATAATATTGGTGAGCAAGGCAAATTCATCTGATTTTTCTACTCCGCTTTGTTTCCAGTAATCAGTAAGTTTATTACGAGTTTCCTGCCCCGTCATGCGCTGTTGAATCCATTTTCCACTACGCCCCAGTTTCTGCCAATTTTCCCTTGCTCTATCGAGGCTTCGTTCCGGGTCGGCTATTTCCTGCATTCGTTCATGTCCTACTTTTGCAAGCCATTGTTTGAAGGGTTCTGCTTTGGGTGATGGTATGGATTGAATGAGGCGAAGAAGCTGCTCTGTATTAGCAACATCAGTTAAGCGCATTTTTCCGTCAGCGGCAACCATTTTCAAAGCGTGACAATTCGTCACGGTTTCATTTCCTTCCTGTTTGAGGCGTTCCTTTAACTTACGCCAATAGGCTAAAGGGTCTTTGCTTTCAGTAAGAATGGACACGATGTCTGTGATACTGAAATACCATATTTCTTTTTCTGAATCCCAATACCTGCGTACTTTTTTTTCTTCAAATAATTTTATATCGCTCATTGTGATTTTTCTTTTTGGTTTTGATTGGTTCAGGATTCAATTTTCCTGTCCTTTCTTTTTCTTCATCAACCATCTGTTCATAGAGTTTAAACAGATATTCCAGGCGTTCGATGCTTGTTGTTGATTATTCTCTTTGTGTTTTGTTGATATCATTCCGCTCCTTTTTCGGCAAGCTCCATTACGCCCTCTTTGTCCTTACTCAATGCAAGTCTGTGAGAAAGCATGCTTTTCATCTGCCGTCTGAGTTCTCTGACACTCCAATTCTCTTTCTCACATTGACGGGAGTAAAAGCCAATCTCAAGCTCATCGTCTGCTTTTAAAATTTCGTTATAATGGCTCCATGTCAATTGTCCAGACAGTGTCTGGATTTTTGGAAACTTTAGGTAAAATTGCCGTATTTGAAACAAGTTTGACCTGCTGAAACCTTTTCCATAATAGAGAGTTAAATCCTTTGAAAGCCTGTCAAGGAGGTTTGAACCGTACTCAGCTTTCTCTTTGCCTGATTGCTCAAACTCAACAATATGCCTTCCTATCTGCCAATAGGTTTGAACCAATATGGTATTAACAGCTCTTCCTGCCTGTTCGCGCCCTTTTCTGAGAAGTTCGCCTATCTGCTGAGTAAGATTTTCATAAGACTGCTTTATAACATTCATAAGTTTCTTGCTCCTTATTTATTCAGTTCTTCAATGATGCGCAATTCAGGGATAGATTTCTGCCTTTCCATGGCTATTGAAACAGGATATGGAGTAGCTGAACCCTTCTGTTTAATAATCTCAAATTCTTTTTTTGTCAGAGGCATTACTGATAATTTTTAATTCTATCAACATTTCCTATCGACATTCTATCAACAAAACCTCTTTTATTTCACGCCCTGTTTGTTGATAGAATATTCCCTCCAACGGTTTTGTCCAATAGCCTCAATTTCTTTATTAGAAGTCATATTATCTATCATCGACTTTATCTTTCTTGACGCTATTTCTTTTCCAATTCTATCATTTATTTCACTAATAGAGCTATTAGGATATGTTTTTATATC
The DNA here is from genome assembly GCA_001803205.1 of Lentisphaerae bacterium GWF2_38_69. Taxonomy (GTDB): domain Bacteria; phylum Verrucomicrobiota; class Lentisphaeria; order Victivallales; family GWF2-38-69; genus GWF2-38-69. The sequence goes on along the minus strand of MHBE01000059.1, from coordinate 39,768 downwards.
CTGATAGATTAGTTCCTTGAGCCTATGTTTCTCAATTTGCTTCAAATTTGTTCGCGTTATAGTCATTTCTTTTGGCAGATTTTACAATTCTTGTTTCCCATATAAATGACGGTTTGTCATTGAGCAAACGACTTAGTTCATCCGAGAGCAGGGGTTTGCATCCATCGGCTATGCGATAATAATATTTGCCGTCTGTGGTTGAGGCTATTGTGCTTATGCTGGGATAAACTTTTACTTCAATATACTCACCACCATTTTCAGACAATATGATTTGAGATGCTACTCCGACATTGATAGTAAGCTCTGATATGCGCTTATTAACCTTTCCAGGCAATTCTTTATCTATCTTTTGATCAGGAGGAGGTTGAGTATCTTCGTTTTCAATTCCCAGAGCTATGATACCGCCGCGAGCGTTCGCCATTCCTACCCAGTCTTTTGCTAGTTCATTCCAGTCTGCAGACTTGCCAATCACATACTTAAGTGATTTTTTCTCAAATATATTTGTTTCATTCATGACTGCATTTCCTTTTTATAACCATATAAGAATAGATAATAATCAGGCTGATAATATCTTCGAAATTTCCGTTCTCAAATACTACTAAACTTTCTTCATTCATAAATTCCTTACCTCCTTCCTCTTTGCATATGATTTTATTGTCACAATTGATATTTCCTTGATAACTAAACACTTTTATTGTGCCGCCATTGTGGGGGGCAAATGTATAAAAATGTATAAAAATGTATAAAAATGTATAAAAATGTATAAATTAGCTATTTTTAACTTTCCATATTTTTCCATCAGGATAAATAATACCTTCTTTTCTAAGTGCTTGTAATAAATTTTGGATTTTATGCGTTTTCTGTTTAGCGCTAAGGGAATCAGATAACTTGTCATAAACAAGCGTGGCAATTTCTGACTTTTTTGCGTATCCTTGTTTTCTTACGAACTCACAGATTAAATCCTTGTAGTATTTATCATTAAAGGCCTTATACCTTACATACTCTTCCATCTTTCCTGTAGCATCGGCTATTTTGGCAGAGACAAAATAATTCGGCCTCCTTCCTTCAATGAGGTTATCTTTTTTAAGCAAGAGCGCCTCTTTTTCATTTACAGGCAACTTCTTCTGGATGCGATCGAGCAATAGAACTGTCGTCAAACTAAGCTCCTCTTTCCTTTCCATCAGCAATTTAGAGTAATTTTCATCAATACAGTGCCCGTATATCTCAAGCACAACGCGATTATTCTGAGATTTAGAATAATCGGGCAGAGGGAAAAATCTTTTGCGCTGCTCCAGAAACATTGTATGAATCCCATAACCGACAGTGTCAATCATGTTAAGGTTTACCATAGAATGAGCAAGCCATGGATTTCGATATCTTTGAGGCGTCCTGTTTCCTAAAAAATAATCTTCAGGGGAACCTTCAAAAAATGAACCTGCATTAGTAAAGCTTAATCTGTCAATCTTTTCAGTTACAACAATTCTTGAGTTCAAACTGTAGTCCTGATGGGCTATTGCGTTATGCAGTGCTTCAAGTATGACTCTTGTTTCATATTTGTTCACTTCTATTGAAATCAATTCGTTGTCAGGGAAGAATTTGTACTTTATATTGCGGATTCTGTTTAGAAGCTTTGTCGTATTCAGAAGCAACGGCAGGCCAAAATGTTCGTAGGCTTTTTCTTCAGTTTCTAGTTTCCAAGTTATTTCAGCTATTGAAGGAAGCAAGTAGTGAGAAGATTCCGGCTTACCCAACAAGATTATGGCTGTATTTGTTATCTTCCCATTAATTGTAATTCTTGCTTTATCAAGAAGAGTTATATTGTCCCATCTATCAATATTCTTATAGAATGCTTCATTTACAGATTTCTCTTTAAATTTTTCTCTTGCAATTTTCAAAGCATCAGGATCCAAATCTTTTACAGACGCATCAGGAATAGTTTTTGCAGACCAGTCCTCAAGTGAATTATATATTTTCTGCAGTTGGGGAGGATAATTCACAAGATCAGTAGTATGGCTTCCGACTCTCACATAAGCCTTTGACTGAAAATATGTAGGTTCTCCCATTGCTTTTGGGATACGGAAAAGGACAACTCTTTTGCCATCGCTATCAAAATCAAATATCTCAAAATGAATCTTCGGATTAATCATGCTTCTAAGCCACAGTTCAAAATCCTGATTCCCTATCTTTTCGATGGACGGCCTGAATTTTGTCCCCAGAATCTTATGCGTCGAGTCTTCAATCCCAAAAACAAGATAAGCAAAATCTTTATTCGATATTGTTGCTCCATTGGACAAAGCCGAAATATACTTGCCGGTTTCTTCATACTTCCCGGATAAATCTTTCTTTAACTCCAACCATTGAGCTTCAGTTGTTTGAGAGAGCAGCTCTTCCAATAGTTTTTTCAAATTATCTGTATTCATAAATTTTTTGCTCCTTTACTTATCCAGGCCTTCGACGATGCGCACTTCAGGAAGTTGCATCATGCTTTTTCTCTTCAGTCAAGTCTTTTTGTATATCTTCAAGCTGTTTTTTTAATTCATCCTTACTTGGCAGATAAAGCTGATACTCAGATGCGCGGATATTGGATTTTTCAGGAAGAGTCAGTTCTACAAGAGCGTCATTTTTCCTGTGGCAGAGAAGAATACCGATAGTAGGATTCTCATAGTCTTTCTTTACAAACCTGTCAAAATAATTTACATACATCTGCATTTGGCCTAAATCTTGATGTGTCAGCTTATCCTTTTTCAAGTCAATGAGTACATAACACCGAAGCAGCCTGTTATAGAAAACCAGATCTACATAAAAATGATCGTCATCTAAAGTAAACCTTTTCTGTCTGGCTTCAAAAAGAAACCCCTTTCCAAGCTCCAGCAAAAAGTGTTCTATCTTGTCAATTATAGCTGTTTCCAGTTCGTGTTTAGAATAATGTGGATGCTCAGGGAGATTGAGGAATTCCAATATGTATGGATTCTTAATTATATCTTCAGCAAAACCAACAACTTGTCCTTTTTCAGACAACTCTTTTATTTTTCTCTTATCTCTGCTTAAAGCAAGCCTTTCGTAAAGCGAAGACTCTAGCTGCCTTTGAAGTTCTCTGACGCTCCAGTTGTTTTCAATAGCTTCTATCTCATAGAATCTTCTTTCTTCACTATTTCGTATTGTAATAAGAGTTACATAGTGAGACCAACCCAGTTTGAAGTATTTCATCAATTCTTCGGGCTTGAAGGAAATTGGAGCAATGGGTAAACTATCTTGAATGCAATGATTTATGAGCGATAAAGATTGGGCAGACACTGTCTGCGTAATCTCTTTATAGTTCATGAAGAAAAGCCGGTAAAGCTCCAATGAGCGTTTGGAAAAACCTTTTCCCAGCCTACTTGTAAGTTTATCGGCAAGATTCTTCATAAGTTGTTTCCCATAAAGATCAATCCTCTCAGCTCCGGCATTTTCAAACTCTACTATATACCATCCGAAGAGCCAGTTGCGCACCACTAAGGCTATGTCCACAGACCTGGCGGCCTGTCTGCGCATTTCAGTCTGAGTCTGTTCAAAAAGCTGTAAAAGATTCTCAAATTTCATTTCAATATGTTTATTATCGTTCATTCTTCATATTCCTTATTTTCCCAGGCCTTCGATGATGCGGATTTCCGGGACAGATTTCTGTCGTTCCATGGCGATTGAAACAGGGTGATTCGGATCGGATAACTCCTGATAAACCTTCTCGATGACTTTCAGTTTCTTCTCGTCGCTCCAATCTTCTTTGATTTCAGGCAGATTGGTCAGATGCTTTAGAACTTCTGCATTAGCCGCTTTGACTTGTTCAGGAAAGTAAAGCGCGTAAACCAAACTATTGATAAAGCCTTCAATAAAGGTAACCCATTTATTTCTATCTTCCTTTTGTGTAAGGAATTCAATAATATTTACTAGCTTAGAGAGTTTACTATTGAATTCATCTATTATATCAGGAATTGGGAAAGGTTTTAAATATGAAGTTTTAAACCTAAAAAACCCTCCTCTTTGAATAGAACTTGTTTGCTGCAAATAAAACCAACATAACTGGGAGTTTAGAATAGCATACAGAGAAGGAATTATATGTAAAAAGCTATCTTTGACTATGATTGAATATGTAGTATCGGAATGAAAATAATTGCCATATATATCATTCCACATACTGCCGTGTTGGCAAACATCAGGAGTTAATATTTTATTCTTTGCTGCCAATTTATTTATGTTTCTAAAATTCCATAAAGAGTACCAGCAAGGGTAAATCATTGATTCGGAACCACGGTTTTCTAATCTGCCTTTGAGGGATATAAAATATTTATACAAGTTGGGGTATTCAAGCTTTAAATCATCTTCTGGAATGATGACAGTTTTATTTGATTGGGTTCTATATGGATAAATTAAAAAAGTACTATCAAAATTATTTTTATATCTTCCAATAGTTCTGCCATTTAAGAAAGGGTATATGACTTCTTTTTCTATTTCTACTTTTTGCTGAAGTGCTTTAGAATAACCCTTAACATAATAATCGCTTACTATGCAATCATACAGCCAAAAAATATCATTATCGCCGGTAACTATTCCTTGAAAAATTCCTTCAAGAAATCTTTCAATATGTGGATGTTTATTAATTACTTTGACAATATTTGTTTCATTTTCATTTCCCAGTATCCATGGATTATCTGATAATTTTGAATTATCTATCACAGTATTAATAGAATTGAACAGGTTGTCTAACCATAAATCTAATTCACGGGAATCAGATAAATCTTTATCTAAACTTGCAAAAGAAGCAAAGTTATGTGATGTCTTAGATAACCAAATAAGTGAAGAATATGTTGAAGCATTGAATACTTGATAATCATTAAAAGATATTAGTTTATATAAAGATTTTTTCTCAGAAATTAATTTTCGAAGACCAAATCCAAACTTTGCAACAGTCCATTTGTTAGGCACGATATAATTGAGAATTCCGTCATGTCTTAGCATCAATATGCCTTTCTCAATAAATAGACAATAAATATCAAACTTTCCAGTAGCAGAGGCATAAGAGTTTTTATAGTAAGGGACGAGTTCAGGAAAAGCTTCAGTTAATGTTTGAATTATCATATACGGCGGATTGCCGATAACGATATCGAAGCCGTCTCTGATGCCGAACATCCATTCGGGATTGAACCATGAACAACTGGCATTCTGGTTATAAGGATCCCATTTAGCAATAAGAGTGGAACTTTTTTCATCCCATCCACCGCTAAGGAGTTCCGATTTTATTTGCTCCCTGATTTTTCTATCTTCATCTCGCAATTTCTTTTTATCATATGCTGTTTTAGCACTAAAAATATTATGACGAGTGTTTTTTAATTCTTTTGCGAGTTCTTCAACATTATGATTGTAAAGACCAACTTCAGGCAAGTCTATCAAAGTATTTGCTGCGACAAACTTTGTTTCGAGGTTTGGCAAACTTCTGATACCGAAATTATCTTTGTTTTTATCTGTTTTCTGGTCAACGATTAGAGAGATAAAGAAGCGCAGTTTGCTTATCTGAGTTGCAATGGGCTGGATGTCCACGCCGTAGATGCAGTTTTCAATAAGATAGAGTTTTCTGCCGTAGTCTAGTTCATTATTGCTGAAGGCTGTTTCAATGTCAGCAATCAGTTTGTCACGGATAGTAGGATCATCAATCAGCGATGCTTTCCTTATCTGCCGTTCTTCCCATCCCTTATTCTGCGGGTCGAGTTTATGCAGGACATGGACGAGTTTGTGGAGGATGCCCATCGGGAAAGCACCTGAACCGCAGGCAGGGTCAAGGATTTTGCAGTTATCGATGGCTTCAATTAGTTTGTCTTTATCTGACTGTGAGAATTTTGACTCTGTTTCTGAATAAGAGAGCAAATTTCTGAGTTCAGTTTCAAGTTCTTCTTCTTTGCCGTTCCAGGAGCTTTCATCGAGTTTCATTTCAAATTTTGGCTGATTAGAAAGTTCACTGCTACTGAAAAGTTTTAACTGCCTGTCGGCAAGTTCTTCATATCCCGGCAATTCTGAAAGAAGTCTAGCTTTAAAGTAAGCAATTAAGGATTCATCCACCATGTAGTTGACGATCTCTCTCGGAGTATAGAAGCTTCCTGTTTGTTTACGGGCGGTGGTTTTGGTTTCCGGGTTATAGCTTGCCAGGAGGTTTTCAAAAACTCTGCCGAGGAGTTCGGGGTCAAGTGCTATTTCCTCTTCTATCGGAGTATTTTCTGTTATGGTAAACTTATAGCTGTTAAATATTTCAAAGAGGCCTTTTACCTTTTCATTTTTCTTCTTTTTGTCATCATAGATTTCGCTCAGGTCTATAGTTCTTTCGTCGGAGAAGAAGAGTTCGTCAGGCACATTTGCCTGCTTTTTGGGATTACGGGAAAATCCGTCCAGATACAAGACTTTGCAACTGCTGTCTTCGTTATCCAGACAATCAAAAAGCCCGCCATTAAGAAACGGCACGCCTTTGAAGAGTTTGACAACCTCTTCTTTTGGAATCTGGAAATCAGAGGCATAGCGGTAGAGAGTTTTAACGCCGTAGTTTTTTGCATTTTGGGCTAGATTTCCTTCAACTGCAAAACCTCTATCCTCAATTTTCTGGTTCAAAGTACCGAAGAATAGATTTTGAAGAATAGCACGATAATAAACATTTGAGCCGTCCTGCATAAACCCTTTGATAATCGATGAAATTTTTTTATGACCGAATATCATTTCAGGAACAAGATTCTTTTCCTTGATAAACCAGATAAAAATAAGCCTTGTAAGCAATCTAATGACGCTTTCAGAATTGAAAACCGTGTCATCTTTGTCATTTTCAGCATCATTAGGAAATGAAACGGTTCTGATCGCCCAAAAATACCAGTTGGAGAGTTCGCGGTAAAATCTCTTGTTAAGCTCTTTAGTATCGAGAGTCTTCTGCCAGGCATTGTGAAGTTCGACGAAGTTAGTAAATCTGTGAATGCGCAGTAACTCATGAAATGATAAGTCGAAAAGTATTTCAATATGCGCTCTGTGTGGATTGAGTATCGAAATGTCCTTGATGAGCGTTACCTTTTCCAGAACATCTTTTTGTTCGTCTCTTTTATGCAGTCGTCGGTTTATCACTGATAAAGTCAGGTGTGAACCGTGTTTGAAAAGAATCATTGCCGGCATCGGAAAGACTTTGTTAATTTCACGGGTTATCTGCGCCAATGCTGTTCTGGAATATTCTGCTTTTGAGAGTTCTATGGCAAAGAAGAGATAGGTTTCAATTATGGTATTGTTAACTTTCTTTGTATCAAATAAACTTTGCTGGGCTGAGAGCTCTTCCTGTGTGAGCTGGAATAAGAGGTCAATAGATTTCCATTCCTTCACTAATGCCTTCTCTTCATTGAAGCGTGTATTTCCTTCTAAAAACGATTCTTTAAAGAAAGCGTAATCTTTCTGGTCAAAAGGATTATGCCGTTCGGTGTTATATCCAAGAGAAGTGAAGAGAGAAATGGCTTTGTCAGAGAGACTTCCTGAAGAGAAGGCTTTCAGAGCGTTTTGTATGGCTATTTTCGTATCTAGATCTGGCATAGTTTCACCTTATATAAATCTTATTTTCCTGTCGCAACTCCCTTCAGGATAGCTTTGTTCGTTTTTGCATAATTTTATCCACAAGCTTACGCATGTGGCTATATAATCCAGATCAGCTTTTAATTATGGCTAATTCGCCGCAATTAAAATTATCATTTCTTCAATATTATTATTTTTAAATTCCATCGAATTCGGTGGAATTAATTATAATTTTATCTTTAAACCCATCGAGTTTGATGGGTTTAGTTAACGGTTTTGACGGCGCAAAACCCTCCATTTCTACCGCAACTCCATTCAGGAGAGCTTTGTTCGTTTTTACTCACTAAACCACACGCTTACGCATGTGGCTACCTTAATTTTGGAGTGCGGAAAGTTGTTTACGCTTTGTTTATCTGAGCCATGCCTCAGAGTATTGAAAGCTATGTCAAGCCATAGCACTCCAAACTATATCAATACATGTTTGTTTCCTTAGCCGTTTGATTGTGCAATTAATGTGCAATTATTAGCCTCATATTAATCATTCAGTTCCACTTTGATTGTGCAATTATTGTGCAATGCCCCTATGGTGCCCGTTTGAACCATTCAGAATGTCCGATAAATGTCCGATAAAAAATATCATGTCCGATAAATGTCCGATAAAAAATATTTTCTTCCTTTTTTTTCTCCTTTGAAAGAAATAAAACCCTTTTTGAAGAGTTCATCCATATCTCTTTGGATTGTTTTAATAGATACTCCATCAGCGACTTGAGATAAATCCGCAATAGCAGATTCTACATGCTGCCTCAAATATAAAATTAATTTGGCCTGTCTGCTGTTTAATCCCATCTCAATAAATTTTTTCTCATTTAATCTATTGCAGTAAAAAGTCGCTGTCATGACGCCGTTTTCTTCTGTGAAATCTGGTTCAGGAAGTCCCTGTTCCCTGCACTTTTCCACAATCTTGACTGTTCCTCTGCCCCAAGACTCAATGAATCCTGCAAGATAGAATGTTTCTGCAAGCAGAGAGTTTCTCGGCACTGAAAGGTGATTGGTTTTAAGTTTTTCCACAGGCACTTCAGGCGGAAGTTTTCCTTCGTTCATAATTATAAGTTTGTCATCGTAAACTCTTATTTGAATGTGCGATGTGCCGAGATAATCTCTATGGATAAGAGAGTTAATGATTGCTTCTCTAAGCGCATCATAAGGGTATTCGAGAATTTCCCGCCTGTGAATGCCTTCGAAATGTATATTGCTCTTCAGATACTTTGTCCTGAGAATTTCGAGAGTCATTTCCAGTTGAGTAAAGAGGTTGCCTTTCACTATGTCAGTGGTCTGTATATCTGTTTCAGAAAGAAACTTGCCTATTTTAACTATTGCCTGAATATAGAGTTTCTGAGGTTCTTTTCCGAAAAGAAGTGCGGCTCCTCTTGTTATAGCGCCGTCTTTCAGAAGGTTTAGCTTTCTCAGAATTATCCGGATATCAGTTTCCTGCGATATAGATGGAATTCTGTCTTTCGAGAATCTCTTGAAATCCTCAATAGTCTCAAGGTTTAAGCTGTTCAAATCTGCTCTCTCCTCCACTATCTGATCCCAGGTTAAACCTGATTTTTTTATCAGAAAATCCGCAAGATGCTTTCCCTGCAATTCCTGAACAGTCGAGCCGCTTCTTATATAGAATTTGCCATTAAAGGATATCGGGACTGAAGAAGGAGCGACATCAATCTTTATGACCATATCACTATTGAGTTTTTCAGATGTAACAAGCGGAAGGATGCCAAGTTTATTCCTGATAGTATTTGGAATGTCTTCAAGGGCTTTGGCATAGTTATGAAGTTTTACAGACCGCCCCTTATCGTCAATGCCGATATATAAAATTCCACCTTTACTGTTTGCGAAAGAGCTAACAGCTTTAAGGCAGTCCTCGCTCCACTGGCTTTTGAACTCCAGCATGTCGGACTCGTTTTTATTTAAAATATTCATTTTGTATGCTCTTTATTTTCTGAAGTTTCAGATTTTCAATGCGAAGATGAATCGTCGCACTCCAAAGTATATCGCAATTCTCCAATACTATTTTATCACGAGCCATGTTATAAGTTCAAAATCTTCCATTTCATTAATCTGTTTTGATTTCGGTATCAGCAGAGCCCCGCGGTCACTGGTCAGCTTGATGTTACTTTTCTTCTTAAAGACATGCACAATTTCATTAACAGCCTTCTTTAGCAGATCAGAATATTTGCCCATCTTTTCGCCGTTAGCTGTCTCATCGTTAAACAAAGTACAGAGTTCGTCATAGGGAGCCTTTTTCCCATTGCATAAAAGACGGTAGATTTCCAAAATCTGTTTTGCGTTCGTGTAATTGTATCGGACTGTTCCATCATTACGGATATAAATAAGGAAATACGGGTTTAAAGGATTGACCTCTTCATTGCCATCAGATTGCCCTTTTTGTGCTAAACAATAAATTACACCTGGCTTAATTATTTCTTTTTGGCTTGATGAAATATCTCTATTGGCTATCAGTCCTACATGGTCTCCTCCCGGAGCCGGAACTACAGCATAAAGCCCCATAGGCGAATCCTTCAATCTGCGGCGGTTGGTTTCAATAAAGTTTAAGAGTTCAACCCTGAAATCATCAAGTGTAAAGTCAGTAAGGGAAATAGATTCATTCATCTCTTCCAAATCCAGGACTTCTTCTTTAAGCTTCTTTAACTGTTGATTACGGTATTTAAGTTCATCAGTAATAAGTTCCTCTATCTGTTCGGTATTAAGTATATTATCTTCTCCTGTAGCTGTCACATCTACAAGTGCCATTCTGGCTTCGACGCGCTCTTTCAGGTTGATATAGTTGTCGAGGTCTTTAGTTGGCCAGAAGTTGACTAACTGGATGGTTTTATTAATACTTCCTAATCGGTCTATACGGCCAAAGCGCTGAATGATGCGGACTGGATTCCAGTGTATATCATAGTTGATTAAATAATCGCAATCCTGCAGATTCTGCCCTTCACTGATACAGTCGGTTGCTATAAGAATGTCTATTTCTTGAGTTTTATTGGCAGAAATCATCTTTGAGCGGTTTTTTGAAAGGGGAGAGAAGTTGACTAATATGCTGTCATAGTCATTCTTGCCTAAAGTTGTATGGGTATAACTGCCGCAAACCAAAGCAGAATGAAGATCTAATTCACTGCTGATCCACTCTTTGATATTGTCATATATATATTTGGCAGTATCTGCAAAAGCAGTAAATACTAATACTTTTTTATTCGAATAGTTAATTGGATTTTCTGCTTTAGCCTGGATCAGCTTTTTCAATTCCTTAAGTTTTGCATCTCTTTCCGGGGTAACTTCGCACGCGTTGTTCAGGAGGGTAATAAGGGCATCTTTGTCTCTTTTTAAATCTTCTATCCATTTGCCCAGTTCCAAATCAGCCAGATCAAATTTTAATTTCCTGCCTACCTGCCAATCCTCAATATCTCCTCCATTGTCATCAATCTCTTCTTCACCGGGAGTATAGGATTCTAATGTTTCCTCCTGAGAAGTGCTGCCAAGTTCTTTGAAAGCTTCAATTTTTTCCTCAAGCTGTTCTATTTTTTTAATGGTTCTTTCGAGAGATATCTCAAATGATTCTATGGAACTTTCCAGGCGTTTCAGATAATTAACCTTCATCATATTGATCAGGTAATACTCACGATCAGCTTGTTTGAACCCAAGGACTTGAGTCCCGGCCATTTCCTCATATTTCTTCTGTTTTTCAATTTTCACATACGCTGACGGATTGAATATCGACAACTTGTAATCAAGTATTTGCTTATTGATTTTATCATATGAAGGAAAACGCTTTTTAAGGTCAATGTCAGGATATACCGAATGAGGTTTATTCCTGGCAGGGAACTTGCCTACCGAATCAAGATGATAAAAACTTGTTATATGCTTTCTGGAACGGGCAATAGTAAGTTCATCCAGGAGTTTAAAAAAAGATGAATCGAGCTTCTCTAGGAGCTGTTTCATATTTCTTTGAGGGTTCTTCTTGGGATCAGCCCAATTTGTAAAGTGTGTCTGAGCATTCTTCAGAGCCTGTCCGATGTCCTTTATTTTGCAACTTTCATAAAGAGCATCAGGCTTTCCTTCAGTAATAAAAGAGATCTGATTCCTCAAATCGCGGAGGGTATTATTTACAGGAGTGGCTGACAACATTAAAACTTTTGTTTTGACTCCTGATTTTATAACCTTTTCCATTAACCACTTTGCGCGGTTCATCTTGATTTCGCCGTCATCTTTTACTTTATCCATGGGATTGCCGCGAAAATTATGAGATTCGTCAATAACGACAAGGTCGTATGCAGCCCAATTAAAGTTTTCAAGGTCTATACCATTAGCGTCAGAACGGCCTGATTCTCTTCCCATATCCGTATGGTATAATGTTGTGTAGTTGAAGCGATCTTTTTTGAAAGGGTTTAATGAATGATTTTGGCTTGCCTGATATATAGTCCAGTTCCCGGTTAGTTTTTTAGGGCAAACTACAAGGACACGAGCATTGAGAAGTTCGAAATATTTGATTACAGCCAAAGCTTCGAAAGTCTTGCCTAATCCTACGCTGTCAGCAATGATGCATCCGTTGTGCTTTAATATCTTATTAATTGCCCCCTTGACTCCATCTTTTTGGAAAGCATATAACATATTCCAAACTTCACTATCATAAAATCCAGTTTTCTCGTCTAATAAACCACCTTTTTTCTGCTCATTAAGGTATTCCTCGAAAATGTGATAAAGTGTTTTGAAATAAATGAATTCCGGCTCATTCTCTACATATAATTGCTCAAGATACTTTATGACTTGATCTTTAACATCTTCGACAAGTCCTGTATTGTCGTTCCAAATAGAGTCGAACCATTCTTTCAGTTCCTGTCTGTCTCTGTCACTATCAATTATTAGATTAAGTTCGATATTCTTGCTTCCGCCAAGACCCAGGCCATTAACAGTAAAATTTGAGCTTCCGGCAATAGCTTTCTCTATTCCACACTCTTGTCTGACATGATAAAGTTTTCCATGTAAGAAATTGGGTTTTACCATTGAGCGAATCTCGGTTTTATTATTAATCCATTCAGAACATTCTCTAGCCATGTTTTTCTGTGTAAGTCTGCTAGCGAGCGGAATAGTTAGCTTATCGTCTTCAATTTGAAAATCTCTTGTATTTACTTTGTCCGGATCCATAGATTTTATAAATCTTGGTTCGCCAAATAGGAACTTAAGATTTTTAATACTGTCCAGATTATTTTTCAGTTGTCCGTAGGCGTAAATAGTGAAGTAGGCAGAAACTATTGAGACTTCAGAATTAGTAGAAATAGTTTTTTTGAGAAAATCTCCTACTGTTCCGTTCTTATGATTGTCTCTGATGGAAGAATAATCCATATTACCTGCTTTAGCCTAAATTAATAATGAGAATAAAGGAATTATAGGAAATTGTAAGGATTTATCTGCTCAAAACAATAGTCTAGATTTAGTCTTCAAAGGTACTAACCTATTGATAAGCCAAATGGGATGGAATCGCCTAGGAGTTTTGCCTGTTCCTGAGTATCGTCTTCGATGACAGATTCCAGATGTTTAATCCAGTGTGTGGGAGCTTTCGAATCTTTGAGGAAAGAAATAGCCTTATGAACAGTCTGAGACGATAAGTTTAAGGCTCTATCCGGGGTCAATGAAGCCATTCTTGACACAGCAAAAAGCTTTTCACTGCAACGGTTAGATTGGTCGTCAAGAAGTTCAAGAACCCATTTTTCCACTGTATCTGTGTGTAGAACAGCATTAGTTGGAGCATGGAAAAGTTTTCTGGATCCAAGCCTTGAAAGAACCCAATACTCATACGGCTGTAATTTATTTGCTCTTTGAATCAGAATATTTCCGATAATCTTTTTCTGTTTTTCCGATAAGAGTTCAAGAGCTCCAAGACACTTATACATTTCTGCTTTGGGCTGTTCGCCAAGTTTGATTCTTTGCTGATATATGTTTTTTGGGAAAAGCTCTTTGGATAATTCCTGATACATCGAGAGCTGATGCCCGGATTTGAACCCTGGCATTATTCTGCGCCAGAAAACCCACCATTCTGAAATTGTTTGCGTGTCGTTTGGATTATTAGGGTTTTCCTGCCACATCTGCCAGACTTTTCTAAGCCTTATTTCATCTTCCGGATCTCCAAAGCCGGGTCTTAGAGAAAAACCGCACAGATTCAGCCATTTGCTTTCGATCACAGGCTGTTTGAGAGTTTTATAGTCAATTGCAAGAAGCGTATCTGCAAGGTGTCTGAGAAAATGGATAGGCCATTTATCTTTTGAAGAAGCTGTAATTTTTTCCAGCTCTTTCAAGAGGTTCTTATGAGTTTGCTTTGAATCGAAATAAGATTTAATAACAGCATTAGCATTATCATAGATATCGGTTTCAAAGGTTATTGCCTTTGATGAATCAGGAGCTTGTTCTTCATCAGAAATAAGCCTGACATCGAATTTAAGAGGCCATTTATGGGAAGTAGTTTCTGAATCAAGTTCAATTTTTAGGACTCCGCTTTCAGTAAGCTCTGCAGCGATTGAAACTTTAATTGCTGTTTTTTCATGGTTCTTCCCATATTTGAGCATACTGAAAAGTGAAGATACTGAAGAAAGTTCTTCATTATCAGAAATGAAATCGCCTTCTTTATCTTTTGTCCGGGTCGAACTGCTCAGCAGAGGAAAATGCACTGTCCTATTTGTTTCGACAAGAAATTCACCTGGAGTTCTGATTAGTTTATTTTCTTCGGAACCTCTTGGCATAATACAAAGGACTTTAGCAAGGTTTTTCTTGTCTGAATCTTCGGCGACTTTAAGATAGTACGACCTTGTAGAAGCAGTTTTTACTTTTATTCCTCCGTATGATTTTGTTCTGCCAAAATACGATGCTCCAAAGGCTACGGCCAGACTTAAATCTCTTGAGGCGAACTCTTCTATTTTCCTGTCTTTAAACCAGCCCTCAATGCATCTGATTATTCTTTCGCGTAGAATTTTGGGAATCATGGTTCCGCCGTTAAAAAGAACCTTATCCGGGAAGAGCGCATCGCTGTCTTTTGTCGGATTGCAGGATATGCTTTGAGCATATTTCAGGAAATGCAATAGATGCGCGCTTACGGAAGGGTCTGTCTCATATGGGAGCCCCATTTTCTGAATGCCTTTTTTCCTCTGAGGGGAGGGGGCATCACTATTAATTACAGGGAAAAAACCTTCAATTAGAAGTTCTTCAAGCTCGCTTCTTTTTAGAATATATTTTTTATGGTTACCGATAACTGAACTGCCCTGGGAAAGCAGGGTAATATCAGTTGATTTCAGGTTGAGATCATTCAGAAGGACTTCTTTGGCCTGGCGCGTTTTCTGACAAAGGGTAAGCCAATCAGCATTAGGAAGTTTTTTATTCCAATGTTCTTCGATTTTCCTGGCAATTGCGATATCGATATTATCCCCGCCAAGAAGAAGGTGATTGCCTGCGGCAGTCCTTTCCAGGGAGCCATTTTCATTGAGTTCAATAATAGAAAAATCTGTCGTTCCGCCGCCGACATCTATTACAAGAACTTTTTCGCCTATTGCTATATTATCCTGCCATGAGGCCATGTTTATGTCCAGCCATGAATAAAAAGCAGCAAGAGGTTCCTCAATAAGGCTTATATGCCTGCAGCCGGATAATTTCGCAGCTTCTATTGTAAGTCCTCTGGCTGTTTCATCAAAACTTGCGGGAATAGTGAGAACCACATTCTGCTCTTCGAATACGCACGGATTGCCATGAGAGTCTTTATGATTTCCGTATTTATGGTTCCATGCATTTTTAATATAGTCGATATAATATGAAGAAACTTTCAATGGTGAGTGCATTACTTCCTGGATATTTCCGCCCCAGGGAAGAATCTTTTCCCTGCGTTCAACGCCGCTGTGGCACAACCAGGATTTAGCCGATGATATGAACCTGTTTGGGATTGTTGCGCCAAAATCTCTTGCATAAGCTCCGACCGTATAAAAATTTTCGGAGTTCCATGAGGGGTTCATGTGCTCTTTTTTATTTAGATTTTCATCGAAAAAAAAGCAGAATGACGGGAAAAGCGCCAATTCGTCAATTTCTCCAGGCGCAACCAGCTGGGGAACCTTAAAAAGATTTATAGTTTTGTTCTCTGATTTCAAATCAACAAATGTGACTGCGATATTTGTTGTTCCGAGATCAATTCCGATTATATAGCGGGAGTCTTTCATTTTTATAATAAAGATACACGGGCGTCCCGCCCGTGTTACGAGTTAGTGTTAATTAGCCGATGAAGAGTCTTTACGTACTTCGAAATCCAGTTTCCATTCGCTCTTGGTTTTTTCATTTATACACCAGACCTGAAGCGTGCCTGTTTCAGTAAACTCTATGCGAAGCTTCACAGGAACAAGGCTGCCTGCCGGAATGTCGGCTGTAGGGGGTAATGTAACTGCAAGAGGAGGAAGTTCTTCGATAGAACTTTCTTTGGCAATATCATCAATAATTTTTCCAAATTTATCCTCTCTGGCTATTTTGGATGAATAAAACCTGAATTCGCTGTTTTCTCCAACTATCAAACCAAGTCCGGAATAATCCAAGTCGAAAGCAGAGCCTTCTTCAGTTCCGATAGGAAGTACACAGAGGCCTTGAGTCGGAGGAACAAAACCAGGCACTGCCGGCATAGATGTTTCAATCCCGAGATAGTACGCGTAGGAGCTTCCGGCTTTTATCCTGATTCCTTTTCCTTCACGGACATTGGCATAGCAGCTTGCGCCCATAGCTACTGCAAGATCAGGATTAGTCCCGCTAAGGACTTTTATTTCATGGTTTGCCCATTTTGTTATTACCGAAGTAATTCTTTCTCTTATGGAGTTGGCTTTAGTTACGCCGCCATTAAAAAGAATACAGTTTGGCAATTCTTCTTGTGTTTTGCAATTAGTTTTAAGAAATTGCGCAAGATGTTTTGTGATGGATGGATCTGTTTCATATTTCAAACCGAAAGTCTTAAATCCTGAACGCCTTGAGTCAACAGGCGCGTCATCAAGTGCGCACTCGGCAAAGAAACCGTCGATAATAGTTTCTTCGACTTCTCCGCGGGAAAGTTCGGATGAAATAGTGCTTGCTATTACGCTGCTTCCCCTTCCAAGAACGGTCAGTTTTTGAGCTTTTGCTTTGGGATCGGCCATTAGTGCTTCTTTGGCTTCTCTGCAGGCATATGTAAGGCCATGTATCTGATATGTGTCAAGAGTTATCTTATTTTTGGCATTAATTTTTGTGGCAACTTTATAAGCCATTGTCAGATCCATATTGTCTCCGCCAAGAAGGATATGGTTTCCCACTGCTACTCTTTCCAGAGCCAGATTGCCGGATTCATCCCGCACTTTTATCAAACTAAAGTCAGTTGTTCCTCCTCCGATATCACAAACAAGGATTGTATTTCCAGTAGAAACTTTTTTTCGCCACATTTCGCCATTGTTATTGAGCCAGGAATAGAAAGCAGCCTGTGGTTCTTCCAGAAGGATTATTTTTAAATCAATCTGAGCGGCAGCTTTGACAGTTAATTCTCTTGCTACAGTATCGAAAGAAGCTGGGACTGTAACTACTATTATCTGTTTTTCCATTGAAAGATTTTTATCGGTTGATGCCATCTTATAATTCCAGGCATTTTTGATGTGCTCAAGAATTGATTTGATTGCTTCAACAGGGGACAACTGCTTCTCAGGATTGTTTCTATTCCATGGCAGTACCGGCGAATTTTTATCAATATTTTCGGCACAAAGCCATGATTTTGCCGAAGTGATAACTTTGAGCGGGACTTTTGGCGAACTCTTTTTAGCAAACTCTCCAACGCAGAATGAAGCTTTGCCGTTCCATTCGGTGTTTAAACTTCCGTCCGGCAACTCCTTGTCGTCAGGAATGTAAATAAATGATGGGAGCAATTCTTCTTCTGAAATCTCTCCTGCTTCAGTCAACTGAGGAACTTTGAAGAGTTCAGGAAGAGGTTTCTCTTTTGTTTTGTCAATATAATAAACGACAGAGTTTGTCGTTCCCAGGTCAATACCTATTAAATAACGAATCATGTTAATTCTCCTTAAACTTTGAAACATCGAACATCCAACGCTAAACATCGAGTTTGAATGTTCAAAGTTCGATGTTGGAAGTTATTCTATTTCTATTTCTGCCGGACAGACTACCAATGAAGAAGTTTTTATGGTTTTCTTCGGCAAACTGACAGATGCTGAAGCCCAGCCTTTATGTCTGAGAATTCCTTTGTATGGTCCTTTGGACGGTACATTGCCGCTGAGCCTGACTTCTTCGGCGTTGAAGTTTTCTCCAAGTGTTATTGTATCTCCTTCATTATTTTTGTCGTATAACGCTTTCAAATTGAAATTTTCACTTAAAACTTTTGAACAGCCAGCATGAATCTGTCTGACTGCTGCTCCGATCTGTGAATCATCATAGTTTTTGATATCTTCTCTGATAAAGTCTACAAATCTGCCCTCTCTCTGAAGTAGAACCAGAGAATAGAGAGCTCCGTCATCGAATTTTTTTGATGAACTTTCTTTTTCTGCTGCAAGAGCCATTCCAAGTTCGGCTATTTTAATCTCGCTTTCCTCAATTTTTTTAGAGTCATATGAAGAAGCTTTTACCTTATTTTTTGAGACAGCATTTTGAATCAGCGAAATAATGAGTATCAGAACTGCCATTCCTAATGCGCCAAACAGAATTCCTTTTCCCATTTCTGTATCGCAAAGGCCGACAAACGGGCAAGATGTCCCCAATAATTGAACTATATTCATAAAAATTTCCTCTTCTTATTGTTGTTCAAGTACATAACTAAAATCATTTTTAGAAGGGAAATAAATTACAACTAATAATCTATTATTCAAGAATTTAATAGATTATTCAGAAACCCATAAGACTATCATAGAAGTGTTTTTTGTCATGGGGAGATATCTTGAAGATAGAAGATTATCTGTTTCCAGTCCGGATGTCTCAGGAAGGCCGTTTACAAATTTTACGGAATAACTTTTATTAACTAGTAAATTTATTAGTTTTTGCTGAACTTCATTAAGAGTATCAGGCGAATAGGCTCCGGTATTCGAAGAAACATACACAAAGTTTTTATTAAGATTATTTTTTTTCGGAGCCGTTTTTACCAGAATTATGTTTAAATTATCTTTCAGTTTATCCATTTCCCGCATGGAAATCTGATTGAAAAGGTCAAAGAGTGAGGATTTAACATAGGTTTTTGCCGTTTCTGTTTCAATTGTCCCTTCATCGCCGCGTGAGAATAACCCATTTAGAAGAATAACTTTCGGCTTAAATTCACTTTCAATAAGTCTCATAAGGCAAAGGGATTTTATCGAGTGACAATCCGATTCCAGGAGAATATTGCTTCCTTCGTTAAAGCGTAAATAGAAAGATGCTGCGGAACCTGATTCTAAGCTGCTTTTTAATTCGATAAAATCAGGGCTGAAAGCTTTGTTCCCAAATAGCATTATCTTTATTCCAGGATAATCCGCGGCTTTTGCGGCTTTATTCATGATGAGCTCAATTGTCGAGAGATTTTTATCAGAAGTTTCTGACAGTTTGAATAGAGGAACAAAAATCGTTTCATCAATGAACCTAAGTTCATCAATCCCTAGTTTCCTGTTATTGGATTTTATTTCGATCTTTTCGAAGGGAGAAGACAGTAGAGGCAGAGGTTTGCCTGTACTGTACCTGATGGGAATGTTTGACCATGCTTTTTGAGTTTTCATCTCAATTGTTTTTTGGGGATGAGGAGAGGGCTGCGGAATTTCATTCTTGCTTAGGAAAGTAAGTGAAAATCCTATCAATGTAGCTGCGGCTATTGATATGGCAGAAGTGATGACAGTAGAACCGATTATCCTGGCTCCGAAACCTTTATCGTGCATTTTAATTGCAATGAGCGAAGTGAGCATATAGCCAAAGCCATAATAATCATTAGGTGCTATATTTGTCAAAAATAATGGCAAAATAAAGCCTAAGACAAGTTTATAAAAGAACGCTATATTAAAGAAAAAAAGGATTTTTCTTGCCCCTTCAATCGACATCTTTGAAAAGAATTTTGTTCGAAGCAGTAAAGAGGCAATGAAATAGATAATAACAGCTTCTGCGACGGAAATCAGAATTTCCTGGGGTTTATACCAGAGCAATGCCAGCAATGCGGGAATAGCTATACCGCTAAACTCCCACCCATATAATAAATTCATCCGTGAGGCTATGAAGGCTGTCGTAAGAAGAATAATATATGCTTTCGGAGAAGCAAGTATTGATGTGGCCAGATTTTCATAGACATTGGCCAATTCATTTAGCCTGAAGTTTGTATATCCTATGAGTATGTATTTTATGATAAGGAAAGTTATTGTGAGAGTTACAGCAAGCTGGAAAAGACCTCTCCTGAGCCCTGAAGTCCAGAATTGATTGGCAGTCAAGGCTACGATTACAAGCCCGATTGAATATAAACCGTCCCTATAGAGAAATTCTATTTCAAGATGTTGGCTCAAAATTGATGTAAACCATGGGAAGACCGCGTCATCAAAAAGCAAACGCATTGCTACTGAAAGTAAAAGTATAAAGAAAAATCTGTCTCTCCCGAATACTTCAGAATAGAGCCCTGTCTTTTCACCAAAACGCGAGAATCCAATGACTGCCAGATATGTAAAAACAGCTTCTATAATTACTGCGACAGCACTCCATGGCTTGAGAATAAGAAGCGGAGCCAGATATCCTGGAACTATCAGCCCTGAAATAGTCCAGCCCAGTCTGAGATTGAAAAAACATATAACAAAAAGTCCAGCCCATACAGTGGTAATTAGTGATACAGATAAGCTTCCTTCCGGGAATATATTCATTGTCAGAAAAAGAACATTCTTAGTGAAGTTATAAAAAGCAGTATTGCAAAAATCTGCCTGGCTCGTTCCTGTGGAATAAAACCGAGAGTTTTAGCCCCGATAGGGACGCTTATTACACAAAATGCAGAAATTGTCAATAAGGCAGGAAAGTAAATAAATCCCAGCGACATGGGCACACTTGTATGGATGTCTATCATGTGAAGCGCTGATATTGCAGCTCCGGTTAGTGCTATAGGTAAAGTAAGTACGGCGCTCGTGCCTATAACTTTCCTGGTCTCATATCCAAGAAAGAGAAGAAAAGGAATAACGATGGAGCCTCCGCCAATTCCCATTAATCCTGAGATTGAACCGATTATTATTCCGGCGAAAGGCAAAGTTTTCGGACATGGAGTTTCACTTTTTCTGATTCGTTTGCTTAATTTTATAAACAGGTCAATAGCTATCAAAATAAGAAACGATGCAAATATCTTTTTAAGTGATTCGCTGCCAATGTATTTTATAGACCAAGTGCCTATTATTACTCCAGCTATGAGTGATGGAATCATTTTAGCTATGATTCCTGGCATGGTATTCCCAAGTTTTATATGAGATACAGTATTGGTTATTGAAGTAAAAATCATGATGCTGAAAGCCGTGCCTATAGAGAAATGCATTAATTCGCTTTTCGGGATTCCAATTTTGTCAAAAATCATATACAGGGCAGGAATGATAATTATAGATCCGCCGATGCCGAACATCCCGGATAGGAATCCCGTAAATATTCCAACAATAGGGAATATAATAAAAAACAAAATGGAATTATCAGGCATGGAAAGATGTTTACTTTAAATGCCTGTCAAGGAATGCAAAAATTTTGTCAAGATTATCTTTTGTTTCAAAAGCCTGATCTCCATGACCGGATTCTTTTATATACTCAAAAGTGACTTCATTTTTTGATTTTTGCTGCAGAATATCTGCAAATTCTTTGATTTTAAGCGGCAGTGCTGTTTTATCATTAGTTCCGCACTGAATGAAGAAAGGAGGCTCATTGCCGTCTATATAAGAGATAGGATTAGATGTTTCAACAAGTCTTGGAGTTTCAGTAATTTTTTGTCCCGTAAGCTTGGATTCATATGAGTTAGCATCGTCGTGTTGCTGTCCTTTGACTCCCAGAACTTTCCACTGATCATCCATTGTAAGGAAATTCATTGGGCCAAAGTAGTCAACTACTGCCTGGACTTTTGCAGATACTCCATTGTGGCCAAGATTCGGATCCTCCAAAGCTTTTGTATCGCCTGATGTTCCTGCCAGAGCCGCAAGATTTCCTCCTGCTAATCCGCCCCATACGGCAATTTTATCTTCCTGGAACTCCAAGTTCTGAGCATTAGCTCTTATGAATTTTATCGCTGCCTTGACATCATTGATTTGAGCCGGCCATTTGGCTTCTCCGCTTAATCTGTAATTGATGGAAACGACAGCATAACCTTTTTTTAATCCTTCAAGCATAGGATTTAACATAGCATCCTGTTTATCTCCGAATTTAAAAGCTCCTCCGTGTATTACAACGATTACAGGGAAAGGCCCTGTTCCCTCATTTGGATAATAGATATCAAGATATTCGGAGCGGCTTTCAGATGCATATTGAATGTCGAGATACTTCTTTTGAACCCAACTGGTATCTGCGTCGTTTTGTATTGCTTCAAAAATAAAGACTACAAGGGCAACCCATACGCTTGCCACTACTACTAAGATGAATAATTTTTTCATAATTAGTTCGCTATATATATAATTATTAAAACTCTGACCATAGTTTTTTAGTCTATCCCTTGAACGGTTTTATCATTTCATTCAGATAAAAAGGGAAAAACTATATCGGAAAAGTAAAATATCAAAGAGAGATTTAATTAATTATCTTTTGTTTCAATTTTGTGAATCGATTCTTTTTCATCGTTATTCAAACTGCCCATATCGGCTTTTACAAATTTGTCAGTTTCAGGAAGCATTAGCGTGATTTGATAATAAGGCTCGATTGAAACCTTCCCATTTATTAATGAAAAATCAAAAACATGTCCGCCAAACTTTCTATTGTCTGATAAGAAATGAGCGTGATAGCCTCCCACTCCTATGCCGTTCATATATTGAGGGTACTTATATATAACAAGAGTTCCCTGTATGTTGTTAAAAACAAAACTTTTCTGATGAGTCTTGAGCCATTCGGCTAGAGGCTCGGGTTTTCCCGTGAAAGAATCTTCGCTTCTGGCATCAACTTTCTGAAAAGTTCCATCAACTCTGATCGCGTAAAAAATATTTTCGCCTTCAAGATATTTTTTTTCAAGCATAGTATAGAACTCTTTTGAACTGTTTACCGGAGTATTTTGCCTGAAGGATATTTTGGAGTTAAAAGACGAACAAGTCATGTACGGGGTGAGTGTTTTGGCGCTTAGTTGTTTGACATTGCCTTTTGCATCTGCAAGATAAAATTTTTTGTCAATCCCGATTACTTCGCCAAGTTCTGTTGTGGTGCCCAGTCCCATGGAAGCCATTGCTTTAACTTCACTTATGTCTTTAACTTCTTCATAGTAACCTTTCATCATGGAATCGATTGTTCCAAGCTGATAAAGTTCGCCTGCAAAAGATGCAAAAAAAAGAGTACAAAATATTATTGAGAGTAATAACTTTTTCATTTAGCTATCCTTATTTAATTTTGAAATATCCCAGCTCGTCCGAGAGGGGAATTATGTTTATCTTTATCTCATCAACTCTTGCGTAAGATGGTCCATGGGCAAGCCAGGCAAGAATTACATCCAGGTGTTCCTTCTTGCCTTGAAGCAGAACTTCAACTTCTCCCGAAGCTACATTTCTTACATAGCCTCTAACCTCTGAAAATTGGCCGACAAAATCTCTTGTGCAATACCTGAAACCTACTCCTGTTACTCTTCCCGTTATTTTTACAAGATAGGCCTCATATTGTATTTTCATTCGTTTAGACTCTTTATCTGCGAAGTTGTTTCTGTTAAAATTAATTCTAACCTTTTTGAATTGCTAAACAACAAATCAGAGACTCTAAAGCATGAGAATTTTACTTAAGAATGCGAATGTTTTTAATGGAAAGGAAAATAAACTTTATAAGGGGATGAATATCCTCATAGATAACAACCTGATTGTTAAAATTACTAAATCTTCCGACATTAAAAGTGATAAGGGAATAGACATCAAAGGAATGACTCTTATTCCAGGTCTGATAGATGCTCACACGCATGTATCAGGAGCCGCTCAGGTTGACCTCTATCAGGACAGACTGCCTGAAAGTTACATAAATATCAGTTCAGGAAAAGCATTGGAAGAAATGCTTATGAGAGGTTTTACAAGTACCAGAGATGCCGGAGGGGCAGATTACGGCTTGAGCCTCGCGCTAGAAAACAAGATTATTCGGGGGCCCAGACTCTTTGCAAGCTCCAAAGCTTTAAGCCAGACTTCCGGGCATGGTGATTTCAGACTCAGGACAAGCGGTATTTATGAAGGGACTCATACAACAAAATGCGGTTCGTCAATTTCAATTATATGCGATGGTGTTGATAGTGTAAGAAAAATTGCCAGGGAACAGCTCAGGAACGGCGCAAGCCAACTCAAAATAATGGCTGCTGGAGGAGTCGCTTCACCTACTGACAGAGTAGTTAATCTTCAATTTTCCGAAGAAGAGATAAAAGCCGTTGTAGAAGAAGCCGGCAATGCCGGAACCTATGTAATGGCTCATGTTTATACTCCTGAAGGTATTATGCGCTGCGTTCGGCTGGGCGTAAGGTCAATAGAGCATGGAACTCTTATAAACGATGAAGCTGCCAGATTAGTAAGAAGCAATAACGCTTTTGTAGTTCCTACACTGTCTGTTCATAATATAATCTATGAGAAAGGAGAGACTCTGGGTTTCCCAAAGGAGTCTTTACTAAAGCTCAGGGAAATAGTAGAACGAAGTTTTGAATCAATAAGAATCGCGCGAAAAAATAAAGTTGAACTTGGTTTCGGCACTGATCTTCTTGGTTCGCTTATGGAATATCAGCTGCATGAATTTACGCTCAGAGCCAAAGGCGGTGAAACACCATTTGAAACCCTTAATTCAGCTACTTATGTAAACTCTAAACTTCTTAAGATGGAAGGCAGGATAGGAGTTATTTCTGAAGGGGCTTTTGCTGACATTGTTGCCATAAAAGGCAATCCTCTGCAGGATATCTCCATTATGCTGGATTATAAACAGAATATGCCTTTAATCATTAAGAATGGCGAAATAGTAAAAAAACTTTAAAAGAAAAAGAAGAAGCGTACATATTCAGCAAAGCACATTTAGTATAGCGGCGGTTTACGGAGAAACACGCCCTGCCGAACGATTCTTACGGATATGTGGTAGGGACAGATCTCCGAGCTGTCCGTTGGTTTGATAACATAGTTCACTGAATACTTACGAAGAAGCACAGACTACCATTGCTCTCTGAACATTGACATAATGTTTTGGAGTTTAATTTCTGAATATTCTTTCAGGTAATTCTCTACAAATTTAAGAATTTTCGGCTTTGAAACAGGTTTTTCAAATTCGGATGCCAAAGCCTTATATTTGCTTATAGCCTGCCGTAATTGTTCTCCTTCTCTGGAGATTGAATACGAAGCGACTGCATCGTTGCAATTTGCCAGATCAGCTATATTGGCAAATCTCGGGTCAAGAGATAGTGATCTAAGCTGCATTTCCAGCTTGGCAATCTGTTCCTTCAGAATATTTGAATACATCTGCATTGTTTCGGATGAAATTTTATCAAGATGCTCGTTTTCCTTATGAACCCACTCAATCTCAAGTTTCAGCAAAGATAACAAATCTTTATTTTTATAAGAGGTAGTGACTTTTTTCATTATCTCTTCTTTTTGCAGTTTAACTGCGGGATCTAGCTCGGTATCGGGATGAAGCAATTTTGAAAGGGTAATGTAAATATCCCTGATGCCTTTCTTTTTTAACTCATTCTGGAGCTTTTCTTTCTTTTCGTATTCGAGCTGTTTCTTTGTCTTCTTTGAACTTTTTCTCTTTTTTTCCTTTTCCTCAAGTTCGGCAAATAGTTTTTCTCTCAACTTTTCGATTCCTTTCAGAGTGTGGTCGAAATCTTCCATATCAATATCGACGCCGAAAGCAGAATCAATCATTTCCTGAATATGGTCTTTTATTTCTTCTTTCTGGTAAGTCTCTTCTTCTTCATAACTTGCAGGAGACCATTTATCGTATAAATTTTTGACTTCCTGGTCAGGTTCAACCTCTCTGAAAGAGTTTTCAAGAAGTGAAAGAATAGTCTCTCTTATGTCTTCAAGCTTGGTTCTTGTAAATTTTGTATATTTGGAAGCTTCAGATAATGCCTTTGCCAGCTTTATGCAGCTTTCGGCTTTTTCTGTTCTAAGAGGAGCTACTTCCTTTGCATAGAGAATTGAAAATCTTCTATATCTTTCTGTCCTGTCAATAATCTCTTTTTCCAGATTTTCTATTCTTTTTGTTAATCTGTTAAATGCCTGCTGTTCTTTCGAAAGCTGGGTTTTGGGTTTGATTATTTTCAAGGAAGTTTGTTTTTTGATTTCATCTTTTTCCATTTCTTTAAAAAGAAACCCATCGTGCATGTTATTCATATCTCTTCTCTGTAAATTCCTTTTTATTTTGCCGGGTTGAGGATTTGAGTGCCGATGCCTGAATCAGTAAAGATTTCGAGCAAAATTGAATGCTTCAGTCTTCCGTCAATCATATGAACTTTATTTGTCCCTGCATTCAGAGCTTTCATCGCGCTCTTGATTTTAGGAATCATTCCGCCTGAGATAGTCCCGTTCTTTATATAACTGTCTGTTTCGTTCGAGTACATAGTAGAAATAAGGGTTGATTCATCCTTTGGATCTGCCAGAACTCCAGGGACATCGCTGATAAATACAAGTTTGTTTGCCTGAAGTGTTTCAGCAACTTTAGCCGCGGCTATATCGGCATTGATGTTATAAACAGTTTTTCCATCCTCTCCTAGTGCAAGAGGGGTAATAACCGGGATAATGTTATCTTTGAGTATGTCTTTTATCTCTTTTGAATTAACACTATGCACTTCGCCCACAAATCCAAGATCGGCAAAGTCAGTCTCTTCTGAGGATTCGAATTTATGTCCTGTGAGGATGTTTTTTCCGGAAAGCCTTACTGCTTTTCCTCCATTTGCTTCAATTGTAGAGACTATTCTGGGGTTAATTACATTGTGAAGCACATCATCTACTACCTTTATAGTTTTTTTACATGTGTATCTCTGTCCTTTTATGAATTGTACCGGTATCGCAAGTTTTTCAAGTTCAGCGCTTATCTCCTTGCCTCCGCCATGGACTATTACGGGTTTTATTCCTACGAGTTCAAGAAATACTATGTCTCTGAGAGCTTGATTTGAAAGTTCCTGATTTTCAAGAACGCTGCCGCCGAATTTTATTACTACGGTTGATCCTTTGAATTTTTGTATATATGGCATCGCTTCAAGAAGCACCGCTGATTTTTCTATGGCTGTTTTCATCTGTTTTTCCTTTTTATATTGTCTAAGACAATTTCAACTGATAACTAACAACTCAATGGGGTTGAATTAAGGTAGGGACGGCTCTCCGTAGCCGTCCGAAATGCGTATAATCTTCTTCGGCGGTCTCGGAGAGACACGCCCTACCTGCTCTTAATTCAATGACATTGACTGACAACTATCAACCAATTTAAGTATGGTAATCGGCATTTATTTTGACATATTCATAGGAGATATCACTTGTCCAGGCTGTGAAACCATGAGCACCTGAATTAAGATCAAGCCTTACAGTGAATTCTTTCTTCCTTATAATATCTGCCAGATCTTGTTCTTTTGCTCCTGCATCACCTCCATCTCTAACGACTTGTTCTCTGTCATAAAAAAGATTTACTTTATCAGGATCAAAAGATGCTCCTGAGTATCCTGCGGCTGCGATTACGCGCCCCCAGTTGGGATCACCTCCAAACCATGCTGTTTTACATAAAAGGGAATTTGCTATGGCCATAGCGCATTTTTTTGCATCCTGAAGTGTAGATGCTCCGTTTACTTCAACTGTGACAAATTTAGTTGCTCCTTCTCCGTCCATTACGATTTTTCTGGCAAGGTCTGAAGTGACGGCTTTGAGCGCGTCCGCGAACATTTTTGAGTCCTCGCAATTGCCTTTCAACATTGCAGTTCCGGACATACCGTTTGCTAATACTATCACTGTATCATTCGTGCTCATGTCTCCATCAACTGAAATTTTATTAAATGAATTTTCCACGGCATCGTTAAGAGCGCTGCTTAAGAATTCAGGTGAAACATTTGCATCAGTAGTTATGAAACAAAGCATCGTGGCATGGGGATGAGTATTCATTGACGGAGCTATCATCCCGGCTCCCTTGACCATCCCTGCCAGAGTAACAGTATTGCCATCTATCTGGAATGAAACAGCTGTTTCCTTTGGTTTTGTATCTGTAGTCATAATCGCAAGAGCCGAATCATGTCCTCCTTTAGCTGAGAGATTTTTTGATGCTGATTCAATTCCATCTCTAATTTTGTCCATAGGCATCTGGACTCCTATCCTGCCTGTCGAAGCCACAAATACATGGTCGTGTGAAATGTTAAGGAATTTTGCCGTATGCTTTGCCATTTCCAAGGCATTTTTGTATCCTTGTTCTCCTGTGCAGGCATTGGCGTTGCCGCTATTTATAATTACAGCTTGAGCGAAAGGCGAAGTTGAGAGCTTGTTCCTGCACCATTGGACTGGCGCGGCAGCGAAGAGATTGCTCGTGAATGCCCCTGCGCATACCGCATCTTTTTCTGAAAAAATCAAAGCCATGTCAAGGCTGCCGCTTGCCTTGAGTCCGCATTTAATCCCTGAGGCTTTGAATCCTTTTGGTGAGGTGATGGATCCCGACTGAATATGAGATATTTTACTCATTGTCTTAAAGTATCCTGATTTATTTATATTATTTGCTAACCCTTTACTTCTATAATGGAAAAAGCAATTTCCAAGAGTAAATATTAACTTATTTGCTTAACACCGTTTTTGGTCGTATTGTGTCGAAATACTAATGCAATCTTAACAGAACTTATTACTTATGAATAATCTTACTCCGAGAGCCAGACAGTCTCTCATTTTGGCGCAGCAGGAAGCTGTCAGGTTTAACCATGATTATGTGGGATCCGAGCATCTGCTTCTTGGGCTGATTAAACTTGGACAGGGAGTCGCGGTTTCAGTTCTTAAATCAATGGGGCTAAACCTTGATGTGGTCAGACTTGAAGTAGAGAAAATATACGGAAACCAGGGCGCTACTCAAATAAAAGGGGAGCTTCCTTTCAATGCCTCTCTTAAAAAAGTCCTTACCCTGTCAGCTATGGAAGCCAGGAATATGAATTACAATTTTATAGGGACCGAACATCTTCTTCTTGCGATACTTGCCGAAGGTGAAAACGCCGCAGCGAAACTTCTCAAAAACCTAAATGTCAATATTAATGAAGTGAAACAGGAAGTCATGATGGCTCTTGACCCGAACTTTGTACCGGCTGAAAATGAAGCCCCGCAGAATCAGCAACAGGGAACATCCCAGCCTCATGGAACTTCTTCACAGCAGAAAAGTGAATTTTCCACTCTCAGAGCCTTTGGAAGAGATCTTACGGAACTTGCCCAGAGAGGAGAATTGGATCCTGTCATAGGCAGGAAAAATGAAATTGAAAGGCTTATTCAGATATTGTGCAGAAGGAATAAAAATAACCCTGTCCTTATAGGGGAAGCCGGGGTCGGAAAAACAGCTATTGTTGAAGGTCTGGCTCAGGCTATTATTGCAAAACAGGTTCCTGAAGTGCTTCAGGATAAATTTGTCTTTGGTTTGGACCTTCCACTTATGATCGCGGGGACTAAATACCGAGGACAGTTTGAAGAAAGAATTCATTCAGTGATTGAAGAGATAAAAGCATCAGGGAAAGTAATTGTCTTTATTGATGAACTACACACAATTGTTGGAGCAGGAGGAGCTGAAGGAGCTATGGATGCTTCAAATATCCTGAAACCAGCTCTTGCCAGGGGCGAACTCCAATGTGTCGGAGCTACTACAATGGATGAATACAGAAAGTATATTGAGAAAGATTCCGCATTGGAAAGAAGGTTCCAGCCGATAATTGTAAATCCTCCGTCAGTAAATGAAACAATTGAAATCCTGAAAGGGATAAAAGACCATTACGAAGACTACCACTGTGTAAATTATACAGAATCTGCTCTTGTAGCTGCCGCTGCTCTTTCTGATAGATACATCAGCGGCCGTTTTTTGCCCGACAAGGCTATAGATATTATGGATGAAGCGGGAGCTAGAACCAGAATTACAGAAGTAGTCCAGCCTCCCGATACAAAAGAACTTGAGATCCAGCTCGAGAAAGCCAGAAAAGAAAAAGACAGTGCGGTAGCTTTTCAGAAATATGAAGAAGCCGCCAGATGCAGAGACCTGGAAAAGCAGATAACTTCCCAAATTGCAGAAGTCCGCAAGAGCTGGTCTGAAAATAAAAAATTAAACAGAGTCAAAATTACTGATAGCGAAGTATCTGAAATTGTCGCTAAATTGACAGGAATTCCGATAAAACAGATGCAGAAAGAGGAGAGCGCTAAACTTCTCAGAATGGAAGATGATATTGCGAAAGTAGTCATAGGCCAAAATGATGCGGTAAAGATAATTTCAAAGGCTCTGCGCCGTTCAAGAGCTGATCTAAAAGATCCTAGAAGGCCGATCGGCTCCTTTATATTCCTTGGCCCTACAGGTGTGGGAAAAACACTGTTGGCAAAAGCTCTTGCCGAATTTATCTTTGGCGATCCGGAGGCAATCGTTCAGCTTGATATGTCTGAATATATGGAGAAATTCAATATCAGCCGACTGGTAGGTTCTCCTCCCGGTTACATCGGGCATGACGAGGGCGGACAGCTTTCTGAAAAAATCCGCAGGAGGCCTTACAGTGTTGTTCTCTTTGACGAGATAGACAAGGCTCATCCAGATGTCCTCCACATGCTGCTGCAGATCATTGAAGAAGGCAAACTTACTGACAATGTCGGAAGAGTTATTGATTTCAAAAACACAATTGTAATAATGACTAGCAACCTTGGAGCTCATAAGATAATACAGGGAAAAGCCTTAGGATTTGGTTCAGCCGATACTACTGCAGAGAGCGAGAAAGACAAAGAAAGACTCCTTGAAGAGGCGAAGAAATACTTTAAACCCGAATTTATAAACAGGGTTGACGATGTTATTATTTTCTCAAAACTTAACCGCGAAGACTTACGGAAAATCGTCAGCCTGGAAGTCGGAAAAATCCGTGACAGGCTGAAAAATAGGGATATTTCCCTTGCTCTCGGAGACGAGATATTAGATTTTCTTATAGAAAAAGGATATCAGCCGGAATACGGAGCCAGACCCCTCAGGAGAGCTATTGAGAAATATCTGGAAGATCCTGTTTCTGAAGATATCCTCTCAGGTATAATCCTGAATGGCGCGATAGTAGAAGTCAGGCTCGACAATAATACACTGGTATTTATCCCTAAGAAAATGTAGGATGATAGGCTTCCAGCTTGGATAAACTTAAGATAGCAAAAATGCCGGAGCAATATTCAATCGTTAGAGAAACATGGCTAAGATTTCGCAGCCAGACGCTTTCATTCTATGCTCTGGTCGGAATAATAATAATCTTCCTGGTTGCGGTTTATGCCCCACTGCTGGCAGGCTCTGCTCCTTTAATCATCATTGAAGGCAACTTTAATTTTCATTTTCCATTTGTTTATTATGTTTTTAATCCTGACGGGCCTGAGCTGCTTCTTGATAAAATATATAATTACCTCATCTTTTTTATCCCACTGTTGCTGATCTTTCGCATGCTGCGCTTCAGGAAAAGATATTTTTTAATTCTGGCTCTTCTGCTGGCTGTTCCTTTTTTATGGAAATGGCATATTTCTTATAGATGGGACGAAGCTTCCAGGCCGGATAACAATTCATCATTTGTTCTCTCTTCCCCTGTCAGGTACACTCCCTATGAACTTTCAGGCGAACCTTATGAGCCGCCGTCAATGAAGCACTTTTTAGGCACTGACGGGATAGGCAGAGATATTCTGTCTAGAATTATTTTTGGTGCAAGAATCTCAATTGCCGTTGGCTTTTTCGCCACTCTTATTTCTCTGATAATTGGTACTGCTATGGGTTTAACTTCAGGTTATTTTGGAGGGTGGATTGATATTTTTATCATGAGATTCATAGAAATCTTTATATGTTTTCCAGCCTTTCTGCTTCTTTTAATACTTGTAGCTTCTATGATGGATTTGAAATTCGAACAGTCAGGGCTGATTCTGATTCCGGTTATAGGTATCTTGAGCTGGACTTCTTTTGCCAGAATCGTAAGAGGAGAGACTCTTAAACAGCGAGAACTTCCATATATTCAGTCCTGCAAGGTCTTCGGAATGTCTAATAGGAGGATTATGTTTGTTCACATCCTCCCAAATATTCTAGGGCCTGTCATTGTAACAATTATTTTTGCGATAGCATCAAATATACTTGCGGAAAGTGCGCTGAGTTTTCTCGGTTTCGGTGTCCAGTCCCCAACGGCAAGCTGGGGTGAACTTCTCAAGCAGGCATTTTCTGACCCTCTCAGATATTGGAATTTGACACTATGGCCGGGTATGATGATATTTTTATCTATATTTCTCCTTAACCTTGTAGGAGAAGGCGCCAGAAAGAGCATCGGTGATTAAATGAGAAAAGAGATATATTGACAAACCACTGATTATCACTAATAGACACTGATTTTATAAAAAGCTCCTGAGCTTTTTATACTTAGTGAAAATTAGCGTATATTAGTGGTTAAAAAAGGTTTTAAAGTTATGAAAGTCTATATAAAAACATACGGCTGCCAGATGAACGAGAGAGATTCAAACGCTCTTGGAGCAGCCCTTCTGCAAAGAGGTTATGAGCTTACCGATAATGAGAAAGAAGCAGATATTCTTCTTTTCAATACATGCAGCGTAAGGGAACAAGCTGAACTTAAGGCTATAGGCAAAGTAGGCATCCTTAAAAAGTTAAAGAAAGTCAGACCTCATATTCTAATCGGCATGCTTGGCTGTATGGCTCAAAGCAAAGGCAATACACTTTTAGAGAAATTACCCCACCTTGACTTTGTCATAGGCACAGATCAGCTTCAGAAACTGCCTGATATTATTGAAATGGAACTTGCTAAAAGAGAACAGCTTTCATTTACCGAAACAAATACAGATATTTCGCAAAGTATGGCACAGCACCTCGAGACAAACAGCGTTTCTGACTTCATTGCCATAATGAGAGGTTGTGATATGTTTTGTTCCTACTGCATTGTTCCCTATGTCAGAGGCAGAGAGAAGAGCAGAGAGATTGCTGAAATAGCTGATGAAGCCAAAAAACTTGCGGATAAAGGCATAAAGGAAATTATGCTTCTTGGCCAGAATGTCTCAGCATTCGGTTTAGAAC
Source organism: Lentisphaerae bacterium GWF2_38_69 (assembly GCA_001803205.1). Taxonomy (GTDB): domain Bacteria; phylum Verrucomicrobiota; class Lentisphaeria; order Victivallales; family GWF2-38-69; genus GWF2-38-69. Next base: position 6,789 of record MHBE01000059.1, on the reverse strand, counting down.
AGAATTCTAAAACAAGACCCTCAGAATCGCCGTTTGCTGACCTCCTGAGAGAAATTAACAGCATCAAAGGTATTGAGAGAGTCAGATTTATCTCTCCACATCCGTTCTTTTTCAATGACAAACTGATAAACACTATTGCTGAGTGCGAAAAAGTCTGCAACAATATCCATCTGCCTCTGCAATCCGGTTCGAACAGGATTCTCAAACTTATGAATCGCCGTTACGATTCTGCCATGTATATGGAAATTGTTAAAAAACTTAAAAAAATAGTTCCTGATATAACTTTCTCTACAGATGTCATAGTAGCTTTTCCTGGCGAAACAGATGAAGACTTTAACTGTACAAGAAACATCATGAATGAAGTTGGTTTCGATAATGCCTATATTTTCAAGTATTCGCCCAGAGAAGGTACCCCTGCTGCAAAATATCAGGATCAGATTCCGCAGCATATCAAAGAAGAAAGAAACCAAATACTATTGGCCGATCTCAAAGAAAGAACGACAGAACATAACAAATTGATGGAAGACAGAATATTTAAAATTCTCGTCGAAGGCCCCAGTCAGAGAAATCCGGAAAGGTGGTGCGGCAGAACCACAAATAACAAAGTAACGGTCTTTGATTATAACCAATCGCTGAAAACCGGAGATATTATTGAAGTGCATATCGACCGTTCAAGCTCCATGACCCTCTTCGGCTCAATTCTTAACCATTAACATAAAACCTTTATTTGTCCATGAATTACCTAGAGCAGCATAGCCGCAACCAAGTTAAAAACATCATGTGCTAATTGATAAACAATCGATATAAGGTTACTTATATAACTCAAACATTGAACTATCTGAAAGCAACCCTGCTTAGGCTTGCTTTACTAATGAATTTCGGACAGAAAAATTATATTATAAAAGAGTTATATTTTAGCCACGGATACACACCGATGAACACTGATTTATTTATCCGTGAAGGAATTAACCGCTAGGAAACAGCAATGCGTAAACGCATTTTCAGATTCAGTTGATAAGAATTTTAAAACTTTACCGGTTTAAAATTTTCAATCAGCTGAATCTCAGGTTAATTCCATCTGTCTCATCAGTGGCAAAAAATGAATTAATTTTGTTATTCATATAACTGAATGAAAAACATCAAAAAAAAACAAGAATATTATGGATAGTATTACGGATTAAACGAATTATATAAAAAGCTTACAAGCATCCGCTTGTTTTATAGTTCTGCTGTATTACACTTTTAGTATCGATAAAAGGAGAGTGCTACATGAATACAGTAACCGTATCGCCTAAATACCAAATTGTAATTCCAGCCGAGATTAGACATAAAGCCAAAATACAGAGAGGGCAAAAAATACAACTTATCAATTTTGATGGCAGAATTGAATTAATGCCTTTGAAAAAAGCTTCAGAGATGAGAGGGTTCTTAAAGGGAATTAATACTAAAATTGAAAGAGAAGATGACCGATTCTTAGCTTTCAACAGCAGATAGTATTGTCTATGCCACGGCAAAGCTATTTAAAGCTACGCTATACACACAGGATAAACATCTTAAAGATTTACCAAGTGTAATTTATTTTGAAAAAAATAAATAAGTACAAACCACTGATTGGCACTAATGAACACTAATGTAATACCTTTTTCTGTCACCGAATTGAGCGAATTTATCGAAGTTTAGGTATATATTAAGTTTTTTAAAAGCAACATAAGCATAGCTTAACAAGTAGACTGAAAAGTGAGAAATCTAAAATATATTTTGATTTCAACTTTCAGCTTTCAGCTTCTTGGAAATAATATCATTATTTCGATGCTTTTAATTAATTCGTTTAATTGGTTTAATTCGTTGATAAGTCCTTGTCTTTAGTTTTTCCGTCCATGGATTTCACTGATTAAGACAGGATTAAAGAGATACATAATTAGTGTAAATCTGAGTAATCTGTGGCAGAGAAAATATAAGTTAACCACTGATTGACACTGATACGCACTTATAAAAACCTTTTGTCAACGAATTAAACGAATTGACCGATTTTTTAAAATAGCTCCAACGCTTTTAAAATTAGCGAAGATTAGTACAGATAAGTGGTGAGAAGGTTTTAAAGTTTATAAAGTTAATGCATAAACCATAGCATCAAACGATATGTCTCAGCAAATGTATTGGGTATGGTTATTAAGGGCTGGGAAATATGTAATTATGAATTATAATTGACTATCCATCGAATTTCAAACAAGTTAGGTGTTATATTTTCGCAGCTCATAAAGAAGGAAGGACAAAATGAATTTTAATTATAGAAAAGCAACTCAATTAATTAACTATTTCATTTGTAATAGCGGCAAACACTATCTCAGTAAGCTTGAATTGCTTAAGCTTGTTTATCTAGCTGATAGATATCATTTAAGAAAGTACGGACAAACAATAACTAACGATGAATATTTTGCTATGCAATATGGCCCTGTCGCCTCATCCGTTAAAGATATTCTTGAACACAACGGCTTATTATCAGATAACGAAAGAGCATATTCGCGCAAATATATAAAGCCAATATACCATCATCAAATTAAATCTTTATTACAAGTAGATTATGATGTTATTTCTGAAACAGAAGTTGAAGCTGCCTCCAAAGCTATTGAACTGAAAGAAAAGTTTGGAAATCTTGTGGAATATACCCACAAGTTTTCAGAATGGAAAAAGCATGAAAATTCACTGGCGACTGGAAGTTCGAGAATAAAAATGGATTATATAGATTTCTTTGATTCATCTGATGTAAATATTGAATACTGCAAAATGAATAAAGCTAGATTAGAAATAAGCAAAGAAATGTATATAGATAGTGAAAACCTCGAAAAACTCTGGCAGTAAAAGCCAATCAATACCTTTGCAGGTAGCTATTTCGTTACGGCAAGGCACTGTTTATTATTTTCAGCATAGAGATTTGTCTTCTCCCCTGTCGCATTTTTTCATAGTTATTTCTCCCAGTCCTTTGAAAGGAAAAACAATACTTTTAAGCGTTATAACTTCTCAGGTGGAAAAAGTAGAAAAATTCCGTTCAGATATGCCTAATGAGACATTAGTTAAAATATCAGTAGATGAGTATGACGAGTTATCAAAAATATCTATTGTAGACTGTAATAAATATTTTGTGATTTCATTGACTGACTTGCTGGATAAAATCTCTTCAAACCAGATAGAATATAAGAAAGACTTACCGCAAAAGCATTTGGAGCTAATTATTAAAGGGATTCTAGCTAGTCCTATGATAGCAAAAGAAATAAAGGATATATTTAGAAAATGATTAACGCTTAAATAAGACTTACATTAGTGCTTATTAGAGTCCATTAGTGGTTAATAATAAGAAATAAAAAAATGATTAAACAAATCTCACACAATCAGAAGTTACTGGGAATAATAGTAACAAAAGAGTTCCATAAGGAAGGGATAGAGTTTTTCACATCAAACGATATGTCTCAGCAAATGGCAAATGTATCAGAATCAGGCAAATAGAGGCAATGAATAAAGAGTATATTGATAAAATCTTACAAAAAGGCGAAGGGATTTCTATTGAGTTCAAATCTGCTGAAAGGGGTTTGCCAAAAAATCTCTTTGAAACCATTTGCGCTTTTTTGAATCGAAATGGCGGTGCAATACTTCTTGGTGTGGCAGACGACAAGACTGTAATAGGAATAGATCCATTGAAAGTCGAATCCTACGGCAAGGACATAGCAAACTCTTCTAACAACCCAAACAAACTATTTCCATCCTTTCTTATTAATTGTGAGGTTGTTTCATATGAAGGCAAGATATTGCTCTATATTCATGTACCTGTTTCATCTCAAGTTCATAGATGCGATAATAAAATTTTCGATCGAGCGGCAGATGGCGATTACGAAGTTAAGTCAGATGAACAGATAAAAAATATTTATACCAGAAAGAACTTCTGCTATTCGGAAGGAACAATTTATCCCTATCTTAAAGAAAAACACTTTGAGGCAGGTATTGTCGAAAGAGTTCGTTCTATGATTAAAATACAGAGACCAAAGCATCCGTGGAATAATCTTTCAGATCGTGACTTTTTAATCTCCTCAGGACTTTACAGAACAGACTTCGCAACAAATCAGGAAGGTTTTACTTTGGCTGCATTGCTATTATTCGGGAAAGAAGAAGTCATTCAAAGCGCAGTCCCTTATTATAAAATTGATGCTCTTTTGCGTAGAAATGACCTTGAGCGCTATGATGATAGAGAAAATATCAGATGCAATTTAATTAATGCTTACGATATTCTGATGAATTTCATCGCTAAGCATCTCCCTGATAAATTTTACCTTGATGGAGTACAGCGTATATCATTAAGAGATACTATCTTTCGTGAAATAATAACTAATTTTCTTATTCATCGCGAATATACAAATGCCAGTCCCGCTACATTGATAATTTATAAAGATAGAGTTGAAGTGAAAAACGCGAATAAGCCCCATTCTTACGGCTCCCTTTATCCTGGAAGATTTGAGCCTTTTCCCAAAAACCCTAATATAGCGAAAATATTTGTCCAAATAGGACTTGCCGAAGAATTAGGGACAGGTATTAGAAAAGTTTTCCAGTACATAAAACCATATTCGAACTGCGACAGCCTGGAATTTATGGAGCAAGATTTATTTACTGTTAGGATTCCTCTGGAAGGGTATAATTCCGATAAATGTGAACTTAAAAAAAATAATGACGGATTAAATGACGGATTAAATGACGGATTAAATGACGGATTAAATGACGGATTAAATGACGGATTAAATGACGGATTAAATGACAGGCAGATTCATACATTGGAAATTATAAAGGAGAACCCAGGCATTCAAATTAAAACACTCAAAGAAAAAACTAACATACCAATTGATACGCTTGATAGATATGTCAAGCTTTTTATTTCTAAAGGACTAGTCGAGAGGAGGGGCAGTAAAAAAACCGGTGGATATTTTATTATTACAAACCACTGATTGGCGCTAATGAACACTAATGTAATACCTTTTTCTGTCACCGAATTGAGCGAATTTATCGAAGTTTAGGTATATATTAAGTTTTTTAAAAGCAACTTAAGCATAGCTTAACAAGTAGACTGAAAAGTGAGAAATCTAAAATATATTTTGATTTCAACTTTCAGCTTCTTGGAAATAATATCATTATTTCGATGCTTTTAAGTAATTCGTTTAATTGGTTTAATTCGTTGATAAGTCCTTGTCTTTAGTTTTTCCGTCCATGGATTTCACTGATTAAGACAGGATTAAAGAAATACATAATCAGTGTAAATCTGAGTAATCTGTGGCAGAGAAAATATAAGTAAACCACTGATTGACACTAATGCACACTAATAAGATATGTATTAACTGAAGCAAGGCTTCATATAAAATAAGTTAGTGGAGATTAGCGTAGATTAGTGGTTAGAAAAAAGGTTTTATATTTATTTAAGGAAAGACAATTAAATACAGGATGGTAAACCACTGATTGACACTAATGGGCAATAATAAAAGAAGGTTTCATGGATTATTTAAAAAGCTCACAAGCTTTTGCTAGTCTAACCTTAAAAAATAAAAAAAGTACAAATAGTGTTTGTCTATTTTTTCTTTTTCAGGTTAAGGCATAATTTATGCCTGAGTTTTTTTATACTTAGTGAAAATCAGTGTAGATTAGTGGTTAAATCTATAATGGAGGCTAATTGAGTTAAAAAGGCTTGAATTAGTTGGATTTTTTGGTTGATATCATGAATATCTAAAATCTAATTTTAATATTACATGGTATTTTCTTGAAAGGATTAAGGCATGAAAAAAATAGATGTGGATTTTAGAGAAAAAGCGGAAACTTTAATTAATACTCTTAAATCCTTATATGAGATAGAGATTAATACAACTGCGCTGAAATTTGGGGATTATTTCATTCCTCCGGATACTGTTATTGAAAGAAAAACCACATGCGATTTCCTTGTTTCTATTATCGATGGAAGATTATTTAACCAGGCTTACCGTTTGGCTGAACATTGCAAACGCCCGATTATGCTTATCGAAGGTGAAACATTTTTCGGCGAAAAATATCCTGATTTGTCGAAAGAAGCAATTAAAGGAGCGCTGATAACTATAGCTCAGACATTTTATATTCCAGTGCTAAGAACCACATCTGAATCAGATACTGCATGGTATATCAATCAGTTATGCGAACATCGCCAGAGAATTGGAGAAAACTCAGGCCCGTTACTGAGTCACAAGGCAAGGAGAATTGATACTCAGAAGATTCGTTTCCTGATAGCGTTACCGGGAATAGGCTTAAAATCAGCAAAAACACTGCTTCACCATTTTGGAAGTATAAAAAACATCGTTAATGCCTCGGAAAAGGAACTATTGGATGTCTCTGGGATAGGCAAAAAAACTGCTCGTAAAATTCAAGATATCTTGAGTGATAACACTAGCCCACCACTGATTGCCACTAATGAACACTAATATAAACCATTCTTCTATCAACGAATTATATAAAAGTCCTTAATTAACCACGGATTACACAGATTACACTAATTGATCAAAATTGAAGCTCTCAAGCTTCTATAGAAAATAATATGTATTCAAATTCGTGATATTCGTGCCATTCGTGGTTAAAAGGGCTTATGTCTCATACTATTACAGTAAAAGAAAATGCAAAATTATTAATTGACAGAATTCCCGATGATGCGACCTGGGACGATATCATGTATGAAATATATGTTGGACAAAAAATAGAAAAAGGTCTCAAAGATATACATAATGGCAAAATACATTC
>MHBE01000058.1 GCA_001803205.1 Lentisphaerae bacterium GWF2_38_69 | reverse complement strand
TACGGATGGATTCAACAAGAATATGCTTTACATACTCTCTATTCGTCTTACGGTTCTTGGTTTTGATTTCTTTGATATACATATGAAGAAACCATAATCCGGGAAATGAAAATGTCAAGACTATCTAATTATATTAGGTACCTACAATACGACTAGTCAGCCTCAAGGCTTTTTAAGGGTTAGCCTCAAATATATTTTTGAATTTTTTTCAGAGAGGTCTAAAAAACAAAGTCGGGCTAAACAAAAGTCAATTGAAAATATTAACCCAAATAGCGTTATCAGAATCAATCCATTTAACTGGCAAGGGAATGCAGCAAAAACTTAATCTGTCAGGGAGCGCAATTACACAGGCATTACAATCTTTGGAAGAATAATGATTATATAGAAAGAGAAAACAACAATTGTAAAATAATAAACCCTGTAATCAAAAGCACACTGCAAACATTTTTTTGCAAATAAACAAATCTTTAAAAAGGCGATATTGTCATACCTCCGTAGAGTGGTAGAGACACGCCATGGACAAAATTTGAAGCAGGACTTGCGGGAAATAATGAATAAGTCCCATACAAGCTCGTTTTTATCCCCCCCCTTTGAGTTTAGTCTGATTGAAATAGTCGACTGAATCAGGCTATATATCTTTCAAAGAAAATCCTTTGTATTGAATTTTATACTTTTTAAAACTCTCTTTTAATTTTGACGCTTTATATTTTAATTCAGGAATACTGATTTTTTCCGGATTTAATTTTACTTCAGCTATTAAGACTTTCTTTTCTAATTCATTCAAAGCTATAATATCAATTTCATTTTGGTTGCCAGCTTCCCAGTATGAACCTATTAAGCCGTATTCTTTGGACAAAGAAAGTTTTTCCTTAAAATATTTCTCAAGAAGTCGTCCAAAGTAGGTTCGCATGTCATTTTTAACAATGCTTTTAACCAAGTCAAAATTCTCGATTTCTATTGCCGAATTGTAGGAGTATATATATCTGAACCAGAAGTTCAGAAAATTATCATCTATGAAATACTTTTGAACCCTTGATGATGGTTTGGCCAGTACTGGTTTTATTTTCTTTATTATTGAATATTCGTTTTCCAGCTTATCGAGGTAGCCTCCAATATCTTTTTCAAGTATGGATTCAATTTCACTTCGTGAAGTTTTAGAATTTGCAAGCAACGATAATATAGAAAAGTATGTACCATATTCTTTGCCGAATTCTTCGATTAGAAGATTTTTGCCTTCCTCCAGGAAAAGGGAATGATCTGAAAAAACATAATTCAAAACATCATCTTTTGCAAATACTCTTTCATTGACAAGCAATTCTACATATTTTGCAATGCCTCCTGTAATCATGTAAAAGGTAAGAATATCTTCCTCGGAAGCATCAGGATAGTTATCCTTTATTATCTGCTTTAATACTTCTACATTAAAAGGCTTAAGATGTATTTTCCTGTCGGCTCTTCCGAATAGTGGTTCTTTTTTGTTTTCAAAGATTTTCTTCATCATCGAATATAGAGAACCGCAAAGAATAAGGTTCATTTTACTCTCATTTTTATTCGCATCCCAAATATTCTGCATTTCGGAATATATAGAGCTGTTAACCCGTTCAAAATCCTGAAATTCATCAATGGCCAAAGTAATAGGTTTTTCCCTGGACAATTTAATCAGGTAGGCAAATAGTTCTGAGAAACGGGTAAAGTTGCCATATATCCGTTCTCCTGTTATAGCCTCAATCGAATCTTTGAACTCGCTGCACAACAAAACTTCATTTTTCTTTGATACAAATAGATAGATTAGAGAAGCATTTTTATATGCTTCTTTGATCAAAGCCGTTTTTCCAATACGCCTCCTGCCTACTATGAATGTCATTCGGGATACAGTCTGGGATTGGCTGGCTAAATCGCCTAGAATTTTTAATTCGCTTTCTCTATTATAAAATTTCATAAATCAGGCATCTCGTAATATGTATTACCGTAATGATAGTTACATTATAGCCATCTATAGAAATGTTTCAACAAGTTCCAGACATATAAACATTTGAAGATGAAACTGATTTTTCCGGATAATGTATTCTTATTTCTCCGACCTTAATCAGGTCAACACTCAACATGCAAAACTTTTTAGCAGTGTCTCAAAGTGGAGGCCTCAAGAGTTATCTTTCAATCATGGTTGAAGAAGGCTGAAACCTATCACGGGGTCGAGAAGCCTTCTGGCCGTTGTGTCTACGAGTTCAGTAATAACAACCTCAATTACATACCAGGTTTTAACTCCTCTTCTGATACAACCGGCCGTTACTTTTCTATCTCTTCCGCAAGCTATGTGCATATGAAGATGGGGGTGCTCATTCTCATCAGGAAAAATTGTTCCTACTCCAAGAATTTCGTGAGCATCGTCAAGGATATTTGTGATTGTCTCGATTTTTTCTGATCTGGAACATTCAGGGCCTGTTATGAGAACACTTCCCTTGTCAGCCCCACCCAAACAAATCAGGCTTGCTGCCTTGATGTTTTTTTCTGCAGCAAACCTTTCTATTGTTTCATGAACAATATCGCCATCTTCAAGGCGCAGAATAAAAACTCTTCCTTGTTTAGCCTCAGAATATTTCATACTAAAAAAACAGCCTAATGCTTTGTGTCAGTTGCTTCATTAATACATTTCAGGCACGAAGGTTTGTTCAGTAATCGGAGGTCTTACATAACCTCTTGCAGGCTTTCTGGGTTCTAGTTTGAACGGCTTGGGTGTAAGATCTTCATATTTTATTATGCTTAACAGGTGACTGATGCAATTAAGTCTGGCTCTCTTTTTGTCATCCGCATTAACGACATACCAGGGCGACTGCTTTGTATCAGTAAAGGAGAACATTACATCCTTTGCTTTGGAATATTCTTCCCAAAGGTCTCTGGATTTAAGATCCATAGGGCTGAGTTTCCAGCGTTTAGTAGGATCATCGATTCGCGCCTGAAAGCGCTTCTCTTCTTCGTCAGGGTTTACAGAAAACCAGTATTTAAGAAGTATTATTCCTGAACGCTGAAGCATTTTTTCAAACTCTGGTGCAGTTCTAAGAAAATCCTGATAGTCCTCATCAGAACAAAACCCCATAACTCTTTCAACCCCTGCTCGATTGTACCAACTTCTGTCAAAGAGTTTCATTTCACCCGCTGCCGGAAGATGGTCAACATATCTCTGAAAATACCATTGTGTTTTTTCTCTTTCAGTAGGGACTCCCAGAGCCACAATGCTGCATATTCTGGGATTGAGGCATTCAGTAATAGAATTTATTACCCCTCCTTTTCCGGCTGCGTCACGACCCTCAAAAAGGATTACTACTTTTAAGCCATTGTGTTTAATCCATTCCTGGAGTTTGACCAGTTCAATATGAAGTTTCCCAATTTCTTTTTCATAAAATTCTTTGCTTATTTTGCCTTTGCCATTGAATTTACTTTCACCTTTGTTTTTTTCCTTATCTCCCATTATAAGGACTCCTTATTGGTTGATTGCTATTAATAAATCGCTTAATAATAAGCTTAGAGCAGCGTTAGCCACAGCCAAATTGTATGGTTTACCGTTGACCGCTGATTGCAATTGAAATAAACCTAATCGATTTGATCAACAGTAAACTAATAACGGTTAATTTGTAACGGCTACAAAAAGTAAAAAGCTTGTTTTTATTGCATGCTTTCTACGGATAGTAGTAAGTATAACCATATCATTTTTATGTACAATAGTCTGGTTATAAAAAATCGGGTTTGCTTCAGATGAAACTTTTATGAGCTTGTACCACGGGCGGGACGCCTATGGCTGAGCACTGGCGAGACGCCAGTGCTACTGTGTCATAAATACTCAACATTTTTACTGTCTGCAAGTTAAGATGGTTATACCCAAAGGGTATTTGAATATTAGTTTTATTTCGCACATATGAACTCATTTTGTGTAAATATTTTTCGAAAATCATTTCGCTTTAAGTATAATATCCTTTAGAATTTTATATAGGAATTTTACTTAGAATTTTGCCTTAAACGCTATATTCCTCTCAGCACATCATAAGGCCACATGGCAATGCCTCCATCCATGACTTTTACTCTTTTAAAGTTAGCCGCCTTTAAGATAAGAGCAGCTTCATAACCTCTCAGAGATATACTGCAGTAAACAACTATTTCACTGTCGTAAGGCAATTCATGAATTCTTCCTCTCAGAGCATTAAGAGGAATCAAAATGGAACCTGGAATTCTTATGTCCTGAAATTCATTATGACTTCTTACATCAAGCAGGATGAATTCCTCTCTTTTGTTTATTTTGTCATAGACTTCTTTCGTAGTTATCCATTCAAAAATCCCGTCTATCTTGTTTTTTGCCACATTTGCGGCTGTTATTACACTGTCCATCGCAAGAGAATAGGACGGAGCATAGCAGAAATCAAGGTTTGCGATTTCATCGATAGTGAGTTTACCGGCCATTGCGGTTGCTATTACATCAATTTTTCCAAATCCTCTTGCTGTCCCGATAGATTGAGCACCAAGAACAGTTCTTGTTTTTTTGTTGACAATAAGTTTGAGCATCATTGTTTTTTTTGCTCCTGGCATGAAATGCTCTCTGTCAGGGCCTGATGTAAGAGAAGAAACAGTTTCGTATCCCTCTGCAAGCGCCATACTCTCTTTTAGCCCTGTTCGTGCCACGCAGAAATCAAAAACTTTGCATACAACTGTTCCATTTATTCCGTGAAATATCTCCTCCCCGCCGCAGAGGTTAACAGCAGCGACTCTCCCCTCCTTATTAGCTGTGGATCCCAGTGGCATATAATATGGATTCCCATCGACAATTCCATATGCTTCGGCGCAGTCACCAGCAGCGTAAATATCAGGATCAGAAGTCCTCATTGACTTGTCGACTTTTAGAGCTCCTGTTATGCCCAGCTCAAGACCTGCTTTCCTGGCCAATTCAACATTTGGAACCACCCCTGCGGCTATAATAACAAAATCCACAGCAATGGTCTCTCTTTCTGTCGTTACATATAGTTTTCTACGGCTGGAAGAAAACTTTTTCAGCTCGCTCAAATCAGATTGAACTTCTTCTGGTTTGTAAAAACTTTTTATCGATGTGTCTGTCATTATTCTGACACCGTGCTCTTCCATATGTCTTTCAACAAGCAAGGATACTTCTTCGTCCAGTATCCCGTTCAATATCCTGCTCTGCTGCTCAATTATCGTTACTCTGCATCCACGCGCGACTAGCGCTTCAGTCATTTCCACGCCAATTAATCCCCCGCCTACAATGACGACATCTTTCGCCTTTCTTGGAGCCAAAGCAGCTTTTATCTCTTCGGCATCATTAACTCCATGAAGGGTATAAATCTCCTTGTATACCCTGACATTTTTTATGTCAGGAATCAATGGGCATGATCCTGTGGCAAGAACGAGTTTATCGTAACTTATCCAAGATTCATTACTGTTGATTAGACTGCGCATTTTGATTTTTTTCTTTTCCCTGTCAATTTCTATGCACTCAGTCTTGTTATAAATAACAACATTTTTCACATTGCTAAAAAGAGCCGGGCTTCTTAATTCCCTGACAGCTGTTGAAAGCAAAGCGGGTTTTGATACAACACCAGAGACATAATAGGGCAAACCGCATCCTGAATATGAAAGAATATCGCCTTTTTCAATTACCGTGACTTCAGTATCAGGAGAAAGCCTTATGACTTTTGAAGCTACTTTAGACCCTGCCGCGACTCCCCCTATAATCACAACCTTTTTTGAATTATCCCATATGCTGGGCTGTATCATAGCTTCATTCAATTTTTCCTCGTGCTTGAGGTAAACAGTAAATTCCGCCCCTCCGAGTGGAGATTTCCCTACTTCTATTTTTCCGTTCACGGACGATACGATATTTTTTACAAGAGCCAATCCAAGTCCAGATCCTGGCAGAGCAGATTCTTTTACATGACAAGTCCTGAAAAACGGCTGGAATATTTTTTGATAATTTTCTTCTGGAATCCCTATGCCTGAATCTGAAATAACAAGCTTTACCATGTCTTTATTTTCGTCATCCAATTTTACTCCAACATTAATTTTCCCATCTTCAGGAGTATACTTAAATGAATTGCCTATAAGAGAGATAAGTATTTCAGTCAATGCTTCTTCTGAGACACTTACATATGCAGGCTCCAAATCTAAATAAGTATCCAGAGATATTTTTTTTATGGCAGCTTCTTCCATAAACTTCGGACATACAGATTTTATTACAGCGCTTAAATCCGTAGCAAAACCTTCTTGGCATTTCACTCTTGAAGGGTCAGCTAAGTTTATCATCCTAGTTGAAGTACTGATAGCTTCGTCAAGCCTCTTCTCAGCTCTAATCAAAAAGTCCCTCTGCTGATTATTAAGAGTTCCCAGATATTCATTCAAAAGAGTTTTTATTAGAGAACTAGCAGATGCTACAGGCGATTTGAGCTGATGAGCTATAAATGAGGCAAACTCCGTCATCTCCGATATTTCTTTCTTGCTTTTTTTATTCATGATACCCCACCACTTTTATAATAAAGGCAAATATAAAATTCAGTTGCTTCTATTTGTTGTTAGCCCATCCATCGGCAGAGCCTGAAATTTCACAATGAAACTTTTATAGCATTTTAAAAGAGATCGTATGATTTTCCAGTTAAGATGAAAAGACTACAAAAGAAATACCTTGCCTAACAACTTTATTTTTAATCAGGAAGTTAATGCATTCTTTCGTAAATTATTATTTATTAAATAGATATTTTCAACTTATTCTGTTATTTACACTATTATTCCCATTGCTCGAGCAGTAGGTTATAATAAATTACAAGAGAGGTTATATGAATAAACTGAAAGTTTCAAAAAATGGCAAGACCAACATCAACATCTCTAATAAAAGCCTAACAGTACTTGAAGGCTGTCCTCAAGAAGTAACCGGAGCATTCGACTGTTCTGGCAATAGCCTTACTTCTCTTCAAGGCAGTCCGGAAAAAGTAGGCGGAGGGTATAATTGTTTTTTTAATAAACTTACATCTCTTGAAGGCAGTCCGGAAACTATTAACGGCGAATTTTCATGCCATAATAATCAGTTGACCACCCTTGAAGGCGGACCAAAAGTAGTAGTGGGAACTTATTCCTGCAGCGCAAATAATCTTACAACACTAAAAGGTTCCCCTGAAAAAATAGGCAAAGACTTTTATTGCCATTATAATAAACTTACTTCACTCAATGGCTGCCCAACAGAAGTAGGAGGCGATTTTTTCTGCTTTGAAAATTCCATTGCCTTTACTGAGAAAGAAATTAGATCAATATGTAAAGTCAAAGGCAGAGTCAGAGTCTCATAGTAAAAATTCGCAAGTTACTTTCTGATTTCATTAATCTTAGCTTTGCCTTCAGGTCCTTTATATCTTATGAATCTGTCGTTACTGCTGCTGCACTTTCCAAAGGCAATTGCTGATTTGGGGCAAAAATTGTAACATCTGAAGCAAAGGATGCAATTATCTTTTCTAACAAGATCCATATCCGGAGGATCCATATTTATATTATTGGTCGGGCAGGTATTTACGCAAATCTTGCATCTTATACATTTTTCTTTGAAAAATTTGAAATTCTTAGGATATTTTTTCTTTCCCTTTTTGAATCCAAACCTCATAAATACTCCATCGCAAACATGGACAATAGCAGCGCCATCGTAAAATTCTCTATTATCAATTATCATTTTCGAGTATGCTTGTATCTTCTTTAAGGCCTTGAACGTTACTTTTTCAAGCTTCTTTCCGGTTGCTGGTTTAAACATTGAGAAAGGGAATTTGCCCACATGAAAATTTGTTGTCATGTTTACCTGAAAAGAGTGCCTGAAATCGTAACCTTTGTTTTCAAGCTCAGCTCTTGGATAAAGACTGCCATCGCCTGAAAAAGAAGCCTGAGTACACAACAAACTTATTTTCTTATGATCAGTTACAACAGGCAATCTATCTAAGATTTCTTTCATATTATCCGGCATCCCAGACCCATAGATTGGATACCCAAGGATTATATGTCCTGATTCGTCAATTTTTCCCTTAAAAAATCCTGATTCTTTTATCGCCTGATTTTCGATGGAATACATTTCAACTGTTTTTTCATTATTTTCAAGTTCAGCCTTTAGAGCACTCATTACCCACCAAGTATTGCCTGTTCCGCTGAAATAAAATATTATAAAATCCATTCTATACCTCGTTTTATAGTTGTATCATCTTAAGCAACAACTTCATTTTAAATACTTGTCATGGTACTTTCCATTAGTAAAACACCTTAAGCGCGATAAATATTCTATGATTGCTCTTTATTCATCTATTTTAAATTTAATATTTTTCTTTATTTTATCTCAGTTTCCTATTTAAACTTTTCCTTTTTTATATAAAAATAGTTATCTGGGTTTATTGCATTGGAGTAAATATAAATCCTTTTTCTCATGGAATTATCCTGAAAGATTCATGCTGGCATATTTTTAATCCTAAAGTAAAATTTAGAGAATTTTGGAGCTATTAGAGTGAAAAAACTCAAAGTCCTTATTTTAAGCGGTTCTACAGGCGGCGGGCATGTGAAAGCAGCTAACAGTTTGCAAGCTTATTCAGAACAGTTTGCAGAAGCTGAGTTTCACAATATTGATGTAATAAGATACATGTCGCTTTTCTTCAAAAAATTTTATGCCGATGCCTATATCAATATAGTGAATAACTATCCCTCTATATTCAAACACCTCTACAATATCACCGACTGCGATAAAGAGAGTAAATTCCTGATTTCCCAGTTGAGATATCATTTTGAAAATATATTTACAGGCATTATTCGATATAAAATCAGAAAGCTAAATCCAGACTATATTATTTTTACTCATTTCCTTCCTGCTGAACATTTCAATAAAACTATATTTAACGAAAAGTACGCAAAAAGATATGCAGTAGTAGTCACAGACTTTGATGTTCATTGGCTTTGGGTGCAGGATCATATGGATTTCTTTTTCGTGGCAAATGATGAATCTGCTTGCAAACTTGTAAACAGAGGAATTAAAAAAGAAAAAGTCTTCGTAACTGGTATCCCCATTGAACCTCAATTTTCACATACATACGATAAATTCACAATACGCCAGAACCTCGGAATCAATTCTGATTTAAAAACAATCCTCTTTATGTCCGGTGCCGCCGGAGTTGGACGAATTGACGAACTTATAAAGCTTATCATTACTAAAATAGATAAACCTTTCCAGTTGCTTGCCCTTACCGGTACAAATAAACATCTCTTCAAAAATGTAAAATCCCTGGAAAGTCTATACCCTGGGAAAATTAAAGCCGTGCCTTTCACCAACAAAGTATATGAATATATGGCTGCCAGCGATTTTGCTATAACCAAAACAGGTGGGCTCACAACTTCAGAATGTCTTGCAATGGGTTTGCCTATCATATCTATAAACCCCATCCCTGGACAGGAAGAACGAAACACACATTATCTTCTTGAAAATGGAGCCTGTTTAAGCGCATTTGATGAGGAAGGACTGCTCTACAGAATTGAAACACTTTTGAATAATCCTGAAATTCTGATCAATATGCAAAAAAATGCAAAAAAAATTGCGCGTCCATTGGCTGCCTATACCATATTAAAAACGCTAATCGACAGCACAAGAGATAGCTCTTGACTATCTTTCTTATAACAATTCTGGAAACCCAAAATTCATCACTTATACTTAAAGCGAAATAATTTTCGAAAAATATTTACACAAAATGAGTTCATATGTGCGAAATAAAACCAATATTCAAATACCCTTTGGGTATATATCAATCTTTTTCAAATCTTAATTTTTAGAAGGAAACTATATGGCTTTATCACAGAAACTTGAATCGCGTCATGTAAGCATGATTGCAATAGGCGGTTCTATAGGAACAGGCCTTTTTTTGGCAAGCGGATATTCAATTTCTGTTGGAGGTCCCGGAGGAGCCCTTTTAGCCTATTTATTAATGTCCGTAATTGTTTATTTCCTTATGACCAGCCTTGGGGAATTAAGTACATATAAACCAAGTTCCGGTTCTTTCTGTGATTATACTACGCTATATGTCGGTAAGTCATTCGGTTTTGCTATGGGCTATAATTATTGGCTGAACTGGGCCATAACTATTGCTGCTGAAATTTCTGCTGCTTCTCTGGTCATGGGATACTGGTTCCCGAATATTAATGGCGTCTGGTTCTCTATAATATTCTTTTTATTAATTTTCATTTCCAATATTTTTTCTGTAAGGGTTTATGGAGAAGTGGAATATTCGATGTCTTTTGTAAAAGTTGCCATTGTCATAGTCTTTATTGTCCTGGGATTTTTTGCGATATTCAACGAACCGTCATTTGGATTGGGACGATGGACTGTGGGGGATGCTCCTTTTCATAAAGGCTGGTTAGGATTTATAACTGTTTTTCTTTTTGCAGGATTCTCATTTCAGGGAACAGAGTTAGTAGGAGTAGCTTCTGGAGAAACAAAAGATCCCGAAGTAACAATTCCAAAATCAATAAAAATGGTTTTTTGGAGATTAACTCTCTTCTATATTCTCTCAATAGGAGTGATAACTCTGCTTATCAATTATTCAGACCCTCGGCTTGCATCACAGGACAGTATAAGCATGAGCCCATATACTCTTCTTTTTGGCCAATTTATGGGTAAATACGCTGGAAATATAGTTAATTTCATCATTTTAACAGCTCTTATTTCGGCCGCAAATGCAAGTATGTACTCTTCAACAAGGATTCTCTGGTATCTTGGCCATTCAGGTCAGACTCTTGAAATATTTAAACTCGTAACAGATAAAAAAGTCCCTCTTCCTGCTCTTTTAGCTACAAGCGCTGTAGGAGCTACAGTCTTTATTTCTTCATTCATAGGAAATGGAATGTTCTTCAGTTATATAATTCAGATTTCATCTCTGGCAGGGTTTCTTGCCTGGTTTGGCATCGCTCTGAGTCATTATAAGTTCAGAAAGAATTATTTAGATAAACTTGGAGGAGAAAATATTCTGAAGTACAAGGCAAAATTTTATCCTTTCGCCCAGATTTTTTCCATGATAGTCATAGCTTTTGTAATTATTGCTCAATTTATAACTTTCGGAGAAAACTATAAATTAGTAGATTTTATAGCAGTTTATTCTGCAATAATTATATTCCTAGCGGTATATCTCGGGCACAAAATCTACTCAGTATTCAAAAAGTAATTCTGGCAAGTTCGGATTGATTGACCCATCTGTCTCATAAGGCTTATGAGTCCCATGTGTCCTATAGGATATATTAGTCCTATTTCTCTTTAAAACAAAAAACCCCTTGGCATCGAGCTACTCTCCCATACTCTTTCGTACAGTACCATTGCCGCAGAAACGCTTAACTACCGTGTTCGGGAT
>MHBE01000057.1 GCA_001803205.1 Lentisphaerae bacterium GWF2_38_69 | reverse complement strand
TACTTTGAATATCACACAAAACAGTTTTAAAGGGAACTGGAATTACATCATAAAACCGCTAGTATTGTAAATGTTAATTAATGACAGTGCCTAATTTTTTAAAGATCTTTCTATCAGATTCCATAATAATTCATTTTTCTTCGCTCGCACAAAAGGCTAGGACGCTATATGTCGTAGCAGTGGAAGTATTTTTTCAATAAAAATTATGAAAGAAGAGAAATAATGAAAAACAATTTTATAGAAATTCACAGCAAAGACTACTGGATTAAGGTCATTGAAATGCTTCAACAGAACTGGGCATTAATTGAAAAATCACAGAATGGATCAAGTATAGTTTATTTCTTGAATGATAATTCAATTATTTTTGATCAAATCGAATTTTTATCTGAAAATTTAGCACAGCAACAACTTAAAAACAACGGATTTAGTCGTTATATAGAAGATAAGGATGTACAAAAATTTATTACTCCACCTCGGCCTCCATTCTTAAAGGGAGATCATCCAAATGGTGCTATTTACTCTTCAGGCAGATATTGGCGAAATATCGATGTGAAACAGAATGTAGATAACTGCAACCTAAACAGGTTTGTAGAATCGCAGAAAAAAGTTTATGAGATAGCCCTTTCTGAGATCAGGTCAGGGAAAAAGAGGACTCATTGGATGTGGTATATTTTTCCTCAATTCAAGGGGCTTGGGTACAGTGAAACTTCAAAGATCTATGCCATAAAGAGTCTTGATGAAGCAAAAGCATACCTTAATCATCCTCTTCTTGGAACTCGGCTAAAGGAAATTTCCAATGAGTTGCTGAAGCTCGAACATGTAAGTGCATACAAAATATTCGGCAGCCCTGATGATTTAAAGTTAAGATCTTCAATGACACTCTTCGCTGCTATTGATGAAACATCAGAAAATATTTTTAAGAAAGTGATTGATAAGTACTTTAAAGGATATACTGACGAACAGACATTAAGGCTTATAAATATTAATAGCTATAATAAGTAAAATCTGTATTTGATTTACAGTCTTTTAGGTTTTGTTCAAATTTACATGTTATTCAGAACAATTTTGATAGTCCTATTATAACTATAATACACTATAACTATTGATGTATCTTTAGGGCATTTACATTCCAATAAAAATTGATATAATCACTATAGATAAGACATTTCTTAGAAAATACTTATTATAAAAATTAAAAATCATTATGCATAAGATTGAATGCCCCAATTGTCATAAAGATCTAAGTTTCGATGGAGAGTGGAAACCTGAATGGATTGGACAAAAAACCACATGTCCTTCGTGTAATAGTTCTTTTGAAATTCAAAATCCAATAAACAATTTACAAGTAAAAACTGACCAGCCCCCATCGGTTAGTGAAAATGATAATTCAAAAAGCCATAAAATTTTTATAGTGCTTTTCTCGCTTTTGGTATTGCTTGGAGTAATAGCCTTTGGAATGATAGGATATTTAGTTATTCCATTCGCAAAAGATAAAGCAGTTTGGTATCAGAATGCAAAACACAGGGAAGACGCGCTAACGGAAAACCTGAATAACTTATCAAAGGCTAAGCAAGAATATATATCTAAATTGGATGCTGATATTAATAGTAACAAATCAAGTCTAGCTGCTATACAAGCTTCAATTAACCAACTATCCGACAAACAAAAACGAATAGACGAATTAAATACTAATATATCTTCCTATGAAACAAAAATTAATTTGCTTCAATCTGAATATAGAGAAATAGAGACTGCGAAAACAAAAGATATAAACGCATCAATATCAGCGTTGCAGCTGAATGAAAATAAATTAGATACAGATATTGCCAAAAAACAAAAACAATTGGATGATTTGAATACAAGTTATCTTGCAAAAAAGACTTCAGCTGAAAAAGATTTAAATGAATTCGAGGCAAATAAAAAAAACTTATCAAATCAGATTGAATTAGCAAAACAGCAACTGGCAGGGATTGCTAATCAAATAAAAGAGTCACAGGCTGAAAAGAATGAAACTTTGATAGGCTTAAATAATAAAATTCAAGAAGCACAAAAACAATTGGACTCTTTAAGTAATTCAATTAATGATGCAAATACAAATAGAACAAATGCGACGAAGGAAAATATGGACAGTCAAAAGAAATTAAGAGACTCAATTGATAGTCTAATTACTTCGCTAGATACTGATATTAACAAGAAGAAAATTGAAAAGAGTGCTTTAACCGCTGATATAGATTCACGACATGAAGCATTAAGAAGTTTGGAAACTGAAAAGAATAGACTCATGAATAATATTGAGAAACTGAAAAAGCAAGAATCAGAATTGAATGCAAAGCTTAATAATAATCCAACTAATACAGAGAATAAACTATGAGTACTCTAAACCAATTTATTGCTTCTGGTGAAATGGCTTTAGTCTTATTTTTTGTAGGATTAGCTATTGTATGCATTATAATTATCACATCTGCATATATTTATGCTTACTACAGCAAAATGTTAAAGCAACTTCCTAATGCAGTCAAGTTTAAAAATCTTGAGACAATGATAAGTAACCTTGAATCGAAAAAAGAAGACCTGATAAAGGAAGTAGATAAGCATAAAACAGAAGTTGAAAATTCCAAAAGAGTCATAGAAGAAGCCAACAAGCTTAAAAAATGGTTAGAAGATAACGGGGTTACAATTGCACAATTAGAGTCTGAAATTTCAAATAAACGGCAAGACTATGAAAAGGCATCAAAAATTCTCCAAGAAGAAACCAACAAACTTCTAGAAAAGAGAAAAGAACTACAGGATGCAGAACAAGCATTAGCTAACAAAAAATCTGAAGCTATTAGCAGCTTAAATGATATTAAACTACAAGCTCGCGATGCCGAAAGACAGAGAGATCAGGCAAGTAATGAATTTGATAAAATTTCAGATAAAGCTGACAAACTAAGAGCAGAGAACAATCAATTAAATATTGAATCCTTGTCTGCAAAAGTTAAGCTTGAAAACCTGCTGTCTGAAATAAAAAAACTTGAAGAAAAAATATCAAAACTTGAGAAAGAAATTGAAAAGAAATACGAAGAACTTGGAAATACTATTAATAATCTAAAGACACAAAAAACGGAATTAGAAAGTCAAAATAAAGAACTTGATGGTATTATTAGAGGTAACAAGGCCGCTGTTGAAATGTTAAATTCACAGCACAAAGCATTACAAGAAACTCTTGAGAATCTTACTGGGCAAATCACCAGATTGGAACCCCCAGAGCTTAAAACAAGACTTGAAGATCTTTACAGAGCCCAAATTATAGGCGAATTCAAATATCGTGATACTATCCTAAATGAGAATCAATGGCTTGATAAATTTAAAGATGACATGAAGAGTGATGGTGTAATATTTCCCAAAAGAGCTTTGTATGCTTTTCATACAGCTTTGAAGATCGCAGATATTTCTCCTCTTGTTGTTTTGGCCGGGATATCTGGAACTGGAAAAAGTCTCTTGCCGCAATTGTATGCAAATGCAATTGGTATGCATTTTCTTCCAATAGCTGTTCAGCCAAGATGGGATGGGCCACAAGACCTTTTTGGTTTCTATAACTATATGGAAAATAGATTCAAAGCTACTGAACTTTCAAGACTTCTCTGGCAATTAGATGCTTATAACAACAAAGGAAATTTCGGAAATTTGAAATCAAGCATGGCGTTAGTATTGCTAGACGAAATGAATCTTGCAAAAGTAGAATATTATTTTAGTGAATTATTAAGCAAATTGGAATATAGAAATAACATTCACGATGCCAAAAGTAGAAGCCCTGTAGAAATAGAGATTGAATCAGGATCATTAAGGAGACATGAAAAAAATGAAAGAATTTTTGTTGGCAATAATATTTTATTTGTTGGCACGATGAATGAAGATGAAACAACACAAAATCTTTCTGATAAAGTGATTGATAGATCTAATGTGCTTCGTTTTGGAAAGCCTAACAAAACTGATACAATTCCTGATAAAGAAAAACTTATGAAAAAAACTAAGACTGAATATCTTCTCAATTATGAACACTGGCAACACTGGAAAAATAGAGATTTAGATCTAGAAAAGAAAAATATTCTTAACAAATACTTGGATGATCTAAATAAAGAAATGAACGAGATAGGAAAACCTTTTGGCTACCGTGTTTCACAAGCAGTAATGAAATATGTTTCAACCTATCCTATGGCGGTTTCCGATACAAGGGCATTCAATGATGCTATTGCTGATCAGATAGAGATGAAAATATTACCGAAGCTCAACGGGATAGAATTGGAAAAGGGTAATAAGCTTTTTAAAGCGATAACTGAGATTGCAGGTAAGTTAGGAGATACCATTCTCCTCGATACTCTTAGAACGGCTATAGAAGATAATACAAAACCTTTCTTTGAGTGGCGCGGCGTAACGCGTATTGATAATTAATAGAAAGTAGTCTGAATGAATCAAAGCCCCAATAAACTTTCCAACAATATGACTTCTATTCCATCAAGGGCTTTCATAAGAAAAATCGATTTCAATAAGTATATCGCAGGATATTTTGAAAATCTGTCAGAAGCTGACAGGCAACAATATTATCTTTACAAATTTATAGAGTCTATTATTAAGGGTTTTAGTGAACTTCGATTTGAGGCTGAAAAATATTCAATAGAAAATGAGGATAGAATATTAATTCGCCTGAATAAGGAGCTGCCTATATCGTGGAGAAGAGTAATTGACCTTTTTAACCCATCCTCCTCTGAGCCACCAATTGAACTTATTGTTCAGATCGAACAAAATTATAAAAGTGAGTTATTGAGACTTGTTTCATCACCAAGGAAAATTCTTAGGCAGTTCCATGAGAAAGAGCATCTTTCGAGAGTGCAAAGGATCGATACCAAGTGCCTGACATGGCTCATACAACAACCTGGCCGCAATACAATTGAAAAAGCTGGCAGTCGCCAGCGAATTCTTGCTGTCGTAAAAAATGAATCTTACAACACACTAGAGAACAGGGTTCTTAAAAAAATGATTGAGTTCTCTTATCAAGCCGCCTTCACATATGTTAACGATCATAAAGATAAATCATCGGCAGAACGATATAAAAAAGTAAAGATCTTTTTGTCAGAGTTAAAGAATATTATCAATAATCCTATGATGGTGGGAATCGATGATTTATATAGCTTTCCCAAACCCAACTATGTCTTGATGTACGATGCTTTATACAATAAGATGTGGTTATGGTACTGCAGGCTTGTTCGTCAGCAGGAAGAAACAGAAACTGCATGGAAAATTCAGAAATTTCTGTTTGCAGATTGGTGTCGACTTGCTATTACAGTCTCACTTATGAACACGAGCTCTAGAAAAATATTTTCCCATGAACTATGGATGAATAATACTATTAAAAAAGGAAGCTGGACAGAACTTTTTGACTGGCCAACAGAAATCATAATCAGCAATTCCCTTATTAAAATACAAAATTGTAGCTCTGATAATGAAGACTTTTATAATACTCTTAAGATAATGACATTGAGAGCTATTCCGAAGAATGGATGTGCTAAACAAATACACTTATATAGCTGCCATAACACAACCAATGTTACAGATAGTGAAATTATTAACTTTTTTGATAGTGTTGTCAAAACTGCAAAAGAATCTTCAATAATACTTTACAGCTGGCCTAGTCAACGTAATGAAGAAATTATACTTCAAAATAAAATCATCACACTTTTATCGGTAAATGGTCTGGATGAAAACATGTCTGGCAATACTGCGACAAACTTGTCAAAAATTATAAAAGGATATCTAGCTTATGAATAGAGTAGTAGGCATAGATTGGCTAAATTCCGATTGCTCATCAATCCTTATAGAAGGTGATGGAAAGAATAACAAATTTTTAACATTGGAGAAAAGTAAATTTTCTGGGATTGTATTGCTCCCAAGCAAGTCGCACCAAAAACCAACCATTGTCGACTTTAATAATGCAAATCTATGGAATTCTGGCTTTGATAATATAAATGCTTTTGCAAGAGTTCCTGCGTGGGCGCTATTCGAGGCTTTTAAACAAAAAAGCTTGAACCCATCTTGGAATTATACTTCATTTGGAGGTAAAAGCGCAAATGCTTCATGTAAGGATATAGCTTCAGTTTTGCTTAAGAGAGCTTTAAGTTCAGTTGATAAATATGATATGGCAGTAGTTTCAGTACCTGAAGCCACAAGCAGTATGGGGCAGGAAAATCTAATCCGTTCCTTTCCCAATGGAAGAGATAAAATAAGATTACTGTGGCGTTCAGTAGCAGCGCTGATTGGTTTGTCTGATAAGCATTATACCTTCATGCAAACAGGAAAAAAGGTTGCTGTTTTTGATTTTCAGCAGCATCGCCTTGATATTACAGTACTCGAATTAAAAAACGACACTGACTGGATTGTACCTAAAAGGTTTCTTCCAAAAAAACTGAATTTTCAAACTATAGAGCTTCCGCCCTTGGATTTCTTGTATGCCGAAACACTTCTTGCTACACTTCAACCTAATTATGACCAATATAGCTTATGGCAGCTTGCTATGGTAAATGGATCCTATAAGCATTCTGGCGAGAAAACTGATTTTGTTATTCCTTTAAAAGACAATAGATGGTATGAAATTTCGACTCCTCTACCTAAAGATAAATTTATATATGAGACAAGATATAATTTGGGGAATAAAAAACTCTGGCATCATTTTTCGAAAATAATGTTAGCCTTATCAGGATTTCCACCACCTTCCGAATACAATCCTTCTATTACTGCATTAGACTATCTTATTAATAAAGCTTGCAAGGTACTTCAAAAATTCGATTATGCTTTATTATGCGGACCTTATCTTTCTTTTCTGGATCATAGTAAACTTAAAAGTGCCCTTTCTTGCAGGCATATATGGAGAGAAGGAATTGATACTGATCCTAACCTAATAACAAATGGTTGTGGAATATTTGGACTTAAAGTTATTAATGGCCTACCAACATACTTTGACCAGTTGCCTAGGCTTGATTTAGTTGTTCAAGATTTAAAGGATGAAGACATTAAGCTTAAACCTCTTATCGATTGTGGTGAAGTAAGAGGGAATGAAGAATACACACTCAAGGAACCAATAACTGGTTGTCAGATAAGCCAATATGATACTGCAGGGCATTTTTATTTAAGAATGGAAGACGAAGAAAAACTTCGCGAACTGAAGCAGTTATTTAATGTTAGGTTGTCTAAGAATGCTGAAATAGAATTGTATCCAAGAATGCGTCCTGGACAAGGCATGGCAATTGTTGAAGTACATAATAATAAAATATTTCCGACACCAGTTCTACTAGACTGGGAAAAAATGACCGAATCAGAAGAAACAGAAGATTCTTTAAGAAAAAAAATAGATCGTAGTTTTCCTCCATATATTCCTGCTGTAAAAGCTAATAACTCAAAATGGTCTATCGCGGAACCTTATATAAAAGCCTATACTTTAAATGAGCGCTCAAATGCACAAAATGTTGCTAAAAAGTTAGGTGTGATGGGAAAAGATCCAGACGATAAATCTGATTTAGGTAGGATAAATGTTTTTGGAAATAATCCTGATTATAAATTCCCTGCTGCATCAGATATTTCATTGATCAATAAATTCTTAGAGAAACTAAAACTAAAATATACTTATAAAAATCAAAATGACTATAAGTATGTTATAGGAGCAATTGCATGGACTTACCAAAGTGATTATTTTGAAATAGTTAGGAAAGATCTAATAGATAAACTTAAGTCTAGTGCACCTTTAAAAATACAGGAATTGACAGCCTGCGCAAATCTATTTTGCGATTCAGAAGATTATAAAGCCTATTTTAATAAAGTTCTTGATATGTTTCGCTTACGGGGCAATGAAAGAATGTCTAATTATGTAATTGCTTTGAAGAAAATGCTTTCATATAGAAATGATGCTCTTTTATATATAGAATCTGAGAAATGCTACAAAATGATGGAGCATTTGAATAGTTTGTTTTGGAACAGTTTTATTTACGGAAAGTTTAACATTCTCAAGAATGCTTTGTCAACAATTCTTTTTATGTTGAAACGGCGTTGCTATGACAGAAATTTCCTCCCTTATAATTCAGTAAGGATAGACCGATTATTGGGTATAATCATTTCAAACCTTGAAAAGATTATTGTTACGCAGACTAGAAATGGTAGAAGTACAAATTTAATGGAAGAAATACTTAGATATTTGAAAAGCAGCGGTAGACTCGAAGGAATGATTGAAGCTCTCAAAGAAGAAGATGATGAAGATGATGATGAAAAAGATGAATGAATCATTAAGTGGTAAAAATATAGCAGGACCTGTACTTAGGGTCTCTGGCATTTCTCCGTGGGCGGACTTTAAAAAAATAATTAAATATTATATTGATTGTGTTAAATTTGATGAGAGACCTTCGTGTTATCTAAATTCTAGAACTCTTAACGATAAATTTATTTTTCCAATTCTTCCCTTGGATTGGTTATCTGTAGTAGACTTATCAATAGAAAAAGTATTATCATTTGATCTAAATAATACACAAGCGGCTTTCTTGCGCAATGTTGTATGTATGAGAGAAGGACAAGAATTATTTTTGGGCTATCCTGTCCAACTCTACTCCACTAACAACGGTAGTTTTTTAAATCCTATATGCACGATTCCCTGTGAAATAACATCATTCTTAAACAACAACCTAAAAATAAATCCTCAGTATGATCAAGCTGATTTTAATGGGCAATGGCTTGAAAAAGGTATCCACAAAGATCATCAGACAGCTTTATTAAGAGCAGCTCAAATAAATACTAATGATGCAAATGGTACTTTTGCATATTTTGATATAATCAAAGCAATTGGAGCAATTGGCAGTTTATTAGGAGATAAATTAAAAGATACTGTTTTAGATCCTGACAGACCAAGGACTATGCTTGATTTAAATTCGGCTGAGCCTGGTATTTATAATATTCCTGTTCTGTTTGTAGGAGAAAGAGTAAAATATAATTTAGGATTGTTAAAAGAGCTAAAAAAAATTGCAAATGCTCCAGACAATGAATTAGACAAAACTGCATTATCATATGTTTTTAAAAATCCGCCTAACCTTATTGAAAACAATAAAGATATTGAATACCCATTGCCATTCTTGGCGATGAATCAGGAACAGGAAAACGCTGTTAAGACTAGTTTAAATTCTTCATGTACTCAGATAACGGGCCCTCCAGGCACTGGTAAATCTCAGGCTGTAAGTAATATAATAGCTAACTTAGTCTTTTATGGAAAAACTGTAATCTTTGCTAGCAAGAATCATAAGGCAATTGAGGCAGTTGTATCTAGATGTGGCAAACTATCTGATAATCCACCAATAGTTAACTGCAGCAGTTCAAAGAATGGAGAAGCAACCACATGGGTTGATGCTATACGGAAAATAAATAATACAGCTCTATTTAACACAAATAGTAATAGCTCTGCATATTTTTATAAAAAAATTTCCTCGTTAACAAAAGAAGCTTTGTCGATAATAAATGAATCTATAGAAAGAGAAATAATTTCTGCCACACTTGCAAAAGATTATGAAGAATTTGAGAATAGGACTAAAAATTATACCGAAATAAAGATCAGTTCGATCATTAATACTGGATTATATACAAACAAAGAAAAAATAGAGTTGCTTAAAAAAATACCTCTTGAATCTGAATTATTTAAAAAGAAAACCTTGATTGCTTATTTTCAGAGAACCATCTGGTATTTTTGTAGATTCAGAAAAGTTGCGCACTTAGCGCTATTTTTTAATGAAAAATCTCCAGAGCTATGGAGTAAGTTACCTGATAGACTAACTCCATATGATTTGGTAAAATATGTTCAACAAGCCTTACATGATTATACCGAATTCGAAGCAATTAGAAACCTAAAATCCCAAATTGAAATCAATGAAAATAAGTGCAAGAAATTTAATAATGCAGAGAAGTTAAAAGACAGATTTGCTGAAATTCAAAAAATACTCTCAGAAGAAGCGCCTAAAGCCCTAATCGCAAAGCTCAATGAAAGGCTTGCAAATATTTCAGATAAACTGAAAGGAGACTTACAAAATTTAAGGGTAATGCTGAATAGTCAAAATTATAGTAATTTTAATAGTCAAACTTCGGCTAATTGGGAAAGAGTTTTTACTGATAACATATCTCAACTAGTAAATTCTTTTCCTGCCTGGGCATCTACTTTATTGTCCCTAAGAAAAGCTTTGCCGCTTGCTCCTGCAATAGTTGATTATACCATTATTGATGAAGCAAGCCAATGCGAAATCCCTCCAATTATTCCAGCTTTATATAGAGCTAAAAGAGTAGTAATTGTAGGGGATCCGAATCAATTTAGGCCAGTTATCACTTTGAGCGCTAACCGTCATCAGAACCTAAAGTTCAATACTCATGGAATAACTGATCCCAATCTTCAAAAGTATGACTACCAACTTATTAATTCTTTTGAGCTTGCCAACTCTTTTCCAACTGTACTGTTGCGAGATCATTTCAGGTGCCATGATGTTATTGCGGATTATTTCAATAAGACTTTTTATAATGGCAGACTGAATGTCATGACTGATAGACAAAACTTTAAACTACCCAAAAATTTTAAACCTGGTATAATCTGGCATAATGTAGAAGGAACTGTCAGTAATAGTGTAAATGGCCCAATTGTAAGCGAAGAAATATTAGAGATTAAGCAAATATTGAAGGAATTTAAAGATAATGATTTTGCAGGAACTATTGGTGTAATTACTCCATTTAAAGCCCAGGCAGCAGCTCTAGAGGAAAAACTGACAAGTGAATTTGGTAGCATGAAATGGAATTTTATTGCAAGCACTGCACATAGCTTTCAAGGAGATGAAAGGGATGTGATTATTTTCTCCCCAGCATTTCAAAAAGGGCTTGGAGATAGTTACAAATGGTTACTTTGTAACAAAGAAAACTCTAACCTAACGAATGTTGCTGTAAGCAGAGCAAGAGCGTTATTGGTTATTGTAGGAAATCGTGAACTTTGTAAAACATCAGGCGTACATTATCTTCAGAGACTAGCATTATATCCTGATGAATATATAGCTCAAATTAGTAGCCAAAATCCTTTTGAGTCCATTTGGGAGGAAAATCTATACAACACCTTAGTCCTGGCTGGTATAAAAACCCTCCCTCAGTTTCCTCTTGCAGGGAGAAGGCTTGACTTAGCTATCCCTGAATTAAAGATAGATATAGAAGTCGACGGAGAAAAATATCATCGCGATGATTCAGGACATCGAAAGGCAGATGACCTCTGGAGGGATTATACATTGGGGCTTTTAGGTTGGAAAACAATTCGTTTCTGGGTTTATGAACTCAGGGATAATATGCCTGATTGCGTAATGAAAATTCAGAATTTATTAAATAAAATATCTGAATAATACTTTTTATGTTTTCATATTTCAGATTTTGTCTGGCAAAGTTTAAGTAATATCAGGAATCTTGATCTGGGGGACAAAAGGATGACACATGCAATCATGTTTCGCCGATTCTCTCATATCTTAATACCAGATTGGTACCAGGGTA
>MHBE01000056.1 GCA_001803205.1 Lentisphaerae bacterium GWF2_38_69 | reverse complement strand
GGATGGATTCAACAAGAATATGCTTTACATACTCTCTATTCGTCTTACGGTTCTTGGTTTTGATTTCTTTGATATACATATGAAGAAAGCATAATCCGGGAAATGAAAATGTCAAGACTAGCTAATTATATTAGGTACCTACAATACGACTAGTCAGCCTCAAGGCTTTTTAAGGCTTAGCCTCAAATATATTTTTGAAATATTTTTTCAGAGAGGTCTAAAAAACAAAGTCGGGCTAAGAAGGCTGAGTGCAGTTAGGTAATGCACTATGTTACTTCAGTTATTTCCATTTATTAGTGTTAATTTCTTATTGAGTCAAAATAAGTCCGCCTATATCTATTTAAAAGAGATATCAGGCTGGAATCAAGTCTATGGGACTTTCTGTAGCTTATTCTCAAACTAGAAATATCAGTATCATACGGATGTATATTCAGGCAGCCGGCCTTGCCTATTATAGCTGCGCCAAGGGAGGTTGTTTCGACTAGAGGTTCGCCAGTTGGAGAGTAAATAGTGTAAACATCCCTGTCTATAAGTGAAGAAAGGATGTCTCCGAAAAGTTTTCCTTTTGCGCCGCCGCCAGTCAGAACGATTGGTATGTTTCTGTCAGTTGAAATGAGTTCAATATGATGAGAGGTGACAAGAGATGACATTAAATTGCTAAGGGCGAACGCCCTTTCTCCCGAGCTGAAGAAATAACCTTCATTGATTATCCTTCCTTTCAATCCGGGGAAAGGGCCGTGCCCTCTGTTTGACGGGTTGATATTTGGCTGGACAAAACATTTGTTGTTATGTAAAACTTCAGATAGTGTTTTGAGAGAGTCATTTGATTCAAATTTCATTCCGTGCGATTCAATTTGCTCTTTTAGGTATTTGAAATCAGAACCTCCCGCGTACATGCTTGTCAAAACAGGGAACCCGTCAACTGTTCCCTGTACTATTATTCCCTTGCCGAACATATCTTTTGACAGAGGACTAAACGCGCCAATAAGTGCGCCCATTGTCCATGTTCCGATTTCAAGATGTATAAAGGGTTTGCCTTTCATTTTCGGAAAGTTCTGATAAAAACTTGATGCAATCGGAATATGAGAAAAGCATGTATCATGTCCGCCCGGCAACACGGTTGTGTTGTTTGGTAGGTTTAGGAATTGAGCTTTATAGGGATTAATCGTGTCTATCGGTTTATAGGGCAGATGTGTTTGTTTTGGAATGAGTCGGCTAAAGGACTTAATCTTATCGCAGATATTGCTTTTGGTTCCAGGATCTGAGTTGATATTTCTTGCTCCGGAATGGCACATCCAGTAACTGTGTTCATTTCCTGCAAGATTTGCTGCTTCCAGATAACTGCCGAGAAAGTGTCCTGACATAAGAACAGGGTATATAGCCAGCCGTTCGGCTTTTCTAAGAATCTGCGGCCTTTCGAGTTCTTCGAAAAGAAGGCGTTTAATCAGAGTCAAACTGCCGGGAAGAGTTGAAATGGAACCTGTTTCAATGAAAAATTTTATTTCATCCCCGCATAATTCAGCAAATTCTCTGTCAGTTTCAGTGCTATAATTTTGAGTATAAGCTAGAGTATGTTTTCCATCAGCAGAGTCCAGGATTTTGTTATTTGAGTCTATCAGCCCAGCTGAAGCGCCTCTGGAAACAGGCGAAATTACTGCTGCATTTCTTAGCTCCCTGGGGAGTCTGGCAATAGCCGAGTCAAACCATTCAAACTCTTCGGTCGTGGAATTGAAAATCATGCCGTCGATCTTTGCTGTTGGCGTTTCTGTCGAGGAAGAATTCAATTCCAGTAAAGTGTCATAGTCATAAACATTGACTTTTATATTTGTAGCGCCGTCGCATGGAACAATGATAGTCTTCATTTTTATCCAAACTATTAATGCATTTTGACATAGAAACGCAAGATTTTGCGTCTCTTTTGTTGCAAAAATTATAGGTTGAAAGCCCGGACGAGTTCGTCCATTTCTTTCTGGGACATTCCTTCAGGAGTGAAGCCGCTGGCAAGACACTTGAGGTAAATGTTGCAGCCTTTGTTTGCTACATCAAGGAAGTCGAATGCCTCCATGACATCTTTTCCTGCGGCGACTGCGCCGTGTTTCAACCATAGTGCTACATCATGACTTCTCAACCCTTTTACCGTCAGGTCTGCCAGCTCTTCAGAGCCGGGCAGGGCGTAAGGGAGCAGAGCGACTCCTCTCGGGACAAAGGCTCTGACTTCTGGCAGCATGCTCCATATTGCTTTGTTGAATGTTTTTTCATCCTTATTCAGCACAGGGTGATGCGAAAGGCAGATAACTTCAGTAGGGTGAGAATGGATTACCGCGCTATAACCTCTCGGAGATTTTTCCAGGTCGAGATGGAGTTTCATATGGGAAATAAGTTCGCTAGTCGGACGGAAATTCTCTTTGGTAACGCCTCCCCAGATGATGTAATAGCCTTTTACTTCCTTATCAAATTCAATTATGCAGGAAGATTCTTCGGGAATTTCAAGATCTCTGATTCTTTCGCCTGTTCCTGTGACAAAGAATATCTTGCCTGACAGCTCTTTTGGAAAATTTGTAATCTCAACATATCTGCATTTGCTGTAGTCAGGTTTAATTCCTGTTGCCACTTTTGAAAGATTAACAGAAATATTTCCACCATTGCGTTCGGCCCAGCCTTTGTCCCAGATTAGCTCTGCTGCTTTTGAAACTTTCTGTATTTCTTTTTCGATTGAAGCATTCAAAATTGTTTTCATCATATATCAACCTCTCTTTGAAAGTACTTTTTTTTCGTAAGTTTCAACATCCTTCATCCATGCATAACCCACAGGAACATCTTTCTTCATGCAATAATAATCCCAGACAATGCCGAATGGAAGCATTTTAAGCTCTTCAGCAAGAGCAAGGCGCTTTGTAAAATCTCCGGAATCTTCAAGTTTCCTTAGATGTTCCGCTGGTTCGAGCAAAGCAATCAGCAGTGATTTGAGCATACTGCGCGTACCAATAACCCATGCGGCAATTCTATTGATACTGGCATCGAAGAAATCCAGTCCAATGTGTACGCGATCAAAATAATTTCCTCTTGCGACAGCTTTGGAAATATCAAGCAAATCGTCATTGAGTATAACCACATGATCACTGTCCCATCTGACCGGTCGCGAAACATGCAGAAGCAGTGAATCAACGAATAGCAGTGAAGATGATATCTTGTCTGCAATTCCTTCAGTTGGATGAAAGTGTCCGGCATCAAGACAGAGAAGCTTATTGTTCTTAACAGCATAGCCCATGTAAAACTCATGTGAACCGACAACATAACTTTCTGAACCTATGCCGAAGAGTTTGCTTTCAACAGCATCTAGGTTGAATTTAGGGTTAATTTTATCCTTGAAGATTAAATCAAGTGACTCCTTTAATCTTTCTCTTGGGGTATTTCTGTCATAAGGAATGTCCTTGTATCCATCAGGAATCCAGAAATTAGTAACGCAGGTCCTCCCAAGCTTTTTCCCGAAGTCTTCTCCTATTTTACGGCAGGCTATGCCGTGTTCTATCCAGAATTTTCGTACATCTTTATCAATGTGGCTTAGAGTAAAACCGTCTTTTGAATAAGGGTGTGAAAAGTATGAGGGATTGAAGTCCATTCCGATTTTCTTTTCTTTAGCCCAATCAATCCAGTTTGAGAAATGCTCAACCTTTAAATGATTTCTTCCAACTGATTTCTTTCCTGTTTCGGCATATATTGAGTGGAGATTTAGTTTGTGTGTTCCGGGTATCAGCCTCATTGCCTTGTCAATATCAGAACGAAGCTCGTCAGGAGTTCTGGCCTTGCCAGGATAATTTCCTGTAGCCTGAATTCCGTCTCCGGAAAGCCCTCCGCTTAAACTTTCAAAGCCTGTCACATCGTCTCCCTGCCAGCAATGAAGAGAAACAGATATTGAGCTGAGTTTTTTTATGGCAGAATCAGTGTTGATTCCAAATTCTGCATAATGTTCCTTTGCCAATTTATACGAGGTTTCTATATTTTTGCTCATAGTTAAAATTCCTTAAGTAAAATTATTATCAGTCAATATGAAAGACTTCTTCTAGTTCTGTAGAAATCGGGCTGTTGTCAGGATTAGAAGGCATAATATCCTTCATATAAGCCCACCATTTTTTGCAAACAGGCGCATCAGCGATGGCATTCCAACTTTTCTCATTTTCGATTTCAGCGTAACCAAATAAGGCGGAAGTTTCTTTGTCGAGAAATATTGAGTAATTATGAACGCCATGAGCTTTTAAAGTCTCTTCCAACTCTTTCCAGATTGGATTATGCCTTTTTCCATATTCCTGATGATTGTCAGGATTGACACTCATTGTAAACGCTTTTCTTATCATAGATGACCAGATCCTTTATTTAATTTCTTCCAGGCCCAAATGGATGTTCTTGTATTTTTCGTAGCGCTCATGCTCTATCTGTTTCAATGTTTTGCCGGAAGTATCAGGTGCAAAAATTACCCCGATTATAGCACTTATTATAAGAAATATAACCATCAGTGAAGCGACAAAACTGAAACCTTTCGCACTTATCAAGTGAGGAACAAGGAATGTCCATACTCCACATGAGACCCGTACAAAAAAGAACATTATGCCTTGCGATCTGGCACGATATTTTGTAGGGAATATTTCGCTAGCCCAGAGCTGATAGAACGCCTGCTGCCCGATGCCGCAATGAAGGCCGTAAATGATTACGAAAATCAACAATATTACGACAGTAACCGGAGCTACTACAAAAAGTCCCCATGCAAAAATAGCAGCTATTGCGGCAATTGCATAAAGCAGTCGTCTGTTCATTTTGTCAGCATATTTCATGAAAATAAAATAAGTACTTAGAGCAGTGCAGGTAAATAGGAATGCCTGGAGAATTACTGCCTGAGCCTGTGTTACTCCGCCTACAGTCTGGTAAATGAACGGCATCAGGAAACCCATTGTACCTGCCACCATATTCCAGAAAAGATAAATCCCTATCAGGAAAAGCATTGCTTTTAGATTTGGAATAATGAAAAATTCTTTAAAACTTGATTTAGCTTCGACGCCTTTTTCAGCAAGAATTTTTTCACCTTCTTTTTCATCTTTCCAGATTTTTGATTCTGATAGCGAACGGCGCAATTTCCAGGTTATAAATGCAAGCACTAAAAGATGAGCAAAAACTATTCTGCTTCCCAATAATCCAAGATCAGTAAGCGCAAAAGATAAAAGAAGCGTCACTACAGGGCCAATCGCCCAGGCAAGCTGCGCTGTTCCGCAGTGTTTTGCTCGCTGTTCGGCTGGCGCTTCTTCAGCGATGAATGTCCATGAGGCTGGAATGTCAGCGCCGACAGATAAACCTACTATGACATATCCTATAAAGAGCGTTACATAACTGTGGGAAAATATTATAAAGAGCATGCCAAACATGTAGAAAAGCATGTCATAGGTGTAAACAATTTTTCTGCCGTATTTGTCGCATATCCAACCGCCGATAAGAGCGCCGACGGCAGCGGAAATGGCATTTGAACTAAAAGCTGCTATAAGGCCGATTCTCCAGTCTGACATTTTCAGGTATTCCGCCCATAACATGAGGCCTGCCGAACCTGCTACAATTGAACCTGCATCGATATAGTTCGCCATGGCCGCCGGTATTGTGGTTCTCCATACCGATCTATTGCACGATCCTTCCATAAAATATTTTCTCCCTGTTGATTTAATGAAGATTTTTTTGTGCTTTTTTAATTTATTAAAGGGATAATGTTTTTCAATGCTAAATAAAAGTAAAAACAATAAAATAAAAGAAAAAACAATAGATGTAAATATTGAAACACAGATAAAACAAAATATAATTTCTTAAAAATATTTGGAGGATGAAACGTGTTAGGCGCAGAGAGAAGACATTTGGTTATAGAAAAGATAAGGATGAATAAAAAAGTTTATGTGAATGAATTAAGTGAACTTTTTAATATTACCGAAGAGACAGTTCGTCGAGATTTGGAAAAACTTGAAAGCGAAGGGATTCTTAAGCGGACTTATGGCGGAGCTGTGGCTTTTCAAGAGATAAGCGAAGATTTACCTTTTGTTGCCAGGTTTATGCAGAATCCTGAAGCAAAGAAAGTCATAGCACAGAAGGCTGCAGCTTTGATTAAAGATGGAGATAAGCTAGTAGTTGATGCCAGCAGCACTAGTTATCTGCTTCTTGATAAAATAAAGAACAAGAAGAATATTACTCTGATTACAAACTCGATTAGAATTCCTTATGATTTTTCAGATTCCGAAATGCAGATAATATCGACAGGCGGAGAATTGAGGCATAACTCAATGGCTCTTGCAGGTGCTAATGCAAAAAAATCATTACAGAATTATCATGCAGATACTGCGATACTCAGCTGTAAAGCATTATCAATTGAGAAAGGAATAATGGAGTCAAACGAACCGGAAAGCGACCTCAAGTCTGCGATGAGGCATCAGTCTGAAAAATGTGTTCTTCTGGCTGATTCTTCCAAATTCGGGAAAGTAGCTTTTTTAAAGATGCTTGATTTTAAGGATATTGACTATCTGATTACAGATAAAGATCCGGGAAAGAATTGGCAGGAATTTTGTATAAAAGCAGACATAGAACTTATTTTCTGAAGTTTCGGATTTCAAAAAGTTATTTTTTCCTGTCGCAACTCCTTACAGAGCTTTCATTTTCTTTCGTGCAAATTCATTCCACTCATCCGCATGGAATTAAATCAGTTTCGCCTCATATGGTTACCTGAAAATAACAATTCAGATATGGCAGATTGATGCCGTTCAGGGAAATCATTATTTTTGAATTTAATTCCATTTCTCTATCAATGGGTAGTTTGAACTCATAGGCTAATTCAGGTATGATAAAAGTGCCTTTGTTGTCGTATTTATTAACAAGCACAGCTTCTCCTTTCCATTTTCTAGAATCCATATAAACTATAGTCCAATGCCTATTCGAATTTGATTCTAGCGCTCTATATTCTCTGGCGAAGGATTGAATGAATGTAATTTTTTTGGAGACTTCATCTTCGCTCATCAAGGGCTGATTGCTAATGAAAGCCCTGAGCTGTTGATGAAGGAGCAAATCTAAATACCTTCTCAATGGGCTTGTGGCTTTTGTGTAATGAGCAAGACCAAGGCCGGAATGTCTTTCAGGCGATGTCTGGATTAGCGCTGCCCTCATTTTTTTGCGGCAGTTGAACATGCCAGCAAGATTATTTGAAACTATAATATCATCATCAACGCTTTGTGTTGAAAATGGTATGATGATGTTATTTTTAATTGCAAAGTCTGCTACAGCCTGGCCAGTCATAAGCATAGCTTCTTCGACAAGTCCTCTGCTTTTAAGCTGAGGAATATTCTTAATTTCTATCTTGTTGCCATCTACTTTAATTTTTGATTCGGGAAATATTAATTCTATGGCTCCTTCTGTCATGCGTTTGTTATAAAACTGCCTTGTTAATTCATAGATGGACTTAAAGTTTCCTGAATCAAGAAGTTCTTCGGCTTCTACATAAGTCATTCTTTTGACTTTGACATAACTGGGAAATACTTCTGCTAATTTAGAATTATTATCTGAATCTAGAGTAAGCTTGAAAGTCAGAGCTGGTGATATTTCAGAAAAACCGAGAGCAAAGAGTTCATTAACGCCGGCCGGCAGCATCGGGAGCGTCCTTTCTGGTAAATATAAACTTGCCGCCATATTCATGGCTGAGGCATCAAGTTCACTTCCAGGCGTTACTAATGAGGCAGCATCGGCAATGTGTACATAGAGGAACTTGCCATCAAAACTCAGTGCGTCATCAGGGTCATTACAGCCTTCATCGTCAATGGCAAAAGCTTCAAATTGAGTTAAATCTTTTCTTTCTTCATCGGCTAAATGATACTTTGAGATATCTGATCCCAAACTACTTTTCAAAGAGATTCCGAATCGTTCTGGGTAGGGGTTTACGAAATTGTTCCAGTATCCGGTTCTTAAAAGCAATTCGTGAGCTTTTTCCTGTGTTTGTTCTATCTCAAGCTGATCCATTAAATGGCAACTTGGCGTTTTTCCAAGCGCAAACTGTTCAATTTCGCGCATGAATTTGGTATCATCAGGAACTATTTTGAAGTTTTTAATGCGTGAAATAAGGTTTTCTTTTTCTTCTTCTGCGGCAGCTTTTGCATTCCTTTTGGCAATGATTTCATTTATCTCATGCTCGGATTTTGCTTCTATCTTATCGATTGTTCCTTTAAAATAGAGGTTATCATTCAGCAATTCCCATGCGGACCAGTTTGTTTGTGGTGTGGCCTTTCCATATAGCAATTCGGAAAGTTCGCTGAGATTAACACTGCTTGGTTCTATAAGTGAACAGATTTCCAGAATGTCTTCTTTCGGGGACAGATTCTTTTTTAAATCCAGTTTGGTTATCGGTCCTTCATGGATAAGTTGAATATCTTTGTGTCTTACTGATTTAGAACCGCCGTCGTGTAATTCTATTTCAAGTTTCTCGCTGCCTGTTGTTCGGGTGACTCTGGCAGGGTTGCTCTTATAAAGTACCAGGCAGTTTAATTTTATATCCATAGGGATTGTTATATTAATTTTGTGTAAATCATTTAGGATTATTGTATCCCTGGTTGACCTAAAAATTAAACAAAAAAAAGAGGATGTCATGAAAATTTCGCAGTTTAGTATAGTTGCCTATGCTTCTGCTACGCGATACTTGGATTAAGCTTGTATTTCATGATTGGTGTGTTTAGTTCCCTAGCTTTGATCATTGCATGATTATCTGGCAGGTAATTTTTAGCATTTGATTCAGCTTTCTTTTTGCCGCAAGTTTTTATTCCAAACGGCCTTAATATTTCCTTTTATAATATGCGCAAATAATAGACGCCGTCACTCTTAGACAGGTATCTTTCTTTTATCGTGGCATTTAGCCTATTATTTATCTTTGCGCTATAATCCTATTAAGTGGCATGAATATTGCTCAAATTTAATGCAAAGTTTTAATAGTAATAATAAGAGTTGTTTTGTTCTCAAATATGTCATTTTTTAGTGAAATAAAATAACATATTTGTTATACTTTTCGTAAAATTTAAAAAAATAATAAATATTTCAGGAGAAAGATAATGATTTCAAAGCTGTTCAGGAGGAAGAGTATTGCTCAGCTCATCGAAGGAACCAAAGGAGAATCTGCGTTGAGAAAAAGACTGGGTCCCCTGGATCTTACTTTTATAGGTATTGGAGCGACATTGGGGACTGGAATATTTGTACTTACAGGTATTGAAGCTGCCGTAAGCGCAGGGCCTTCCATAATAATTTCTTTTGGTATGGCTGGTCTTGTAGCGGCGTTTGCTGCCCTATCATATGCAGAACTTGCATCCATGGTTCCTGTATCCGGAAGTGCCTATACCTATTCTTATGCTACGATAGGGGAATTCCTTGCCTGGATGGTGGGATGGAATCTTATTTTGGAATATGCTGTCAGTCTTGCCGCCGTAGCCTCGGGCTGGTCGGCTTATGTGCTTGGTTTATGGGAAAATATATTTAAATCTCCTATGCTTCCTGAGTTTTTGACAAACTGTCCCAAACTTTTTGGAGGAACAAGCGGCGGAGGCTTTGACCTTATGGCGGGGCTTATTGTGATTGTTATGACTTCTCTTCTAGTCACAGGAGTAAAGGAAAGCCTCAGGATCAACAATATAATGGTAGTGATTAATCTTTTAATGATAGTTGTATTTGCAGTATTGGCATCACCTCATATTGATTTAAAGAACTGGAATCCTTTTTTTTTGAGCGGGCAAGGTTTTCATGGTACAATTACAGCTGCCAGCGTTGTGTTTTTTGCTTATCTTGGGTTTGATGCTGTATCAACTTCCTCTGAAGAAGCTAAAAATCCGCAAAGGGATCTTCCTTTAGGAATAATAGCTTCTTTGGTAGTTTGCTCTTTATTGTATATGCTAGTCTCAGCCATTCTTACAGGTATTGTCCCTGTCTCTGAACTTAATACCCCTGAGCCTGTTGCTTTCGCTCTTCAATACATCGGCTACAGATTTGGTTCAGGACTTGTAGCCATAGGCGCGCTTTTTGGCCTGACATGTGTAATCATGACAGTGCTTTATGGACAAACTCGTATATTTTTCGCTATGTCCAGAGACGGGCTTATTCCCAGCAAACTGTGCAGAGTAGGCAAACGGTTTGGAACGCCCTATATTATTACATGGATGACTGGCATATTAGTAGCTGTTATTGCCTCATTGCTGCCCGTACAGGAGATTGCTCAAATGTCGAATATAGGAACATATTTTGCCTTTATTACTACTTCAATAGGAGTTCTTGTTCTTAGAAAAATTGAGCCTAATCTTCCTAGAAAGTTTAAATGTCCGCTAGTCTGGTTGGTGGCGACACTTGCCATACTGATGTGCGCTTATTTTATGACGCAACTGTCGGTATTGACATTGATAAGATTTGTAGTCTGGTCTGCAATAGGTATTCTGATATACTTCTTCTATGGAATCAAGAAGAGCAAACTCAATCAATAAATTTTATATAAAAGGAAGAGGAGAAAGAGATGAAACTACTTGAAGTAAGAGCTTTAAGAGGGCCGAACCGTTACAGTTTGCGCAAATCTATATTCATGCTGATAGATTTGGGCGAAGAAGAAAAACAGTCTGAAAACTTTCCTGGCCTCGCTGAGCGATTAATGGCTTTATTGCCTGGGCTATCAAACCACCAGACAGGGAAGGGTGAATCTTTTAGCGATATTCTTAAGAAAGGTACAAGTCTGGCAAATATTATTGAGAATATCGTATGGGAACTCCAGACGCTTACGGGGCTTGAAGTAAAGTTCAGCAAAACAATTAAGACCAACATCCCAGGACAATATATTGTAGTAGTTAATTATATAGTAGAGAAAGTAGGCCTTGAAGCTGCAAGGATTGCTTTTGATGTAATAGAAGATTGCATAGAAGACATTAAAGTAGAAATTGAAGATGTAATCCAACGACTAAAAGAGTTGCGTGAAGAAGGCAAACTGGGCCCTACGACGCAGACACTGGTAGACGAAGCTGCGGCAAGAGGGATTCCATATGTCAGGCTCAATGACCAGAGTTTTGTACAACTTGGATACGGCAAGTATCAGAAGAAGATACAAGCCAGCATGACCTCTGAAACATCGGCACTTGCCACAGAAATAGCTGACGAAAAAGGAAGAACCAAGGAGCTGCTTAAAAATGCATGTATCCCGGTTCCAGATGGAGAAAAAATCTACACTCTTGATGAAGCTCTTGACACTGCAGCGAATTTAGGTTATCCGGTTGTTATTAAGCCGGAAGTTGGCAATCACGGCAGGGGAATAACAGTTAATATAAAAAGCGAAGAAGAACTGGAAGCGGCATATTATTCCGCAAAGAAGGTTTGCCCTAACATAGTGGTGGAAGAGTATGTCGAGGGGAATGATTACAGAATGCTTGTAATCAATGGAGAATTTACGGCTGTAGCTCACAGGCAGCCTCCTTTTGTGACAGGAGACGGCAAATCCACAATCCAGGAACTTATAGATATAATAAATGCAGATTCCCGCAGGGGATT